>JBPOFN010000017.1:0-86605 GCA_051251725.1 Thalassotalea sp. | reverse complement strand
GGTTTTATCACTATATTTTTCACATAAAATTTTTCACATAAAAAAAGCGACCTAAGTCGCTTTTTTTATCAGTACAATATCAGGTATTCGTTATTGTAATAACGAGATATCCGCAATATTTAAAAAGCTCGCACGAATATTAGCTAATAACGTTAAGCGATTAACTTTCACTGCTTCATCATCAGCCATGACCATAACATTATCGAAAAAGTCATCAATCGGTGTTTTTAAGCTTGCTAACGTAGTTAACATTGCTTGGTAGTCACCTGCTAATTCAAGCAATTTAGCTGAACAAGTATTTACACTTTCAATTAAGGCATGCTCAACAGCTTCACAAGCTAAGTCACTGTTTACTTGTGAATTTAACTCACCTTCAAATTTAGCTAAGATGTTACCTACACGTTTATTTGCTGCTGCAAGTGCTTGCGCCGCATCTAGAGTTTTAAAGTAAGTTACCGCTTTTACGCGCTTATCAAAATCTAATGGCGCAGATGGCGCTTTTGCTAATACTGACTGAATAATATCAACACTAACATTTTGCTCTTGGTAGAAAGCACGGTAACGACCTAAAACAAATTTCTCGACATCGGCCTGAGTGTTTTCATTCAATAACTTGTCGCCGTATGCAGTAATGCTTTGTGCAACTAAGCTAGTAATATCAAGCGTTAATGATTTTTCAATGATAATACGAATTAAACCAATCGCGGCACGACGAAGTGCAAACGGGTCTTTGTCACCTTTAGGTGCTTGGTTAATACCAAAAATACCGACTAGCGTATCAATTTTGTCAGCTATGGCGACGGCACAACCAATGTTACCTTCAGGTAAGCTATCACCGGCATAACGCGGACGATATTGATCTTCTAACGCCTGTGCTACTGCTGCCGATTCACCGTCGTTTTGCGCGTAATATTTACCCATAGTGCCTTGCACTTGTGGGAATTCTAAAACCATGTCAGTCATTAAGTCTGTTTTACTTAATAAACCCGCTCTATGCGCTTCTGACACGTTTTCATTCAGTTGTTCAGCAATGTATTCACTTAACGTAGCAATACGCTCAGATTTAGCTTTAAGCGTGCCTAATTGTTTTTGGAATAAAACCGACTCTAAACTGGCTAAACGTGACTCAAGTGATTTTTTCTTATCAGTATTAAAGAAAAACTCAGCATCGGCTAAACGCGGACGAATAACTTTTTCATTACCAAAAACTACTTGGCTTGGATCTTTACTTTCAATGTTAGTAACAAAAATAAACTTATTAAGCAGTTCATTTTTATCATTCATCACTGGAAAGTATTTTTGATGATCTTTCATCGAATAAATTAATGGCTCAGCCGGTACTTCTAAAAAGCTCTGATCAAACTCACCCACTAAAATAACAGGCCATTCAACTAGCGAGCTAACTTCTTCTAATAATGCTTGGTCAACAAGTGCATTCGCATTTAACGCTTTTGCCGCTTTTTCAACTTCAGCGACGATGGTATCTAGTCTGGTTTGATAATCAGCAACAACATGCGCTGCTAACAATTCAGCTTCGTAATTATCAGCAGAGCTGATCACTAATTCGCCTTGATGATGAAAACGATGACCTTGGCTGATGTTACTTGAAGCAACACTTAAAATTTCACCGTCAATGACTTTCGAACCGTACATCATAATTAAAGTGTGTACCGGACGAATAAACTGCGTTCGACCACTGCCCCAGCGCATTGGCTTAGGAATAGGTAATTTAGTCACGGCTTTGGCAACAACATCTGGGAGCAAGTCAAATACGCTTTTACCTGCTTGAGTTGCTTTATGTAACAACCATTCGCCTTTATCGGTAACTAAACGCTCAGCTTCTTCAACACTAATACCATTTGAACGTGCCCAACCTTGTGCGGCTTTGCTAGCGTTACCGTCGGCATCAAATGCAACATTGACAGCTGGGCCGCGCTTTTCTACGACTTTATCTGCTTGGCTTTCAATTAAATCAATAACTTGTACAGCTAAGCGGCGCGGTGACGCAAACCATTTAATGTCGCTATACGATAAACTTAAGCCATCTAATTGTGTTTTAATTTGCTCATGAAAAGTTGTCGCCAACAGCTTTAATGATGTTGGTGGTAACTCTTCCGTACCTAATTCTATTAATAATGTCTTGGTAGTCATTAGCTATCACCTTCTTTAGATGATTTACAAAGAGGGAAACCTAGTTCTTCTCGCTTAGCGTAATATGCTTCGGCACAGGCTTTTGATAAAGCACGAACACGTAAGATGTAACGTTGACGCTCTGTTACTGAAATAGCATGGCGCGCATCTAATAAGTTAAAGGCGTGTGATGCTTTCATTACTTGTTCGTAAGCCGGTAAAGCTAAATTAGCTGCAATTAATTTTTGGCTTTCTTTTTCACAGTGATCAAAAGTCTTAAATAAATAGTCAACATCGGCATGTTCAAAGTTGTAAGCCGATTGCTCTACTTCGTTTTGATGGAAAACATCACCGTATAAGACTTTACCCATAGGACCATCTGTCCACACTAAGTCATAAATACTATCAACATTTTGAATGTACATAGCTAAGCGTTCTAGGCCGTAAGTAATTTCACCTGTTACCGGTGCACACTCTAAACCGCCTACTTGTTGGAAATAGGTAAACTGCGTTACTTCCATACCGTTTAGCCAAACTTCCCAACCTAAACCCCAAGCACCTAGTGTTGGTGATTCCCAGTTGTCTTCAACAAAACGAATATCATGAACTAAGGTATCGATACCTAATTCATTTAACGAGTTTAAATATAACTCTTGGATATTTTTAGGTGACGGCTTAAGCATTACCTGAAACTGATAATAATGCTGTAAACGGTTTGGATTCTCACCATAGCGGCCATCGGTAGGACGACGACACGGTTGCACATAAGCGCTGCTCATTGGCTCAGGACCAATGGCACGTAAGAATGTCATTGGGTGGAATGTTCCAGCACCAACTTCTAAATCAAGCGGTTGAATAATTACGCAACCTTGGCGTGACCAATAATCTTGCAACTGCAAAATTAAACCCTGAAAAGTTTTTATATCAAACGTACTCATGTCTTTCCGTTTCTAGCTAAAATTTAATGGCGCTGATTATACCCGCATTCAAGCATTATCAGCAACGATCACAGGATGAGATTTCCCTACAAACTGTTTTATCTCAATATTTTCTGCAATTAGCAGAAACAAAAATGCCCGATTATGATGACCGGGCATTTTTTATTTAGTGTAAATACACTATATATCTAAGTTCGATACTTTCAGTGCATTCTCTTCAATGAAGTGACGACGTGGCTCAACGTGATCACCCATTAAGGTATTGAATAATTGATCGGCTGCAATAGCATCATCAATTGTTACACGCAGCATACGGCGAGTTTCTGGATCCATGGTCGTTTCCCATAACTGACTAGGATTCATTTCCCCTAGTCCTTTATAACGTTGAATATACTGACCACGTTTTGATTCTGCCATTAACCAGCTTAATGCTTCTTCAAAAGTATTCACTGGTTTAATTTTTTCACCGCGCTTAACGTAAGCACCTTCTTCCATTAAATCATTAATCGCAATATTTAAATCAATAATAGATTTAAATTCAGCTGAATGAATAAACTCATAACTACAGTTATATTGCTTATCAATACCGTGCTGACGGATATTAAAACATGGATAGAAAACATTACGTTCTAAATCTTGCTTAACTTCAATATCGTAAATTGAACCATTACCTGCTTGCTCATTTAATGCTGCTAATACATCAGTGCCCCAAGCTGCAACTTTAGCTTCATCTTTAAAATCTTCAATTGTCATTGGCGTTGAATAAATCATTTTCTCTAGAATATCTTCAGGTATCTGTCTTGATACACGTTTGATGGTATTCATAGTATTACGATATTGATTTACTAATTTTTCTAAACTTAACCCTGCTATTGCTGGTGCTGATTCATTGACATGAATTTCAGCATTTTCAAGCGCAAGCGTTGTTAAGTATTCTATTAAGCCATCATCATCTTTAATGTATCTTTCTTGTTTGCCTTTTTTCACTTTATATAAAGGAGGTTGAGCAATATAGATATATCCGCGTTCCATAATTTCTGGCATTTGACGGAAGAAGAAAGTTAATAATAATGTACGAATGTGAGAACCATCAACATCGGCATCGGTCATGATGATAATGCTGTGGTAACGTAATTTCTCAGGGTCGTATTCATCACGACCAATACCACAACCTAAAGCTGTGATTAACGTACCAACTTCTTGTGAAGAAATCATTTTATCAAAACGTGCTTTTTCTACGTTTAGAATTTTACCTTTTAACGGCAGAATAGCTTGGTTTTTACGATTTCGTCCCTGCTTGGCTGAACCGCCAGCAGAGTCTCCTTCCACAATATACAGTTCTGAAAGTGCAGGATCTTTCTCTTGGCAATCAGCAAGCTTACCCGGTAAACCGGCGATATCTAATGCGCCTTTCCGACGTGTCATTTCACGGGCTTTACGTGCTGCCTCACGAGCTCTTGCCGCATCAACAATCTTCATGATAATGGTACGAGCAACACTTGGTTTTTCTAATAAGTACTCACCTAGTTTTTCACCCATCGCTTGTTCAACAGCAGTTTTAACTTCTGATGATACTAACTTATCTTTTGTTTGTGATGAAAACTTGGGATCAGGAACTTTAACTGAAATAACAGCAGTTAAACCTTCACGCGCATCATCACCTGAAGCACTTGTTTCAGTACTACCACCTTTCTTGGTTTTATTTAAACCTTCTTTTACCATGTAGCTATTTAGCGTTCTGGTTAAAGCGGTTCTAAAACCACTTAAATGTGTTCCGCCATCTTTTTGTGGAATATTGTTAGTAAAACAATGGATGTTTTCTTGGAAACCATCGTTCCACTGCATAGCGACTTCAACAACAATACCATCTTCACGTTCGAGATCAAAATAGAAAATCTCTTCATTCACCGGTGTTTTATTAGTATTTAAATAATCGACAAACGCTTGAATACCGCCATCATATTTAAAGTATTGGCTTTTATCGGCTTCTCGTTCATCGGTTAAAGTAATTGCTACACCTGAGTTCAAAAATGATAATTCACGAATACGCTTTAACAATAAGTCGTAATGAAACAACACATCAGAGAAGGTTTTAGAGCTTGGCCAAAACCTTACTTCGGTACCTGTTCTATCAGAAACACCAATTTCCGCTAGAGGAGCTACTGGTTCCCCGCCTTGATATTCTTGTTCGAACACTTTTCCTGCTCGACGGATAGTTAGCATTAGTTTGTCACTTAATGCGTTAACTACTGAAATACCAACACCATGAAGACCACCAGAAACTTTATATCCTGAATCATCACCACCAAACTTACCACCAGCATGAAGAACTGTCATGATAACTTCAGCTGCAGACACACCTTCTTCTTCATGAATATCTGTCGGAATACCGCGTCCATCATCCTTTACAGATACTGAACCGTCTAAGTGAATAGTTACTGTAATATCTTTACAGTGTCCTGCTAAGGCTTCATCTATTGAGTTATCTAAAACCTCAAACACCATATGGTGAAGACCGCTACCGTCATCAGTATCACCAATATACATCCCTGGTCTTTTACGAACCGCATCTAGACCTTTAAGTACTTTAATACTTTCCGAGCCATAATCATTTTCTACTGTCATGTTTTTAGCCTATTCACTTATTCAATTATTTCTAGGATTTCACCCTGTTTCACGTGAAACATCTTATAATTATTATCCGCTGGAATTATTGGCTCCAATACCGTTTTCTCTATTGCCGAAATTATTACTTGGCAATCTAAACTTTTTATTGCTGTCGATAATGCTGTCCTAGAATTAAAATCTAGTTCGGCACCTATATCATCAATTAATAAAATTGGTTTTAATCGCTTTACATTCTCAATTAATTTAGCTTGAGATAATGTTAAAGCCAGTAAAAACAACTTTTGCTGACCACGTGATAATGTGTTTTCTAGAGGCTGTCTACCAATATTAAAACGTATATCGAATTTATGTGGACCACTTGCTGTATAACCTAATTCTAACTCTCTATCAAAGTTATCAGATAAAGCAGTAGCTAAATCTTTTTTGAGATTCCAACCACGTAAATATTGTACTGATATTTTTTCTTTAAAATCTGGTAATAAATAACCTAACCATTGGTGAAGTTCACGCGCTAGGTTTTCTACATAATCCAATCTGTCATTAGCTATTTTATCAGAAAGCAAACAAAACTGTTCAGTCCAATAAGGTAACATAGAGCGCTGACTAATATTTCTTAAACATGCATTTCGATGTTTAAGAACTTTTGAGAAGTCCCGCCAGTTATTAGAAAACTGTTGTTTCACGTGAAACATACCTAAATCCAAAAACTTCCTACGCTCTCTTGGACCACCAAAAAACAGTTTAAAACTTTCTGGTGTAATAATTTGTACTGCAAAGTTTTTTGCTAAGTCTGATAAACGATTAAGCTTTTCACCATTGAGTTTTATTTCAACTTGACCCGTATCAATGGTTTTAGCAATACCAAGTTTAAGGTCATTAAAACTACTGATGCTAACTACAAATTTATTTTCATCAAAACAAGCAAGGTTTTCGGTTTTACTCGTTCTAAAAGATTTGCCATGACCGAGGAAAAAAATAGCTTCTAACAAACTACTTTTACCGCTGCCATTATCACCCAAAATAAAATTTAAATCAGGATGAAAGTGTAAACTCTTGTTAGCTAAATTTCTAAAAGCATGGGTAGTTAATTTTTCAACACTCATTACTTTGCTAAATTAAAGGCGCATTGGCATAACAACATACAGAGCTTCACTCGAAGAAGCACCTTCAATAACAACACTGCTATTAGCGTCAGCTAAAGTAAATTTAACGGCTTCATCTTTAACTGCATTTAAAACATCGAGTACGTAACTAACGTTAAAACCAACTTCGATGGCTTCATAAGGAAAATTAATTTCAATAACTTCTTCCGCCTGTTCTTGTTCTGGATTGTTAGCGGTAATTTTTAATTCTGTTGGATCAAAGTTTAAACGTACACCTTTGAACTTTTCATTTGAAAGAATTGAAGCGCGAGATAAAACTTGCTTAAGCTGCTCTTTACTTGTTTCAAATATTTTATCGCCGTTACGAGGTAATACCCTACGGTAATCAGGAAAGCGACCATCAACAAGTTTACTCGTAAAAGAGAAAGCTTGGTCAATAATACGAATGTGATTTGAGCCAAGATAAATTTGAATTTCTTCATCGACAGGATCTAACAAACGAATGATTTCTAAAATCCCTTTACGAGGTACAATCACTTGTCGCGCTGGTAAAGTAAGTTGCTCGTTTGATATTTTACAGATAGCGAGTCGATGACCATCAGTAGCAACCGAACGAATTTCGTTTCCTTCAGTTTCTATCGACATGCCATTTAAGTAATATCGAACATCTTGATTGGCCATTGAAAAGTGCGTGCTTTCAATTAGACGTAATAATTCGGCTTTGGTAAGTTTAAATTCAACATCCCCCTGCCATTGTTCGATATTTGGGAAGTCAGTCGCTGGTAACGAAGATAAAGAATATTTACTACGGCCTGTACTAATTTTTACAGTGTCGTTTTCAGACTCAAACGTTAACATTGATCCATCAGGTAAACTTTTGCAAATATCTAATAACTTACGGGCAGGAATGGTAATTTTTCCATCATCGCCCTGATTTTCTATTTCGCTATAAGCTACCATTTCTAGTTCTAAGTCGGTAGCTGTTAAGGTAAGTGATTGCCCACTTACCTCTAAAAGCACGTTACTTAATATTGGTAAAGTACTTTTACGTTCAACAGCACCAGATACGAGCAATAATGGCTTTAACAATAATTCCCTATTTAATGAAAACTTCATTTTTATACCCTAACGTTTAAATACAATTAAGAAGAAAGTGTTCTTATTAAGTTTGAATAATCTTCTTTAATATCGTGAGTCTCTTCACGTAATGCTTTAATTTTACGACATGCATGTAAGACGGTCGTGTGATCTCGACCACCAAAAGCTTCACCAATCTCAGGTAAACTGTGATTAGTTAATTCTTTAGATAATGCCATTGCTACTTGTCTAGGTCTAGCAACAGATCGACTTCTTCTTTTAGAAAGTAGATCTGAAACTTTAATTTTGTAATATTCAGCAACGGTTCGTTGAATGTTGTCGATAGTAACTAACTTATCTTGTAAGGCAAGTAAATCTCGAAGGGCTTCACGAACAAAATCAATAGTAATCTGTCTGCCGGTAAAATTTGCATTAGCAATAACCCGGTTAAGTGCCCCTTCAAGATCACGTACATTCGCACGAATACGTTTGGCAATAAAAAAGGCAACCTCATCAGCTAACTTAATATGACGCTCTTCGGCTTTACGTTTTAATATTGCAACACGAGTTTCGAGTTCTGGCGGTTCAATTGCAATGGTAAGTCCCCATCCAAAACGCGACTTTAACCTGTCTTCAACACCGTTAATTTCTTTCGGATAGCGATCACTGGTAAGAATAATCTGTTGATTACCTTCTAACAAGGCATTAAAGGTATGAAAAAATTCTTCTTGTGTTCGTTCTTTGTTGGCAAAAAACTGAATATCATCAATTAATAAAGCATCAACTGAACGATAATATTGTTTAAACTGTTCTATCGCATTGTTTTGTAATGCTTTAACCATATCTTGAACAAAACGTTCAGAATGCATATAAGCAATTTTAGCTTTGGGATTATTTAATAAAATACCATTGCCAACAGCGTGCAATAAATGAGTTTTTCCTAAACCGGTATCACCATAAATAAATAAAGGGTTATAAGCTGTGCCTGGATTATCAGCAACTTGAGAAGCGGCAGCACGTGCTAATTGATTTGATTTACCTTCGACGAAGTTATCAAACTTATATTTAGCGAAAACGTTAGTTTTTTTAGGAATATTTGATTTAGGTTCTTCGCTAACGTTATTTGCTACTGGCATCGGTGAAATAGAATCAGAAGCGCTTGGCGCTATGGTGCTACTACCAACATCAAATCTTAATAACGGCGGATTAGAAGATTCTTTAAAAGTGATTAATTCATTAATACGATCGACATATTTTTCTTTTACCCAATCTAATACAAAGCGATTCGGCGCATAAATTGTCATAATGTTGTTATCAACAACACATTGCAACGGTCGAATCCACATACTAAATTGTTGTGCTGGTAATTCTTCTTGTAGCACAGACAGGCAACTTTGCCAGAGTGAATGGCCCACTCTTAACTCCTAGAAATATCGTCACCTCTATTTTAAGCTTTAAAAAGAATAAAGAAGGATCTAATGAATAATTTTTATAATAAGGAAGCTATTATCACCCTACTTATCCACAAGTTCAATATTGACAAATTATATTTATCGATATTTGTTAAAATAATTTCCTAAGGTGAGAAATAATGGCCTGGCAGCCAAGTAAGACAGGAAATAAATATGCCAAAAATAGGCAACGAACTAAATAAAACAGCGGATAATAATTAATTTTGTTAAAAAACTGTGGATATATAGGATCCTAACGATCTTATTTAGTGATCTATAATAAATCATTATTAATAGTCATTGACAAACACAATCAGTAGCTATAAAATTCGCCCTCTTTTTTTAGACTCAGTGTGCTCCAAAGGCTGTTTGGCCAGAGCAACAACAAACAGCGGAAATAGCGTAATGAAAAGAACATTTCAACCAAGCATACTTAAGCGTAAACGTAACCACGGTTTCCGTGCTCGCATGGCAACTAAAAACGGTCGTGCAGTATTAGCACGTCGTCGTGCAAAAGGTCGTGCAAGATTAAGCGCTTAATCTCTTTTAATTAAGAGAGACCAGTAGCCCATGGTTACTTACGAATTTAATCGGGAGTCACGTCTGTTGACTCCCGGTCATTTCCAAAATGTTTTTAAAAACGCCACCCGTTTTTCTTCAAAACACTTCACAATACTTATTACTCCCAATAACGATGGTAATAATCGTTTAGGCTTAGCTATAGCTAAAAAACGAGTAAAACTTGCTGTTCAAAGAAATCGAATTAAACGCTTAGTTCGTGAAAATTTTCGCTTAAATCAAGATAAAATCCCCAACATAGATATGGTTGTCATGGTAAAGTCAGGGATAGATGATCTTGATAATCAAGAAATAAACCAGCAAATAGCAAGTATATGGCGAAAAATAATTCAACGTCACAAAAAATAGCTTCGAAAACTATTCGCGGTTATCAAATATTTATTAGTCCTTTATTAGGAATTAATAAGTGTCGATTCGAACCATCCTGCTCTCATTATGCACTTGAAGCAATAAATAACTTCGGTATTGCAAAAGGTAGTTGGTTAGCAAGCAAACGTATATTAAAATGCCACCCTTTACACCCTGGTGGTTATGATCCAGTTCCACTTAACACAAAAGAGAAACAATAACTTATGGAATCTCAACGCAGTTTTTTAGTGATTGCGCTATTAATCGTTAGCTTTTTGCTGTTTCAAGAATGGCAGTTAGAAAATGCACCTGTAGTACAACAACCACCAACGATTAGCAATCAAGAAAATATTTCAAATGATGATGATTTTGTTCCTGCACCATCAGGCGAAATGGTAACACCTGTTGCCACCGTTGCATCAAATGCAAAAATTATCACAGTGACTACTGATGTCTTTGAAGCAAAGATCAATAGCCAAGGTGGTGATATTGTTGAAGTAAAATTACTGAAACATGAAACAGAACAACACAGCGGCATTCCACTTACTATTATGCAAAATGGTAAACAGAAATATATTGCACAAAGTGGTTTAACTGGCACCAATGGCCCTGACCGTCTAGTGAAAGGACGCCCTATTTACCAAACTGAAAAAAATAGCTTTGAGTTAATTGAAGGTGATAAAGAACTAACCGTGAGCTTAACTTATGTTGATGCTAGTGGTTTGTCAGTCATTAAAAATTACATTTTCACCCGTGATAACTACGATATCAAAGTAGAATATAAAGTTAATAACCACACAGCTACTGAAGCAAGTGTGCAACTTTACGCCCAATTAAAACAGTCAAGCTATGTTGAAAAGTCTTCAGCCTTTATGCCAACCTATCGCGGCGCGGCGTTCTCAACCAGTGAAGAAAGATACGAAAAATACGATTTCGAAGATATTGCTGATGTAAACCTAGATAAAAATACCCAAGGTGGCTGGGTAGCAATGTTACAGCATTATTTTGTTTCTGCATGGGTACCAAAAGCAGAAGACAATAACTATTTATATTCTAAATATAATCATAACTCAGGTGATGCTGTTATCGGCTTTAAAGCACCGGCTGTTATTGTTCCTGCACATGGTGAAGCTACCACTTCAGCAACCTTATATGTTGGCCCTAAAACCCAGGACAAACTAGAAAAAATAGCTGAGAGCTTAGATTTAACTGTTGATTACGGTTTCTTATTTATGATCAGTCAGCCGCTTTTCTGGTTATTAACCGCAATTCAAGGCGTGGTAGTTAACTGGGGTATCGCGATCATCTTAATTACTTTAATAGTTAAAGGCGGTATGTACCCGTTAACTAAAAAGCAATATACCTCAATGGCTAAGATGCGTGACTTACAACCTAAAATCACTCAACTGAAAGAACGTTTTGGTGATGACCGTCAAAAAATGTCACAAGGTATGATGGAGCTTTATCGAAAAGAGAAAGTTAACCCTGCCGGTGGTTGTTTACCATTAATCATTCAAATGCCTATTTTCTTAGCACTTTATTGGGTGTTTTTAGAAAGTGTTGAATTACGCCACGCAACTTTTGGTTTATGGATTGATGATTTATCATCAGCTGACCCTTACTACATCTTACCGGTATTAATGGGTGTCAGTATGTTTGTGATGCAGAAGATGCAGCCGATGACCATTCAAGATCCTATGCAGCAAAAAATTATGCAGTATATGCCAGTCGTGTTTTCGGTATTCTTCTTCTTCTTCCCAGCAGGTTTAGTTTTATACTGGTTTGTCAGTAACTTGATTTCTATCGTGCAAATGAAAATTATCTTTTCAGGAATAGAAAAAGCGAAAGCAAAAGCTTAACCACTTAGTTAAGTTGAAAAAATATAAAAGGCGGCTATTTAGTCGCCTTTCTTTTTACCTAAATAATAACGTAAAATAGCGACAATTATTTATCAAAGAATCAATGCGAGAACTTATGCCAGAGCAATCAATGGGTCAACTTCCGTCACAACAAGAAACCATTACCGCTCAAGCCACAGCCCCTGGTCGAGGTGGCGTTGGCATTATTAGAGTTTCAGGGCCGCAAGCGCAACAAGTCGCACAGGCTATTTTAGGTAAAGTACCTGAAGTACGTAAAGCTGAATATTTACCTTTTCATGATCGTAATCAGCAAGTATTAGATCAAGGTATTGCGTTATTTTTTAAAGCACCAAACTCTTTTACTGGTGAAGACGTTTTAGAATTTCAGGGTCACGGCGGTCCCGTGCTTTTAGATATGTTGTTAAAAGAAATTGTTGCCTTGCCAAAAATTCGTATGGCTAAACCTGGCGAATTCAGTGAACAAGCATTTCTAAACGATAAAATGGATTTAACACAAGCTGAAGCTATTGCCGATTTAATTAACTCTAATTCCGAACAAGCTGCTCGATGCGCACTACATTCACTGCAAGGTGATTTTTCAAAACTTGTTCATCAATTAGTTGAAGATGTTATTCATTTACGTATGTACGTAGAAGCCGCTATCGATTTTCCAGAAGAAGAAATAGATTTTTTAGCGGATGTAAAAGTCGTAAATAATCTCAAAGGTATTATTAGCCGAGTGCATGAAGTACAAGCTCAAGCGAAACAAGGCAGTATTATTCGAGAAGGTATGCGTGTGGTTATCGCCGGCAGACCAAACGCAGGTAAATCAAGCTTATTAAATGCCTTAAGCGGTAAAGAGTCAGCCATTGTTACCGACATTGAAGGCACCACACGAGATGTATTAACCGAACAAATACACATTGATGGCATGCCACTGCATATTATTGATACTGCAGGATTGCGTGAAAGCCCGGATAAAGTTGAGCAAATAGGTATTGAACGCGCTTGGAAAGAAATTAAACAAGCTGATCGCGTATTATTAATGGTTGATTCTACTTGTACTAGTACTCAAAACATTACTACCGATTTGCAAACCTACTGGCCGGAATTTTTTCAACAACTTCCTGCCAATATGGGCGTTACTGTCGTCCGTAATAAAGCTGACATTAGCGGCGATCAAACCGGCAGAACGGAACTTGATGGTAAACCTGTGATCACCTTATCAGCAAAGACTGGTAACGGTATAAACGAGCTTACAGAGCACTTAAAAACGGTCATGGGCTACCAAGGTAGTATCGAGGGCGGCTTTATGGCGCGTCGTCGCCATTTAGTTGCTTTAGAAAATGCTTCAAATCATTTAATCACCGGCTTAGACCAACTTGAGTCTTATGTCGCCGGTGAAATATTGGCTGAAGAATTACGTCTTTGTCAGCAAGAATTAAATGAAATAACCGGTGAATTTACCAGTGATGACCTACTGAGCGAGATATTTTCATCGTTTTGTATCGGTAAATAGTTACCTTTAATTAACGATTGATCTTCCAAGATCATTTTTAAGTACTTGGAAAAGATCAGTCGTTTTATCTGCCTCAGTACAAATACCCAATAAATCGGCAATAAAATAATTCAGCGCTCCTGCTCAATATTTTTTATACCATGTTGCTGCGCTTTATTTAGCATGTGGTACATAGAAGCCGCACCAAAATCACCAAAGATAATATTGGCATCATCGTCAATATGCGTATTATGTGCATATAGATCCCCATAACAGACTTGCTTGTTATGCAAATGGGTAAAAACATCTTTCATGGTGTTAACTATTATATCTATTTCTGTAATCGATAATTCAAAGCCATGCTCAAACACATCTCGGGGCAGCTTGCTAAAGTTGGCTGTAAACCTAAATTACGGTAAGTTTCTGGAATCCAGTTCATGATCAACATTAGATAATTAGGCACGTTCACTTGTGCTAACGATTGAATTAAATTCGGATGATCCCCCACTTTCAAATAAGCATTTAATTCATCTTGCAGATAACCATCGCTGGTTACTTCGCCTTTAAACACTTTTACCGCTATCTGCTCAGGAATCTCTGATCATGAACACGCCAACGGCCTTGTGAAATAACAACAGAAGCGCCTTGTCCTAATAGCTGCTGGCTGCTATCTCCGGAACACTATCAAAGCTAATTTAGGCAATAAAAGTAATAACAAGGGGAATTAATTTAGCTGATTATTTTAGATATCAAGTACTTCTAAACTATCTGCTAATAACAGTATTTCTAAAGGAAAAGCGCTTAAGTTCACTGATAAAGTTAACCGCGTAATACCCATTAATTGACCTGATCGAATTTGAGAAATACTATGCAAAATACTTAACCGTAGTTTACTAAAGATAACAAAGGCGATCATTGAAAGTGAATAAACATCAATAATTTGTTGTTTTTACCAACTTAATTTTGTCTATTTACTTAGATAAATATCTGGAATAACGTGCAAAGTCATTCATCAACCTTATTAGCAATGTTATATTAAGCTACGTTTTATCATTAACTAATTAGCAAAAAATGGCATCTTTTCAAATTATTGTAGGCAGTATGTTAGGTGGATCTGAATACGTAGCGGAGGCTTGCCAAGAGACTTTAGAGTCACTTGGTCATCAAGTAACTGTTCATTTATCACCCAAATATGCTGAGATTGATCATCAAGATCAAGTTTGGTTGATCTGTACTTCAACACATGGTGCTGGTGACTATCCCGATAACCTTATTGACTTTATTTCAGATCTCGAAAGTATACAAGATGATCTTAATAACATGCCATTTTTAGTGATCGGTTTAGGCGATTCTAATTACGATACCTTTTGTGGTGCTGCGAAAAAAATAGAAAAACTATTAATTTCAAAAGGTTGTAATAAATTATTAGATCTTAAAACCTTAGATATGAATGATGATATAGATCCTGAATTAGTCAGTCAGCAATGGTTAATCGATCATAAAGATCAGTTATCATGATCTTAATAAGAGCTTATCCACAAAATAAAGTTTTTTTTATACCTATTGTGGATAAAGTCTGTATTACCCCATGTATTAGATCTTATTATCCAGTGTATTAAATTATTACGATCTACCGCTGTGGATAACTAGCTGTTTTGATCAGAGGTTATACGGTAGTTGATCAACGGTTGATCACAGCTTTAGATCCTTTTAATGTTATTGATAAATAAGGATAAAAACCACTTATTAACAGGATCCTTCTTTACTAATAAGTAATAATAATAAGATCTTTAAATAGATCTTTATATTTTATTAAAGATCTAAGAGAAAAATTAAAGACGAATTTTCATTCCACTTGCTAACAAAAAAAGTTAAAATAACTGCCCTGAAAAATTTGTATTCACTGTAAATAGGTTTTAAAAAATGTGGTATCAAGATACGTTTGATGTAATTGTTGTTGGTGGCGGTCATGCTGGTACAGAAGCGGCTTTAGCATCTGCTCGCATGGGTTGCAAAACATTATTATTGACTCACAATATTGATACCTTAGGCCAAATGTCGTGTAACCCAGCAATTGGTGGGATCGGCAAAGGACATTTGGTTAAAGAAATTGATGCCTTAGGTGGATTAATGGCAACAGCGATTGATCATGCGGCGATTCAATTTAGAACCTTAAATGCCAGTAAAGGCCCAGCAGTTCGAGCCACCAGAGCGCAAGCAGACCGCGTGTTATATCGAGGTTTTGTTAGAAACTATCTTGAAAACCAAGAAAATTTAACTATTTTTCAACAACCTTGTGACGATCTTATTTTAGAAAACGATCAAGTGATCGGTGTTTCTACCCAAATGGGCTTAAAGTTCAAAGGTAAAACGGTAGTACTAACCGTAGGAACCTTCTTAGCAGGTCAGATCCATATTGGTTTGAATAATTATCAAGGTGGCCGAGCAGGAGATCCAGCATCAGTAAACTTAGCGAAAAGTTTACGTGAAATGCCTTTTAGAATGGATCGTTTAAAAACAGGTACACCACCAAGATTAGACGCTAGAACCTTAGACTTTTCTGTGATGCAAGAACAACCAGGTGATGTACCTAGACCTGTATTTTCGTTTATTGGTTCACCTGATCAACATCCAAGACAAGTGCCGTGTTATATCACTCACACCAATGAAAAAACCCATGATATTATTCGAGCAGGATTAGATAGATCGCCCATGTATACCGGGGTTATTGAAGGTATTGGCCCTCGTTATTGCCCTTCGATTGAAGATAAAATTCATCGCTTTGCTGAAAAAGATTCACATCAAATTTTTGTTGAACCTGAAGGTTTAACAACACATGAAATTTACCCTAATGGCATTTCAACCAGTTTACCGTTTGATGTACAAATGGATCTGGTAAGATCGATAAAAGGTTTTGAAAACGCTCATATTACTCGTCCAGGTTATGCGATCGAATATGACTTCTTTGATCCTCGTGATTTAAAACAAACACTAGAAAGTAAATTTATTACTAACTTGTATTTTGCTGGCCAAATCAATGGTACTACCGGTTATGAAGAAGCCGCTGCGCAAGGTTTACTTGCTGCAACCAATGCTGCCTTACGTGTGCAAGAAAAGGATCCCCTGATTCTAGGACGCGATCAAGCGTACATGGGCGTGCTAGTTGATGACTTAGCAACGTTAGGAACGAAAGAACCTTATCGCATGTTTACTTCTCGCGCTGAATACCGTTTGTTATTACGTGAAGATAATGCTGATATCCGCTTAACGGAAAAAGGTCGTGAACTTGGTTTAGTTTGTGATACCCGCTGGCAACGTTTTAATGAGAAAATGGAAAATATTGAATTAGAGCGCCAACGTTTAAAATCAACATGGGTTCATAAAGATCATGTTGCGGTTGAGCAAATTAATAGCATGTTAAAATCACCAATTAGTCGTGAAGCGTCATTGGAAGATATTTTGCGTCGTCCAGAAACTACCTATGAAGATTTAATGAAAATTGAAGCTTTTGGTCCTGGTATTACCGATAAACAAGCGACAGAGCAAGTTGAAATTCAAATTAAGTATGCCGGTTATATTGATCGTCAACTTGACGAAATAGAAAAGAAAAAACGTCACGAAGATACTATTATTCCGTTAGAATTTAATTTTAGTCAAATATCTGGTTTATCAAATGAAGTTGTGGCTAAATTGTCAGACGCTCGTCCAGAAACCATTGGTAAGGCATCTCGTATTTCAGGTATTACTCCGGCAGCGATTTCGTTATTATTGGTATATTTGAAAAAACACGGTTTATTAAGAAAATCGGCTTAAATTAAAAAGAAAGAAAAATGTCGCTAAAATCAGCACTAGAAAAATTAGTAAATAACACCGATTTAGACTTATCTGAAATACAAATAAATCAATTAATTCAATATGTTGAATTATTGAATAAATGGAATAAAGCCTATAATTTAACCTCAGTAAGAGATCCACAAGAGATGTTGATAAAACACATTATGGATAGCTTAATGGTGGGGCCAGTACTAACAGGTACTGACTTTATTGACGTAGGAACCGGTGCAGGTTTACCCGGAATTCCGTTAGCCATCTTGTATCCTAAGCGTAATTTTGTATTATTAGACAGTTTAGGCAAACGCATCACTTTTTTACGCCAAGTGGTTTTTCAATTAAAACTAGAAAATGTCACACCTGTCTTATCACGAGTTGAAAATTATCAAGAACAGCAATTTGATGGTGTACTTAGTCGTGCCTTTGCATCATTATTGGATATGATCAATTGGTGTCAGCATTTACCGAACAGTAATGGTAAGTTTTATGCGTTAAAAGGTGTTGAGCCAACCGAAGAATTAGCTTCATTACCGAAAAATATTCAATTGAAACAAGTACATCAAATCAACATTCCATTACTTGACGCTGAACGGCACGTAATCGAATTAATAAAAATATAATAACCTGTCGTTATTATAAACAATGTCGATAAAAGATAATTATTGGGGTTCTTGTGGGAAAAATAATTGCTGTTGCCAATCAAAAAGGTGGTGTTGGAAAAACAACCACGTCGGTTAACTTAGCAGCTTCATTAGCAGCGACAAAACGGAAAATTTTGCTGATTGATCTTGATCCGCAAGGCAATGCCACTATGGGTAGTGGTGTTGATAAATATGAAGTATCGGGTACCAGTTACGAGCTATTAGTAGATGACATGCCATTTGATGAAGTAGTTGTTAAAAACACTACTGGCTTATATGACCTGATTGCTGCTAATTCAGATGTTACCGCGGTAGAAATTAAATTAATGAGTGTTTTGGCTCGTGAGCAAAAATTAAAAAAGGCATTGGCTCCAATAAAAGATCATTACGATTTTATCATTATTGACTGCCCGCCTTCGCTAAATATGCTGACAGTTAATGCGATGACAGCAGCTGACTCAGTATTAGTTCCGATGCAATGTGAATATTATGCGCTAGAGGGATTAACCGCTTTAATGGATACTATTTCTCAATTAACATCAGTGGTTAATGCAAATCTGCATATTGAAGGGATTTTACGGACCATGTACGATCCGAGAAATCGCTTAGCCAATGATGTCTCAGAACAATTGAAACGTCATTTTGGTGATAAAGTTTATCGTAGTGTTATACCGCGCAATGTTCGACTTGCTGAAGCACCTAGCTTTGGCGCACCGGCGATGTATTACGACAAATCATCAACGGGTGCAAAAGCCTATTTAGCTTTAGCCGGTGAAGTATTAAGACGTCAAGAGCAAGCTAAAGCACAGCCAGCATGTGCCAATTAATAATAAATATAATATAAGCCAAGGATTATTATGAGCCCATCAAAACGCAGAGGATTAGGCCGCGGCCTAGATGCGTTATTAACACCTGCCACTGAACCTAAAAGCGAAAGTGTTAACGATAATTCGGCACCACCTGCTGACGTTGTTATTAAACAACAAGGCGAATTACAAAAAATAGCGATTGAATTATTACAACCAGGTAAATACCAACCGCGTAAAGATATGTCTTCAGAGGCCTTAGAAGAGCTTTCTGCCTCGATTCGTGCGCAAGGGATTATTCAACCGATAGTTGTGCGCAGTATCGAAAATGATAAATTTGAGATAATTGCCGGTGAACGACGTTGGCGAGCTGCAAAAATTGCAGAATTAGTAGAAATCCCCTGCTTAATTAAAAATGTTCCTGATGAAGCGGCTGTGGCGATCGCGTTAATTGAAAATATTCAGCGGGAAGATTTAAATGCGATGGAAGAAGCTATTGCTTTAGATCGCTTAATGAAAGAATTTGAATTAACCCATCAAGAAGTTGCTGATGCTGTTGGTAAATCTCGAACCACAGTCAGTAACTTATTACGTCTTAATAAATTAAATGAAGATGTAAAAACTTTATTAGAACACGGCGATATAGAAATGGGCCATGCTCGAGCCTTACTTTCACTTGAAAATGAACAGCAAAGTGAAATAGCAAGAATTGTCGCAGCAAAAGAATTAACGGTACGAGAAACTGAAGCACTGGTTAAAAAATCATTAACACCAGAAAAAGTTAAAGCCGAAAAAACAAAAGATGAAGTGGCAGAACAATTAGCACAAAACTTAAGTGATAAGTTAGGTGCTGAAGTGGCAATTACTCATAATAAAAAAGGTAAAGGCAAGATGGTTATCTCTTATGGAAATATTGCCGAATTAGATGCAATTGTGGCTAGATTACGTTCATTTTAATTGATTTATGAGCAATTAAACTCTGGAAAATAGATTTTGTGAATTTTTAATATAAAAAGACACTATAATGCGTTCGAACTTGTTGCAAAAAAAGCCTGAATGCGTATACTTGCGCAGACTTTTTCTAAGATGGAAAACATCTTAAAAAGAAGATGAGTTATACGAATAATTTCGTTTGGAGATGTCGGTGAATAGTGATTTAGTCAAAACCGGCCGAGAATTAGCGCGCATTCATTTATATATTTCGCTAGTTTTAACCATGAGCATAACCATCGTAATGTATTTTGTTTGGGGGTTAACCAACGCAACATCTGCCTTAGCGGGTGGATTTGTTGCCATAATCCCTAATGTTATATTTGCGCATAAAGCTTTTAAATATGCTGGCGCCCGCGCTGCTAAAAAGGTCGTTGATTCTTTTTACAGCGGTGTGAAATTAAAAATGTTAACTACAGCGCTGTTATTTACCTTGGCTTTCAAGTTTCTCGAATTATCGCCGTTAACTTTTTTTTTGACATATTTTTTAACCCTGACAACACCGTTTGTGCAGGCGTTAATTCACAAGTTTACTTTTAATCAACTTTAATTGGGATATATAATGGCTGGAAATACAGGCGACTATATCAAACATCATTTGACCAACGCGAATATGTGTATGTCAGACACCGGCGTAGCCTTTAATAAGGCATGTGAAAACGCAGGATTCTGGACCTTACATATTGATACGTTAGCTTGGTCAATAGTCCTAGGTTTGGTATTTTTACTCACTTTTCGTTCAGTTGCGAAAAAAGCAACTACTGGCGTACCAGGAAAACTGCAATGTGCAGTTGAAATGGTTGTTGAATTTGTCGACCAAAGCGTTAAAGAAACCTTTCATGGTAAAAATGCTTTAATAGCACCATTATCATTAACAATATTTGTATGGATTTTGTTAATGAACTCAATGGATTGGATCCCTGTTGATTTAATACCAACCATTGCCGGCTTAGTAGGCCAACATGCTTTTGGTATGGATCCTCATGATGTATTTATTAAGTCTGTTCCTACGACTGATATGAATATGACCTTTGCTTTAAGTATCGGGGTGTTTTTCTTAATTATTTTCTATTCAATTAAGATTAAAGGCATAGGCGGGTTCACGAAAGAACTTACCTTACAGCCGTTTAACCATCCGGCATTTATACCAGTAAACTTTATTTTAGAATCAGTTACATTACTTGCTCGTCCTGTATCACTTGCCTTACGTTTGTTCGGTAACTTATACGCGGGTGAACTGATTTTTATCTTAATCGCGACAATTGGTTTGTTTCAATTGCCAGTACATTTTTTGTGGGCTGCGTTCCACTTATTAGTTATTCCGCTTCAAGCTTTTATCTTCATGATGTTAACCATCGTGTATTTAAGTTTGGCGCATGAAGATCACTAATCATTAATTACTTTTTTAACTTTAAACTTTACTTTAAATAATCGGAGATAACTATGTTATATATCGCTGTTGCAATCATTATCGGTTTAGGTGCACTTGGTACCGCAATTGGTTTTGGTTTATTAGGTGGCAAATTCTTAGAATCAGCTGCTCGTCAACCTGAATTAGCGCCACAACTACAAGTTAAGATGTTCATCGTAGCTGGTCTTATCGATGCGATCGCTATGATCGGTGTTGGTATCGGCTTATACATGTTATTCGCTCTTTAATTTTTATATTTTAATACGCGAATTAACATAGAGGAGGTACACAAATGAACCTTAATGCAACCCTTATCGGTGAATTAATCGCATTTGTCGTATTTGTAGTTTTCTGTATGAAGTACGTTTGGCCACCAATTATTGGTGCCATTGAAGATCGTCAAGCAACTATTGCTGATGGTTTAGCTGCTTCAGACCGTGCTGAAAAAGAACTTGAGTTAGCTCAAGAGAAAGCTGTTGCTCAATTAAAAGATGCAAAAGCGCAAGCTGCTGAAATTATCGAAGCTGCTAAAAAGCGTGAAACGCAATTAATTGAAGAAGCTGCTGAGAAAGCACAAGCTGAGAAAACTAAAATCTTAGCTGCTGGTCACGCAGAAATAGAGACAGAACGTAATCGAGTGAAAGAAGAACTTCGTAAACAAGTTGCTGTATTAGCAGTAGCTGGTGCTGAGAAAATTCTTGAGCGTTCAATTGATGCCGCTGCACATAGCGACATTTTAGATAAACTTGTAGCTGAACTTTAAGAGGGATGAGCTTATGTCTGAATTGACAACCGTCGCTCGTCCTTATGCTAAAGCAGCGTTCGATTTTTCTGTCGAAGCGAAAACAATAGAAACATGGCAAGAAATGTTAACATTTGCTGCCGAAGTTTCTAAAAATGACACTATGACAAAGATGCTTTCAGGCACAATGTCTATAGAAGAAACACAAAATCTATTTATAGAAATTTGTGGTGAACAGCTTGATAGTTATGGTCAGAACTTTATTAAAGTTATGGCTGAAAACGAACGTTTATTGGTACTACCTCAAGTTGCTGAACAATTTAGCGAATTAAAAGCTGAATTTGAAAAAACAGTGACTGTTGATGTAACTTCTGCTCTTGAATTAAAAGCAGCAGAACAAGCATCTATTGGTACCGCGCTTGAAAAGCGTTTGGATCGTAAAGTAAAGCTCAATTGTATAGTTGATGCTAGTGTTGTTTCCGGCTTAATTATTAAAGCAGGCGACATGGTAATTGATGGTTCAGTACAAGGTAAATTGAACCGCTTAGCAACAACAATGCAATCTTAACGGGGAACAGAGCATGCAACTGAATTCCACTGAAATCGCCGAACTAATCAAAAATAGAATTGAAAAGTTTGACGTTGTCAGCGAAGCTCGTAATGAAGGTACTATCGTTTCTGTAACAGATGGTATTATTCGCATCAATGGTCTTGCTGACGTAATGCAAGGCGAGATGATCGAACTTCCTGGTAGTCGTTTTGCTATCGCGTTAAACCTAGACCGTGATTCGGTAGGTGCGGTAGTTATGGGTCCATATGCGGATCTACACGAAGGCTTGAAAGTAAAAGGTACTGGTCGTATTTTAGAAGTACCTGTTGGACGTGGCCTTTTAGGTCGTGTTGTTAACACCCTTGGTGAACCAATTGATGGCAAAGGCCCAATTGAAAATGATGGCTTCTCTCCAATTGAAGTTGTTGCACCAGGTGTAATCGAACGTAAATCTGTTGATCAACCAGTTCAAACTGGTATTAAGTCAATTGATGCAATGGTTCCAATTGGTCGTGGTCAACGTGAATTAATCATTGGTGACCGTCAAATTGGTAAATCAGCGATTGCTTTAGATGCGATTATCAACCAAAAAGATACTGGCATTAAATGTGTATACGTAGCGATTGGTCAGAAAGCTTCTACAGTAGCTAACGTTGTACGTAGCTTAGAAGAACACGGCGCCTTAGCGAATACTATCGTTGTTGTTGCTGGTGCCTCTGAAGCTGCTGCTTTACAGTACTTATCAGCATATTCTGGTTGTACTATGGGCGAATACTTCCGTGACCGTGGTGAAGATGCACTCATCGTATATGATGACTTATCTAAGCAAGCCGTGGCTTATCGTCAAATTGCACTATTATTACGTCGTCCTCCTGGACGTGAAGCTTACCCTGGTGATGTTTTCTATCTTCACTCTCGTTTATTAGAGCGTGCAGCTCGTGTAAATGAAGAATATGTAGAAAAATTCACTAAAGGTGCTGTAAAAGGTAAAACTGGTTCTTTAACTGCTTTACCTATTATTGAAACACAAGCTGGTGACGTATCTGCATTTATTCCAACAAACGTAATATCAATTACCGATGGTCAGATTTTCTTACAATCTGATTTATTTAACTCAGGCATACGCCCTGCTGTTAATGCTGGTATTTCAGTATCTCGTGTTGGTGGTTCTGCGCAAACTAAGATTATCAAGAAATTAGGTGGTGGTATTCGTTTAGCACTAGCACAATATGCAGAATTAGCGGCATTCGCTCAATTTGCATCAGATCTTGATGACGCAACGCGTGCACAATTAGAGCACGGTCAACGTGTTACTGAATTAATGAAGCAGAAGCAATTCAGCCCATTATCAGTTGCTCAAATGGCTGTTTCTTTATTTGCCGCTGATAAAGGTTATTTAAAAGATGTTGCTATTGAAAAAGTAGTTGATTTCGAATTAGCCTTACGTTCATACGTAGATAACGAGCATACTGAGTTAATGGCTAAGATCAACGAAAGTGGTAGCTACGATAAAGATATCGAAGCTGGTTTAGCTAAAGCTATTGAAGCTTTTAAAGCTACTCAGACTTGGTAACAAGATAACCTTTCGTGGAGAAAAGTCATGTCCGGCGCTAAAGAGATAAAATCGAAGATTGGAAGTGTAAAAAACACACAGAAGATCACCGGCGCGATGGAAATGGTTGCAGCCTCTAAAATGCGCAAAGCGCAAGAAGGAATGGCTGCTTCTCGTCCATACGCTGAAAATATGCGGAATGTGATCGGTCACATCGCGCTTGGTAACTTAGAATATCGCCATCCTTATTTGGAAGAGCGAGAAGTTAAGCGCGTAGGTTATATTGTCGTCTCTACCGACCGTGGTTTGTGTGGTGGTTTGAATATTAACTTATTTAAACAAGTTCTTGTTGATGCTGGTAAATGGCAATCACAAGGAGCCGAAGTTGAATTTGGTGTCGTGGGCTCTAAAGCCACATCATTTTTCAATAATATGGGCTCAAAAATTACTTCACAAATTTCAGGTTTAGGTGATAGCCCTTCAATTACTGACCTTATTGGCAGTGTTAAAGTGATGCTAAATGCCTATGATAACGGCGAGATAGATAAGTTATTTGTTGTTTACAATAAGTTTGTAAATACAATGACGCAAAAGCCAACAATCGATCAACTTTTACCTTTGCCTAAGTCAGATGATGACGAAATTCAACATCGCTGGGATTATATATACGAACCAGATGCTCAAGCGTTACTTGATCAATTATTAGTTCGTTATACAGAATCTCAAGTATATCAAGGTGTGGTTGAAAACCTCGCATGTGAACAAGCTGCTCGTATGGTTGCAATGAAAGCTGCAACAGATAATGCGGGTGACATCATTGATGATTTACAATTGGTATATAACAAAGCGCGTCAAGCAAGTATTACTCAAGAATTGGGTGAAATTTGTGCTGGTGCAGCAGCGGTATAAGCAAAGGTTCTTTTTAAAATAAGAGCAAAAGATTAGAGGATTTAACATGAGTACAGGTAAAGTCGTCCAAATAATTGGCGCAGTTGTGGATGTAGAATTCCCACAAAATGCTGTACCTCAGGTATACGATGCATTAAACATAACAGAAGGTGACTTAAGTGGCTTAGTACTAGAAGTACAACAGCAACTTGGTGGTGGCGTTGTACGTGCTATTGCTATGGGTTCATCTGACGGTTTGCGTCGTGGTCTGAACGTAGAAAATACAGGCAAAAACATCCAAGTACCAGTAGGTGTGGAGACTTTAGGTCGCATCATGAACGTACTTGGTGAGCCTATTGATGAAGCTGGTCCTATTGGCGAAAAAGAGAGGTGGTCAATTCATCGTGCTTCTCCAGCTTATGCTGAACAGTCAATGTCTAGTGAGTTATTAGAAACAGGTATCAAAGTAATCGATTTAGTTTGTCCATTCGCTAAGGGTGGTAAAGTTGGTTTATTTGGTGGTGCTGGTGTTGGTAAAACAGTAAACATGATGGAGCTTATCCGTAACATCGCTATCGAGCACAGTGGTTATTCTGTATTCGCTGGTGTTGGTGAGCGTACTCGTGAAGGTAACGATTTCTACCATGAAATGAACGACTCTAATGTACTTGATAAAGTATCATTAGTTTACGGCCAAATGAACGAGCCTCCAGGAAACCGTTTACGTGTTGCCTTTACTGGTTTAACAATGGCTGAAAAGTTCCGTGATGAAGGTCGTGATGTACTTTTCTTCGTTGATAACATCTACCGTTACACACTTGCTGGTACTGAAGTATCTGCACTTCTAGGTCGTATGCCATCAGCGGTTGGTTACCAACCAACGCTTGCTGAAGAAATGGGTTTATTACAGGAACGTATTACTTCAACTAAAACTGGTTCAATTACTTCAATTCAAGCGGTATACGTACCTGCAGATGATTTAACTGACCCTAGTCCAGCAACTACCTTTGCTCACTTAGATGCAACAGTTGTACTTAACCGTGCCATCGCTGCTCAAGGTATTTATCCAGCCATTGATCCACTTGATTCGACTTCGCGTCAATTAGATCCATTAGTTGTTGGTACTGAGCATTATGAAACGGCTCGTGGTGTTCAATCAACATTACAACGTTACAAAGAATTAAAAGATATTATTGCAATCTTAGGTATGGATGAGCTTTCTGAAGAAGATAAGCAAATTGTATATCGTGCACGTAAGATTCAGCGCTTTTTATCTCAACCGTTCTTCGTTGCTGAAGTATTTAACAGTTGTCCTGGCCGATACGTACCACTTAAAGACACAATTGCTGGCTTTAAAGGTATTCTTGCTGGTGATTATGATGACTTACCAGAACAAGCTTTCTACATGGTTGGTTCTATTGAAGAAGCAATCGAAAAAGCGAAATCAATGTAATTTGGTTTTAGAAAGCAACTAGGAGGTCACATGGCAGCAATGACTGTAAATCTTAATGTGGTAAGTGCTGAAGAAGCTTTGTTTTCTGGTAGCATTGAATCATTACAGATATCTGGTAGTGAAGGTGAGTTAGGCATTATGCCTGGTCATGCACCTTTATTGACCTCACTAAAACCTGGTATGGCTCGCATTGTTAAGCAAGGCGGGGAAGAAGAAGTTCTTTATTTATCAGGCGGTATGTTAGAAGTTCAACCAAATAACGTGATTGTGTTAGCTGATGTAGCTACACGTGCAGAAGACTTGGATGAACAAGCTGCTGAAGCTGCTAAACAACGCGCTGAAGGGCATTTGAATGCTCAAGGTAGCGATGTTAACTATGCTGAAGCTGCTGCTGAATTAGCACGTGCTGTTGCACAATTGCGTGTTATTCAAGCAACAAGCAAAAAATAGCAAACCGTTCTAAATACTTACACTAAGTTTTAGTGATCAAAAACGACTGTTTACTTAAGTAATCAGTCGTTTTTTTATGTCTGTTATTTGAAAAAATACATCCATTTTTACGCATCGTTCCGCACTTCTATGCGTGAAAGAAATAACCATATTCAAGATGAATATTTTACTGATATTAACCATAAAAGGTATTGACCGTTCAAGCGGCGTTATAAAATCACTAATTGATGAAGTCATTAATACCTAGCGCGATAAACTACCTAAACGCGTCTTTTTTATTAAAAATTTGTTAAGGCGATGAACAAAAGTAAAAACAAGGTTACAATGTTTTTAATTTGTACCACACAATAATAATCGGATTATTTTATGTCATTGTCAGTTGTCATTCTTGCCGCGGGTAAAGGTACTCGCATGCGTTCATCACTACCTAAAGTACTGCATCCTGTTGCTGAAAAACCTATGGTTGGCCATGTTATTGATGCCGCCAGACAAGTAAATTCAGAAAATATTTACCTCGTTTATGGTTTTGGTGGTGAGGTCTTAAAAGCGACATTAACTAAAAATAATACCGGTAGTGACTTAACTTTTGTTGAGCAAGCGGAGCAACTAGGCACCGGACATGCGGTCGATATGGCTTCACCTTTTTTAAAAGACGATGAAGACGTTTTAGTCTTATACGGTGATGTACCTTTAACTAAGGTGTCAACGTTAGAAAGCTTAATTGCCGTTAAACCTGATAATGGTATGGCGTTATTAACAGTAAAATTAGCTAATCCAAGTGGCTATGGCCGTATTATGCGTGATACTGCTAGCAATACAGTTGTTGGTATCATAGAACAAAAAGACGCAGCGCCTGAGCAGCTAGCGATTAATGAATGTAACACCGGAATTTTATTAGCAAATGGCGGTGATTTAAAACGCTGGTTAGCAAATTTATCGAACGACAATGCCCAAGGCGAATATTATTTAACTGATATAATTGCGGCTTGTCACAATGAAGGTAAAGTAATAGCCACTGCACATCCTGATTCTGAAATAGAAGTAGAAGGGGCTAATAACCGTGTTCAACTGGCAAATTTAGAGCGCGCGTATCAATTACGCAAAGCGGAAGAATTAATGATCGCGGGCGCTAGCTTACGTGATCCAAATCGTATTGATATTCGCGGTAATGTCACGGTTGGGCAAGAAGTGTCAATTGACATTAACTGTATTTTTGAAGGTGATGTTTCATTAGCGGATAACGTGACTATTGGCGCTAATTGTATTTTAATTAATAGTCAAATTGGCAAAGGTGCGTTCATTAAACCGAATAGCATCATCGAAAATGCCATTATTGGTGAACTTGCTTCAGCTGGCCCATTTGCTCGTATTCGACCAGGTTCAGTCTTAGATCGAAATTCACATATTGGCAATTTTGTTGAAATGAAAAACTCAACTTTAGGTGAAGGCTCAAAAGCAGGGCACTTAACTTATTTGGGTGATACCCAAGTAGGTAAAGGGGCGAATATTGGTGCAGGAACCATTACATGTAATTATGATGGCGTAAATAAATCGAAAACAATTATTGGCGATGGCGCTTTTATTGGTTCTAATGCTTCGCTAGTTGCGCCAGTAACTATTGGTCATGGCGCTACTACTGGTGCAGGGTCTACCATATCTAAAGACGTAGCGGATAGTGAATTATCAATTGCTCGAGCCAAACAACGCAATGTCACTGGCTGGCAAAGACCAACTAAAAAATAATTTATTGACACGGTTAACAGAAACTTAAAAAATATAGTATAAAAATAAAACAATAAGGAAGTACACAAGGTGTGCTTCCAATAATTTAATATGGATGTTATATGAAAATCCTTAGCTTTATTTTTCTAATGCTTAGCTCTTTTATCGCATATTCAAGCGATATTAAGCTTTCTTATCAAGATATTGTCAGTATTCCTGATGTAAGTAACGTTGCACTTTCACCAAATGGTCGCTATGTCGCTTATATGATCAAAGTTGACGCGAAGGAAAAGCAGGGCGTGTTAGTGTTGATGATGGACACTAAAGATAATAGTAAAAAACAGCTCGCTTTTTCAGAAAATGAAAAATACGTTATCACCTCAATTTTATGGGGAAATAACGATGTTTTATTAATGAAAGCTAAATTTCCTGCCATGCGACACGGAACGCCAACTACTGAAACGAGATTGTTACGGGTCGATGTTAAAACTGCTGAAATGGAGCCGGTATTTCCAAGACGATTGTCGAATAAAATGCTTTATCTCTCGAATATTCTTTCTAATATCGTTGATATACTACCAGAAGATGACAATCATATTTTGATGCAATTTTCAGGTTTTGTGCATGGCTCAGCGACTGCCGTTGTTAGAGTACCGATCACTGATAAAGGTAAAAGAGCTAAAATTATTCAAAAACCGAGAAGTTATGTTGATGATTGGCTAACCGATGAAGACTCAAACGTACGAATAGGTATACGCCGTGATGAAACGACTTATCGAATTATTGAAAAAGAGCTCGATGGCGGCATAAAAACTTTATGGGAATTTGAAGCGTTTTCTCGTGAACAAGTTTGGCCTTTAGGTTTTGATGCTGATAATAAAACGTTATTTGTTGAAGCCTTACATCAAGGCAAAGACGCAATCTTTAAAGTTGATTTAAGCGATCCAAAGTTAACCAAAAAATTGGTTCATTTTGATGAAAACTACGACGTTTCAAACAGGCTTCGGCGCTCGCCAATCACCAAAGAAGTTATTGGCGTTGGTGATCATTATTGGCATCAAGAATACAAAAACTTCATTGAATCAATCGATAAAGCATTGCCAGATACTACTAATAGATTAATTGATTATAGTGACGACGGTAATAGCTATATTCTATTTGCTAGCAGTGATAATGAACCGGGGATGTATCTAATTGGTAATAAAAAAGAAAAATCGCTTGAAGTGTTAGCTTATCGATACCGTAAATTACATCCAGAATTATTAGCTAAAAAAGAAAAAGTTTCTTATCAAGCACGTGATGGTTTAAAAATAGAAGGGTATTTAACAAAACCTATCGGCGCTAAAAAAGAAAATCTAGCAACAATTATTTTCCCGCACGGTGGCCCTATTAGTTATGACGGTAAAGGTTTTGATTATTGGACTCAGTTTTTTGCTAATAAAGGTTATGCGGTATTACAAATGAACTTTAGAGGTTCATCTGGTTACGGTTATGACTTTATGAAACAAGGATTAGGTGCTTGGGGTCAAGCAATGCAAGACGACGTTGAAGACGGAACGCGTTGGTTGATCAAAGAAGGTATCGCAGATAAAAACAAAATTTGTATTATTGGCGCCAGCTATGGTGGTTACGCTGCATTAATGGGCACCATTAAAACTCCTGATTTATATCAATGCGCGGTGAGCTTTGCTGGTGTTACTGACGTTGAAGCTTTAGTAAAGTCGCGTCGTCGATTTACCCATTTTGAGATAGTAAAAAAACAAATTGGTGATGACTACGACAAACTGTGGCAAGTGTCACCGTTAAAACATGCTGAAAAAGTGAATACGCCGGTATTATTGATTCACGGAACTAAAGATCGGGTGGTCAGGGTTTCACAAAGCGAAGATATGTTTGATGAGCTCGAAGATGAAGACAAAGTTGTTCAGTATGTTGAAATAGATGAAGCGGATCATTACCTTAGTAATAACGAGCATCGCCTGCAAACCTTTACCGCAATGAATCAGTTTTTAGATAAGTATTTACCGATTAATTAAGCCTCAATACACACATTTATCTAAAGCGTAATAAAGTTAAAAACAGAGCAGCAATTTAGTTGCTCTTTTTTTCAGCTAAATATTTGCAATTGTTTCGATGATCTATATAATTTCTTTCGTTTCGAAAGTTAAGGCTTACAGATTTGTCAAAACGTAATACCCAACAGCGTCGTCATACTATTATTACCGAGCTTAATCAGCACGGTGAGGTGAGTGTTGATCAATTAGCTAAGCGTTTTGAAACCTCAGAAGTTACCATTCGTAAAGATCTCTCTGCATTAGAAAAAAGTGGTTTGTTATTACGTCGTTACGGCGGAGCTGTGCCTTTACCGCAGGAGATCACCGAGACCAAATCGGTAAACCTTTCAAAACGAAAGCAAGTGATAGCAAAAGTTGCAGCTGAGCAAATTAAAGATCACCACCGTATTATTATCGACAGCGGTAGAACCACTTCAGGTTTAATTGCGCATGTTGCCAATAAACCGGGTTTAGTGGTGATGACTAACTCGTTAATTATTGCCAATAAATTGAATGAATTAGAAAATGAACCGACAATTTTGATGACAGGTGGTACGTGGGACCCAACATCAGAATCTTTTCAAGGGCAAGTTGCCGAGCAAGTATTACGCAGTTATGATTTTGATCAGCTTTTTATCGGCGCTGATGGTATTGATATTGATTCGGGCACTACCACTTTTAATGAATTAATTGGTTTAAGCCGCGTCATGGCCGAAGTTTCACGTGAAGTTATAGTGATGGTAGAGTCAGAAAAAATTGGCCGAAAAATTCCCAATGTCGAGTTAACTTGGCAGCAAATTGATATTTTAATTACTGACGAAGATTTATCGCCGGCAGTAAAAGAACAACTGATTAACAAAGGCGTACAAGTGATCTGTGCGCCATTAAGTTAGAAAATAGATTAAACAAAATTAAATTATTTACCAAAGGATTATAATATGTGTGGCATTGTAGGTGCAGTAGCGCAACGAGACGTAGTTGATATTTTAGTTGAAGGCCTGAAGCGCCTTGAATACCGTGGATATGACTCTGCCGGTGTTGCAATTATCAATTCAGACAAGCAATTACAACGTGTACGCCGTTTAGGTAAAGTACAAGAACTTGCTGATGCCGTAGCCGCTAAGCCATTAGTTGGTGGTACTGGGATTGCTCATACACGCTGGGCAACCCATGGTATTCCAAGTGAAAGCAATGCTCACCCGCATATCTCATCAGACAACATTGCCATCGTTCATAACGGCATTATTGAAAATCATGCTGAACTTCGTACCATGTTACAAGGTTTAGGTTATGTTTTTACCTCAGAAACCGACACCGAAGTGATCGCTCACTTAGTTCATCATGAATTAAAAACCAATAACGACTTATTAAGCGCTGTACAAAGCACAGTTAAACAATTAGAAGGTGCATATGGCACTGTTATCACTGATAAGAATACACCTGATAAAATCATCGTTGCGCGCTCTGGTAGCCCGTTAGTTATTGGTTACGGTTTAGGTGAAAACTTTATTGCTTCAGATATGATGGCTTTATTACCGGTAACTCGTAAATTTTCTTTCTTAGAAGAAGGTGACGTGGCGGAAGTAACTCGTTTTAACGTGAATATTTTTGATTTAAACGGCAAGCCAGTTGAACGAGAAATTAAAGAGTCAGACGTTAGCCATGATGCTGGCGATAAAGGTGAATTTCGCCATTACATGTTAAAAGAAACTTACGAACAGCCAATTGCTATTCGTAACACACTTGAAGGCCGTATACTTGGTGATGAACTCAGTATGGACAGCTTTGGTGCTGGCGCAGAAGAGATATTCAAAACAATTGAACACGTACAAATTATTGCCTGTGGTACTAGTTATCACTCAGGTATGGTGGCGCGTTATTGGTTAGAAGCGCTTGCTGGCGTATCTTGTAGTGTCGAAATCGCGAGTGAATTTAGATACCGTAAATCGTTTGTGCCAAAAAATTCATTGTTAGTAACCATTTCTCAATCAGGTGAAACAGCGGATTCATTAGCGGCGTTACGTTTAGCAAAAAAATTAGGTTATACCGCCAGTTTATCTATTTGTAATGTTGATGGTTCATCGTTAGTACGTGAGTCTGATCTTGCCTTTATGACCAAAGCCGGCGCTGAAATTGGCGTCGCATCAACCAAAGCTTTTACTACTCAGTTAGTTGGCTTGTTGATGATGACAACGGCGATTGGTAAATATCATGGCATGTCAAAAGAAACGCAAAGCGATATTTTAAAAGCCTTAACAACACTACCAAATAAGCTGGAAGAAGTTTTAGCGTTAGCGACTGAAATTGAAGACTTAGCGGAAGACTTTGCCGACAAACATCATTCATTATTCCTTGGCCGTGGTGATCAATACCCAATTGCTATGGAAGGGGCGTTAAAACTCAAAGAAATTTCATATATTCACGCTGAAGCTTATGCAGCTGGTGAGTTAAAACATGGACCATTAGCCTTAATTGACGCTGAAATGCCGGTTATTGTGGTCGCTCCGAAAAACGATTTAATTGAAAAATTAAAATCGAACGTAGAAGAGGTCCGCGCACGTGGCGGCTTAATGTATGTATTCGCCGATGTTGACGCTAAGTTTGAAAGTGACGAGACCATGAAAGTGATAAACGTACCGCATTGTGAAGATGTGATCGCACCAATCGTTTACACCTTGCCATTACAGTTACTTTCTTATTACGTGGCAATTATCAAAGGTACAGATGTTGACCAACCTCGTAACCTTGCCAAATCAGTTACGGTTGAGTAAAAATTAAATTTAAACAATAAAAAAAGTTGTCGGAGAGCCTTAAAGTCTCTGCGACAACATATTCAGTCGAATTAAAAACTAAAACCGTCTACCTTGCTCAATATAAATGCTGAGGGGGACGGTTTTTTTATGCCTTGAGCAAAGATCAACTATAGCTATTATTGTGGATTTTTTAGTAAAAACTGAAGTCTGTAAATGTTTTATTTTTATTATTCCTAGCGCAGGTTAAGCAGATTTAAACTCTGTCCTTTTTTAATCTATATGCCCATATGTTATCTATACTTATAGCCATATTAAATTTATTATTACCGTTTTATTACAGTTAAAAAGGAAATTGGGTGTTATCGCGTTTATATGGCTTTATGCCGGGTTTGAAGGTTCTATTCAATTATGAAAGACAATGGCTGGCCGATGATGTTAAAGCGGCATTATCTGTTGCTTCTGTAGCACTACCTGTCGCGATTGCTTATGCTCAACTTACTGGCGTTAATGCTGCGGTAGGTTTGTATTCTTGTATTTTACCTATGCTTGTTTATGCCTTGTTTGGCACCTCAAAACAATTAATTATTGGGCCTGATGCTGCTACCTGTGCCGTTATCGCGGCCGTTGTTGCTCCTTTAGCTGCGGGAGATAGTGTTAAGTATTGGCAATTGGTTGTAACCATGTCTGCGATGACGGGCTTTTGGTGCCTTATTGCTAGTCGGTTTAAGTTAGGTGTACTCGCCGACTTTTTATCAAAGCCTATTCTAATGGGGTTAATCAATGGTTTGGCAATTACTATTATTGTTGGGCAATTTTCTAAAGTGCTTGGTTTCACGTTTGATGAAAAGTATTTAATTGAGCGACTAGGTGGAGTGCCAACGTATTTTGCTCAAACACATATTCCTACCCTATTAATGGCAGTGTTAACAGCGGCTATCTTTTTTTGCATGAAACGTTTAAAACCAGGTTGGCCTGCTTCTATGATAGCGTTAGCGTTTGGCACGACTATGGTTTGGCTTTTTAATTTAGAACAGTTTGATATTAAAACGATTGGCTACGTTACTGGTGGTTTTCCGATGTTTCAAACACCAGACTTTAATATCGGTATCATTCGTGAGCTTGTTGTGCCCGCGCTCAATTTAGCGATTGTCAGTTTTGTTAGTTTGATGCTAACAGCGCGTAGTTTCGCCACCAAAAATGGCTATGATATTGATGCTGACCAAGAATTTAAAGCGCTGGGCATTGCTAATATTGCCTCTGCTTTATCACAAGGCTTTGCGGTTAGCGGGGCAAGTTCACGAACAGCGGTTAACGATGAAAATGGTGGTAAAACGCAATTAGTATCGATTATAGCGGCGGTTATTATTGGTGTTATTAGTGTTTTTTTAACAGACCCGCTGGAATTTATCCCAACGGCAGCTCTTGGCGTTATTCTCATTATTACTTCTATTTATCTACTTGATTTAAAAGCGATATGGCAATTAAAGTTTAGAGATAAACAAGCCTTTTATTTAGCAAGCAGTACCTTATTTTCCGTACTTTTTATTGGCATAATACCAGGAATTACGCTGGCAGTTTTATTAGGTTTATTTCAATTTATTCGCACCGTAATGCGTCCTACTGATCATATACTGGGCGTAGATATTGACGGCGTGGTAAGAAGTTTAGATACCACAGACAAAGCAAAACCCGTACAAGGTGTGTTTATTTATCGTTTTAATTCACCGTTAACGTACTTTAATTCTAGTTATTTTAAACGTCGGTTATTAGAACAATACGCAAGACAAAAAGACGATATTCAATGTGTCATTATTGATGCCGTACCTTGCCTTACTCATCTTGATTTGAGTGTGATGGCGATGTTAGCAGATTTAGAGGTTATTTTTAGAAAACGAGGTGTTCGTTTAGAGCTAGCAGGCAGGAAGCGACAGTTACTGTCATGGTTTGAAATTGCGGGCATGACATCAGGAACCGACGGAATATATATTTGCTCTGATCTTTATATTGCGTTGAGAAAAAATGGCATTACGCATTTTACCGAAGAAGCAACACCGATCGAGCCGAGTGCAGATAATGAACAATGCAAAGAGGCGCTTAACGTCAATGAAAAATAGCTAAGTTATTAATTCGTTAGTTACAAATATTAAATGTGCTGATTTGCTAAAGGACTCATTGAATCCTTTAAGTATTCGTTCGTTTTTTAATTTTTTGTTTAATACTCAATCACTTCAAGTAAACTAATTTATTTTTGTGATTGATAGACATTTATTATCTATCATCTTATTCTTACAAAAGAACTTAATTTACTTTACCTAGGAAACCAGAGCATGGAAAAGCTTTCACTTTTACTCGCTTCATTTTTTGCCCTTATACTCTTTGGCTGTAATGGTCATAATGAAGATGGCTCTGAAAATATACCACTAGTTGCTGCCAAAATTGAGTTATTGCTGTTGGACAGTGATGGCAATAGCAAACAAAGCTTTGGCAAAAACGAAACCATTACCCTACAAGCCAAAGTAACAGATGAAAACAACAAGTTAGTGGCTAATAAAGCGGTTAACTTTTCGGCTTCGATCGGTTCATTAGCGATCACATCAAAACTCACTAATAGTGACGGTGTCGCTGTGCTTTATTTAACGAATGAAGCCCTTGCCTTAGGCGCGGGAACCGCCAATGCCAATACTGGCGAACTTAGCGCCGAAAGTATTGATTATGAATTTTTAGAATCAGATACGCTCAATGCTCCACCTGTTTTATCGACAGTTATGACCTTAAATGATGAAACCGTTAATCAATTTAAAAGTAATCAAGAAGCACAAATCACGGTAAAACTCACAAGCAGTAACGGTGACGGTATTGCCAATAAAATTATTAGTTTTTCTGCTGATGTCGGCACTTTAAGTGCGGCCAAGGTGCTGACTAATAACCTAGGGGTTGCCAATACCACGTTAACCAGTAATAACAATGTTATTGGCGCTGGCGTGTTAACTAGTAGTTATAGCCTTGATGAAAATACCAATATCAGCAGTACCTTGAATTATCAAATTTTATCGCTTGATACCATTATCGACAGTGATATTCGCCTAGGGGCTTTTGACGAAAGTAACAGTTTTGTTGAAGGGAAAGTTGCCTTATCAATTACCGGTAATAGTATTAGTGCTGGTGGTACTTTGGGGGTCAGTGTTGATTTAGTTGATAGCAATGGCGATTTAATTGCAACGCCAGTGCCGGTTACTTTTACCTCTAATTGTGTGCAAAACGGTAATGCGAGTATTGATGAATCGGTACTGAGTATTAATGGCACCGCAAGTTCAACGTTTACGGATCTCAATTGTGCTGGCAGTACCGGTACTGAAGATGTGATATTAGCCAGCGTAACCGTCAATAATATCACCAATACCGCGAGTGAAACGATAACGATTACCGGTGAACAACTTGGCTCGATAGAGTTTGTCTCTGCCGAACCTACAGCTATTGTACTTAAAGGTACGGGCGGCCAAAACAAACAAGAAACATCAACCTTAACTTTTAAAGTAAAAAGCCAGTTAGGTAATGTTTTAGCACAGCAAAAAGTTGAGTTTGCATTAAGTACCGCTGTTGGTGGTATTCGTTTAAGTCGAGAGATGGGGTTTACCAACGGACAAGGGCTAGTTACTACACAGGTTTCTGCCGGAACAGTGCCAACCGCCGTACGGGTAGTTGCTTCTGCAAGTATGGATTTTAATGGCGAAATAGTTACGGTGCAAAGTCAATCTGACATGTTATCGATTAACACAGGTTTACCTGAACAGCGTTCAATGACAATTGCAGCCAGTATATTAAATCCTGAAGCTCATAATATCAGCGGTGAAGAATCTAACATTACTGTTTGGTTATCAGACAATTTTCATAATCCAGTGCCTGATGGCACAACCGTTAATTTTACTGCAGAAGGTGGCGTTATTGAACCGAGCTGTAGCACCACTAACGGTAGTTGCTCGGTTATCTGGACAAGTAGTGAGCCACGCGTTGCCGATCATCGAGTCACTATATTAGCGACAGCGTTAGGGCATGAAACCTTCTTTGATACCAATGGTAATAATGTTTTTGATGATGCTGATGGCGCACCGATTGTTGATGCCATTGAAGTTGATGATGCTTTCACTATCGACTCAGGTTTTAGTAATGAGCCAGCCCAAGCGAGTGGCTTTTTAGATATGTCTGAAGCATGGCGTGATGATAACGAAAACAGCATTTATGATAGCGGCGAAACCTTTATTGATTTTAATGATGATAACGCCTTTAGTGCCGCTGACAGTTTATTTAATGGTCCACAATGCCAAGGGACAAACTGCGCCGCTGTTGGTATGCGTAACACTCATGTTAGAAAAGCATTAACCCTAGTGATGGCGAGCTCTGCCGCTGACGTTATTTTAACAAATAGTGATGGCAGTGTTGTTTATCAAAACACCTTAACAGGCGACAGCGCGCCACTTGCTGATGTGCCAAACGGTGGTAGCCAAGGGTTTAATTTTTACTTTGCTGATACTGGTGATGCTAATCAAACTATGCCATTTGGAACCGAAGTTGCTATTGCGGTCAGTGGTGGTCAATTAGAAGGGGACACGCGCTTTACAGTCAGTAACAACAACCAAGCGGGCTTTAATCGTATGTTTTTTGAAGTTATTCAAAGTGCCGGCAGTGATCCTGAAACTGTAACCTTGACCATAACTATCACCTCGCCTAGTGGTGTCGTCACTAATCTCACAAGAAATATAGCCTTACTATAAAGCGCTTTATGATGTCTTAGTTGCTATAAGCGATACTTTTTATATCAACTAAGACAGACTTGGGTAACAGTTGACTAGTTGTCACTTAAGTAAATAGCTAACTAATTCATAAATATCTTTAGATTTTACTCTCTTATATTTGCCAAAACTACTGGTGATATATCAATTGTGATGTTGTTACTAGTGCTGTCTAACTTTCAGAAATAGAGCCTTTCACAACGAGAATAACGGCAATATAATTTAACCAGCCACTTGAAAATATTTAATTAAACATCATAGTTATTAATAGGAAATAAATTTAAAGTAGTAAGTTAGTGATTAAATATTTTTTAGCCGCCCTTTTATTCATTGTTACTTGTTCGACCATGGAACAAGGCAATCAGGGTTTCAGTCACAAAAGTAGTGTTGATCAATCAACATTATTTGATGTTGATTTGTCTGCTAAAAATGAATCACAAGAAGACACTGACCCTTTAAACTTCTTTATTTCTCGACACCCAATCAATGCAGATATAAAACATTTATTAGATAATTGCGCATCAGAGCAGCAAGGATCTTTTGTTTTAACTCGCTATTCAATTAATACCCGAGCACCACCTCTTTTAGCTTAATTTAATAAAATTTTAACTTTAGATTTTTGGCGAACACTATTTATATTAACGATATTTAGTCCGCCAAATTATAAATCTAAGCATTAAGTTAGCTATTAATTCGTGCGTTTCACTATTAATTAGACCTTTTTAACTGTCTATCAATTACGCCATTAATAGCGCTGTATTTTAGAGATTAGAGGTAGTTATGAAAAATTTACACTTATTTGATTTAGAAAAAGTAGACGATATTGTTTCACCTGAATATTTTGAACAAACCACAATTAATTCACCTGCAACAGAGATATTTACTGACTTTAAATATAATGTTCCTTTAAAAATAGAAGCCAGTACTTTGGCCGTAGATGCACTTAATTTGATGATGAAGTCGCATGTTCAGATGAAAATTGTTGTGTCTGAAAGTGATGAGTTTTTAGGCGTAATTAGTACCATTGAATTAACAGAACAACATATTGTTAAAGAAGTTGCTAAAGGTACACCTCGATCTGAGATTGAGGTTGCAGATATGATGTTGCCTCGTCGGTGTTTATTTGTTTTTGATTATCAAGAACTCAAAAAGTCAAAAGTGAGTGATGTTATTTTGGCTTTAGAGAAAAATGGCCTCAATCATTGTTTAGTGGTTGATCGTCAAAGCCACCAAATACGAGGGGTTATTTCATCAAGTGACATCGCCAGAAAACTACACTTACCAATTATGCTTAATAATAAAAATTCATTTAGCCGAATTTTTAAAGTGGTAAATGGTTAAATAGATTAAGCCAAAGGCTTTTATAAAGGACTATCCGCTTAAGTATCTAACTTAAGCGGTTTTAATAACATCATTATGATGGTCATTTTTTGCATGACCCTAAGTTCACGCTTTTAACATGGTTTGATACTCTTGCAGTTTACTCTCTGCTTCATCGCCAAATAAAATATTACAAGCCGTTTTTAAGCCGGGATCAGCAAGAATATCGGCTGAGCGCACAACCGCTGATATTTTTGATCTTCGCCGTAAAAAATCATCTAACTTGGTGACCATTTCATTTTGGGCAGCATGTTCAACTTCGACGACTAAATATTCGGCATTTTTAATGAGTAACTTTGCTTTTTCGGGCTGTTTTTCAATAATCGTTAACATCGCCAGCGCCTTGTTATCGTATCTACGCCATAAACGTTGGCTAAGCGGTTCTGACGATGACTGAGGTGTTAATGCGTCTAACTTTATTAACTTAGCACGCTGGATAAATTCAGCTTTAATTTGGCTATTAGACTCGCCGTACCACTTTTCTGCTGGCTTAGGTAGGTTGATGCCGAGCTCTTAAATTATCTATAGTCATTTTGTCTTTATCAAACCGAAGAAAAGTGGCGTATTGACGAGTGATAAGTTAGTAAACTATAGATCTAAATCAGTTTAGCGCTAATTATTTCTTTATGTGCATTAATAAATAATCAATAAAAATAGTAGGTTATATTTTTTTAATGGTTGCTGGTCTGTTATTGCTATCATCGCGATATATTTACAAACCAACAAGTTTTATGAAGATTCACTGGGTTTATTCCAGCTAAGAATTAGCTACTCGTTTGCTGAAACCAAAATATCTTTTTCACTACCCCAAGTCAGGTTGGTGCGGTTAAAAGTGCTAAACGAGCCGCCATCATCCCAAAAACTACCGGCAATGCCGTATTCGCTTGCTAAACTCACATGATGAGCTAAATAGGCTAAACGTTCTGATAAATCACAAACATTTTCAGTTTGGGTAAAGTCATATTTGGCGGCACCAAATTCATTAACCATGACAGGTATTTGATTGATAATTGACCAATCACTAGCGCGTTGGTAAATTTCACGCAGTTTTAACTTGTCTTGGTTCGTGCCCCAACTTTGCTGACATTGACCAGCAAATGCCCAAGGGTCATAACTATGAAAATTACCAATTAAAAACTCATCTTGCACATCAGGGATATCAATGGTTAATAAAGCGTCGATAGGCGTGTAACCATGGCCGGAAAAAATCACTACTCGATTCGGGTTTTGGTTTCTAATAATGGTTAATACACCTTGGTTTATGTGATTAACATCTGCCATTGTCATGCCGTGTGGCTCGTTTAGTATTTCAAACATTAACTTAGCTGGCTTTTCTTTAAAATGCTCAGCAATCTGTAGCCAAATACGGTCAAAACGATTTTGATTTTTTTGATTTTGAAAGTCTTCTTTCAACCAAGCTTCGTGGTGAGCATTTAAAATAACATAAAGATCTTCTGCTAATGCCCATTCAACTACTTGTTCAACTCGAGCGAGAAATGCACTGTCAACTTGATAAGGTGATGTTTGCTCAGTGTGTTGATGCCAAGTTACCGGAATGCGAATATGTTTAAAACCAGCTGCTTTAAATGCTTGAATAAACGATCTTTCCGCCGCTAACGCCCAATCACCCTCATTAGGTGCATCAAAAGTATTACCTAAATTAATGCCAATTTTCATCTCAGCGACTGCTTGTTCTGGGCTTATTTCGTCAGGTAAAAGGTATGGCGTGGTGACGGGGAGTGGTATTGGGAGCGTAACTTCAGGTTCTGCCGGGATTATGACTTCGGGTAATGTTGAATTGTTTGAGGTCTTATTCGCTGGACTACCACTACTACCACAGCTGCTTAACAAGGCCAGCGATAAGCCATAAGAGATTAATCGGAGATAAACGTTATTGCTTAGCATAATTACCCTTGTTGCATTGGTTTAATGTTTTTTCCTGCTTTAGAAACTAGAAGCTAGAAGCTAGAAGCTAAAAGCTAGAAGCTAAAAGCTAGAAGCGGGAATTTTTCAGTAAATTCCCGCTAGTGTTTTAAAATGATTAAACTTTTATATTTATTTAAGCGCTAAAGCTAATACCACATCATGTGCTTTTTTGGCTTGGCCGTCGCGATTAAATAATAATGGAAAATTGGTTCTTCCTACTACAGGCCAACCATTTAACCAAGAATCACCATCTGTAACGCCCCAAAAAGTAACGCGCTCAATACTTTTTTGATGCTTGATAAAGGTTTGAAAAATGTCTTGATAACGCGCTGCTAACTTATCTTCGGCAGCAGCTGGAAAGTTGCCATCAGGGTATGGATTGTTTTCTGGCGTTGCCGTTAATTTTTTGATATCAACATTAGCACCTAACAAGCCATCTCGGCCTAAAAAGTCTATATCAAGCTCGGTAATGTGTAACTTTAAGCCAGTTGCGGCATAAGCCGTTAAGGTTTCATCAATTTTTTCTACACTTGGGCTAATCATGTCATAGTGACCTTGCAAACCAATGCCGTCAATACGTACACCTCGTTTAACAAAATCGTTAACCATAGCAATTACCGTATCTCGGCGGCCTGTTCTGTCCATACCATAATCGTTATAGATCAAGGTTGCGTCTTTTGGCATTTCTTGATCAGCAATAATAAAAGCCTGTTCGATAAAGTCATCACCAATAATTTGGTTATATAAAGATTGGCGTAATGTGCCATCGTCTTCTATCGCTTCGTTAACCACATCCCAAATTTTAACTCTGTCACCATAACGGCTAGCAAACATTTTTGCGCGTTCTCGCATACGTTCAAGTAAACCGTCTCTGGTTAATAAGTTACCTTGTGCATCTTTAAAAACCCAGTCAGGTGTTTGGCTGTGCCAAAATAATACATGGCCAACGGTATTGATATTTTCATCATCACCTAGTTGTGCAAATTGATCGGCGATTGCAAATTCGTATTTGCCTGGTAAAGGATTAATCCGTTCCCACTTCATATCGTTATCAAGGGTAATTGCGCTGAAATGGCGTTTTGCTAACGCTAAAGATGGATGATTTGGCGTGGTAAACATAGACGCGCCTAAGGTTGCTCCAATTAGAAACTTATCTGCATAAGCCTCTTTTAAAGTAATACTTGCACTTGGTTGCACAGCGGCTTGTTTAGTTACGTTTTCTGAGCAACTAAATAGTGCGACAGTAAAGGTAGCGATAAGCGCTAAATGAGATATTTTCTGTTGAGTCATAACATCATCTTATAGGTAAATTATGGATTTATAACCTTGATTGTATCGAAAGTTATTTACTATTCAGTTTATTTCAATGGTATTGCTATTATGATTTTTAATGATAATGGCTGAAATTTAGCCTTTATGGCAGGATGAATTTGATGCCATCGTTGTCAGGGAGATTTGATGACCCGCTATTGAAAACTCATAAACATTGCTCTTATCTATAGATAAACCCACCTCTTTATAAGTAAAAGAAATAAATTACATACAGCATCGAATAAATCGATCTTAAAAAGCAACTTGTTTTATTTTAAATAACACTTTGTTCGTATTTTAAGCACTTTAATTGATAATTTAATTCACTTTTACCAATAAGCTGCTAGTATACTTTTCTTGATTTATTAAATATAAACAACAAAAATCAAATGCGAATCAATTCGTAGGTTGTTATTAATAATAAAATTAACAAAGCTATGTGAGGTAGTATGTCTATAAATCATTTCAATATTAAAAGATGTTCATTATTAATATCTTTTGCCATATCGGGCACCGTATCTACCAGTTACGCTGCCGATACCCAAATAACAATAAACCCGAGTGTGCAAAAATATATTGGCGACAGCTCAGTATTAAACCGTGATAAATTTTTTAATTTACACGCTTCTCCGACAAATTCAGAATTTAGCCCAACAGATGTTGAGACTATCACGGAAGAATTAAATGCGGGTTTTGGTCGTTCATTTTGGAGTCCATTATCTGCTAGCGGTAATACCCTTTACCCATCAACAGACTTCGCCATTACTAATGGTGCAACGAGTATTGAACAGCAAAAAAATAGCGTTTTATATCCGTTTATCGACCGCCGTATGGTGATCACTGATCATCCGCACAACGTGATGAAAACCGGTAATGACCCAGTGGAAGGTGCTCGTTGGGCCGCCGATTATTTTGAAAATTATTATACCGATGAAACTCGGCCGTTATTTTATGAACCAATGAATGAGCCTTTTGTTCATGCCAGCGACTTTGTTGAAGGTGGTTGGGATCCTGAGCAAAACCTTATTGTTCAAGGGCAAATGACACAATGGTTTAAAGAAATAGCTTTAGAATTTGATCGCCGCAACATTGATACCAAAGTGATTGGCTTTTCATCAGCATGGCCGTCAGTAGAGTTGGGTGATTTTTCTCACTGGGAAGAGCGTCAAAAACGTTTTATGGATGTCGCTGGCGATGCCATGGATGCCTTTTCATTTCATTTATATGATGGTGTAAATGTTACTGGTCAAGACAACAAACGCTCAGGTAGTAATGCTGAAGCGATCATGGATTTAATTGAAACCTATAGCCATTACAAATGGGATATGGTGAAACCGCATGCCTTAACTGAATATGGCGGCATCGTTGATGGTTATGAAGGTGTTGAATATAGCGACGCTCGAAGCTCACAAGAATTACCGTCATTAAACCATTTATTATTTAGTGCGCTTGACCGTGAAGACCGTATTTTAACATCTATTCCTTTTATTTCAGGTAAAGCAACTTGGTTCTATCAAGCGAATAATTTCCAACCTTATTCGGCGGCTATTTGGCGCCCAGACCCGACAAAAATTATTGGCAATAAAGTGAATGGCTTTTTATTCACTGAAAAAGCGAAATTTTTCCAATTATGGTCAGAAGTAAAAGGTACCCGTATTGATGTCCAGGAACTCGATCCTGATTTAGCTGTACAAGCTTTTGCTTATGGCCCTAAAGTTTATTTAGCCCTTAACAACTTTGAAGACAGTGATAAATCTGTCGCGTTAGACTTTGTTGCTTCAATGGGTGAACTTGTTTCATTACGCACCAAGCGTTTACATGTTCCTTATGGCGAAGCTGCTATTTATAGTGATATTGTCACTGATTCAGCGCCAACTGAATTAGTATTAGCTGATCATGAAGTGGTGGTTTTAGAGTATGAATTTGCCCAAAATTTTGCCCCAGCCAGTGTGGTACGCAAACAAAGTTATTATGCCTATGAACATTTAGCGCCAATTGTTGCTGAGCAAGCGACTAACTTTGCCATCAATAATGTTGTTTTGAATGTTGATGACAATGCTTTCACTGACTATATCGCCAATACTTTTGAATATAATGAAGCGTTAGCGAAAACAGTAGCAGCGAAATACGAAAACAAAATGGCTTCGTTGATTGCTAGTTTAAATAGAAATTTCGCCAAAATTAAAGCGACTTATCCTAATGATTGGGAAACTAATCGTCGCACTGACGTTTTGGTTAAAAACAGCGTCACCAACAAAAATATGAACTTAGCGTTGAATTATCATTTCTATAAAAATGGTTTTAATGCTGATCAAGGCACCGCCATGTTACGCATGGGGATTTCACGTAAGCATGATAAATCTAAACAGCCAGAGCTAAAAGTTAATGGCCATTTAGTGACAGTGCCAAATGATTGGAAAGGTTATGACCAAGCAACGCGCGCAGACTTTTTTGGTGCGATTGAAATTCCAGTACCAGCGAAGTACTTAAAACAAGATAACCAAATATCAGTTACCTTCTCTGATAGTGATGGCCGTATTAGCTCGATGATCTTGGAAGTTGATAAACATGATGTTTTAACTGACATTCCAGTCACAGGTATAAAGGTTAATAAAACTGATCTGCAAATCAATAAAGACAAACCACGTCGTTTACAAGCGCAAGTATTACCTGCCAATGCCACCGATCAATTTGTTGTTTGGCGTTCGTCAAATCCAGCCGTTGTTACTGTTGATAGTGATGGCGTGTTAACACCGCAACAACCAGGTTTTGCTACTATTACAGCGATGGCAAATGGCAATAATAGCCAAGTAACCACGACGAATATTGAAGTATTAGACAAAATTTCAGTGCCGAACACTGTCACTATTATCGAAGACACCAGTGATGAAATCTCGAGCACCAGTTATGCTATTAAAGTGGCTTATTCTACAGATGAAGATCGCGATATTTCGCTAGAAATGCGTTCTCCTACTAATCAATGGCTAGGCGAAGCTAGAGTCATGGTTTATGCCGGCGAAGGCGAAGCTGAAGTTATCTTTAACTTAGCTGAACCACTGCCAGCGGGTACAGGTTATCGCTGGGCGGCCGGACTGCGTACTATTGGCGGTAATTGGCAAACTAATGTTGATGGTCACAGTATCAGCGGCATAGTTATTCACCCAGAAGATTGGGTTTATACCGACGACTCACAAGTGAGTATTGTTGGTGGTACGCAAAACCTTGTTATCGCACCAAGTTATAAGGTGACTGTGCAATATACTGCTGTGGTTGAAAGTGATATCACTGTCGATTTATCACATACCTCAGGTTGGAAAGCAGGAACGCGCCGCACGGTACAACCAGGTTCGGGCGAAGTCGAGCTAACGGTTTGGCCAAATGACATTGAAGCTGATTCAGGCTATCGCTTTATTTCGGCGATCAGAGAAGTAGGTGGTAACTGGCAAACTGATTATGCCAATACCATTATTGAAAATATTACTATCTCAGATCCAAATGCCGAACCAGAAACCGATCCTAATTTATTAGCCGGATTAAATGCTGGTTTTGATAATGGCGGTATTGCGCCTTGGGGTTATGGTTGGGACACCGCGGGTGTGGTTAATGCCACGGTTGATGCGGCGCTTGATAGTGACTTTGGTGCTGAAATTGATACTAGCGGCGGCAAAGTCGGTTTAGTGCTAAACAGCAGTAATTTACCACAAGATATTTATACCCCAGGTAAACGCTTAAAAATATCTTTTGACGCAAAACGTGCCAGCGATGGCGGCTGGGTTGGCGGTTATGCTGAATTTTGGAATAACGCAGCGGGTTGGGTTGGTTCAGGCCAGCACTGGTTTGCAGTGAAAAATAGCTGGACTGCGGTGGAATATTTTATCGATATTCCAGCCGATTCAGCAGCATGGCAACCAGGTAATACTAATTTTCAAATTAACTTTAATAAAGTTGGTGAACTATTTTACTTCGACAACTTAGTGATTGAAGACGTAACACCGTAATGGGTAAACGCCGGCTTATTCAGTTAAGCCGGCGTTTACCTCAGTTTAAAAATTTTTTAATAGTGGAATTATTATGTTGAATTTAAAAAAGCGTGTCTTGTCGTTATTAGCATTAACAACATTGACTGCCTTTAGCGCGCAAGCAAGTGTTATTGATACTGTCTTGGTTGGTGAATATGCCGATGAAATTTGGGGTGGAGGTTTTTATACTATTGATAACCAAAGCAGCCAAGCTATTACTGAGTTTGGTGTTACTACCGGACAGTTGGATGAATTAGGAACTTCACCTTGGGTTGATGAGTTTTACCCCTATAGTAGTGAAAATGTTGCTGTCGCTTATACCGCAGACGACTGGGATTACTATTTAGGTGATGTTTGGTCAGCAAGCTTTTATGATGAAACCTCATGGAATGCTACTTTTCTTGATTCACATGGCAGTTATGACAGCTTGTATGGCGAAGAATCGGGTATTTCAGGCGTTAACTGGTTTTATTTTGATCAAGGCTTATATGATGACTTAGTTGCTGATTATTGGTTAGAGTCCAATGCGAGCGATTTTTATATTGATGCCGGTGATAAAATTGGTGATGAATTTGGCAGTTTTTTTCGCTTTGAGAGTGAAATAGCGTCAAACTTTGCCGCGTTTAATTCAGGTAATGGTGTCACTACCTTAATTGATACCGGGAGTGCTAATGAGTCGATTGATGTGCCTGAACCGGCAACGATAGGGCTGTTTGCTCTCGCAATGTTATTAACTTTTGGTCAGCGCCGAGAAAATAAGTAAGCGACAACTTACCTTCAACACCAATAACGCTTGGTTATTGATAAGAGTGTTAGTCGCAAATTTATATTTTATGATTTGTGACTAACACTAACACTAACACTCTTTCCTTTAGGTTAATTTAAACTCGCTGATATGACGATTTAATCGTTCGCCGATCGCTTTTAAGCCTTGCGCTGATTTTGTTGTGTCATTGGTTTTGTGGGTAATGCTATCGGTGTCGTCTTTAATCGCTAAAATACGCTCATTGATTTCATTCGAAACACTGGTTTGCTCTTCGGCAGCGGTGGCTATTTGCATAGCCATATGGGTAATGGTGTCAAGTTCTGCTTTCATCACAGAAAAGGCTTGTGAACTTTGAATCACGATAGCGACGGCTTTATTACCTTCACCCTGTAGATTCTCCATATTGCTTGTCGCGGCGGCAGAACTTTGCTGTAACGTTTGAATTTGTTGGCGGATTTGTTCAGTCGCTTCTTGCGTACGGCCAGCTAGGTTTCTTACTTCGTCGGCAACCACAGCGAAGCCTCGGCCCATTTCACCTGCTCGTGCCGCTTCAATGGCAGCGTTAAGTGCTAATAAATTTGTTTGCTCAGCAATACTTTGAATGACGTTTAGCACGTTACCAATTAGTTTTGTGCCTTCATTTAAATTACCAACAACTTCCGCGGTATGGCCGAGTTCTATCGTTAAGTTTTCCATCATCGCTTGGCTTTGTTCGGCATTATTGGTACTTTCAACAGAAATATCATAAGCCTTTTGCACCACATCTGAGGTACTGTTGGCCATGTTAGCTACTTCCTCAATGGTGGTACTCATTTCATTGATTGCCACTGAGATGCTGTCGGTCGCTTGTAATTGGTTGTTGGATAAGGCTGAAGACTCTGCCATGGCAGTCGCTACATTGGCGGTTGTGTCATTAATAATAAGGGCTTCATCTTGCACAGTTTTTAACGTCACTTTAAAGCTTGCTAACAAGATATTGAAAGCCTTAGCCAGCTCAGTTAGTTCATCATTACCTGACTGATCTAACGTTAGGGTCATATTTTTATCTTGCGATAAGTTTCTAAATGAATGCACCATAGTTTTTAACGGGTTGGTAATGCTTTTAGCAATCAAGTAGGAAACCACGGCGATAATAATTAACAGACCAAACAAGATCAAAAAGGTTTCTAGTACTTGCTTGTTAGCGGCCTCAACTAACTGATTTTTTGTGTCAATTAACTCTTTTAGCACTTGTTCCATGGTTTGCTGGTATTGCTGCGCAATATTGTCGTTAATGGTATTCCAGTTGGTTGTGTCTGCTATCACGACCTTTTTATTAATGTTGTTATAAATATCACTGCGCGCGGTTAAGGCGATTTTTTCAAAGGTTTTATAATCTTCACTATTGATCATTTGATGAAAGACATTAAGCGCTCTAGGACTGGCGAAACTTTGAAACAATTCATGATGGCGTTGCATCGCTGTCGCACCACGGTAAATTTCGCCAAAAATGTAAACATCAAGTTGCGATTGAATGGCTTTATGAACAAAGCTGTTATGAAAAGAGGCTTCAGTATTCGCCACTACCAAGTTGTAATAGGCATTCGACATTTTTCCTAGCTGTTCATTTTGTCCGGCAATAACAACAATTTCGTTTAACGTTAATACTAAGCGCCGAACGGTTACTGTCATTTCCCACATGGTATGAATTTCACTATTGCCGGTTTTATAAGTATGAACTTTATTGTCTATACCTTGGCGAACAAGTTTTAAGCGTTCAATCATGGTGCGTAAATCGTCAAGGTGGGCGTTAAGTTTTACAAATTCGGCTAAGACGGTTCGGTGAGTATTAATAAAGGCTAAGTAAGTTTGTTGTTTTATTAAGGTATTAGCACGGGATTTTTGGGTGAGCTGTTGATATTTGGCACTGTCGTTTACTGTGCTATCAATATAGTTACGACTATAAGACGCTTCTTGCAAAATGGCGGCAATATAGGGATAAGTTACGTTGGCGTAATCTAATACGGTATCAAGTTTATGTATTTTCTCTTGTTGAATAAAGGCAATGTTTGCTCGTTCAGCTGACAGGATTAAGGTAACGAGTAGCGGGATTACGACGAGGAAAATTATCCGAGTTTTAATTCTAAATTTTTTTAAAAATTGCATCGATAAGACTCTTTACCAGCATCATAAAATAAGGTTGTCGGTAAATAAAAGTGAAATAATGAGCTAGAAGATAAGATTATTACCAGTTAAAGGCAAGCATCAAATTTGCATTATAGTTCGAGGAAAATTTTAACACGATAGATTTTATCTGATATATATCAAATAAATACCTGTGTATATAGGGTAGCGCGAAGGGGGGTGTTGGGGCTAAGCTTAATTCGGGGTGGCAACAGCCCCCCCCGATTGCTAAAGCATAAGTACTGTTATTGGTAGTGCTGTAACAGCAGTTGATAAATATCGGTTTGCTGATACTGGTGGCTGCTATTAATCATAGTTGCTGGCGCGATTAAAATGGGCCCTTGCGCTGGATCGTCGGTAATTCGACCATGGCTACCTTTAACCAGATCAGTGTCGAGCGGGATAACATCCATTAAATAACGAAAGCCGAGCTTTTTCTTCAGAACGCGTGCGGCTATTGCCAGTAGTGGTAATTTTATTTTTGGATCAACAAACATTTCCACTGGGTCGTAACCCACTTTCCGATGAATATCGACGGTGCGGGCAAAGTCAGGTGCGTGTTTATCGTCAAGCCAAAAATAATAGCTAAACCAAGCGTCAGCGTTACTTATTGCCACTAAATCACCACTGCGCTGATGATTAATGCCAAGCTCTTTTTGCTGCTCTTTGTCTAATACCTTTTCAACGCCATCGGCCTTTGCTAATAAGGCTTTAATCTCGCTTAATTTAGTTTTGTCATTGACATAAATATGCGCACATTGATGATCAGCGACCGCAAAGGCCGTGGATGCGCCGCAATCAAGGTTTTCAAACTGTAAGGTATTACGCACCGTAATATAACCTTGCTGACGTAATATACGATTGATATGTATGGTTTTATTAACTTCGGTAATGCCATATTCAGAGACAATAATAAATTCCGCGCCGCTTGCTTGATGAGCGTCAATGAGCTCACCAACAACAGCATCAATGGCTTGAATTTCTGCCGGAATAGAGTCGTGATTCGGACCAAATTTTTGCAAGCAATAATCGAGATGCGGTAAATAGACCAATTGTAAATCGGGCTTATTGAGTGCAAATTCTTTAAGCGCTGCTTTTGCGATCCACTGACTAGCGCCAATACCGGCTTTAGGGCCCCAAAAATTAAAAAACGGGAAAGTACCTATTTCTGCTTCAATTTCTTCGTGCAGGCCTGCTGGTGATGAATAAAGGTCGAAAACTTTACCACCGTCGGCTAAATAATGTGGCCGCGGCGTTATGCTGTTATCAACATTGGCGTACATGTTGTACCACCAAAATAATTTAGAGACTTTAAGCTGCGGGTTTTTGGCTTTCAATACATCCCAAATTTTATCACTTTGCACCAGCTGGTTCGCTTGTTTCCAAAAACCAACTTCAGCTAACTCATGAAAATACCAACCATTGCCAACAATGCCGTGATCGCAAGCTTGCTTGCCAGTTAACATCGCTGATTGTGCGGTGGTGGTAACCGCTGGAAATTCTGCTGCTAAGTTATTTACCTGATAATTTTTTGCCAACAGCTTATTAATGTTTGGGGTGTTATCGCCAATCATATAAGGGCTAAGGCCAACAACGTTTAAGACAATTAAAGGGGATGACATATAAATACTCGTTATTTTAGGAGATTACGCTCGGTTAACGCTTGTTCTAACCAGGTAAATTCAGCGGCTAAGCCGTGGTGTAAATTAAAACTTTGTTTGCTGTTTTTTGCAATTAAGTTTAACCAGGTATAAGTTTCAATTTCTAAATAGGGTTGGTAATTCAGTTGGTTTTTTACAAAATCGAGCGTTGCCATTATCGCTGTTTGTGTACTGGATAAAAATGCTTGCTCAAACACCGTTTGGTGGATTGGAATATGATAATGAATATTGGCAGTAAGCTCAGGCTGCTTGGCGACTATGGCCGCTAATTCAGTTTGATTTAAATCGGCTAACTCTGTGTGATATTTATCACCATGAAAGATTTTACTTTGATGTAAAAATTTTGCATCTTGAAAAAGCGTGGTTAATTCAGTGACCGATTGCTGATCGGTAAGTGTTGCTTGAACGGCATTCGAGATTTGTATTTTACCAATATAAATACCGGCTTGATTGATTTTAGTTAGCGACTTACCGATGTTTTCATTCATCACCGCCTGATGACAAGTGTCGTAACAACAACCGATATAACGTAAGACGTCAGCATTTGAAATGCCTTGTTTTAGTGCCGCGGGTAATAAATCGTTAGTAAAAAAGGTGACTAATTCATCGGTGGCTTGAAACACACAATCAGGTTCCATTTCAAGGCAAAGCACAATGCGCTTCTTAGTTTGTTGCTCAAGTGTTTTTAAATACTTTGTCAGTGCTAATAGTTGCGCAATGGCGCTGTGATGCCGTTCCTTACTCCAGTTACTGGCATAAGCAAAAGGCAAGGTAGAAATTGCGCCAATATTAATATTATCCGGTAAACAAGCGGCTAAAATATCAGCCAGTTGCTGAGTGTAAGTTAAGCGCGAGGTTTCGGCCCATGTCGGTAAATAGACTTTTTCTTTAACCACGTCTAAATGAAAATTACCAAATGGAAAGCCATTTAGGCTGGTTAGTAACACACCATTGTTAGCAAGGTTGTTTTTAAAGCTTTCGAGCGCAGCTTGTGAGCATACTAGCTCGCTGGCTGTTTCAGCCGACAACCACAACCCAGACGCCATTGCAGAAAGCTGGCGCAGTTTACGTACTTCAGCAAAGTGTTGGCTTAAATTACTTTCAACCTCAGCTAATGAAGCGCCGGGATGAACATTGCTGCAGTATGCAAGTTGGGCTTTTTGATAAGACATCGGGTTGCCGTTGTTACTGTTTATAATTACTTTTCGATAATCGGCTCTTGTCCGCGTAATACTTTATTGTCTTTAAAGGTTTTGGTTTGATCGATTAAGGGTTTTTTTACCATATCTAATGAAATACGACCGCTTTGAGCAAAAAAGTTAATCGGGTTATTAAAGGTAACTTTTTCAACTTCAGCTTCACTAAAACCATCAGCTAACATGGCTTGCGCGGTTTTAGGCACTTTTAATGGATCACTAACGCCCCAATCGGCGGCGCTGTTAACGATCATTTTATCGGTGCCGTATTGTTGTAATAATTTCACCATGCGCGGCTCTGACATTTTAGTATTTGGGTAAATACTGTGGCCACGCCAGCAATTAGTTTCTAATACCAAAGGTAAAGTTTGCTCGGTCAAATGATCAACTAATACCATTTCTTCGGCAATGCCGCTTTCACGAATAACATCGAGGGTACGTTTAGTGCCGCTGACTTTATCGCGATGTGGGGTGTGAATTAACACCGGTAAGTTTAACTCTTTTGCTAACTGTATTTGCTCACATAAAAAGCGATCTTCTTCTGGTGTGATATCGTCATAACCAATTTCACCAACACCAACCACATTATCTTTTTGACAATAACGCGGTAAAATTTTCATCACTTCTTCTGCTAAATCAACATCGTTCGCTTCTTTTGGGTTAAGGCCCATGGTACAAAAATGCATAATGCCAAATTGTGAAGCGCGAAAATGCTCCCAGCCAATTAGAGTGTCAAAATAATCAATAAACGAGCCCACTTGGGTCCGTGGCTGGCCTAACCAAAAAGCCGGTTCAACAATGCCAATAATACCAGCAGCTGCCATGTTTTGATAATCATCAGTGGTTCTTGCTAGCATGTGAATATGCGGGTCAAAATAATTCATCGTTGTTCCTTCTCAAAGGCTTATATCGCTTTGGTTTTATGTAAATTAGTGGTGTTAATCTTACTGATTGAGGTTAACTTTCAGTCTTATTATCGAGCACATTTGGTATTTTATCTGCGTTTATTAATGTTGTTAATAATAGCTGATGTGCTTTATCAAAATGATAAAAGTGCCGAAAATATTCGGTAAAAAGCTGTTTATTTTCGTCGTTTAAGTCATCAAAGGTGATCGCTAGCCATAAACTTGCTGGCGGAATTCGTTCTGCTAATGCTTGTTCAACCGCATAGGAAAAACACATATTACTGAGATTACTATTTTGACGCTTGGCTAAATTAACTACGGCGTCGATTTCTAATCCTAAAAATAAGGCTTTTAAAACCGTTTGATTAAAATTCAATACTGGAAAAAATAACGCGGGATAAGGATTATTAAGTGCCAACGCTGAAAATTCATCAAGGCTATTACAACGGCCCGCATTTACCGCTAAGTTAACGCCTTCCCCTTCGGCATCAAACAGCGATAAGCCTTTTAAAAATGCACACTTTTCAGAGCTATCACCTGCTTGGTAATAAGCTTTTAAGCTGGTTTTTTTATTCAACTGTGGATGATATTCAAAGGTCGCCAATAATAATAAGATCCGAATCAACTCGGCGTTATCACAGTGTCTTAATGATACTGTTGCCGACGGTATCGAAAAAGTAATTGTGCTGGTTAACTTACGCTTCACGATCACCGAAATATTAAGTAAGTCGTTAATCGGATCGCTGCTGGTCTTAATTAAAGCTAATGAATCTGATAACCAGCGTTGTTCCTCTGAATTCAGTTGTTCGGTTAAATGATGGCAAAGTGTTTCAGTATTCATTATTAGTTACTAAGTTTGTTAAACAAGGCGACTTAAGTCACGTATAAATATTTGTTAAGCATGCGGCAAGGCGGTAACAAAGCTAAGATAATTAAACTTACTATGTATTCACCTGAAGCTGCAACTAATAAAGCATCAAGCGGAATGACGCCGATCACCATCCAGCCAATTAATTGCTGAATATTACCTGGGGTAAAATTATTGAATATTTTAATCAGTTTGCTGGCGATTAATAAACACCAAATCGCGAGCAGGACAAAAGCGGTTAAATATTCAAAATGATTTAAGGCAAATTGGTATTCAACTAAATACAAAATACTAGCGGCGGTCAACGTTAACATTAAAGCGCAAACGATCACGGCAGATTTATTTTCACCGTGGGTTTCTTGTTTGCTTAAAAAAGTTAAGCCGACAATGTAAAAAAATATCGGCAATGCCATTAAATAACTGCTGGCGGCTAAACCTACAAAACTAGCGCCTAAGAGCCAATTGACGTATCGGCAACTGGCCATACAAATAGAGCCTATAAAGCCTTTTTTAATCACACCATTATATAAAACAATGGCGGTTGCTAAAGCGATACTGATAAAACCCGCCGACAAGCTATAACTAAAGGCGAATAATATTCCTGCGGCCATTAAGCTAATACCGAATAGCCAAGCGTTTTTCAGTGAAATTTCACCACTTGGAATTGGCCGAGTCGCACGTTCAGAAAAATCTTCCTGATAATCGAAACAATCATTTAACGCCATGCCAGAAAAATACAAAAATATGCTGGCGCAAATTAGAAGGATGATATCGGCCGATAATTGATTGTTGGACGCGATCACCGCTGCGGCAATAATATTTGATACTGCTGTTAAACCGGCAGGCGCTCTGACAAGTTTCAGTAAGGTTAGTTTAGATTTCATTTTAGGCTTCATAGTTAATGGTTAGGTTAAATGATAACGCTAACTATTTTTCAGTTGTTCAATGGCTTCTGACATCAAGCTATCGTTAATGGTATTAACCTCAATACCTGCGCCAATACTCGCTAATAAAGTGATACATAAGTTTCCGCCTAAATGCTCTTTAAACTCAGCAAGTGCTTTTTTAATATCAAGCTTTTCAAGTACCGGATGATTTAATTCAAAGCCGACTTCAGTTAATAAGGCTAAAATTTTATCAAGATCATCCGCCGTTAAATAACCAACGAGGGCTGAATAAATACTGTCCATGGCAATACCAATGGCAACAGCTTCACCATGGCGTAGCTCGTTATTACTTAATTCTTCAAGTTTATGAGCAGACCAATGACCAAAATCTAATGGCCGAGCTGAACCCAGTTCGAACGGGTCGCCACTGGTGGCAATGTGATGTAAATGCCACTTTGCTCCTTTGACAATCATATTCATGGTGGCATGCTCTTCAAAAGCCGCTAGTTTTTGGCGGTCTTGATAAAGCTCGTTAAAAAATTCAGCGTCTTTAATTAAGGCCACTTTAATCGCTTCAGAAATTCCGCAGCGTTTGTCACGATCAGATAACGACGCTAATAAAGCAAAGTCATTGACCACTGCAAAAGGCGGCGCAAAGGTGCCAATGTAATTTTTTCTATGATGATAGTTGATGGCGTTTTTAACGCCGACTCCTGCATCATTTTGGCCAAGCACGGTTGACGGCATACGAATTAAACGAATACCACGATGAGCAGTTGCTGCAGCAAAACCTATTGCATCAACAACAGCACCACCACCTAAGACAAGAATATAAGAATGACGATCAATAGCGTGTTTTTCTACTGCTTGATAAATACTATCAATAATTTCATCGTCGTTTTTTGATGCTTCCCCCGCCGGCACAATAATTTCAGGCAGGGCATTAATATTATGATGTAGGCAGTATTGATGAATATCGGCAACTAGATTAGGCACTGCCTCCGCTAATCCTTGGTCAAGCACAGGCAGTAATTTTGGGGCTTCTTCGCGATTATCAATCAGATCAGCTAACGTTGTATTCGACAAATCAAAGGCATGACGAGTAAATAACACACCATATTCATAATTTAATGTGAATTTTTGGGTGATATTAAATTTCGCCAGTGAATCCGCTTTCAACATACAACTAAACCTATATTAGACGGTAAAAAAATAGCGTAGTTTTATATCAATTTTTAACACGTAAAGATAGTTATTTACGCTTAAAATTGTATCAAGACGTTACTCAATGCGGCTATTACAAGCTGTTTTTATTAACCGGTTATACTGAATTTTAAGCGACTAATACATTAAAAATAAGTTAATAATTACAATTGAATATCATACTTTTTAAAGTCAGGGTAGTTATCAATATAGTCACACCAAGTACTGAAATCTTTATGAGTAAAGCGCGTATCTGTTGCTTTATACCATTTTGAACCTTGAAAGGGCGGTAACCTAAATTTTATTTTATAACCATCAATGGCTAAATAGCAGGCCAGTTCTCGTTTGGTATTATTTACAACCTTTGCTCTGATAAATTGTTCATTGGTTTTACCAAAAATAGTTTCAATATTTGGCGCCGCAAAGCATAACGGTGCTGTAATGACTGAGAGCCATACTATTTTTGAGAGTGCCGTTGTCTTGAGCATAAAATTAACGTTAAATTACCAAGCATATAATGTTATCAGTATAGCGGGGATATGCTTACTGAGATAATATGATTAACAGAAAATAATTTTATTTAACTATTGAAAGTTATTTTTATGTCTCCATAACTAACTTCATGCGCAAAATCATAATTGCTTTTTGATAAAAGTGAGCACGATTAAAATAATTAGAAACGAATTAAAGAGAAATGAAATGGCCAACTTTGTAGCAGTAAAAAAAGAAAAACATCAAAATTTAAAAGTAGCTGACAGACGTGGTTTAGACCATGTTAAAAACCAACACCTGATCGGTGCCACAGCGAAAGAATTTAACCAGCTAGCAACTAGCTTCCCGTTATTTTTCATTAAAGAAGGTGAAGTTTATCGTTCAGTAGCTTTATTAGGTTTAGAGTCTGGTGAAAACTTATTTTATTTCAACGACCGTATTAATGCCATTTCAGTACCACAAGCATTAGCATTATCGCCATTTGCTTTAGGTTTAGATGATGAAAAAGAAAATACCTTAACAGCGTGCCTTGATTTAGACAGCCCGTATGTTGGCGAAGATAAAGAAATTGCTTTATTTGATGCTGAAGGTAATGAGTCAGAGGTGTTTAAATCGGTTCAAGAATCTTTAGGTAAGCTTTACGAAAATGAAGTTATGTCAGAGAAATTCGTTAAAGAATTAGTTGAAAACGAATTATTAATGGAATATGAATTATTAATTGACTTAGCAAGCGGCGATAAAAAACGCCTAGTGGGTTTATATGGTATTGATGAGAAAAAACTATTCGCATTATCTGATGAAAAATCATTAGATTTCCATAAGCGTGGTTTATTTGTTCCTATACATTCAATGATGATTTCAATGGGCCAAGTTAATCGCTTAGTTCAACTTCGTAATGAACATTCAGATGTGAAAGTTGCGGGTATTAAATTACAGCCTAGAACTGCTGATTAATTACAAAAGATAGTTTTGATAAAAGGGCTTAACGGCCCTTTTTTATTGCCGCTAATAAATTGATTTAGTTTGATAACATTATAAATTAACAGTTTGCATTTGTTATGTTAGGGTGATGTAAAGCTTTATGTGTTGAATGGATGGAGTGAGGCATGGCTGATCAGGATAAACTTCCTGCTGAAATAGAAGAGCAACTGCAAGGGTTAGCGGGTGATATTTATCTACAGCTTGAAGATAAATTTGTTGAGTTATTATCGGCTCTTCGCCAATCGGAAACGGCTGCCCCAGCAGAAATTAATAGCCATCCTGAATTTATTGCGCTCGAAAATAAAGCGCAAGCACAGGAACAACAACAGCAAAAACTTGCCCTTGATCATCAGCAGCAACTTGAACAACTCTCGCACCAGTTAGCTCAGTTAACCAAACAAGATCAGCAAAAATCTGAAGCGTTAGCCAAAGCCGATGCCGAAGTTAAGCAGCTACAATCAACCCTTGATAGTTTAAATAATGAATTAGCTCAGGCAAAAACCACCAGCGCCGCTTTAAGTGAAGAAAGCCAACACCTTGAGCAAATCCTGAATGATAATAGCCAGAAATTAGCGGATGAAATTAAGCTGTTAAAGCAAAATAATCAGACGCAAGTTACCGAACTTGCTGAATTATCGTCACAGTTGGCCACGGCGGATCAGCAATATCAAAGTTTAAGTGCGAAAAAGTCGGCCGAAGAAACGCGGTTACAACAGTTGGTTAATTCATCTAGTGCTGGTGCTGAGCAATTAACTCAAGACTATCAATCGGCACAAACTAAACTGAATGTTTTAACCCATGAAAATGGCGACTTACGACAGCAGTTATCGACCCTACAACAATCTTTAGCGGATGAGTCACAAACAAAAACTGAGTTAGCCCAAACGCTTAAAACCACTGAGCAGCAATTAACTGATTTTAAGCAGTCAGCAGCGATAGCAGAAACTGCCGCAGAAAAAGCACAGGCTAAGTTAACTCAGCAGTTACAAGCAACGGAAAAACAGGCTGACAGTCAGCAAAAAGAACAGCAAAACACCATCTCAAAATTAGAACAAGCATTAAGTGTTGAGCAAGCAGCGAACAAAACTTTAACGCAAGCACAGCAAAAATTGTCAGGGCAATTAAGCCAGCAACAAGAAACGTTTTCCGCGACTGAGTTGGATTTGCAAACGCAATTATCAGCTCAGCAGCAAGCTTTAGGTAAGTTAACCGATGAACACCAAACTTCGAGTAAAGAAAACCAACAAAAAGTGGCTGAATTCGAGCAGGAAATTCAGCAATATAAATCACAAGTAAACAAGCTAACGGCGGCACTAGAGCAACATCAGCAAGCACAAACAAAACTTGATGAGCAATATGTTCAGTTAATTAAAAGCGCAGAAAAATCAGCACAGGACAGTGCTGCGGTGATAAAATCGCAAACCCAGCAAAACAAAAATCTGCAAGATGGTTTGTTAGCGTTAGAGCAAAATGTTAGCGATTTAACCTTGGCAAAAGAGCAAGATCAAAGCTTTATTCTTGCACTTGAAGCTAAGCTTGAAAAATCGAATGAAAACATCACTACCTTGCAAGACCGTTTTCGCTCCAAACAAGAGCGCCAAGAAGTTGATTACAACAAAGCCCGTGAAACCATTAAATACTTACGTGATGAAAATTTAGAATTGAGCACTAAATTAGAACACGACATTGCGGAGTTAGAAGAAAAGTTAACCGAATATCGCTTACGTTTTGAATATGCCCAACAACAATTAGCGAAATGTTAAACGCTGTTAATATTTCAACGTATAATTCCCCTGAATTTTTATTTTTTCGAGTGTAATTTTGATCCATTTACCTTTTAAACAGTTATCTCATTGGCAACAAGTCGCTTTTGCTGCCGCTATAATCGAACGTATGTTACCTAACTATCAGATGTTTGCTGAAGTTGAAGACACAGGTGACAGTAAGGTCTTACGTAATCAACTGGATTTAGTTTGGCAGTGGTTAGATAAAAGTAACCGCGTTAAAATTAATTATGATGCGCAATTTATTAAGTTAGAAGAGCAAACGCCAGATCCTGAAAATTTTGACAGCTTTGGCGTATTTCCGGCAGTTGATGTCTGTATGGCGTTATTGTCGTTGTTACAACATATGCAAGATAAAGACAGCGAAGGCGATGAAAGTGTTAGTCGTCTTTCAGTTAACAGTGTTGCTTATTATTGTGAATTAGAGTTTGCCCAGCTGGTTGAAGGTGATGAAGAGGAAGAAATTGATCTCAAAGCACACCCTTTAATGCAGTGGGAATTAGCGACGCAAAATGAAGTTTTCGATTTTATTAAAAGTCACGACGAAAACAAAAAAACTTGTCAGCTTGCGAAAGCCTTAGTGTTAGAAGAAGGTATGTCTAACCTTGGTATCGAGCTTACTTAGCACGATACCAAGTGCAATTTAAGTACCTATTACAGCAAGGTTAGCTAGATCAGGATTAGGAGATTAATCCACAAAGCTAATACTGCGATAATACCTAACCAATAGACAATCATTCGATGCAGTAACTTATTGTAAGTTAAGTGAATATAAGAATGGTAATATCGGAAAGCGACAAATAGCCAAGCAAAAATGGTGGCGACTAAACTTTCAATCGACAAGCTAACATATAAGCAAGCTACAACATAAAAAAGTACCGGTACTTCAAATAAGTTATTGAAATTACGGGTACTCTGCTCGACTAAATTGGGCACCTGATACCCATTCATCAATTTAAAATATTTAGCGTCGAGTTCACCACTTTTTACACTTTTCATTCGGCGCTTCACCGCCACAAAACCGACAATTACCGTTAATAATACTATTGCTGCCATTGCATAAATCATTTATTTCACCTTGGTGTGTCTTCTTATCTTCTTAAAAACTTCATAAATTTGTTAATTAAATCAACTAAATTTAAATGAATTAAGTTAGGGCTGTTGAGCTTTTTTGATTGTTGTTACCGCCGTTTATTAGTCTTTAATACAAACTAGTGCTTATGTTTCACAGGCTGCTACGTTAATAAATGCTAGCTCACGGATTAGTTTATACATCAAAGATTAACAGACCCTAAGCATGGAACAAGTATATTTTTATGACGCAATATTTTACTGATGAGTTGTTGCCTGAATTAAATCAATTAGCCTTTATCATCGCATCGTCACCAAGTTGTTTGCGGCATAAGGTGATCGCCGAAGTTCCTTATGAAAATCGTTTGCTGCCAATTTATGCTTTTAGTTTAGGCAGTGAAAGCCCCGATGCGCCGGTGATGAATTTTGTTGGCGGAGTTCACGGTTTAGAGCGTATTGGGTCACAAGTGATCATCGCTTATTTAGAAACGCTTTTAGCGCGTTTATTGTGGGATGATAATTTAAATCAATTACTTGAAAACTTGCGGATTAATTTTATTCCTATGGTTAACCCTATTGGGATGGCTGTGTGCAGTCGAGCGAATGGTAATCATGTCGATTTAATGCGTAATGCGCCGGTTGAGAGCAATGAAAAAACCGCATTTTTGGTTGGCGGCCATCGCTTATCAACCCTGTTGCCATGGTATCGCGGTGACTTAGATGGCGCGATGGAAATTGAGTCTCAGGCATTGTGTGATTTTATTGAGCAAGATACTCAGTCGTCACCATTTGCCTTGTCGTTAGATTGTCATTCAGGTTTTGGCATTACCGACAGAATATGGCTGCCGTATGCGAAAAGTCGGTTACAACCTATTGCCCATATTGGCGAAATGTATCACTTGCGGGAGCTGTTTTTTCAATCATATCCGCATCAGGATTACATTTTTGAGCCACAAGCAAATCATTATTTATGTCATGGTGATTTATGGGATTATTTATATGACCGATCATTATCCAGAGCAACGGTATTTTTACCCTTAACGCTAGAAATGGGATCGTGGCGTTGGATCCGTAAAAATCCGCTACAAATTGTGAAATCGCTGGGTTTATACCATCCTATGAAACCACATCGAGTGAAACGCGTCTTGAGAGGTCATTTAATTTTAATGGACTTTCTCACCCGAGCAACGGCTTCATATCAGCATTGGTTAGTTGATGGTAAAAGTTTAGATATGAAACAAAAAGCGGTGTCGTTATGGTATCAAAAGCCATGACAACTTCAGCGCGGCCGATTGTTTTTTTACGCGGCTTATTACGAGAACAAGGCCATTGGGGCGCCTTTAAAGACATTATTCAGCAAGCTTTACCTGAGCGTCAGTGTTTGTTTTATGATCTTGCTGGTAATGGTATTAAAAACCAAACACGCTCACCAGCAAGTATTCAAGGCTTAAGGTTGGCGTTAAGTGCCGAGCTAGCACCGCAGCTTAAACTGCATGAAAAAATCGATATTGTCAGCCTTTCCATGGGCGGTATGATCGCGTTAGATTGGGCACGAGCAGTACCTGAGCAAATAAATTCAATTATTTTAATTAACACCAGTTTAAAAAATTATGCGCCGATATATCAGCGTTTGCGCTTAGGTGTTTGGCTGAAAATTTTTGTATTAGCTTTTTCATCACGCCGAAAAAAAGAAAGCCTGATTTATGACTTAACTTCCAATCGAGGGCAGATGTTAACGGCTGAGCTGATTGAAATGAATAAAACGCAAACTATTAACACTTGGCTTGCACTTGCTAAAAAACAGCCGGTATCGATTAACAATGCGCTTAAACAGTTATATGCCGCAGCGACTTTTTCACTGGCTGAGAAGCCGCCAGTACGATTACATTTAATTGCTAGTGAGCACGATCGTTTAGTGTCAGTGCTATGTAGTCAAGCCATTGCCAAAGCTTGGAAAATTGAATTAATTAAGCATCCATGGGCCGGTCATGACATTGCCTTAGATGATCCCAACTGGCTGAGTGAAAAAATAAAGCAATGTTTAAACGCTAAAGTTGAAAAATAACATTTAAAAAAGAATAAAAAAAGCCGCTAACAATAAGGTTCGCGGCATAAAATCTTACATTTTGACTCGATGGGAAAGAGAGTAAGATAATGAAAATGTGCTCGCCAATAATTATTGGCGGTCATTATTTATTTAGGCGGCGTTGACTGGCTTAATGTTAGCTTTGAAAATGCCACACTGGTGTAATCACCGTTTGCTTTATCGGTTGCCCACACGCCAGTACCAGGACAGGCGGTATACCAATCACCACCAGAGTCTTTAGTACTACATTGATTGTAAGCACCGGCTTTAAAATAAAGCATATCGCCAGTGTATCCTTGCGGATGGTCTTTATTATCCACTTTACCATTGGCATCAACATTGTTAGATAAGTCAATTTGATAGTTAACCGTTTTTTGATTCGCGGTTTCAAAAGTTAAATACATAATATTTTCATGGACATTAATTTCATAACTAAATGATTCGCCCAACGCAATACCTTGTACGCCCGGATCAGCTGGATTTTCCCAAGTATTGCCCCAAACAGGGTAAGCAATATCGGTTCTATTCGGGTTTTCTTTTTCTAAGTTACGTTCATAATTCCAAAAAACCGAGCCTTTATCGTGATTTGGCCATTTTTTATAGTAGATTTTAATTGGCTCATTACCCCAGCCAAAACCATCACCTTGAGCAACAATCGTTTTATCTTTGGTTGCGTGAATTTGTCCTACTACCACTGAATAAGCTGGTCGTTTATTTACATGGCCAGCACGTTTTGAGACATGATCAACACTGAGAGTTGCATTTAATTTACCACCCACATGGACAGAATTATCATTTACCTTCAAGCCAAAGTTGTTTTCTGGCGAATGCGTTTTAAGTTTTTTGTCTTTGCCGCGGATCATTTGACGTAACTCACTACGAGTATTAGACGAACCCGAGGTGGTTTTTGCTTTATTAGGTACGGTGAAAACCATTTCTTGATCTGCATTAAGATAAAAGAAGTCTGGATGTTGATAGCGTTGAATACGACGAACAGAGACTTCGTCAATTTTACCGTCGTCATTCGCATCTAGTGGTAAGGTGATTTTCCAATGGCTTAAGTCGAATTTATCAGCAGGGATGACCGGAGTTTTATTTTTTTGTTTTGGAGCATCAGAGGTATTTGCAGTTGTCGCGCCGCAACCTATTAAACCCATTGCTAGTAATAAATAAAGTTTAGACGGTAAAGCTTTCATCTTATGGCTCCTAATAGTTAGCGATATAGCTATTATAGCTGGTATTTACACCAGTAAAAATAGTTTGGTAATAACTATTTTGGCTTTCGGTTATTACCAATGCGGTTTACATGATACATTTATTTGTTAGTTTGTAAATTAAAATGCAATACTTTTTAGGCGATATTAGTGATTAACTATAGAATAAAACTAAGAAATTAGTAGGGTTTTACTTTAAATTGGTCTGACAATTATCTTTAAGTAATTGTTAAGCTTGGTATAAACGATAACTCACTTGGCCAGCACTTTTTTCTTTCAATAGTTGCCAGTGGTTTGGAATATTTAATGTTTGTGCTTCTTTTTCTGTTTCAATATAAATAATAGCTTTTGGCGCAATCCAGCCTTGTTGTAGTTTTTCAATTGTTAAGTCACAGAGGTTTTTACGAAAAGGAGGATCAATAAAAATCAAATTAAATTGTTCATTAATGGTCGGTTTATTAACGGCTAAATAATTAAGCGCATCGGCATTTATTACTTCGATGGCGTCGGCTTTTAGCGTTAAGCAATTTACACTCAGTTGTTTGGCTGCTAATTTATTTAGTTCAATTAGCGTGACGGCTTTTGCCCCTCTGGAAAATGCTTCAAACCCTAAGCTTCCAGCGCCAGAGAAGCAATCTAAACAGCGACTATCTTGAACATAAGGCATTAACCAATTAAAGACGGTTTCTTTAATGCGATCTGTTGTGGGCCGCAAGCCATCCGCCAAAATTACCGGTAATTTACGACCGCGATGTTTGCCCGCGATGATGCGGATATTTCCCGTTGCTTGAGTAACGGATTTTTTTTGAGCAGCTTGTTTACGCATTAGTTAGTCTACTGATGTTTTTCAAAAGGCATTAAGGTGTTAATATGTCGTCAATTTTACCCCTTATTACCATTAAATTGCTAATTATTAGCGAGCTCAACACTGATTAAAAAATTATGACCAAAAAAAAAGGTATGTTTTCTTGGCTTGGCCTTGGCGGTTCAAAGGATAAAGCGCAAGTAAAAAAAGTTGATGACAGTGACGTTGCAGAAAACCTTGTTGCCGATCCTCAGCCTAGTGAAAATGAAAAAAACATTGAGAGTACTGAAATAGTTGAGCAAGAACTTGCTTCTTCAGTATTAGCTGATAATACTGTCGTGCCAGAGCCAGAGCCAGAGCCAGAGCCAGAGCCAGAGCCAGAGCCAGAGCCAGAGCCAGAGCCAGAGCCAGAGCCGAAAGGGTTTTTTGCTCGCTTAAAAGCAGGATTAAGTAAAACTCGACAAAATTTAGGTGGCGGTTTATTTGATATTTTTCGCGGTAAAAAAATTGATGATGAATTATTTGAAGAACTTGAAACTCATTTGTTAATGGCAGATTTAGGGGTTGAAACGACCACTAAAATTATTGACGCCTTAATTGAGTCAGCCGATCGTAAGCAGTTAAAAGATGCTGAAGCGTTATACGATTTACTGAAAGAAGAATTAAAGAAAGTAATTACACCTGCCGATCAACCCTTAGTGATTGAAAAGAGCAGCCAACCCTATGTTATTTTAATGGTCGGGGTTAATGGTGTTGGTAAAACCACTACCATTGGTAAATTAGCGAAACAATTACAAGCAGAAGGTAAATCTGTGATGTTGGCTGCGGGTGATACATTCCGCGCAGCTGCGGTAGAACAATTACAGGTTTGGGGTGAACGTAATAACATTCCAGTTATTGCTCAGCATACTGGCGCAGATAGCGCTTCGGTAATTTTTGATGCGGTTAGCGCGGCAAAAGCACGGGGTGTTGATGTATTAATTGCCGATACGGCTGGCCGGTTACAAAATAAATCGCATTTAATGGAAGAGTTGAAAAAAGTGGTGCGGGTCATGAAAAAGCTCGATCTGGATTCTCCCCATGAAGTGATGTTAACGCTAGATGCCGGCACTGGCCAGAATGCCCTTAGCCAAGTTAAATTATTTAATGAAGCGGTGAATATTACCGGTATTACTTTAACAAAACTAGATGGTACCGCTAAAGGCGGTGTTATTTTTGCCATTGCTGATAGCTATAATATCCCAATCAGATTTTTAGGTGTTGGTGAAGGTATTGATGATTTAAGGCCATTTGTAGCCGATGATTTTATCAATGCGTTATTTGAGCGTAACGAATAATTAGCGGTTGTAGAGATTAAGTTGTCGTTTTATGATAAAACTCTAACAACGACAACTTATTAAATGTGTTTTAGATGATCCGCTTTAACAACGTCAGTAAAACTTACCCTGGTGGTTATTTAGCCCTAAAAAATGTCAGTTTTGAGCTAAAATCTGGGGAAATGGCTTTTCTGACCGGTCATTCGGGAGCCGGAAAAAGTACCTTACTTAAGCTGGTAAGCTTAATGGAAAAACCGACCAGCGGTTCAATTCAAATTAATAATACCGAATTAGCTAATATTAGCTATAAGCAAATACCCTACATTCGTCGCGGTATCGGTATGATCTTCCAAAACCATAATTTATTGATGGATCGCACTATTTTCGAAAATGTTGCTTTACCGCTAATCATTGAAGGTTTTGGTCAAAAAGAGATCCGTAAACGCGTTGAAGCGGCGTTAGAGAAGGTACATCTGCTTAATAAAAGTAAATGTTTTCCGAATATGCTTTCTGGTGGTGAGCAGCAGCGAGTCGGGATCGCCCGCGCTATTGTTAATAAACCCGCAGTAATTTTAGCAGATGAGCCAACCGGGAATTTAGATCCCAAGTTATCATTAGATATCATTAAGTTGTTTGAAGAGTTGAATTCGGTTGGTGTTAGCGTGTTAATCGCAACTCATGATTTGGGTTTGATTGCACGTATGAAATATCGAACCTTAACGTTAAAACATGGCAATATGATCACCGACGGTTTATCTGCAATTAACCAAGATGCCGCTGCTTTTTATAGTCAAACAGACGAGATGGGCTTTCGCCATGATTAACTCGAATAAATCTCAGCAGTCTTCAAGCAATAAACGACATAAAGTTAGCTTTGTTACTAAGCTTATTAATTTGCCTATTCGGCATTTACAGCAGGCAATTGGCAGTTTAGGTGAGCTGTGGCGCACCCCTTTTACCACGGCGATGACCATATTAGTGTTAGGTATTAGCTTAACACTACCTGCCACATTACAGCTATTTGTTAAAAACGCGCAGCAAATTACTGCCCAGTGGAGTTCAGCTTCAGAAATTAGTTTGTTTTTAAAATTATCGGTTTCTGAAAAGTCGGCGCAAAATTTAGTGCAGCGTATCGAACTTTATCCGGAAGTTAAAAGCGTTAAATATATTTCAGCACAGCAAGCCTTAGACGAATTTAAAGTGCTTTCAGGTTTTGGTGATGCCTTGGGCTATTTAGCTAAAAACCCTTTACCCGCAACTGTGTTAGTAACGCCTAATCAAAGGTCTTCTCAGGCACAAGCGGCTAATGAGTTATTGAATAAATTAAAACAAGAACGAGAAGTTGAGCAGGGTAAGTTAGATTTAGAGTGGTTAACGCGTTTAGAAGCGATCGCACAGTTGATTGAAGATATTGTTTTTGCTATTGGTTTTTTGTTGTGTGGCTCAGTGGTGTTAATTATTGGCAATACCATTCGCCTGGCGATACTGAATCAAAAAGATGCAATTGCGGTAATGAAATTAGTCGGGGCAACGGATAGCTTTATTCAGCGGCCATTTTTATATGCGGGTGCTTGGTATGGCATTTTAGGTGGTCTATTTGCCTGTTTTACTATCGCGATATTAGCTAAATATTTGTCTGTGGCTATTTCAGCGCTAACAGAGGTTTATCAGCAGCAACTTGAATTAAAAATGTTATCACTATCCGAAATGCTGATCTTGATTGTTTTTGCTGTGTTGTTAGGACTGTTAGGGAGTTATTTATCAGTCCGTCGACATATCCGAGATATTGAACCGACAACAGACTGATCATAGCTGATAGTTATGGCGCCAACATACCATCGGTCCAAGCAATAGCTTGCTGATGGGCGTCGTAAGTATCTTTAGTCTCTAATCCTAAACGGATAGCAAGCAAGCTCGATTTTTTCCACTCACCTTGTTCGGTTAATTTAGCTAGCGTTAAATAATGTTTTAAATAATTACTTTTATCTAACAAAGCATTTTTGATGTCGCTGTGAACAGGGATAAGATCAAAAACGGCGTTTATTTCTTGATCTAGAATACCATCTATCATTGACAAAATTCCGGCTAAAAAGGCTTTAGGTGGGTTGTTATCATCGTGTAATTTATTTGAGATTATTTCGCAAAACTTAGCCCTAACTAGTGAGAAGCGCATTAACTCTGCACACTTACCGGAACTGAGATCAGATAAGGCCAGCAGTGAAATAAACTTCTTTAATTCTAGTTCACCAATATAAGCTAACGCGTGTTTTAACGAGGTGATTTCTTGATTTCGGCCATAAACAGGACTATTGATAAAACGTAATAATTTATAAGTTAAACTTGGGTCTTTACCAAAGGTTTCGCCAATAGCAGCAAAGTTCAGTTCTTTTTTGCTCGCGTGTTCAATTAACTCAAAAATAGCGCGCTTACCGGTTACTGCTTTTTTCTGTTTAATCATTTCCGGTTTAGCAAAGAAGTAACCTTGAAAGAGGGTAAAGCCGAGCATTTTACACTTTTCAAATTGCTCTTTTGTTTCAACTTTTTCAGCTAATAAAGTGATAGGGTAAGTTTTTAATCTTTTCAGGTATTGACTAATATTGAGCACGTTAAACTCTAAGACATCAACTTTAATAATATCGACAAGTGGAAAAAACACATCCCATTTAGGGTCAAAATCATGATCATCTAAGGCAAATTTAAAACCTTTAGCTTTAAGTTTTTTACAGGCGTCAATTAATTCATCACTAATAGGGACATCTTCAATTATCTCAATCACAACATTTTTAGGGTTTAAAAAGCTCGGAAAGTTTTTAATTAACGTGTCTGCATGAAAATTGATATAGGCAACTTTATTGTCGGTAACTTGTTCAATACCTAAGGTTAAATGATTATTTGCTAAGATATTTGAAGTGGCTTGGTCGGGGCATATATTAGGAAATTGATTTTTTTCGCCGTCACGAAATAATAATTCATAAGCGACAAGGTTTTGCTCTAGATCTATAATCGGTTGTCTAGCAACATATGAATACATTTTGTACCTCTACTGCACTTTTATATAATATTTTCAGCAGGTTAATGTATTTGTAACATCCTGTTATTATAACCCTGATATAGTACTGACTATAACAGAGATAAAATCGATGTCACTTATTTTGAATTGTTTTTAGCGCTGTGTTATTGATACATTTAGCAACAATTAACAATGATTTTAATGTTCCCAATTTAAAACTGTCATGCTAACATCGCGAGTAGAGTAAGAAAAAAGAGGTTTGTAATGAGTAATTCAGCACTATCAACTATAGCTTTAACTATCCCGAGAAGCGGTAGTATCGAAGCATATACATCGACTGCATATAGTATTCCTATGCTAACAGCAGAGCGTGAGCGTGAACTTGCTACTCAATTATACAACGACAATAATTTACAGTCGGCTCAAGAGCTGATCATGTCGCATTTACGTTTTGTTATTCATATTGCAAAAGGTTACGCGGGTTATGGTTTACCTCAAGCGGACTTGGTTCAAGAAGGTAATGTTGGTTTAATGAAGGCTGTTAAACGATTTAACCCTGAAGTGGGTGTTCGTTTGGTTTCTTTTGCGGTTCATTGGATCAAAGCCGAAATTCATGAGTTTGTGCTGAAAAATTGGCGTGTTGTTAAAGTTGCGACAACCAAAGCACAGCGTAAGTTATTTTTTAATTTAAGAAAAAATAAAAAGCGTCTAGGTTGGTTTAGTCAAGAAGAGATCAAAAACGTCGCGGAAACATTAGGTGTAACACCAAAAGATGTTGTTGAAATGGAATCTCGGATGAGTAGCCAAGATCAAGCTTTTGAATTGTCATCTGATGATGATGATTCTGGTGTGATGAGTAATTTTTCACCGGCACAGTATTTAGAAGACAAGCAATCTGATTTAGCCGATTCTGTTGAAAGCGATGACTGGGAAGCCGACTCTAATCAACGTTTATCTAATGCCTTAGTGTTATTAGATGACAGAAGTCAGCATATTATTCGTACTCGCTGGTTAGCAGAAGATAAGACAACCTTGCAGGAATTAGCCGATAAGTACGAAATATCTGCAGAGCGTGTTCGCCAATTAGAAAAAAATGCTTTATCTAAGTTAAAAAATTCAATGATTTAACAGATAAATGAAAAAAATATAAAAAACCGGCATTTAGTCGGTTTTTTTATATCTGTGGTAATATTTTCACTAGTTATTTATCTAAATCTTGTTAGTATGGTGGTCATAAAAAATACTAATAATAACATTTTATAGACTGCGCTCTAATGGATTTATCAGCGAACACCGAAAAAGCAACGCGACAATTACCAAAACTTAAGTCGTTGCTTAATAAATACCGACAAGTGAGAACGATGCAAAGTGGTTTGCTGCGTTTGTCTGAACTCGCCGGTACAATCACTGATATCGACTCCTTTTATCAAGCACTTGACGGTGTTATCTCTTCTTTATTAATTACTGATAATTTTCATATTGTTTTAGCTGACGATGATAAAAATCTTAGTCTTGCTTATACCCGCAATACTGATAAAAATCATTTATTAGAATTTTTACAAGCGTCGCAATGGCAACAAAGTTTAACTGCGTTAGTTTATAAAGAACGACGCTCCGTTCATTGTAGTTCTGCTGAACACATGGCATTAATGAAAGCTGAAAAGATCAGCCAGCATACTTTTCAATGTGTGGATTGGTTGGGAGTACCGTTAAAACGCGGCAATCAAGTGATTGGTGTTATTGCCTTACAGAGCTACGATGATAAACATTATTTTGATGACCGTGATTGTCAATTATTAGAATTTATTGCCGAACATATTGTTACGGCTATTGATCGAGTCAAAAGTAGAGAGCTATTAGAAAATAGTATTCAAGAAAGAACATTAAAGTTAACTAAAACTAATCGTGAATTACAAAATGAAATCGCCGAGCGACAAAAAGCACAGCGTATTCATGAAGTGTTGTTGGCTGTTTCAGAAATAACCGCCAGTTCAAAAGATTTACCAACCTTTTATCAAGCGCTTCACCATGAAATTAGACGTTTATTACCCGCCAATAATTTTTATATTGCGCTGGTTTCTGCTGATCGAAAATTTTTAGAATGTCCATATTTTGTTGATCAACGCGTTACAGATATGGTTAGAAGGCCTTTTGGTAAAGGTTTATCGGAAAAAACCATTTTAGCGGGTTCACCTATTTTAATCTCTGGTGATGAACAGTTTTTACTGAATGAAAGCGGTCGTGTTGTTAAAGCTAAACTAACGGATTTTCAAGCGATTAATATCATGCCTAAAGCTTGGTTGTCGTCGCCATTGATTGAACAAGGCAAAGTTTTTGGTATGTTTGCGGTACAAGATTATCAAGATGCAAATGCTTACCAAGAAAGTGATTTAGAGTTAATTCGCTTTGTTGCTCAACATATTGCCATCGCGATTGTGAGAAAGCGTACACAGCTGATGGAGTTGCAAAGTAAAGATGCGTTAGAGCATACGGTTAAAGACCGGACAAAAGCGCTTGAAATTGCGAATTTGAAGCTACGCATGCAAATAGAAGAACGCAAAAAAGCTGAAGAAAAGCTATTTTATGAAGCCCATCATGATGCGTTAACACAATTACCTAACCGGGCAATGTTTTCAGATCGCTTAACCTATTCCTTAAGTCACTATAAACGTCATCCTAATCAACGCTTTGCGGTGCTATTTATAGATCTCGATCGCTTTAAAATGATTAATGATACGCTCGGCCATTTAGCGGGTGATAAATTTCTTGTGGAAATATCACAACGTTTGTCTGAATGTATTCGCGATAATGATTTATTAGCGCGTTTAGGCGGTGATGAATTTGTTATTTTATTAGATAATTTTCAAACGCAAGATGATGTGGAAGAAATCGCTGGCCGTATTATTACCCGTGTCAGTGAATCGTTTAATATTGATGGCCATGATTTGTACTCTAATGCCAGTATTGGTATTGCGATGTTTAATCAGCAATACAAAGAAGCCAGTGAAATATTACGTGATGCTGATGCTGCGATGTATCAAGCAAAAAGTTTAGGGCGAGGTCGATACGTCTTTTTTGACGAGAGTATGCGTCAGCAGCTACTTGCTAGCATGACGTTAGAGCAAGAATTGCGTAATGCCATCAAAGCGGAACAGTTTGAGTTGCATTATCAGCAGATATCTAGCCTAAACAATGCTGGCACTATTGGTTTTGAAGCTTTTCTACGCTGGCGACATCCAGAAAAAGGTTTATTAACCCCAAGTCATTTTTTATATATGGCGGAAGAAACGGGTGTTATTCTCGATATTGAAAACTGGGTAATTGAACAAGTAAGTATTCAGCTTAAACTGTGGAAAAATCATGATAAATATCAAAAAGCATTTATCGGGATTAATTTATCTGGACGTCATTTAACGCAAGCGAATCAGCTCAATAAATTAATGGCGGTTATTACTAAACACACGATAGATCCGCAGCACTTAATTTTAGAATTTAATGAAAAAGCATTTGAAAAACATGCTGATGTCGCGTTAAAAGGCTTGCGTACGTTAAAAGAATTTGGCGTTAAATTAGCACTAGATGATTATGGCTCAGGCTTATCGTCATTTAACTTTCTGCATAGCTACCCGTTTGAATATATTAAACTGGATCGCAGTTTTATTCGGGAAATTTCGAGTAATGAAGAAAACTTATTATTGGTTAAAGCACTGCATACCTTAGGTGAGCAGTTCGGTTACCGTTTAGTGGCTGAAGGTATTGAGTCGGAAGAAATGCTTAACAAGTTAAAGGCGGTTGGCTGTGAATATGGTCAGGGGTATCATATTAATCGACCAGAAAAAATTGATAATGAAATAATTAATCCTGAGTCTGATTTTCAGCAGGCTGAATTAGCCTAATTAACAGCTTAATAAAGCTGGATACGTGCTTTATTTTTTATCAACTTGATAAAAAAAACCTTCCACTCTTAATGCTAATCCTGGTGTTGCCTTATAATTCTCTTCCTCTGGGAATTCAACAAAGGGTTCAATTTCAAAATAAAGCCAGTCTTTCAAGGCATTAAAGCGATAACGCATGCTCAAGGTATATTTATCAACAATAAAGCCGCGTTCGCCATTTCTTTCGCCTTCCGCTTGTATACCTGTTACCGTCGCTTCTTTGTCAGATAATTGTTTTAAATGATAAAAACCGTGTTTCCAGCGAATGCCATGAAAAGATTCAGAGCCGCGAATACTATAATTGATCCGGTACTGTTCGGTTTCGTTTTGTTGATAATCATATTCTAATAATAAACGGGCACCGGATTTATCATCTATATAATAATAAATTGCCGGTTCAATTTTAAAGCTATGGTTGTCACGCCAGTTATAAGTGCGTTTATGTCGGGCGCGTAAAAAAATATCACCGCCTGAAATGCCAAGCCGAGTATCGGTAACAATATGGTCTTTGCTTTTTAGTATATATCTAATGGCAGCGGCAAAAGATTCTTCATCTAATTGGTTATTGGTTTTAATTGATTCGAGTGGTAAAGCATCAAATTGATCTTCAGCACTGTCAGAAAAAATAATATCTACTTTATCTTTAAAGTGCGGTAACCGAACTTTTAGTTTAAAGCGTGTGCCGATCTTGCTCCAGTCTCGTGCTTTGGGTTCCCAACCTATTTTTATCCGTGCGCTAGTTTTTGGTGAAATCTGCTCATCACCTTCTTCCATAAAAAAACTATCAAACCATTGTGCGGACCGAAATACACTATTGGCGATACTTTGATGGAAGTTTTGACTCCAATCACCAGTAGCTGCTGGGTTATTAATATCATTGTTTTGTGTTGTGTCGACATTTATTGAATTAGCGGTTGCTTTTTGGGGCTCGTCCTGAGCTAATACAGGCATTGAAATCATGCCTGTGCAGAATATGAATATAATTCCTTTTCTAAATAGCATAAGTACCTAAAGGTATTTAGTGATTTTTCTTATTAAAACTTTATAATTATAGCAATACAATATTAAGAGGTAATTTTTTTATGGGCGGCATTAGTATTTGGCAATTATTGATAGTAGCAGTGATTGTGGTTTTATTGTTTGGAACAAAAAAATTACGCGGCTTAGGCGGAGATTTAGGCTCGGCAGTGAAAGGCTTTAAAAAAGCGATCTCTGACGAAGAAAAGCCAGCAGAATCTATTGCAGAAAAAAAAGCTGAAGACGCTGTTTTTGAGAAAGAACAAGTGACTGATAAAGATAAAACAAAAGAAAAAGATCAGGCTTAATTAATGTTTGATATTGGCTTTTGGGAATTAGTAATTATCGGTATCATCGGCTTAGTTGTCCTAGGCCCTGAAAGACTACCGACGGCAATTCGTTCTGTGCGAACTTGGGTTAATAAGGTTAAAACCTTTAGTAACTCAGTACAAACGGAATTAAAAGAAGAATTACGTATCCATGAATTACATGAAAATTTAAAAAAAGCTGAACAGACCAAAATGGAAGACTTATCACCCGAAGTGGCAGAGTCAGTTAAAGCATTGAAAGATGCTGCTAATATGATGAATCGCCCTTTTGATAGTCAAACGCCTTTTGAAAATGATAATGAAATAGCACCTAAGCCTGCTAATAAAAAAAGTGAAAATACGCTGAATGACTAATTCATCAACGGCTCAATTTACCCTGTTCGATCACTTGTTAGAATTACGTAATCGTTTATTACGTTCTATTCTTGCTGTTTTAGTGGTGTTTTGTTGTTTGGTCTATTTTGCCCAAGATATTTATCAATATGTTGCGCAACCGTTATTGGCGACCATGCCAGAAAATGCTCAAATGATCGCCACCGATGTTGCTTCGCCATTTTTTGCGCCATTTAAGCTGACCATAGTGCTGTCAGTATTTATTGCGATACCGGTAATTTTATATCAAATTTGGTCGTTTATTGCGCCCGGTTTGTATCAAAATGAAAAACGCTTAATTGCGCCGTTAATGCTGGGCAGCACACTATTATTTTATGCTGGCATTTGTTTTGCGTATTTTATTGTCTTCCCCGTGGTGTTTGCTTTTTTTAATTCAGTTGCCCCTGAAGGTGTGACTATTGCGACCGATATTTCGAGCTATTTAGATTTTATTTTAAAGCTGTTTTTTGCTTTTGGTGTTGCTTTTGAAATTCCGATCGCGATTATTTTAATGTGCTGGACGGGCATGACAACCGTTGAAGCGTTGAAAGCGAAAAGACCTTATATTGTTGTTGGCGCCTTTGTTGTTGGGATGTTGTTAACACCACCAGACATTATTTCTCAAACTTTATTAGCATTCCCGATGTTATTGTTATTCGAAGTTGGTTTGTTTATCGCTTCGTTTTATCAAAAGCCGGTTGACGAAGAAGAAGAGCAAACCACAGAATAGTTTTATTTTCTTTTTACTTAACTAGTTATTTAATTAAGAAAATCAACAGGCCCTAATCAAAAAGAAGATAATGTGTTAGCTGATATTGGCGTAAACTTAACTAATGCTAGATTCGATAAAGATCGACCGCTTGTTATTGAAAATGCAATACAGGCGGGCGTAACACGGCTGTTGCTAACGGGCACTTGTGTTAGCACTAGCCAACAAGCCTTACAGTTAGCACAACAATACCCGAGCAATTTAGCCTGCACAGCCGGTGTTCACCCACACGATGCGGATAATGTTAGCGATGATTATTTAACGCAACTTAAATTATTGGCTGAATCAACTCATGTGAAAGCCATCGGTGAATGTGGCCTTGATTTTAACCGTAATTTTTCGACCCCAGACAATCAGCGGCGAGTATTTCAGCAGCAAGTTGAATTGGCTGAAACGCTGGCAATGCCATTATTTTTACATCAGCGTGATGCTTTCGAAGATTGGTTAGCAATTCTTGGCCCAGCGATTGGTAAAGTTCCCGCCATGGTCAGCCATTGTTTTACGGGCAATAAAACACAATTATTGCGTTGCTTAGATCTTGGCATGTACATCGGGATTACCGGCTGGTTGTGTGATAAAAAGCGCGGTCAAGAATTACGGGATATTGTTAAATATATTCCCTTAGATCGCTTAATGGTAGAAACCGATGCGCCTTATTTAACGCCGCAAAATATTCGGCCTAAACCGAAAAGCAGTCGTAATGAACCCGCTTATTTACCTTTTGTTGTTGAAATGTTGGCTCAGTGCACACCATATTCTGTTGAAGAAATTAGCGCCAGTAGCTTTCACAATACCTGTAAGGTCTTCAGCTTAGATGAGTAATTTATTAACTAGTAAATTCTTATTCGCCGCTACTATGTTAGTGGCTATAGCGCTAGCGTATTTTGAATTGTTATTTTCTGCTACTGGTTTAGTGTGCTTGTATTTTTTCATTACTGCGCTGACCTTTTTAAAAATAACCATTAAGTTAAAAGTACACCACCTCAGTCGCGCTAAATTCTCTTATGGCTTTTCCATCCTGCATTTGCTGTTATTTATTCTCTCGTTGCCGTGGGCGCAAACTTGGCTCGGTAATATTCAGCTTTATTTATTGTTATTTTCCGCCACGGCTTTGTTAATTGCACTTGGCTATCGGACTCAGCTCTTGATTATGACCAGCGTTGAAAAAACGCAACAAGTGCAGCAGTTAACACAGCAATTACAATCCGAAAAAACACTTTTTGAAACGACTTTACAAGAAAACCAAGAAGAATTAGAAAGTCATGTCCAAGAGCGCACACTAGAGCTGCATATTGCCTTACAAGAGTTAGAAGAGGTCAACAGGGAGCTTGCTGAAAAAACCACCTTAGACGAGCTTACAGGGCTTTATAATCGCCGTTATTATGATCAAAAAATACTGGCTGAATATCGCCGTAGTCGCCGTAATTTATCCCCCTTAAGTTTAGTGGTGATCGATATCGACCATTTCAAAAAAGTAAATGATAACCACGGTCATACCGCGGGCGATCAATGCTTAAAAGCGGTGGCCGAGTTATTAAAAGGGACATTATTGCGTAGTACCGATATTGCTTGTCGATACGGCGGTGAAGAATTTTGCTTAATCTTGCCAGAAACGACAGCGCAAGGGGCAGAATTATTTGCCGAAGAATTACGGAAAAAAGTCGCGCAGTTAAGTGTGCAGTATTCAGGTCAGCCGATCCCATTAACCATTAGCTGTGGCATCAGTACTTATCAACAGCAAGATGGCGCAGTGCCTGAAACCATATTTGCTGCGGCTGATAATGCGTTATACCAAGCTAAAAATCAGGGTCGCAATCAAGTTGTTGTCGCTGAGGCGATATTAATGAAAAGAATTGAGGAATAAGAGATGACGAATTCATTTGGTCAATATCCAGCACGTCGTTTACGCCGAATGCGTAAAGATGATTTTTCACGTCGTTTGATGGCTGAAAATCAACTGACAGTGAACGACCTAATTTATCCGGTTTTTGTCCTTGAAGGCGAAAATCAATTAGAGCCTATTTCATCAATGCCGGGTGTTGAACGTAAAAGTATTGATTTGTTATTAGCTGAGGCCGAAGAGTTAGTCGCTTTAGGTATTCCTGCTATTGCTATTTTCCCTGTCACGCCGAGTGATAAAAAATCATTAATGGCGGAAGAAGCGTATAACCCACAAGGGTTAGCACAACGTACGGTAAGAGCAATAAAAGCAAAGTTTCCCACCTTAGGGGTGATTACCGATGTCGCACTTGACCCTTTTACCACTCACGGACAAGACGGCATTATTGACGACGATGGTTATGTGCTGAATGAAGTGACAAAAGATATTCTCGTCAAACAAGCGTTATCGCATGCGCAAGCTGGGGCCGATATCGTTGCGCCATCGGATATGATGGACGGCCGCGTTGGTGCTATTCGCCAGATCCTAGAAGAACATGGCTTTGTTAATACGCGAATTTTAGCTTATTCAGCCAAATACGCGTCTAATTATTATGGCCCTTTTCGTGATGCGGTTGGCTCGGCAGGTAATATCAAGGGCGGCAATAAATTTTCTTATCAAATGGATCCGGCCAATAGTGACGAAGCCTTGCACGAAGTTGCACAAGATATTGCTGAAGGTGCCGATATGGTGATGGTTAAACCAGGCATGCCGTATTTAGATATAGTGCGTTTAGTTAAGGATAATTTTAAAGTGCCGACTTATGCTTATCAGGTCAGCGGTGAATATGCCATGCATATGGCTGCCATTCAAAATGGTTGGTTAGCTGAAAAACCTTGTGTTATGGAAGGCTTATTAGCTTTTAAACGCGCCGGTGCTGATGGTATTTTAACCTATTTTGCTAAGCAAGTAGCAAGATGGTTAAAAGAAGATAAATAACGGTGAGCCTGCGGGCAGAACTGATTTTTTAAAGATAATAAAAAGGCGCTAACCGCGCCTTTTTTAATGAAAAAATATTATTTATCTAAATATTATTTATCTAAAGTCTGTAAATATTTAACCAGCTTTACATAATCAGCAACAGTTGCGTCGTTGTTAGCGCGATCAAGCGCTTGGATATTAACGCGATATCTACCATTAACAATTGTTGCGGGCACACCCGTGATAGCACGTTTATTTGAGTAATAATCTTGTGTTTTTTTCAGTTGTTTGGCTTGGCTATTAGAAGCGAAGCTTTTGAATGCTTTATCAAACTCATCACCGTCAACACCATTTAAAACAAAAACGTTACGAATATCGCGCTCTGAGGTAAAAGCGGCACCTTGGACGTGGATATAATTAAATATCTTGTTAACCATTTGCTCTTCAACATTGAGTTGCTTAGCGACAATAGTAGCTTTAGTTAGCATAAACTGCACTTCAGGAGAGGCTGCTCGTAGAAAGTCGACGTGGTTACGAATAAATTTTACTTCACTTGGTAATTGCTTTTTAACGTCTGCAAAAAATGGTTCAAATTTAAAACAATGCGGACAATAAAATGAGAAAAATTCACGGACTTCGGGTTGGCGACTAACTTCATCACTGACTGTGGTGTAATGTTCACCTTCTTTGTAAGTAGAACTGGTTGCAACAAATGAAACTGTGGCGATCACAGCCGTTAATACTACAAGGATAACACTGAAAATTTTCTTCATTCTTAACATTCCTTAATATGCCTATACGATTAATACGGTAATAAACTTAACGATGGTTGTTGTAATGCTGACATTTGTTCTTTGAGCATCAAAATTTGCTGTTCCCAATATTTCTCAGTATTAAACCAAGGGAAATTTCTTGGGAAAGCAGGGTCTTGCCATCTTTTACACAACCATGCCATATAATTGACTACGCGCATAGTGCGAAGTGATTCTATCAGGACTAACTCACTTTGTTCAAATGAATAGAACTCTTCATAGCCCATTAACATTGTATCAAGTTGTAACAGTTGTTGTTGTCGGTCGCCTGATAACATCATCCAAAGATCTTGAATAGCGGGCCCTTGACGACAATCATCTAAATCAACAAAGTGTGGTCCGGCATCAGTCCATAAAATATTACCGGCATGACAATCGCCATGTAAGCGAATTTGCTGACCATTATTATTTTGCTGGAATTGTTGATGCGCCACTTCAACCACTTGATCTAAGATCGTAAAAAATGGCAAGTCTAAAGAAGAGGAAACGAAATTTGACTGTTTAATTTCATTACGGGCGTCAATCAACATTTCTTGGCTATTAAGAGTAAAGCGATGCTCAAATGAATGTTTAGCGGCAATGGCGTGAATACGGCCAACAAATCGCCCCATCCATTCTAATTGATTAAGATTATCAACCTCAAAGATACGGCCGCCACGGCAAGGAAATAACGCAAAGTGATAACCTTGATGTTCAAATAGGGTTTTGCCGTCAATCACCAGTGGAGCAACTACGGGCAATTCTTCGTGTTCTAATTCAAGGGCAAAGTCATGTTCTTCTTGAATTTGAGCTAACGACCAGCGCTGCGGACGATAAAATTTAGTGACGTATTTAACCTTGTCTTCATCATGAAACTGATAAACACGGTTTTCGTAACTATTGAGCGGTAATAGGCCGCTATCAACTTTTAACCCTAACGACTCAATACCATCAAGAATTAAGTCGGGGGAAAGTGAGGTAAAATCAAATACTGACATTAATGCTTATTAAAAAAGTGACTATCTTGGCTTAGTGTAACATCACTTTCCGGTGAAACCTGTGTAATCACAAAAGTAATGTCATTCATATAGCTAGGTAAATCATAAGGGTCAACCGCAATACTAATGGGTAAAGTGAAAACCGCAGCCGCTTCTACCATGACTTCTTGTTCGCCAATCCATTTGGTATTTTCAATACCCTCAACATGCAGCCGATAAATATTATTGGTTTGGGTTTTATTCAGTATTTTTAAGGTGTAAACATTTTCGATTTCACCGTTAAAATTTTCTCGTGCTAATTCAGTGCGATCACGAATAATATCCAGCGAAACAGGCAAGCGGTTGGCAAGTTCCCAAATAAGTAAGCCGCTCATAACGGTAAATATGGCAGTATAAGCCACTAGCTTAGAGCGGAAAAAGTTGATTTTTTGACCCTGTAATTCGTTTTCTGTGGTGTAACGAATTAAGCCTTTGTCGTAATTCATTTTATCCATCACGCCATCACAAGCATCAATACAAGCGCCGCAATTAATGCATTCGTATTGCAAGCCGTTACGAATATCGATACCGGTTGGGCATACTTGCACACACAGGTTACAGTCGATACAGTCACCAAGGCCTAAACTTTTAGGATCTTGTTTACGACCACGGGGGCCGCGACCTTCACCGCGATTATAATCATAAGAAACTGTGACTGTATCTTTATCAAACATTGCTGATTGAAAACGCGCGTACGGGCACATATGCAAACACATGATTTCACGCATCCAGCCTGCATTACCGTAGGTACAGAAGGTGAAAAACCACACGGTAGCGGCAGCAGCAAAAGACATATTGAAAGTGAAAAAATCAACAAAAGCATTTTGCATCGGCATAAAATAACCCACAAAGGTCAGTGAGGTTAAAACGGAGAAAAGTAACCAGCAAAAATGTTTTAAACCTTTACGCCAAAATTTATTGAAGTCCATTTTTCGGCTGTCGAGTTTTTTACGTTGATTAGCCGTGCCTTCAATTTTTTCTTCAAACCAAATAAAAATAAAGGTCCAGACGGTTTGTGGACATAAATAACCGCACCAAACCCGGCCGACAAAGGCCGTGACAAAAAATAATAAAAATGCCGCTAACATAAATAACCATGCAAGTAAGGTTAAATCTTGCGGCCATAAGGTTAAGCTCCAAAGGTTAAAGCGTTGCTCGGCAATATCAAATAAAATCGCTTGCTGACCGTTAAATTGTAGCCAAGGTAATAAAGCAAAAACCCCCAAAAAAACAAAATTCATTTTACGACGAAAGCGCTGATATAAACCGGTTACCTTGCGAACGTAAATTTGATCACGAGGATTATAGGCTTGATCTTGTTTCGCTCTAGGGTTGTGAATTTTGACGTTAGTTACGGGGATCTGGGCTGCCAGTTTGTCTTGAGACACGTCTGGCTTGTTATCTGAGCTCACATTAAATCCTTGATTCGAGACTTTTAGACGTATATTGTTGAGGCTGAAAATTGAAAAAGTAGCGGACAATAACTCTTTTTTAATGATGTACTTCACATTATATGGCAAAGCATGAAAAAAATATTGATCTTAATTGTTGGAATCGCATTATATTTGCATTTTTATCCAAATACCGAGTTGAATAATTGGTATGAAGATAAAAAAGCAGAATTTTTAGATACTATGGCAAAATCGACAAAAGTTACCTTTAAATCGAATTTAGATGGTATTTATGACGAGCTCAAAAATGAGTTTATTGGCTTTTCTGATACTGAACTTAAAAATTTAAAAACCATTACCGGCTCTGTGGACTCGATCACTAAGTTTTATCAAAAAAGCTGTCAAGGTACAGAGCGCACTAATCTATTTCACCCTGACAATGCTGATAAAGTCTGTCGTAAGCTATCTGCAGTGATTAGTAAAATTTAACCTTGCTTTCCGACTAGTTACAAATATTATTAACAGCCAAGCAAGTTCAACGTATTAGATTATTATTGAACTTGCTTGGCTTTTTTCAATGATTACCGCAATCGATTTTGACGTTGGTGTATCACTTAAGTCGCCATTACTGGCTAGCGGCACTAACGGATTGGCCTCTGGAAAATAAGCGGCAATATTACCGAGTGGAATTTCATACGGCACTAGTTTGAAACCAACTATTTTCCTAACCGTGTCATCAGGCCATAAGCTGGTAATATCAACAATTTCTTGTGCCTTAAAGTTTAAAGCTTGGATGTCGTCGGGGTGCATTAAAATAATATTGCGCTCACCACTGATACCGCGATACCGGTCTTCAAAACCATAAATGGTGGTATTGTATTGATCGTGCGAACGTAAAGTTTGCAAAACAAAAATCTTATTCTTCGATAATGCTCTGATCGCCGCTGGCACTATATCTTCTGGTAATTTATTGGTGCAAATATGCGCTTTTTTACTAACCGTTTGCCACTGATGCTGGGCGGCGCTATTACCGAGGTAAAAACCACCTGGGGTTTTCAAGCGCTGATTCATATCATAAAAGGCCGGCAAGGTTTTGGCGATAGCATCTCTGATCAAATCGTAATTATCGGCCATTGCTAACCAATCGACCGGCGTAGCGCCTAAAGTCGCATTGGCTATACCAGCAATAATGGCAGGTTCAGAGCGCATCTGAGCGCGGTCACTATCAACCACACCTTGTGAAGCATGCACCATAGAAAATGAATCTTCTACTGTAATAGCTTGGGCGCCGCTGGCTTGAATATCGATATCGGTACGGCCAAGGCAAGGTAAAATCAGCGATTTTTTTCCTGGTGTTAAATGGCTTCTATTTAATTTAGTCGCAATGTTAACAGTTAATTTACAGTTAGTAAGTGCTTGCTTTGTTAGCTGGGTGTCGGGTGTGGCAGCGACAAAGTTACCGCCTAAGGCGATAAATACTTTGCTTTGGCCAGCTAACATCGCTTGAATGGCTTCAACTGTATTATGGCCATGTTTTTGCGGCGGTTTAAAACCAAAAGCTTGTTCTATCCCCGCTAAAAATTCGGGTTCGGGTTTTTCGTTAATGCCCATAGTGCGATCACCTTGAACATTAGAATGGCCGCGCACTGGACATAAACCAGCGCCAATTTTTCCTATTTGGCCAAACAATAATTGTAAGTTAGTAATTTCTTGTACGATCGCAACAGAATGTTTGTGTTGGGTAATACCCATCGCCCATGTGACGATGACTTTTTCTGATTGTTGATATAAATCAGCAGCTTGTTTGATTTCTTTTTGGGATAAACCCGACTGCTCAAGAATATGTGACCAAGGGGTGGCAGCTACTTCAGCCAAATATTCATCAAGGCCAAGGCAGTGTTTTTCAATAAAATTAAGATCAAAAACACTTTGTTTGTTAGTTAATGCAACTTGATGGCGCTCAGCCAGAATTTTCACCATACCGCGCACTACCGCCATATCGCCGCCTAATTTAGGGGTGAAATATTGCTTGGTAATATCACAGCCGCCGGTCAGCATTTCTTTCGGTGATTGCGGATTGGTAAAGCGCTCTAAGCCGCGCTCTTTTAAATTATTAAAGCTGACGACATTGGCGCCGCGATGAGCTGCTTTGCTTAATGAATCTAACATGCGAGGGTGATTAGTGCCCGGGTTTTGGCCAAAGACAAAAATCCCGTCGGCAAACTCAAAATCATCAATAGTGACAGTGCCTTTACCAATGCCGATGGATTGCGTTAAAGCAATACCACTGGCTTCGTGACACATATTAGAACAATCAGGGAAATTATTGCTGCCAAACCGGCGGACAAACAGTTGATACAAAAAAGCAGCTTCATTACTAGCACGGCCAGAGGTGTAAAATTCAGCTTGTTCTGGGCTCTCCAGTTGGTTCAATTCACTGGCAATTAAATCAAAGGCTTGCTGCCAACTAATTGCTTGGTACTTATCGGTGACCGGGTCATAACTGACCGGCTCTGCTAATCGACCCTGATATTCAAGGTAATAATCACTTTGTTTATTTAACCAAGAGACTGAGTATTGCTGAAAAAAACTGCTATCAACGCGGCGCGAGGTTGCTTCCCAATTTACCGCTTTGGCGCCGTTTTCACAAAAACGAAAATGGCCAGGTTCATCTTTTTCGCCCCAAGCACAGCCGGGACAATCGAAACCGTGATCTTGATTGGTTTTTAACAGGTTTTTGATGTTACGTGCAATGTTTTCACTTTTTAATAGATGCTTGGCTGTGCTTTTTAATGCGCCCCAACCACCAGCAGAGCCGGTATATTTTTTAATACTCATATCAATTACTCATGCTCAATAGTTGGTAAATATTCATTTAATAAGCGCCAATCGCCATGATAAACATTAAATTGCTGTAATTTATTAAAACCGATCAAGGTAATATCAAATTGTTTGGCGACAGCGATAGCTAAACTTGAGGGCGCACCAATCGCGATAACAACAGGGATGGCGGCCATAACGGCTTTTTGCATTAATTCAAAACTTACTCGGCCGGTAAGTAATAAAATGGCTTTGTTTAAACGGATATTCTGCTGTAATAGATCGCCAATCACTTTATCAACGGCATTGTGGCGGCCAATATCTTCATGAATAGCTAGCCATTGGTCCGCTTGGAAAATAGCTGCGCCATGAACTCCACCCGTTTGATTAAATAACGTTTGCTGATTGCTCAAGGCCTGACTGAGTTTGGGAATATCATTAACTTTCAACCAGTTTTTTTCTGTGTTAAAGCTTTGATGTGATTTTAAGGCGAGTGATTTTATTGACGTTTTTCCGCAAATTCCGCAGCTGGATAAACTGGCAAAACTACGAGATATAGCCTGCCAATCAATGGTGATAGCTTTGCTTAATTCGATCTCTAATTGATTGCCGGTATTTGGGTCATCTTCTGAGGCAAGCGCAATGGCTAAAATATCTTGGCGCTGCTTAATAATGCCTTCATTAAATAATAAGCCGGTCACTAATTCAATATCGCTGCCGGGTGTCCGCATCACTACCGCGAGTTCATTGGTTTGATAACTTTGCTGTGCCGGATTAAACCACGAAAGATTAATTTGTAATGGTTCTTCAACGATAATGTCATCGTAGACAAGTTGGCAGGAATCATTATCTAGGCGATAAGACTTTTTCGCCACAGAATGAACATTTGGCGTTGCTGGAGATATATTTTTTAGCGAATTCGTCATCTAGTCATTATACATACGGAGCCATTAAAGAAATAATAGATCATTTGTAGAAAATACTATTAATATGTCCTCAATAGGGCGGTTTATCCAGCATTAAGGATAAAAATGTCAAATCGATGAATTATGCTTAATAACTTAATCATCATTCATCGATTGATGCGAACTGAGATTATTGATTCACAGTTCAGGCTATTTAACTAAACTGGCTGCTTGTAATAATAATTCTTCATGCAATCTGACTTTGATATTTGGATTAACATAATTAAATTGCACCATACCTTGCTGGTCAACAATATAGACCGCGGGGACTGGCAGTACTAAGCGGTCTTCTTGCTGTTGGTTTTTTTGTAAGGGGTTCTTTAATTTTAACATGCTGACATAACGGTCAGTGGTTGCTTTGGAAGTGAAATAAGCTAAACCAAACGCTTGGCTGATGTTTGAATGGTAATCAGATAATAATTGGTAACTGGCTTGGTGCTTGTTCAAGCTTGCTTTTAAGTCGTCAGCAGCATCAGTAGAAATACCAATCAATTGAAAGCCCATATCTGCTAACTTTGATTCAATTTTTTTAAGCTGGCCTAATTGGGTATTACAAAACGGACACCAGCCGCCGCGATAAAAAAATAAAATGGTTTTCTGCTTATTTAACACCTGATTTAACGGTTGTTGCTTGCCGTCGGTATCGGTCACCATAATGTTAGGTACTGTCTGGCCGTTTAATAATGGCCTAACCGCGTTTTCATCGGCAGCAATTTCTTTTGCGGCACTAAACCCTGAGGTCAGCGTTAACAGTGTTGTCAGCATAGGTATGATAATGAAATTTTTCATGTACTTGTTCCTTGATTGGCGCTTAATTTATCCGGTTAACTTATTGACCGACTAAGCTGATTATTCTTTCAATTCAGCGCTACATTGAGTCTTTTATTAGGCTGAACCTTTCTGTTAATTCTAATGTAACCTGAATTCGGTTTAAGCTATTTTACTCAATAATGCTATTTTAGCGCCTATCTGCGTTGTTTTTCCTACTAATAGCCAGCTATTAGTGCGAAAAAACGCCTTGATATCCACTTAAA
>JBPOFN010000016.1:0-89486 GCA_051251725.1 Thalassotalea sp. | reverse complement strand
ATTTAGCGTAATAAAAAAGCCTCAACATTGCTGTTGAGGCTTCGTTATGAATGGTGCCGACTGCCGGAGTCGAACTGCCAATCTGCTAAGCTACTGATTTATCAGTAGGTCAGTTTGTTGAATTTAGCGTAATAAAAAAGCCTCAACATTGCTGTTGAGGCTTCGTTATGAATGGTGCCGACTGCCGGAGTCGAACTGGCGACCTACTGATTACAAGTCAGTTGCTCTACCAACTGAGCTAAGTCGGCACACGAAAACGTGTGCGATAAATATGAGTAACTATATCTATCTTGGCACCGATTTAATGTTTAAAACATTAAATCAAAATACATAAGAATAAATGGTGCCTCGACCCGGAATCGAACCAGGGACACGGGGATTTTCAATCCCCTGCTCTACCGACTGAGCTATCGAGGCGTGTCTATTCTTGTTGTCTTCTCGGCTTCCCTTGAAGACGGGGCGTATTAAACTGTTTTTCGCTTTTGCCGTCAACCCTTTTTTTTAATTTATTTACTGTTTGAACGATTTTTCTACTTATCGCGTAAAATGGCAGCAAATTAGTTAAGGGTTAGGCTAATTTTTACGCGGTAATGTTATTATTTCTTTGGTGGTACGTAACCTTCAATCTCAGGTTCTTTACCTTCAAATAAATATCCGACCATAGCTTTTTCTAAAAAAGCACGATCATCAGGGTTCATCATGTTCATTTTTTTTTCATTAATTAGCATTGTTTGCTTTTTTTGCCATGTCGCCCAAGCTTCTTTGCCAATATTATCGAAAATTCGTTTGCCTATTTCACCTGGATATAATTGAAAATCCAAACCGTCGTCTTCTTTTTGTAGGTTTTGACAAAAAACTGTTCTACTCATAATGCTTCTCTAAACGTTCTTTAAAAAATTGATTAATTTTAGCGTTGATGCTGCAAAACCAACACTCGCTTCAGTTTCAAGATTGTACCACTGTTGTTGATTATTTTGTTGTATTTCTGTTACCGGTAATAGGTCACAGTCAACGATCACAGGACTTATATCTAAATGAAAATGACTAAAAGTATGTCTAAATTTAGGTAATGCTAAAATTGCGTTGCTGTTTGCCGGCTTGAGGAACAGCGTTTTAAGCAGCGGCTCTATCTCTGTGTGCTGGCTAACTTCTTTAAAACACCATAAACCGCCCCAAATGCCACTCGGTGGTCGCTTTTCCATAAAGACCGCTTGGCTGATCCTCGGGATCACCATAATAGTGGATTTTTCAGGAATGGTTTTTTTTGGTTTTTTATTCGGAAATTCACTTTGTAAATCACCGGCAAAAGCCAAACATGAGGTTTGTACAGGGCAGTTAGTACAATCTGGTTTACTTCTGGTACAACAAGTTGCGCCTAAGTCCATCATCGCTTGGGTATAAGAAGCCACATCTTCTGCTGGCGTTAGTTTTTCAGCAATTGGCCAGAGTGTTTTTTCAAATTTGGTTTGACCGTTATGACCTTCAACAGTATAAAAACGGGATAAAACACGTTTAACATTCCCATCGAGTATAGGGTGGCGCTGTTGTTTGGAAATACTGAGAATTGCGCCAGCCGTTGAACGGCCAATACCAGGCAGGGCGATCACTTGCTCAATATCTTCGGGAAATTCGCCTTGATATTCTTCGGTAATTATTTTTGCGGCTTTATGTAAATTGCGAGCCCTGGCGTAATAACCTAAGCCAGTCCAATGGTGCAAAACTGTATCTTCATCAGCATTTGCTAATGCTGTTATCGATGGAAAGCTTTGCATAAACTTTTGATAATAAGGAATTACGGTGGCTACTTGCGTTTGTTGTAGCATGATTTCTGAAATCCAGACACGGTAAGGCGTTTTGTTTTCTTGCCATGGCAAGTGTTTACGGCCTTTTTGATGAAACCAAGCGAGTACGCGTTGGTGAAAGCTTTGGGCTGATTTGGTTGATATATTAATTATTTGAGTCATAGCGGCGACAGTGTAGCGAATTGTCATTTGAGTCACAATCACGCCGTAGTTAAAATTTGATGGTGATAATTATTTGAGTTTGACGCTTGAACATAAGATAATACGCCCCCTTAGTTTTTATGTGTGAAAGAAAAATGTCAGAAAGAGATCACCAAAGTTTAGAAGAAGCCAAACAGTCGGGAAAATATATTCGTACTGTACGTAGTTTTGTCAAACGTGAAGGGCGTTTAACAAAAGGGCAAGAGCGTGCTTTAGAACTCTTTTGGGATGAAATGGGGCTAGAGCATAACAACGGCTTAATTGATTGTGTTTCACTTTTTGGTAACGACAATCCTATTACTTTAGAAATAGGCTTTGGCATGGGCAAGTCATTAGTTGAAATGGCTAAGAATGCGCCAGATAAAAACTTTATTGGTGTAGAAGTTCATCGCCCAGGTGTCGGCGCGTGTATTGCGTTAGCTAAAGAAGAAGGTGTTGATAACTTAAAAGTATATGAGTACGACGCTATTTTAGTGTTGGCTGATTGCATAGCGCCAGACTCGCTTACTACGGTACAACTTTTTTTCCCTGATCCTTGGCATAAAAAGAAGCATCATAAACGCCGTATTGTTCAGCCTGAGTTTGTTGAAGCAATTCGTAAAAAATTAAAAATAGGCGGTGTTTTCCATATGGCAACTGACTGGGAAAACTACGCTGAATGTATGTTAGCAGATATGCAAACTTCACCAGGTTATAAAAATCTCTCTGAAACGCAAGATTATGTTCCTCGCCCAGACTCACGCCCATTAACCAAGTTTGAACAACGCGGTCATCGTTTAGGTCATGGCGTTTGGGATCTACAATTTGAGCGGATCAGCTAAATTATTTATTCGCACTTATATTTATTCTATCTATTCATAGATGTGTGAGTTCTCTACCTAATTAAATATAAAAAGCCTAACTAAAATTTAGTTAGGCTTTTTTGTGCGTGTTAAGAGCATGTGTTTAGCGTATTCGGTCGGGCGCTAATAAATACTGTTTTTCAATATAGAATAAATGTTGGCAATGGCGATAATTGCCAGTTTCTTCTAGCCAATCTTTACTGATCACTTCTTTTTCTAGCGCGGCTTGTAAAATACGAGCGCGTGATACTGTCCAATAGGCAATACTTGCCTCAATATGAATCTCAGAATTAGGAAAAACTTCACTGCGAAGCTCGTCAAATTCGGCTGTGATTTGCTTAACGAGTTGTGGTTTTATTTCAAGATCAATAAATAGCTTAAACTTAGTGAATTTTTTGGCGCGGTATAACTGCCAACTGAAAAATAAAATAATGAGTAACGAAAATACGACAAAAAAGATCATTGAACTATGATTTACTAATGAGAATGTTTTCATGTTAACAAAACATCATTAATATGCCTCTTATTTTTTTAAATAGCTTGTTAGTCTAAGCTTATGGCGATGTTTACATTTTACCATGAGGGTAAAGATAGGCTTATTACTGAATTGCCTTGACATTGTCCTTGATGATGCATTTAATAAAAGTGTAGATTTAACACTGATTTAGGTTAAATAGCTAAATTTTCTTTACATTAAAAACACTTAACAAGTTGATATTTTCACGTTATGAGAAAAATCCTTACTCAGAATAATAAACTGGCAAAGCGAGTCTTGATATATATCATCTTGTGTAGCGTGTTTTTATCAATCAGTTCAACGTTTATTCAGCTATATGCTCATTTTAAAGATGAAGTGTCGGCCTTAGAGCAAAGGTTTGTGAGTATTGAAAGTAGTTATTTAGAAGCTATTTCGTCTAGTTTGTGGGATTTTAATGAAAGCTTAGTAAAGCAGCAAATTGAAGGAATAGTTAATTTACCTGATATTGAATATGTGGAAATTAAAACAAATTTTGATAATAAATATGTTGCCGGTAATGAAAGTGTTGTGGTTGAGAAACAAGAAGCCTATCCAATATTTTATGGTGAAAACGAGATTGGTGAGTTAATTGTATATGCTAGCTACCAAGACATTTATGCAAAAATTGAGCAGCGGGCTTCAATAATTTTACTTGGTGAGTTCATCAAAATATTTATTGTGGCCTTTCTTATTGTCTGGATTGTGCATTTGTTGATCACTCGTCATATTTACCATATCACTCACTATTCACAAAACTTAAACAGCAGTAATTTAGATCTCGCTCTTGTGCTTGATTCCCGTCCTAATAGCAAAGATGAGTTAGATGAACTGGCTGATGCCATAAATAAAATGCGGGTTAATTTAAAAGATGAAATTACTAAATTAGAAACGGCTGAAAATGAATTATTACAGTTTAGTGGTGAATTAGAAGTTAAAGTTTTTGAACGTACCGAAGCGCTACAGTCAAGTAATGCACAATTACAACAATCGTTATCTGATTTAACGTTAGCAAAAGATCAGTTGGTTCAATCAGAAAAAATGGCGTCTCTAGGTCAATTAGTTGCCGGTGTTGCGCATGAAGTTAATACCCCTCTAGGTATTTGCGTTACTTCGATATCGGCGTTAAAAGAAAAAGTGCAAGAACTACAAATTGATGTTGAAGCGGGCAAACTAACTAAAACCAAATTGATTGCCAACTTAGCGTTATTTACTGACTATCAAAATATTATTGAAAACAGTTTAATGAAATCAGTTGAGTTAATTCGCAGTTTTAAATCGGTGGCAGTTGAACAGCATACCGATCCTGAAATTAGCATCAATTTGGCTAAACATGTCGTCGATGTGGTTAATACCGTTAAAACTTTATTTAAACGTAAAAACTATGAGCTAACCATTGATGTTGACTCCGACCTTAATATAGTTACTTTCCCTAGTGCCTGGAACCAAATCTTGACTAACTTCTTAATGAATTCTCATATTCATGGTTTTGAAGATCAAATGGATGGTCAAATAGGTATTAGCTTTAAACTGAAAAATAATGAATTAGAATTGATTTATAAAGACAATGGTAAGGGCATTGATAAATCATTGAGAAAACTTATTTTTGACCCATTTGTAACTACCAAGCGTGGCCAAGGCGGCAGTGGTCTAGGCTTAAATATTGTTTTCAATTTAGTAAGCAGTAAACTCGGTGGTACTATCGAATGTTTAGATAATAGCCCAGGTATTATCTTTAAAGTGGTTGTGCCTATTGGTGAGCAAGAAGTTAATATTCCTTAATTAACCGTTAAGTTTTGCTGCGAAATTTTACTTTGTTTTTAAGCGACTCAACACCGCTTACATTGACATTTTTGCTTTGTCGCTATACCATGCCGCCCGTTCATAAGCTTTGATTTTATTCACTTGTTATTCATTTTCTTGATTAATAAGTTGGCAATAATTAAAAAGTCATCTTTCTTTTATATTCTAAATAACTTTTACAGTTATAAACATACGCGAGATTACAATGTTTAACTTACATGCAAGTAAGGTAATGAGTTTAAAAAATGACGTTTTGTCAGGTTTTACCGTTGCACTTGCTTTAGTTCCTGAAGCCGTTGCATTTGCTTTTGTTGCCGGTGTTGAACCGTTAGTGGGATTATATGCCGCCTTTATGGTTGGTTTAATTACTTCTATCTTTGGTGGTCGCCCAGGTATGATTTCTGGTGCAACAGGCGCTATGGCTGTTGTTATGGTAAGTCTTGTAGCTATTCATGGCGTTGAATATTTATTTGCCACCGTGGTGTTAACTGGCTTAATTCAAATACTCGCGGGTATTTTTAAATTGGGTAAGTTTATTCGCTTAGTACCCCATCCGGTTATGCTCGGTTTTGTTAATGGTTTAGCGATCGTTATTTTCTTAGCGCAGCTTGGTCAATTTAAGGTTACTGATGCTACTGGTGCATTGGATTGGATGCAAGGCAACCAGCTATTTACCATGTTAGGTTTAATTGCATTAACCATGGCAATTATTCATTATTTACCTAAATTAACCAAAGCAGTGCCGTCATCATTGGTTGCTATTGTTGTTGTTACGGTATTAGTACAAAGCTTAGATCTAGATGCGCGTACGGTTGTTGATTATGTCCGTGATATGACCAACGATCCGGCTGCCACTATTGCTGGTGGTTTACCAACATTCTCAATCCCTAACGTGCCATTTTCACTAGAAACGTTATATATTATTTTTCCTTTTGCGATCGTATTAGCGGCAATTGGTTTGATTGAGTCGTTATTAACTTTAACGCTTATTGATGAATTAACGGGTACTCGCGGCCACGGCAACAAAGAGTGTATTGCTCAAGGCGCTTCAAATACAGTTAATGGATTTTTTGGTGCGATGGGCGGTTGTGCGATGATCGGTCAATCTATGATCAACGTTAATTCTGGTGGTCGTGGTCGAGCATCTGGGATAACAGCAGCATTAGCTTTATTAGGCTTTATTTTATTCGCTTCTGGTTTAATTGAAGTGATCCCACTAGCTGCGCTTGTTGGGGTAATGTTTATTGTTGTTATCGGCACGTTTGAATGGTCAAGCTTTAGGATAATGAACAAGGTACCAAAAGCAGATGCTTTTGTTATTGTCTTGGTTTCTGCTGTTACCGTGATGACAGATTTAGCGATTGCCGTTGTTGTTGGTGTTATTGTTTCAGCACTAGTTTTTGCTTGGGAACACGCTAAACACGTTCTTGTTACCCGTACTAGTGATGCTAAAGGTTCAACTGTTTATGAAGTTAACGGGCCATTGTTTTTTGGTTCGGTTTCAAGCTTTTTAGAGCAATTTGAAATTGAAAAAGACAGTAACGATGTCGTTGTTGAATTTAAAAACTCACGTGTTGCGGATCATTCAGCGATTGAAGCGATTGATACTTTAGCTGAACGTTACCTAGCACAAGGTAAAACATTACATTTAAAACACTTAAGTGAAGAATGTCGCCAGTTACTTAATAAAGCCGGTAACTTGGTCGAAGTTAATGTCATCGAAGACCCAGATTATCATATTGCTACAGATAAATTAGGCTAACAGTTTACTTCGACACCTAGTGTTAATCATCGCTGGTAAAGCATATAATGTTTTATCAGCGTTTTTTTATGCCTTATTTATTAGGTTTGTTTATTAAAGATTATGCAACTCGAATTTTTTGATGTTCCTAGCCCGTGTGTCGGCATTTGCCAATCTGATGAAAAAGGTCAGTGTTTGGGCTGTATGCGTACGCGAGATGAAAGAACACAATGGATCGCTTTATCATCTGATGATAAACAGAAAGTGATTAAGCGTTGCCAACAGCGTAAAAAGCGTAAATCAGGTAAGGCTACTGAGAAAGTTGTCACGCAATCACCTGTGCTTATTCAGCCATCATTATTAGATCCACCTGAAAAATCAGTGTTCGAAAATTCAACCGATTTGGATTTTGGTGATTTCGAACTGTAAAAAGCCATAAAATGCGTGAGTCGCTGTGGTACTGCAAGTTATCCATCAATAGAGACAGTGAGCAAGAAGATAGTAAGCCAGAAAAGACAAGGAACAAAGAATTTAAGCTTGGTCAACCTTAGGCTTATTTAAGCGTTAACTCATTTTCAATTTCCCTTTAAACCTGAGCAGTCGATCACAATAGTTGATAAAAGTATTCGACAACAATAACCATTAAAAAATAGCCAATAAAAAAGGCAGCTAGGCTGCCTATTTTTATCAGCCATGATAAGACGCTATCATGGCTGTGAATGCTTGAATGCTTGAATGCTGTGAGTATTTTTAACTTAGGTATCATGCGTATGGCAATAGCTATACAAGCACATAAGTTGGCAGCTTATTTAGCGGTTAAACCGGCATTAATATCTTCAATGTCTTTTTCAGAGATTATTCCTGCCGCACGTTTTAAACTAAGGATTGATTGAATATAACCATAACGGGTTGATGATAAGTTACGTTTTGCGTTGTATAAATTTCTCGTGCTATTTAACACATCAACAATGGTTCGTGTACCTACTTCAAAGCCAGCTTCTGTTGCTTGTAAAGCACTTTGAGCACTTAACACTGCTTGCTCTAATGATTTAATACCTGAAACATTAGCAATGACAGTGTTATAAGCATTACGTGTGGTACGAACCACGGTTCTATGGCTAGCAACTAAATCTTGGCTGGCTGCCACATAGCTATGCTGAGCTTGTCTGACGGCACTTGAAGTTGCGCCACCAGAATAAATAGGTACATTTACTTCAATACCAATTGAATGGCTATTTACACCTGGCGCGTTAAAATCGCCGCTGGTAAAACTATCACCACCTAAAGTGTCATCTTTGGTTGAATAATTACCGCTTAAGCTAACTGTTGGGTAATGGCCAGATTTAGCAATATTGATGTTTTCTTTTGCGATGTCTAAACCAATTTTTTGAAAAATAAGTTCTAAACTTTTTGCTTCCGCTGTTTGTTGCCACTCATTTGCGCTATCAGGTAACGGACGAGAAGCACTAAATCTTGTGGTATTAAGAATATTAATATCATGCGGATAAACATTGGTTAATTCTCTTAACCCTTCTTCAGCGCTGTATAATTTATTTTGCGCTCTAATTTCAGAAGTTACCGCGTTGTCATATTCAGCCTGGGCTTCATGAACATCAGTGATCGCCGTTAAGCCAACAGAGAAACGTTGTTTAGTTTGCTCTAACTGACGTTCAATCGCTGTTTTTTCTGCTTGTGAAAACTCAAGATCATCTTGTGCACTTAACACATTAAAATAAGCTTGAGTGACTCTCACAATTAAATCTTGTTTGGCTAACTGATAAGCGATATCACCGCGATGGGCAGATTTTTTAGCGTTATCTAATTTTAACCATGAATTGTGATGATAAATTTGCATGCTCAAATTAGCGCCCAAGCTAGTTCTTTCTAACTCTGAAGACGAAATGTTATTGCTGAGCGAACTAGAGTCGTAGCTTTCAGACTCTGACTGAGCAATTGAACCATAAGCATTAATTTGCGGTAACAACACGGCTCGCGCTTGCTCAATACTCTCTTTAGTCGCCATAAATTGTGCTTTAGCTTTTAAGGTGACAGGATCATTTTTTAACGCTTGCTGATAGTTAGATAATAAGTCGTCAGCCCATGCGTTATGGCTTGCTGTTGTGGTTACAATTGCAGCGATAACATAACGAAGAGTTTTTTTCATTGGTATGCGAGTCCTTTATTGAGCAATTTATCGTATTTATTTGATAAGATACTAGCTTGTTTTATAAGTAAATAAAATCAAGTTCGTTATTATTTACTCCATTCTAGCGTAACTGATTATTAATGCTATGAATAGATTGTAAGAGGGTGATTCAAGATGAAAGAAATTATGTCAAATAGCAAAATACTTCAGTATGGCGTTGATGATGTCGAGATGGAAAAAGTTGAAACGCGCTTTCAAGGTTTTTTTAAATTAGATGTATATTCGCTAACCCACAAATTATATAGCGGCGAGCAAAGCGAAACCATGGCGCGCGAAATTTTTGAGCGTGGTGATGCGGTTGTCTTAATGCCATATGATCCGGTGACTGATTGCGTTATTTTACAAGAGCAGTTTCGTCCTGGCGCAGTGGGTCGAGCACAATCTCCTTGGATGCTTGAGTTTGTTGCCGGCATGTTTGGTAAAAACGAACAACCTATTGATGTGGCTATTAGAGAAGCGGAAGAAGAAGCAGGGCTGATTATTCCTGAGCAAGATGTATTGCCCGTTTGCCAATATTTTTCTAGTCCAGGCGGTACGACAGAATATTTACATGTTTATGTTGGTAAAGTTGACGCCACTAAAGCGGGTGGGGTTTTTGGTTTACCAGAAGAAGGCGAAGATATCTTAGTGCATGTGGTCACGCGTGAATATGCATTAAAATTATTGGCCGAAGGTAAAATTCTCAATGCCGCTACCATTATTGGGTTACAATGGTTGGCATTAAACTATCAAAGCTTACAACAACAATGGTTACCTTAAATGTCTTTTGGCGCAGCTAACAAAAAAATGAAGTATCGACCCCGTTTGTCGAACTTGATGAATTTAGGTGAAACTAACTATATGTTAGTTTTACGTTTGTTGGCGGATAAAGAACATACCGGTGAAGTCCGTGCCTTTTTTATAAATGACACGCTTTCATATCGCATTGAAGTGCTTGAAGTTACTCGTTATACCTCGTTGATTAATATTGCCCAAGTGGCGAATCATAGCTGTGAAAAAATTGCTAAAATATTAAGACCGGTAATGAGCATTCGTTTGTATCATGATGCCCGTATGGTCGAAATTATTAGCAGCCAAAATATTGCTCGAGTCAAACCGCGTTACGATTACCCTAATCAAGATATGCATCAGCCCGATGAAAAACAGCAAACATTAATCTTCTTAAAAGAATGGCTGCAATTGTGTTTAAAACACGGGCAAGTGAAGGTTCAACCGTCTTTATTCACCTAAACTCAGTGGCCTAGACAAGGCTATGGTTAGTTAATTTTTTAACCAAGCATTAGGATTATTTTTGAAAATAGCACAATTTAGCGACTGTCATTTATTCGCTTCCAAGTCAGGCCAGCATCATGGCGTAAATGTTTATCAGCAGTTGGTGAATGTTTTATGTGATATTGGTTTTGATGATGATATTGACCTTGCCATTTTTACTGGCGATCTGACCCAAGATCATAGTGTTGAGTCTTATCAATTATTTGTTGCCGCGGTTAAGGAGAGTAAAATTTCTTTGCCGATTTATTTTGTCAGCGGCAATCATGATGAACCGGCATTATTAAATCAGTTTTTAGTTAATCCTCCTTTTCAACAGCAAAAATTAATTGCCAGTGAACGTTGGCAAATTGTTTTGCTTAATAGTAAAAGTACGACGCCTGCTGGCGTGGTGGATGCTGATTCACTTAATGCGATAAAAGCTGCGCACTTAAATAATACCAATACCTTGTTGGTGATGCATCATCATCCGATTGATGTTGGTTTTGGTATTGATCGCCATGGCTTAATAAACAAAGCTGAGTTTTGGCAAGCAGTTGGCGCACCAATGCTTTCAGTTAACACAGTTGTAAAGCGTAATAGGGTGAAAGCTATTATTTGCGGTCATGTTCATAACGCTTTTGCTCTTGAGCAAAGCCTAGCCAGCAATCAAGAACAAGTAGCAAGTACTGATAAAAATTCAACGGCCACCAGAGTTAGTTGTTCGGTGAAAATATTTACATGCCCAGCTACTTCGATTGAATTTGATCGATATTCTGATGAAGTACGAGCGACAGCTCAAGGGCCCGGTTATCAAGTACTTACTTTGCATGACGATGGCGCAGTCACTCGCACATTGAAATATTTAGCTAAAGTTACCTAATTAATGAAAATGACAAATATATTATATATTCATGGTTTTAAGTCTTCGCCTTTATCCTTTAAAGCTGAGCAAACCCGACTTTTTATTGAACAAGCCTACCCCGACTTTCATTACCATTGCCCGCAATTAGATATAAGCCCCAAAATCGCGGTCGAACAGTTAGCTACGTTAATTGAACAATCGGGTCCGATAGCATCACAACATTGGTATCTGATTGGCTCATCTTTAGGTGGGTATTATGCGAGTTATTTAGCTGAGAAATATGGTCTTAAAGCGGCATTGATTAATCCTGCAGTCAAACCGTATGACTTGTTAGTTGATTATATTGGCGAGCAAAAAAGTTATCATTCGACACAAGTTCTTGACGTAAAAGCTAGCTACATGGATGATTTGAAAAACATCGAGCAGTTAAATATTACGAAAAAAAATTATCTAGTCATGGTACAAACAGGCGATGAAGTGTTAGATTATCAGCAAGCGACAGAAAAATATCAGCAATGCCAATTAGTCATTGAGCAAGGCGGAGATCATAGCTTTATTAATTTTCAGGAACATTTACCTGATATAATGCGTTTTTTTGAACTATCAAGTTAGTCAGTATAAGATGAAACTTATTGAGTTTATTGAATATTATTCCAAATTCTAATTATAAAATTACCAGATACATACCATGAGCGAACAATATAATTCCGATTCCATCGAAGTCTTAAGTGGTTTAGATCCCGTTAGACATCGTCCCGGCATGTATACCGATACATCCCGTCCAAACCATCTTGGGCAAGAGGTTATCGATAACTCTGTCGATGAAGCCCTTGCTGGCCATGCTCAAAATATCACTGTGGTGTTAGATAAAGATCAATCACTTGAAGTGATTGATGACGGCCGTGGTATGCCAATCGATATTCACCCTGAAGAAGGGGTTAGCGGTGTTGAGCTGATCTTTACCAAATTACATGCCGGCGGTAAGTTTTCTAATAAAAACTATCAATTTTCTGGTGGTTTACATGGTGTTGGTATTTCAGTGGTAAATGCGTTATCAAAGCGTGTTGACGTTTCAGTAAGACGTGATAGCAAAGTCTATGAAATGGCTTTTGAAAATGGCGATAAAGTTGAAGAGTTACACGAAACTGGCTCAGTTGGTCGCCGTAACACTGGCACAAGAGTTAAATTTTGGCCTGATCCCGGTTATTTTGATTCGCCCAATTTTTCGGTACGTCGCTTAGTTCATAACTTAAAAGCGAAAGCGGTTTTATGCCCAGGCTTAACCATTAAGTTTCATGATAAAAATGAAGATAAAAAATATCAGTGGTGCTACGAAGACGGTTTAGTTGATTATTTAAAAGAGTCGGTTAAAGGTTATGAGAGCTTACCAGAACAGCCTTTTGTTGGTACTTTTACCTCACAACACGAAGCCGCGGATTGGGCGGTTACTTGGCTACCTGAAGGGGGTGAAAGCGTTGGCGAAAGTTATGTTAACTTAATTCCAACGGTTCAAGGTGGTACCCATGTAAACGGTTTACGCCAAGGCTTGTTAGAGTCGATGCGTGAGTTTTGTGAATTCAGAAACTTGATCCCGCGTGGGGTAAAATTAACACCTGATGATGTTTGGGATAAATGTTCTTATATTTTATCGGTAAAAATGCAAGATCCGCAGTTTGCTGGCCAAACTAAAGAGCGTTTATCTTCACGTCAATGCTCAGCTTTTGTAACTGGTGTGGTGAAAGACTCATTCAGCTTATGGCTTAATGAACACACGAAAATTGCTGAAGCATTAGCTGAGTTTTGTATTTCAAATGCCCAGCGCCGTTTACGCGCCAGTAAAAAAATTATTCGTAAAAAGGTTACCTCGGGTCCGGCCTTACCCGGTAAGTTAACCGATTGCGGTAGCCAAGATATCTTAAGAACCGAACTGTTTTTGGTCGAGGGTGACTCTGCTGGCGGTAGTGCCAAACAAGCACGAGATCGTGAAATTCAGGCGATCATGCCGCTGCGCGGTAAAATTTTAAATACGTGGGAAGTTGAGTCAGGGCAAATTCTCGCTTCGCAAGAAGTTCATGATATTTCTGTTGCATTAGGGATTGACCCTGACAGTGAAGATTTATCAGAATTACGTTACGGTAAAATTTGTATTCTTGCCGATGCTGACTCCGATGGACTGCACATTGCTACTCTTTTATGTGCGCTCTTTATGCAGCATTTTAAAACCTTAGTACGCGAAGGGCATGTTTATGTTGCTATGCCGCCGTTATATCGTATTGATGTTGGCAAGGAAGTTTTTTATGCCCTTGATGAAGCGGAAAAAGACGGTATTTTAGATCGTATTGAAGCCGAGAAAAAACGCGGTAAAGTCAATGTTCAACGCTTTAAAGGTTTGGGTGAAATGAACCCATTACAATTACGCGAAACAACCATGGATCCTAATACCCGTCGTTTGATCCAATTGACCATTGATGAATACGATGAAACTATGGAATTAATGGATATGTTACTTTCTAAAAAGCGCAGTGGCGATCGCAAAGAATGGTTACAAACCCACGGGAATAAAGCTGATTTTTAATTAATATTTTAGTAAAATGAAAAAATACAGATTGGAAACAGCAGCTTCAGCTGTTTCCAATGTTAGGTATTTTGGTAAGTAGGCTGAGGTATGTGGTCATGAAGACAAGAAAAGATCATGGAGGTCAAATCGATATACTAACAGAATTACCCAATCGAACTTCTGGCGGGGTGATTGTTGAAAATTTACTGATTAAAGATGATGTACAAGAAGTACAAGTTATCGTCTTAGAAATATCTAGGTTTGGGCAAATTAGTGACAGTATTGGTAATACGCTTGCCGACAAAATTTTAACTAAAGTTGCTAAGCGTATCTCAACAATATTCTCTCATGCTCTTTGTATTTATCGCACTCATGGTGATCATTTCTGTTTAGTTTTTAATGGTGACGTTAATTTACCGGACGAGATCTCCCGTTTACAGGACTTTGCACAGCGACCATTTGCCATTAGCGGTAATGTCATTGTCTTGAGTATTAGAATGGGGATCGCGGCAGCAGAAGTAAAAAATCAAGCCTTTAGTGAGACTATGCATGCCGCTGAAGCCGCTTTACATTACGCCAACAATAATGGTCTCAAGGTATGTTATTTTGAACAATATATGCTTGAACATGCGAAAAAATCTCATCAAGTTGCTAACGATTTACGTTGTTCATTAACCACTAATTCTTATGAATTGTATCACGCGATCAGTAGTGAAGAGTTCTATTTAGTTTATCAGCCGATTATTTCAAAAAAACAAAATAGAGTCACAGGTTTTGAGGCTTTATTAAGATGGAATCATCCGGTTAGAGGTACAGTAGCCCCCAATGAATTCATCCCTATCGCGGAAGATATTGGCGTGATGGATGTATTAGGTGCTTGGATATTACGTAAAGCTTGTTTAGATATTGTAAAATTACAACAGTCGACCAAGCTTACCGATGTTATGATCAATATTAATGTCAGTCCGGTGCAGTTTTTAGATGCTGATATTCTAATTAGCTCACTTGAAGGCGCTATTAATGAGTCAGGCATTAACCCTGAGCTTATACGGATTGAAATTACCGAATCGGCAGAGTTTATTAGTAGTATGCCGAGCATTTTGCAAAAAATAAGAGGGTTAGGTTGTAAAATAGCTATCGATGACTTTGGAACCGGCTATTCTTCTATTGTAAAGTTAACTACCTTGCCGCTAAATGTACTCAAGATAGATCGTTCATTTGTGTTTCAGCTCGATTCACCTGATCCTGGAAAGTCCGAGCAAGCTTTGATGATTGCTCGCGGTGTATATGGTTTAGCCCATGGCTTAGGGTTAGAGATTATTACTGAAGGTGTTGAAACTGCAGAGCAATTAGCAATAGTCTCAACATTAGGGGCCGATCTAGTTCAGGGCTTTTATTATGCTAAACCTATGTTTGAAGCTGAATTATCGGATTATTTGAATCAATTAGTCATCAGTGATTAAGGGAGCAACTATGTCGAATTTATACCAATTATCTTACATTAGCAAAAACCTGCTCACCGGTAACAAGCAAACATTAGAAACTCAAATTAAGTCAATATTGGCATCCTCGGTAAACAATAACCTTAAAATGGGAATTACCGGTGCATTATTATATTCAGGTGGCTATTTTTGCCAAGTTATTGAAGGTGAACAAGAAAATATTGAAGAACTTTTCGAAACTATTCAATTAGATAACAGGCATGCAGAAGTAATAGTGCTAAATTTTGAAAAAATCAAGAAAAGAAATTTTTCAAAATGGTCAATGGCATTTGCAGGTATTGAAGACTCAATGAGATTTGATATTTCAGGCTTAGAAGAGCCAAATGTTGACATTGCAATGAAGCAAACCGGTAAGGATATTGTCAGCGTTTTATCTGACTTAGTCAGCAAAAAGCAAGCGACACAAACACTTTAGTGCCTGTGGTTGGTATTGATACGTTAAACCTGAGACTTTCTTATTTTACTAATTTGTGATTAATAAGGTATTTATTTTGCTCAAACTTACTACTTTTTATAGTTCAGTAGCATTGAACCGTAATGCACATTAAGTTTCGGCTGATGAAATCTATTATCGAGCAAATTTAATTTTCAGTATTTTTTAATAATTTAAGATGTGAATAATTTTTACGGAGTCATTTTAAATGATAGATATTTTAGCTGTTTTTATTACCTTTTTTGCTGTAATCGATCCAATTGGTACCGTTCCGGTATTTATCGCGGTCACTGATAAATACGATCAAAAAACCAAACGGCGCATAGCGTTACTTTCAACGTTTGTTTCGGCATGTGTGTTGTTATTTTTTGTCGCGGTTGGCGAAATAGTACTTACCGCTTTAGCTATTCCACTACCTGCTTTTCAAATATCAGGTGGTATTATCTTGTTTCTTTTTGCGCTCACCATGATCTTTGGTGATAGTAAACCTGACGAAGAGATCAAACTTTTAGAGCAATCTCATAAAGAAACCGCTATTTTCCCACTTGCTGTCCCGTCAATAGCAAGCCCTGGCGCCATGTTAGCGGCTGTGTTATTAACCAAAAACACTGTCTATAGTATTTGGGAGCAGATACAAACTGCCTTAGTGATGTTGTCAGTGTTAGCTTTGGTTTATGTGTTAATGCTGTTGTCTGGTTTTATAAATCGACTGATCGGTAATAGCGGTGCGAGCGTGATTAGCCGAGTCATGGGATTAATTCTTTCAGCAGTTGCTACCACGAACGTGCTATCTGGGCTGACGGAATACTTCCACTTTCTATAAACATCAATAATACTCATTTAAGATCGATAAGTTATCTGTCACTAGGGTAACTTCCTGCTAAATATTCCCCTACAGCTATTCACCTTAACTCTTTTATTTAAGCGTTTAATTCTCGATTTATAAGTTCACTTATTAATTTAAAGAACTGTTTTTTATTATATTTATAGCTATGATTAGAATGAACTTAATATCCGGAGAAAGCCTTGTTTGAACTTCTTGTTAAAACCTTTTTAGCTACTTTAACTATTTCAATTACAGCCTTTGCTAAACAAGATGTTGAGTTTTATATTTATTTTGATAAACCGCCTTATATTGTTGATCAGCAACAACAGCGAGGTTTGAGTTATGACTTTATTGCGGCTCTGAATGAATATTCCGCACGATATAATTACCGCGTTACACTCGTTCCCAAACAAAGAGCGATAGACTTCTCACAAGGCTCTAGTGGCGTTTTATGGACCAATCCTATTTGGGTTAATGATCCTGAGCAGGTTAAATTTAGCTGGATAAACAACCTGATTTTTGAGCGCGAAAATTATATTACCAATGATCCACACTTAAGATACCAAGGGCCAGAGTCGCTGACTAACAAAATAGTGGTTGGGGTTAGGGGCTATACTTATTTTAATTTAGAGCCGTTATTTAACACGAAAAAAGTACGGCGAGTTAACGTGCATAGTGAAAAAGTGATCCCACTAATGTTACTGAATAAACGCGCTGATATTGGTGTTATTGGCTTTCAAACTTTTCAATACCTCAAACGCTCGATGCCTGAAATAGAAGATAAATTATATATTCTTAACGGCTACAATAAAGAGTTTTATCGTAGTATTTTAATTGATAAATCACGACCGGAATTACAGCAAGATATTGAAGCTTGGCTGAGCTCTACAGCAGGTATACTTAAGTGGCAAGCACTAAAAGAAAAGTGGCTTTATAATCTGCAATAACGCTAAAGTAAAAACAAGTTTAGTTCGAATTACTAAAATAGTTATAAAAACTAGCGTGTGGACTCGCCGTGATCCCATTTTCAATGTTTATATTGATGATCTTAATAACAGCAGTTTTTGATTGCTGATCTGCAAGCGCATTAAGCTTAACTTGGTTAGCTTTTACATATCTAGATAAAGGAAAAGCATTTTTAGTTAAGGAATGCTGCGCCATAAAAGCATTGAATTTGCCGCTTACTGCTAGTTTTTCTAATCCAGCAGTTATTTTATCAGCTAAGGCTTGATTGCTTTTATTCACATAGAAGTTCATTTCTAGGTAATAAGTTATTAAAAAATTAGTAGAAAAAATCAAATTAGGAAATAATTCCTGTACCGCATTTAACTCGGATTGACCTTCAAAAATACTTAAAGGTAATAAGTCGCAGCGTTTTAATGCGACCATTTTTAACATCGCATCAAAGTGGTTTACTTCAACTACATTTAGTTTGGCATTTTTTAAAATGACAGCATCAGGCCAATTTAGTCCTTGGCAAATCACTTTATTACGTAAATCGTCTAGCCCCTGTATTTGGCTTAGCGAAGTGTCATCTTTTCTGATAATTGCGCCGCGAATGCCTAAGCCGCCTTTGAATAAAGGGAAGGGGATGTGGATGAGTTTTTGTGTGCGCTTGGCGGAATATCCAGACCAAATTACATCATAATAGCGACCTTGCTCCATAAGTTTTAATACCCGAGCTTGGCCGGCGTGCGGCACGTTTTTAATTTGATATTGTTGCGCTGGGTTGTTGGAATTTAATGCTAAGGACAGTAGTGAAATGAAATAGTCATGGCTGGCATCATTTTGCTTTTGTGGCCCCGTGGTGTGGATCGTGATGACTTCATCAGCGCTAGCGGGAAGAATAACAGCAGTAAAAATAAAGACGACAGCGAGCAAATATTGCATCTTAACTACGATTTTGGGAGTCTTAACGTCATTTTAGAGCAAGATCAGATAATTTTCATTAGTATTTTCAGTCGCTGGCTAATTAATCTTGAAATCAAAAGCGGCTTTGCGCACTTTAATATTTACCCCAGCACTTTGTAACCTCATATAAAAGTCATATAAATTACATTGCTCAGCAAGTTCGCAAATAATTTTATATTTATGAATTGCAGGTTCCCAGCTTTGTAATGCAGCTTGCTCTAGCCAATATAACGCCATGGTTAAATCTTTTTCAATGTCGGTGCCAACGAAATATAGCAGGGCTAAATTAACTTGGCCTTTAGCATAACCTAGTTGTGCTGATTTTTTAAGTAATTGAAATGCTTTGTCTTGCTCAGATTCTGAAAACACATTGGCTAAATAGGCCTGTGCTTTGGTATTTTCTTTTTTACCTAAAATAAATGAATTTTCATTATAGCTTGGTTGGTTATGATTGACCGGATGCCCTAAAAGTACGCCACGGTTAGGACGTTTAGCACCATAGATAATTGTACTCTGCTGCCATTTTTTTAGGGTTGATAAACTTAAATTATGGCGTTTTCCTTCAAAGTAGTCTTTGTAAGTAAGCTGGCCATAGCGAATGGCATTTAACATACTTTTTTGGTTTGAATAATAGAAGCTACTGTATTTCAGGGTGATATAATTACCGGTTATATCGATTACTTTGGCTAAGTGATACTTTTCATAAGGCCGTAAAGCTTTATTCATTTTACGCGCATCCATGAATAGAATGTCGTTAACTTGCAATGAATTAATAATCGCGTGTGTTTTGGCGTTTTCATTGGTGGTTTGTTGATTTAAGTAATAAAGGCCAGCGAGGGTTAACAATAGCAATAAAGGTATTTTGAATGAAAATTTCAAGCGGCTTAAGCCAGAGTAATTAAAATACAAGATTGAATTTTTCGTGTGTACCATTGCTAAAATATCCTTATTTTTAATAATTAAATCTAACATTTAGTAATAATCGCGACAAGTTTTTTTGCCAAGATTAAAAATTAGATAGTGCTTGTTTATTTGTGACAGTAGTTTTAATATATATGAAATTTCATATGTATTTGTAAGTAGTGTCGTGTGTGGTATTTAAATCTTGTGGCGGTAAATAATGGCGGTTGAATTTTTTAAAGCGTTAGCCGATGAAACCCGTTTATTGTTATTGATGTTAATTGCACAAGAACAAGAGCTTTGTGTTTGTGACTTAACTTTTGCCTTAGCGTTATCGCAGCCGAAAATATCTCGTCATCTGGCGCTATTACGCGAACGTGAAATTATTCAAGCGCGTCGGCAAGGCAAATGGATGTATTACCGAATAAATGATGCACTACCTGCATGGCAACTGTCGGCAATTCAAGGCGCGAGCCTAGCAAGCGCCGAGCAACTTAAAGCTATATCTCTTCGCTTAGCTCAATCAAATATAGGGCCAGTACGACAACAATGTTGTTAATAGGGCTGCGCCTTAGGTATTAAAATAATTCAAATGTAAAAATAATTTATCAATTTTGGAAAAGTTATGACAATTAAAGTAGGTATTAACGGTTTTGGCCGTATGGGACGGTTAGTTTTTCGCGCGGCTTGGTTATGGCCGGAAATTGAGTTTGTGCAAATTAATGATCCTGCCGGCGATGCGGCTACGTTAGCGCATTTAGTTAACTTTGATTCTGTGCACGGTAAATGGCATAGCGAAGCCAGTGCTGATGACCATAATATTTACCTTGATGGCAAAACCATTAGCGTAACAGCGAACGCTACCATTGCAGAAACCGACTGGTCAGGCTGTGATATTGTTGTTGAAGCCTCAGGTAAAATGAATAAAAAAGCCTTAATTGAGCAATATCTACAGCAAGGCGTGAAAAAAGTCGTGGTTTCTGCGCCAGTGAAAGAAGGCGGGGTGTTAAATATTGTAATGGGAGTCAATGACCATTTATATCAAGCTGCAGAGCATGACCTTGTCACCTCTGCTTCTTGTACTACTAACTGTTTAGCGCCAGTGGTGAAAGTATTACAAGAAAAAATCGGTATCAAACATGGTTCAATGACCACGATTCATGACATCACTAATACGCAAACCATTATTGATGCGCCACATAAAGATTTACGTCGCGCGCGCGCTTGTGGTTCAAGTTTAATTCCAACCACTACTGGCTCAGCTACTGCGATCACTCATATTTTTCCCGAGTTAAAAGGTAAATTAAATGGACATGCCGTGCGTGTGCCATTAACTAACGGCTCGTTAACTGATTGTGTTTTTGAGTTTGAACGGGCTATTACCGTTGAAGAAATTAATCAGTATATGAAAGACGCGTCTGAAAACGAATTAAAGGGCATTTTAGGTTATGAAGAAAGACCATTAGTGTCTGTAGATTATCGCACTGATCCGCGTTCATGTACCGTTGATGCTCTGTCTACCATGGTGGTTAATGATACCCAGCTTAAAATGTACCTTTGGTATGATAATGAGTGGGGGTATGCCAATCGCTGTGCCGAGTTAGTTCGTAAAGTGGCGTTAAGTCTTTAGTTTCTCTGCCTGAATCGCAAACTATCTTGGTTAGTTGCTGCTCATTTATAACCATAAACTTTGCAGCAATTGCCGCGATATTTAGCGATTCATTTTGAGATTTTTCGACCGAATAGAAAATATTGGAAACTTTAGTTTTAGAAGTTTCTGGTTAATCGGTTGATGGTTGTTTTATTAGCTAAAAGTAGCTAAAAAGTGATGAAAATATTTTATGTTCGCTAAACTTGCTCAGTTACCCAAAGCTATTCAGCAGTATTTGCTGATCACATTAAATTATTGGTTTTTTACCTTAACCGACGGTGCGCTGCGCATGTTGGTGGTGCTGTATTTTTATCAATTAGGTTACAGTGCGATCGCAATTGCCATGCTGTTTTTGTTTTATGAAATTTTTGGCGTGGTGACTAACCTTGTTGGCGGCTGGTTAGGGGCGAGAATTGGTTTAAATCGCACCATGAATATTGGTTTGTGGTTACAAGTTTTTGCCTTATTGATGTTAACGGTGCCGGCGGAATATTTAAGCGTTATTTATGTTATGGCGGCCCAGGCGCTTTCGGGTATTGCGAAAGACCTAAATAAAATGAGCGCTAAAAGCAGTATTAAAACCTTAGTGCCAGCGGAGCAACAAGGGCAACTATTTAAATGGGTGGCGTTATTAACCGGCTCTAAAAATGCGTTAAAAGGTCTTGGTTTTTTCTTAGGCGGTTTGTTATTAACCTGCTTTGGCTTTCAAACCAGTTTATTACTACTGGCTGGCGTATTAGCTGTGGTCGCGGTAATAAGTGTTATGCTGTTAGAAAAAGATCTTGGTAAAGCGAAATCAAAAGCCAAGTTTACTGAGCTATTTGCTAAAGACGCTTCACTAAATTACTTCTCAGCCGCACGGTTATTTTTATTCGCTTCTCGTGATGTTTGGTTTGTGGTGGCGTTACCGGTTTATTTAGCCAGCCAATTTCACTGGCAACATGGCCAAGTGGGGGCGTTTCTTGCGGCTTGGGTTATCTTTTATGGTGTCATTCAAGCGTTAGCGCCAAAACTTACCGGTAAATCGAAACAGCAAACCCCATCAGCCAAACAAATGTCACATTGGGCTTACGGCTTAACTTTATTCACCGTTTTACTTGTTATTGCTTTAGGTTTTTCTGATAGTCATTGGGTCATCACGATAGGTTTATTGATCTTTGCTGGCGTATTTGCGATAAATTCTGCCTTACATAGTTATGGTATTGTCGCGTTAGCTCAAGCTGATGGTGTTTCTTTAGATGTTGGTTTTTATTATATGGCCAATGCTTTAGGGCGTTTATTAGGTACGGTATTATCAGGTGTGGTTTTTCAGCTTTATGGTATGGAAGCTTGCCTTATCTTTGCTATTATATTTTCAGCGATAGCCGCGATTTTAGTGAATAAAGTTAACTTAAAATAACAATTTCCAAAGGAATAGAATGACTGACGAACGTAATTTACGCAGTATTTGCCATGCATCGGTGGGCACTAATCAATTAACCCAAGCGAAAGTGTTTTATCAAAAACTACTCGCCACGTTAAACATTGAACAAGTGTGTGATTATGATCATGCCGCCGCTTTTGGCAAAGGTGGTTATCCAGAATTTTGGGTGCAAATTCCATTTAATGGCCAAGCTATGTCGGTGGGTAACGGTACCCATTTCGGTTTTGTTGCCACTAGTAAAAAACAAGTTGATGATTTTTATCGAACGGCGCTTAAGTTAGGGGCAAAGTGCAATGGTAAACCAAGACCTCGGCCAGAATATGGTGAACCTTATTACGGTTGTTTTGTACTCGATCTTGATGGTAATAAAATTGAAGCGAGCTATTGGCAACAATAATCCAACAAATAAGCGATAAAAAAGCGGCTAACATAGACTTTTTTAAACGATACTATTTTCCCCAACGACAGAATCAGATAAGCTAGGGTTACGAAAAGATCCTAGATCGCTTTCTTACATTAAATAAAAATAACAGTACCAATGTTAAGAAGAAAAATAATAATTATTCTGTTTTGCTCATTAGGAAATTCATCGCATGTCTGATGCTGTCGACTTTAGTCTCGAAGGTATAGAACAAGTTCCCCTTAGGCGTTTTACTGAAGACGCTTACCTTAACTACTCTATGTACGTAATAATGGACCGGGCATTGCCGCATATTGGTGATGGTTTAAAACCTGTGCAGCGGCGTATTGTTTATGCGATGTCTGAACTTGGTTTGTCAGCAACAGCCAAATATAAAAAATCGGCAAGAACCGTTGGTGATGTATTAGGTAAGTTTCACCCCCATGGTGACTCAGCCTGTTATGAAGCGATGGTGTTAATGGCGCAGCCGTTTTCTTATCGTTATCCGCTAGTTGATGGTCAAGGTAACTGGGGTGCTCCTGATGATCCTAAATCATTTGCCGCGATGCGTTATACCGAGTCAAGATTATCGCGTTTTAGTGAATTATTATTAGCTGAGCTTGGCCAAGGCACCGTTGATTGGACGCCGAACTTTGATGGCACCATGGATGAGCCAAAAACCTTACCTGCGCGTTTACCGCATATTTTATTAAATGGTATTACCGGTATTGCTGTTGGTATGGCTACAGATATTCCGCCGCATAACGTGCGTGAAATTGCCAATGCTTGTGTACATTTAATTGAGCAGCCTAAAGCTGAATTAGCTGAGGTCATGGAGCACGTACAAGGGCCTGATTACCCAACTGATGCGGAAATTATTACGCCGAAAGCCGATATTGAAAAAATTTATCAAACCGGTCGCGGTAGCATTAAAATGCGAGCGGTTTATGATATTGAACATGGTGAAGTGGTTATTACCGCGTTACCACATCAAGCTTCAGGCGGTAAAATTTTAGAGCAAATAGCCGCGCAAATGCAGGCGAAAAAACTACCTATGGTAGTTGATTTACGTGATGAGTCAGATCACGAAAATCCAATTCGCATTGTGATTGTGCCGCGTTCAAATCGCATTGATATTGAACAGCTAATGCAGCATTTATTTGCTACCACAGATTTAGAAAAAAACTATCGTGTTAACTTAAACATGATTGGTCTTGATAACCGTCCAGCAGTTAAAAACTTAAAAGAAATTTTAGCTGAGTGGTTAGAATATCGCCGCGAAACTGTACGTCGCCGTTTACAATATCGCCTTGATAAAATTCTTGCTCGTTTACATATTCTTGATGGTTTATTAGTTGCCTATTTAAACATTGATGAAGTGATCGAAATCATCCGTAGTTACGACGATCCTAAAGCTGAGTTAATGACTCGCTTTAGTTTATCGAAAATTCAAGCGGAATCGATCCTTGAAATTAAACTTCGTCAGTTAGCAAAACTTGAAGAAATTAAAATTCGCGCCGAGCAAAGCGAATTAAACATTGAGCGTGAAAGCTTAGAAAAAATTCTTGGTTCAAAAGCTCGAATGAGCACCTTATTGAAAAAAGAAATCATTGAAGCTGCTGAAAAGTATGGCGATGATCGCCGTTCTAAATTAGTGGTTCGCGGCGAAGCAAAAGCACTATCAGAAAAAGATTTAGTACCCAGTGAGCCAGTAACGGTAGTGGTTTCTGATAAAGGCTGGGCACGTTGTGCAAAAGGCCATGATATTGACGCACAAGCGTTAAGTTATAAATCAGGCGATAAATATTTATGCTCAGCGAAAGGACGCAGTAATCGTCCGGCGGTGTTTATTGATTCCTCTGGGCGGGCATTTGCCACCGACGCTCATGGTTTACCAACTGCGCGAAGCCAAGGTGAGCCATTAACTGGCCGTTTTAGTTTAGCGTCAGGGCAAACTTTTGAAAAAGTGGTGATGGCTGATGACGATGCTAAATTTTTATTAAGCTCAGATGCTGGTTATGGTTTTGTCGGCAAGTTTGAAGATATGGTTAGCCGTAACAAAAATGGTAAAGCGTTATTAAGCTTACCGGCCAATGCTAAAGTGATGACACCGCTGCCGTTAAGCAACTATGAAGAAGCCTTAGTGTTATCGATCACAACAGAAGGGCGAATGTTAGTTTTTCCAGTAAAAGACCTACCTGTATTAAGTAAAGGTAAGGGCAATAAGATTATTAACATTTCAACTGCCAGAGCGAAAGCACGGGAAGAATTTGTCACCTTGCTGCAAATTATTATGCCCGATGACGCTGTTACCTTGCACGCAGGCAAACGCAAGCTGACCTTAAAAAGCAGTGATGTTCAGCATTATTGTGGTGAACGCGGTCGTCGCGGTAATAAATTGCCACGCGGCCTACAGCGTGTTGATCGCGTTGAAATTTCATCATCTGGAGCGGAACCTGAAATTGCTAGTGAAGAGGCTAGTAGTTCTGATTAATTAGCTGAATACGTATGCAAGCAATTGTTTCATTTAGGCTATTTGTCCTATGATGAGGCAGTATCAACAAATGACTTGCTTGTTGCATATAACATGTAAATCTTTAGCACATTGATATTCAATGTGCTTTTTTTTTGGCTTTTTTAGCTATGCTTAATTCAAAGCTTGCTGAAAAAGACTGAGTGATAAAGCTTTTTTCATAATAAATAAAACAATGCTCTATCGCATGATGTAATCAGGGGATAACGATGAAAGATAAACCGCAGCTGAGTTTTTGGCAGATTTGGAATGTTAGTTTTGGTTTTTTAGGGGTGCAAATTGGTTTTGCATTACAAAATGGTAACGTCAGCCGGATATTATCTGATTTAGGGGCTGATCTTTCGTCATTATCACTCTTTTGGTTAGCTGCTCCGATTATGGGCTTGTTGGTACAGCCAATTGTTGGGGCGTTATCTGATCGCACTTGGAATCGAATGGGACGGCGCTTACCCTTTATTTTTGGTGGCGCTATAGTTGCGGCCACCGCGATGATCCTCTTACCAAACGCATCCATGGTGGTTGCTTTTATTCCGCCGATTATTTTTGGTTTATTAATTTTTGCCATTAAAGATGCCGCGTTTAACGTAACTTTTCAGCCGTTCCGATCACTCGTTTCTGACATGGTGCCAGCCGAGCAACGTAACTTAGGTTATTCGGTGCAAACACTTTTAATTAATATTGGCGCGGTAGTTGGTTCAATTCTTCCTTTTGTTTTAACCAATGTTATTGGACTCGATAATGTTTCTGTTCAAGGTGAAGTTGCTCCGTCAGTTATCTGGGCTTTTTATATTGGCGCCACCGTTTTACTCGGCTCAGTTTTGTGGACAGTATTTAGAACCAAAGAATACAAACCAGAAGATTATTACGCTTATCAAAATTTAGATGCTGAAAAGATAATACAAGAACAAGCCGTTAAAAAAACGATGGCAGAGCGCTTAGCTGGTTTTTGGATCTTGTTTAAAGATATGCCAGTGATCATGAAACAATTAGCGGTAGTGCAGTTTTTCTCATGGTTTGCGTTATTTATTATGTGGACTTACACGCCTGCTGCTATTACTCAACATGCATGGGGCGTTGCGGTTGATTGGTTTGATCCTGACTATATTGCAGCAATGGGCGGATTACCTGATGCTGTGGCTACTGCTAAAGGAGCTGCAGGTGATTGGGTTGGTATTTTATATGCGGCACAAGCATTGTTTGCGGTATTTTTTGCTATGTTATTAACCAAATTAGCTAATACTTTTGGTCGTAAAACGATTTATTCGGTATCACTAGTCGCTGGTGGTCTAGGGTATTTGAGTTTTATCTTATTTCAAGATCCAACGATCACTCATGTAAATCTATTAATTACTGAGGTGGAAGTACCACAAGGCGCGGTTGGTTTAGTTTGGTCGATGTTAGGTATAGGTATGGCATGGGCAGCAATATTATCAATGCCATACGCAATACTAGCCGGCGCTTTACCAGCGGATAAAACCGGTGTTTATATGGGGATTTTCAACTTTACGATTGCGGCACCGCAAATTATTTCAGGCTTAGTATCAGGTTGGATCTTAAAGCATGTTTTCGACAATAATGCGGTTTATATTATTATGCTTGCCGGTGTCTCTATGATTTTAGGTGCACTTGCTGTTTCGTTTGTTAAAGAAACCGAAGAACAAGTGGCTTAACGGAATAATTACACATTAAAGTAATCGGCGATAAGCTGAAAGCAAGAAGTAAACAACTAGACTAACAATTTAGTGTTTTACTTCCAGCTTTCAACTTATCGCCTCCAGCCTCCAGCTTCTAGCTTTTAACTTATCGCCTTCAGCTTTCAGCTTTCAACTTATCGCTTCCAGCTTCTAGCTTTTAACTTATCGCCTCCAGCTTTCAGCTTTCAGCTTTCAACTTATCGCCTCCAGCTTCTAGCTTTCAACTTATCGCTTCCAGCTTCCAGCTTTCAACTTATCGCTTCCAGCTTTCAGCTTTCAACTTATCGCCTCCAGCTTTCAGCTTTTAACTTATCGCTTCCAGCTAACTACCGCAGGTTTTTCTAACCACTAAACTGGTTGGCATTAAAATACTTTTCGCTTCTTCGCCTTGAATAAGTTTTACCAAATTTTCCACTAATAACTCACCGGCTAACATAGTATTTTGCTTGGCTGTGGTGATTGGCGGTGAAGTGAATGATGCCATTGGGATATCGTCGAAGCCGACTAAAGCGACATCGACAGGCACGTTAATCTTATGCTCTGATAACGCTTTAAGTGCGCCGACTGCAATTAAATCACTAGCGCCAAAGATGGCATCAAATTTTTGCCCTGATTCAATTAATTTAGTTACCGCTTGAAAGCCCGATTCTTCAGTGCTGATGGCATCGTATTGTAAGTTTTCATCGATAGTTAAATCATTGGCGGCTAGGGCTTTACAGTGTCCCTTGTAGCGGCCTAAAAATTCAGGTGCATGATTTGAAGCTTCCCCAATAAAGGCAAAATGTTTACGGCCGTTTTGAATCACATGTTCAGTGACTTGATAACCACCATGAAAGTTATTACAGCCAACTGAAATAATGTTTTTATCTTGGCTGTCGCCGCCCCAACAAACAAAATGGGTCTCTTGCTCAATTAAATGGGCAAGTTTTTCTTTGTAATCTTCAAAGTCACCATAACCTAATAAGATAATGCCATCAGCTTTATTGGTATCTTCAAAGTCGGCATGCCAGTCGTGGTCCATTTGTTGAAACGAAACTAATAGATCGTAACCACGGGCTGAGCAGGCTCGAGTAATACTACCTAGCATGGATAAGAAGAAAGGGTTGATCATCGAATCATCACTGGTTTGATCTTCAAACAATAACAAGGCGATGGTGGCACTTTGTTGAGTGCGCAAGTTACTGGCGTTTTTATCAACCTTGTAATTAAGTTCTTTTGCTATTTCTTGAACTTTTTTTCGTGTTTCTTCATTCACTAATGGACTGTTTCTTAATGCTCTTGAAACTGTCGATTGTGAGACACCCGCGCGATAAGCAATATCAAATGAGGTAGGCTTAGATTTCACGTAATATTATCCGTTAATAGGTTGTCAATAATAGCTAAGATACTAACTGAGACTTGTATATAAGTATATAAATTGAATTGTGTTTTTAACTTTTGACAGAAAAAAAAGACAAAAAAGCCACTGATTAAAGTGGCTTTTTTGTGACTTAATATCGGTATAATTAACGCGTGAAAATATCACATTGGTTTTATTTTACCGACAAATTAGTGGCTAATAACGATTAGCTTAATGGTGAACTGGCTATTAATCAGGTAATTCAGCATTGTGATAAACGTTTTGCACATCGTCACAGTCTTCTAACATAGCAATAAACTTTTCAAAATTAGCAAGGTCATCTTCGCCGCTAATTTCGGTATAGGTTTGTGGCACAAAAGTAATTTCTTCTACTTCTAAGTTGTATTCAGGCATGCTGTCAGCAAACGCAGTTTTAATTTTATAAAACTCCGTGTGTGGGGCAAATACCGTGATAATGTCATCTTCCTTTTCTACATCGGTAACGTCACAATCAGCCATCATAAGGTTTTCAAAAATAGCTTCTTCATCGTCACCTTGAAAGGCAAAAACAGCTTGATGTTCGAACATGTGTGAAACAGTGCCAGTAGAGCCAATTTTTGCATTGGTTTTAGTAAAACACTGGCGGACATCTTTAATGGTACGGTTGTTATTGTCGGTTAAGCAATCAATAATCACCATGCAGTTACCCGGGCCAAAACCTTCATAACGGGCCGCTTCATAATTTTCACCACCAGCGCCTTTTGCTTTTTCAATTGCTTTATCAATAACGTGCGTTGGGACTTGGTCTTTTTTCGCTTTTTCAATTAGTCGACGAAGAGAGATGTTGCTGTCGGGATCGGTACTGCCATTTTTCGCACATACATAAATTTCTTTACCGTATTTTGAATAAACTTTAGTTTTTTGACCGGCTGTTTTAGCCATTGATTCTTTACGGTTTTGGTAAGCTCTGCCCATTTGAAAATCTCATACATCAATTCATTTATAATAATGCGGTAGATTTTAACGCTTATCAGTTTAATTGACTAGGGGCTGAAAGATGTTTGCTTAAATTTACTGCTATTTAATCAATTTAATGGTGTGATATCTTTCCAATCGCTTACTTTTGGGTTGATGAAACCGGCTTGAGTATAAATTTTATGAAGAATACCATTCTGTTTAAGCTGTAAAATCCCAGCATTTAAGGCATGAAATATTTTATAAGCATTAGGGGCTGATTTAGAAATAGCGAAATGGCGAGAGTCAGGAATGACAAATTTAAGGTTAGGAATAGGGTACAGTTCAATGTCATGTATTTTTTGACTCATTAATTTATTACTCGTGAATGTCCATAATAAAAAATCAATACGGCCATGACCGACCATTTTGAACATTTGCGAGATGGTTGAGACCGAATGAATACGTTTTAATGCTAACCTTTCCAATAGTGCCCAGTCATTTACCCATGACCGTTGTGATACCGCGGTATATTTTTGAAGTTCTTCTAGTGATGTGATGGCTAATAAATCGGTGCGGTAAGGGGGAACATAAATGCCGACTTCAAATTCGCCTTGTTCAATAATAGGCACAGATAAATAAAACAGCTTAGTATCATGCTGATTTTCCCAGATGGTTTCGGCGTTTAAATGTACTTTTCCTGCTTTTACTAGCATATAACCGCGGACATAATTAGGTACGGCGGTAAAAATAAATTCAACGTCCATTGCCGATTCATTAAAAGCGTGGCAAATGATCAATAAATCGGCAACGCCACGGGGGATCGCACCTTGAATTTCTGCTGTTTTTAAGTCAGCACAGGCGCGGTTGTTAGTAACCTTTTTAAATGAATTAATATAAACTTCGGCCGCAGATATATATATTAATTCTTTAGCTTGGCTTGGTAACAGCGCTAAAAAATAACAGGTGAAAATAAGTAATATCCGCAGCATGAACACCTCAAAAATTAAACAAGTTAATTTCCTTATGTAATTTATCTTAGAAAATAAGCATCATGGACCGTGCAGGTATTCGTACTGATAGCTGGTGAAACCTCAGTTGCTTAATCTATACACAGTTGAACTACCTTAAAGCATAGTAGATTCAACAACAACTTAAAATGATTGTTTGTGTTTATAAGTAATTACAAGCGGTAAATATTCACAAAGTGTTAAGAATATAGGACGTTTTTTTGCAGTTAATAGGAGATTAGATGATGAAAAAATTTCCTATTAAACGTATTGAAAAGAGCTAATTATCAATCATTTTATGACTAACTATTAGCTAATATCTAGAAAAGTGTTAGTCAATATGGCCAAATGATTGCTGCACCCAATTAGCAAATGTTTGTAGTTCTTGGGACTTTTCTATATTTTCATGTTGGATAAGGAAATATTTATCATTAGTATGTAACTCGTGATCGAATAACTTGACCAGTAATTCTTCACTAAACCATGTTTTACTCATTGGTAAAGGTACTAAGGCTATCCCCATGCCTTGCTGCGCCGCACGCGCGACACTAAACATACTGTCTAATTGAATAATTTGTTTTGGATCAAAATCTGGGACGTTACTTTGATCTGCCCACTTATGCCAAGACCAAGGTCGAGCTTGATGTAAGATCAGTGGCACCGATTTTAATGCCTCAAATCCATAACTGGCCCATTTTTTATAAATCTTTTTATTACAAGCAGGCACATAGCGAATAGGAAATAATTCATGCACGATACTGCCATTTGGTTTTCCATTTGCTAACACAATGGATAAGTCAGATGCTTTTAATTGCTGGTTAGATGATTTCACTGTTTCAAGTTGTAAATTGATACTGGGATTTAATTCTGCCCATTCACTTAATTTAGGGACGAACATTTCGCTGGCGAAAAACTCCGGCAAACTTACGGTGATGGTTTTATTTTGTTGCGTGTTAGTGAAGTCAGCAATGGTGCTTTCCAAATTAGTAATTATTGGATATACCGATTGATAAAACTGTTTACCAGCACTGGTTAACTCTATGGCTCGGGTATTACGTTTAAATAATGAAATACCTAACTGCTCTTCAAGTTGTTTAATTTGATGGCTCACCGCAGAAGGGGTTAAAAATAATTGCCCGGCAGCATGTTTAAAACTTAAGCATTTAGCCGCTATGCAGAAAGATCGTAAACCGCGAATAGGTGTTTGGATTGGCATTATTAACATACATCATTTTTGTTGAATTAGGTTAATTTCAGCAAGTTGTAGACCATGATAATAGGTTTTATAAGTATCTGTTTTTTAAGGTTTAAATAAGGGGGTAATAAATAACAGACAAGGTGGTGCACTAAAATGGTGCTAGCGCGCTAAATAAAGCTAACTAACATAGCGCGAATGAAGCAGAGATAAGTGGTAGTGTTGAGCATAAATTATGCAACTATGGCAAGCGATCACCAGCGTAGATAGTAGCGCTTGGCTATTAGTTATTTTATATCTGTAGTGACTATATTTTTATTGGGGCAAAAAAAAGGGCATTCAATGAATGCCCTGACAAAAACGTCTAAATGTATTATATAAATAAGAAATCGGGGAGATTTCGAAAACAAGTTTAGAATACTTACTCTACACAGGTATGACAAACGAGAATAAATTATCCATCAGATGAATTTTTTTAATGTGTTTTTAGATTTTGTCGAGTCAGTGCTTGATAACTCAAGACCTGACGGATTCGAGTGTATGCTTTAAAGTTAGTGATTTGAGGAGCTAGGTGCTGAAATCGTGTTTTAGTTTTATTCTAGCGCTAATGGTTATCAAAATTATTCTGGAATAAAGAGCAAAAAAAAAGGCATCCAAAGGATGCCTGACTTAAAAAGTTTGAGTCTAATAAAAATAATTAAGAAATCGGGGGGATTTCGAAAACAGGGATAGAATACTTATTCTAGTGTTTGTTAACAAACGATAAAATATAATCTTTCACATTAGTTTTACTAATCCGAAGCTTGTTGGCTAGATATATGCCTAAGCAAGTTCAGGCTTAATATTCTCTCGTAAGCCCGATTAGAATAAGAATTAATCATAAGTGTTATCGAATAAGGCAAGGAATAACAGATAAAAAAAAAGGCATCCAAAGGATGCCTGACAAATATAGCAAAGAGTCGAGATATAATTTTTGAAACCGGGGGATTTCGAAAACAAGTTCAGCATACCTAGGTAATGTTTATTCGACAAACGGGATTAATTCACACGATAGATTAATTTTATTAACTTATGTTTTTGTTATTGGCTGCTTATTTGGCTATTTGTAGCAGAGCACTCGCTAGTTTTTGTCTAATTTTAGCTTTTTAATTTATTAATTTAAGTCAATTTTAACAGTTCTCGCTAAGCGATCACTTCTTAGATGCAATGGTATAGCAGCGCAGTAAGAAAACATTATTTAGTGTTTAATATAAAAAAACACAAGGTAGTCATATTGACTATTAGGTTTTTGGGGTCTATATTAGAGATTAGTTTTGAGCAGTGGCTCAAAACTAATCTCGTTTTTGCTAGTAACATCAAGGTAGATTTATCCCCCAGACTAATCTTCTTGCTACATTCCTTTTTGTTACTAGCTTCTTTATGCTGCCGTTCAACTTTTTTAAAGTATTTCCCGTTAACATTTAATCTAATACGCCAATCTTGTATCTGGCAAGACTTCCCTTACTGAACTGTAATCTACTGTTTTAGCTTAACTAAATTCTTAAAGCGGTGTTAGCAGCACAGCACGTTCAGCGCTAATATTTGGGGGCAGGGTACTTTAGTTTAAGATCACTAAGTTAATATAACGCTAGTTAAATATTTTTACTGTCCATGACCGTAAGTTAAAATACTTTAGTTATTAAATATACTAGAGGCTTGGCGGCTAAAAAACTGGGGACTAATAGCACGCTGGATGAAGTTGTTGGAAAAGATCTAAATATTGAAAGATCGGCTGCCCATGCTTACGTCAAACAACGGCTGTTGAAACCGTTATATAGATCCGTTAGCGGCTTTTGGCCTCAGCCCGAAGAGCAATGGCTTATCCCTTAACTAGATTAGAATTCGTTTATTTAGCGGGTTAAACTACACTTATTCTGCTTTGTTAATAAATAAAACAGCCTATGACTTTAAAAATAATACAAAGGTCAACAGACCTTAGTCTTTGGCAAAACATCATTAATGCCTCACGGCTAAATCATTTATTTGGATATTACCTAATTGCTCGTCGTTTACTGGCGTTAAAATAGCACTGTCTCGAGTGACTTTACTCACTTTAAGTTGGTAAGGGCTTACATTGAAGCCAGCGTACGATTTTCCATTCGCTAACGAAAAAGTTGAATTGGCAAGTAATGAGAATTTATCTTCTAGTTGAACGCCGTGTCTTTTACCAAGATTAATTAATAAATGGTTACCTTCAATACTAACAATGGTGCCTTGAGTTGGCTGGCACATTAATAACTCATCAATATCTAAGGCCACATCTGCTAATAAACGCGTGATGTTGGTGCCATATTTACTTTGCCAGAAGCGTTGGCTTGATGGCGTAACCGTATCTCTTTGGTCAAAATCCCAATAACTAGTTGATTGATAGGTTTTATCAAAGACTTGCTCGCCATTGATACCATCATAGATATAAACTGAAAAATTAAAGTGACGACTTTTTTCTGCTTCTTGCCAGAATTTCCACTGCTGATCCTGATGGACATCAATGGAAATATCGGTAATTTCAGAATATAAAACGAATTGACTATCGCTAACACCGGCCAATGATTTGCTCAGCATTTTAATATTTTCAACTTCCTGGCTTTCATGTAAACGAGAAAAGTTGGTTTTATTTTTAATGTTGGTTTTAGTCTGTAAGTAGCGGCTGTCTTTTTTTAACTGGGTTGCCAACTGTTTAATTACCGATTTGTCTAAGTCATAAATTCCGCCAATATTGGCTTGCTCGCGGTGGCGTAAATGGCTACGAGATAATAATAGCGTTTTACGGTAATCGGCAGCAAAACACTGCTTTTCTTGCGGAAAAATATCCGCTCGTATCGACACTTCTACCAAGTCATCAATATAACTTTCGCTAATAATTTCAAAAGAATTAATAATACCGGTGGCGCGAATATTTAACTCGTCTTTGGTTAACAAACCATTCACCACTTGCTGAATACTGGAAACCGAAGCGCCGGCAACTAATAAGGTTTTCTTTAAGGCATTTTCTACTGCTTTAGCGCGTGCGACTTTTTTGTCGCCGTTATTGATGTAGGCTTGCCCTTGGGTTTCAAACCATTGAGCAGTCGCTGTAAAACTTAACATGATGTTACATACGCATATCAATAATAACCGCATCATAAATACCTATTTGAATAAACTGCACTTGGTTTAATTTGTACTCTAGCTATTACCGCTAAAAACTTACTGAAAAATGACCAAGATAAAAAATTATCGCCGATTAATTATTACCGTATTATTTACGCGTTAATCAGCCTGTACTTGCATTAGTTAACCTGAACTCGGGATAACAACTTGCTTTCTAGCTGCTGTTTTTCCTTATTACTGCGTTAAATTTGATTGCAATACGCCCCCATGGATGAGGAAGGTAGAGCGACGTTTGAACCAAAGCCGAGACTCGCTATTGGCGCTCAAATATTCCTTGTACTAAGAAAAAACATCTAGCTAAAATAGGTGAAATATCAAAAATATATCGATTTCATATTGTTAGCTAATTTCTTATCCCGAGTTCAGGTTAGTTAATAATAAGCAGGTTTTACGCCATCTTGTTTTTGACAGCCTAAAATGAACTTATGGCGTGATAAATGCTTTAATCTTAAGGTAGTTATACATTGGCGCGTATTAACTTGGTTAGTCAGCCCTTGTTTGAGTATGCTTTGATTGTGTTTTTAGTGCTTTAAATCACCTTAGCGCGTTAAAAATAGCGAATACGCACAAACCCTGATTATGCTGATAATGATAACAGCTTAGCAGTAGGGTACTTGGTTTAGCCGTAAATAAGTTCAGTGACAAATTATTGACTGCGCACATTAGGCTAACTTAATTAGATAAGCGCGGTTTATGCTTACTTAAGTGTAAGCGATAAAAAGACACCGGCTGCTAATAGGTTACTTATATAGATTACGTATGGAGAAGATCATGAAGAAAACAGTGACGATTTTGTTAATGAGCTTATGTTTTTTGCTCAGCGCTTGTTCGACAATGTACGACAAACAAGTGCAATGGCAGCGGATAAAGCCTGAATCTTTTCCTGTTTTACATGCGATTGGGCACGCGCCAATCAGTTTGCAGAATTCAGAAAACGAAACACAAAAAATGTTGATGGCGATCACCGCTTCTAAAGTTGCAGCTTATGTTGAACTTGCAGAGCAAGTTTATGGTCAACAGATTGATAATAATTTAACCATGGCTGATTTATTAGTGTCGGATCAAACGATGAAGACCAAAGTTCAAGGTATTATTCGCGGTGCGAGAGTTATGAAAAGCTACCCCGTCGGTGATATTTATACCACTGAACTTAAACTGGATTTTAAAGACGTATATGAAATTTATGCTGCGATGAATGTTGAAAAAGAAATTAAAGACGTTCGCTATTTTTAATCGTAAAAGAGCAAGTGAATGTTAAGTTTACAAAAAGGCCAATAGCTTAGGCTTGATATCTAATGATAACAGTCTATAAACAATGGTTAAGAAAGGCTGTCCACCAGGAAAACACTGAACTGATTTATGGCTAATTCACTGATCCTGACCTATGGATAAGCCGAGCCAGCTATTACGTACGAAAATCCGCCTTGCTATACACAAAAATTTAGTTATCGAGTGACCTTCAACCTAAGTTTAACTTGCTAAATTTTAATAAGTCTCTGAATTCTTTTTAAAAAATTAAACGACACTTCTTAGCCAGAGATCAGATTAGTTATCAATAATAAAAACAGGCTTAGAACTATTTCGAGAGGGTAAGATTTTTATTATTGGAAAATAGCTGTGGAATTTAATGTTGTAAAATAAACGTCATGCTTATATTTATTCGTTAGTAACTTGGCTTTCAACTGCTTAGTACTGTTAAGTTTTTTAAGCTTTAATCCCTTTGCCCATCAAACCACCACTTTTTTTCCCTTTGTTATCATAAGTCATCGATGATTTACTGCGAGATTCTAATAAAGCACTTTTCATTCGATCAACGGCTAAACTTGAATGCTGAATGATTAAACCATTAACATTATTCAAATCTTTACATTCGCTTAATAGCGTTTCTATCGTTTCAATTTTAGTTTTTATCTGAGGAACTACTATGTATTCGTTGAAATTAGCAAACTGCTTGAGTTGTTGATCCGCGGCTTCAATATCAGCTAATGCTTGCTGTTTTTGGGCGGTAATCGTTAATAAGGCGTCGGGGTTTTGTTGTTGCAAGATATCTTTTTCAGCGCCAAGGATATCTTTAAGTTGCTTAACTTGTGTTAGTTGATGTGTAACTAAGTTTCCAAACGTTTGCTCGTTAGCCATTTCAGATCTCTCTAATGTTTACTATTTAGCATTTACTTGTTAGCTATAGCCGAGCAAATCAATTTAGATTAAATCAAACTCAAATTTGGCAATGCTGGCGGCTAACTTTTCAGGGTTAACTTTATATTCGCCACTAGAAATTGCTTTTTTAAGCTGATCTACTTTCTTTTGATTTACTTGTGGTGATTCACTTGCTTTCTTTTGTAATTCGGCCAATTGCTTTGCTTGAGGCGTAATAGAAACTGAATCTTGTCTAACTTGGCTAGTTTGATTTAATTGCGAATTTTGTTGTGCGCTTTGTTGTTTAACTTGCGCCTCATTCGGTTTTTGATTAACAGCATTGTTGCTGTTCAAATTGTTGATATTTATAGCCATTATTTATTCCTAACTGCAATCTAGATATATCCGCTAACTTTATATCGGCCAAGCATTAAAATACTTTAAAATAATTATAGGTTAATAACCACTTTATTTAATGCTTTTACCTGCCCAGTAATAATCTTCCCTGAGCGAGTATTTTTTATTCTGACCTGTTCCCCTATAGTACCACTTGTTAGCGCACTACCTTCAGTTTTTATTTGGAAGGTGGTAGATGTCGCAATGATATTGACTTTGTCGCCCTTACAAACTAAACAAATATTTTTACTATAAATGGCATTGCCTTTTTGCAAGTTACGGGTCAATTTAGCCCCTAAAATACCATCAAACGAGGTTAACGTTTCGCCGCGAATTTTATATTCAGAGATATATTCAATGTCGGTATTCTCACGGTCCAAAATTGAACCTTTGTTTAAATTTGTGGTGACGATTAAAACTGGCAACTGGGTTTCAATTTTAATTGGCAAGTAAATTTGCCAAAGTGATGGGGCGTCGCAACTTATTTTGACATTTATGTTTCTACTATTTTGATTTTCCAGTATATTTACTGTTAATTCAGAATCGCAATCCTTAATTTGGATTCGGGGATCGAGTTTAGGTTCAGAAATCGTTATTTTTTCATCACTTTTTTGGCCTGATAAATACTTTTCTTCAAGGTGATTTTTAGCAAGAGATTCAACTTCTGATAATGTGAAAGTTTTTGAATTTCCTGTAAAACCAATAAGAAAAAATATTAAAAATAGAGAAATATTGAACGTAAAACCTTTTTTTTTCATAAAATTCACTTCTATTTTTAGGGTAATATAAATAGTCGACTATGATTATTAAATAAAGCGTCAAAAATTAGGACATTAATTACTGACGCATCTTTTACTTACAAGAAACGTGCCTGCTTTAATTGACGCAGGTGGTCAATGGAGTTTGTATGGCAGGTATTTTAGATTCAGTTAACCAACGAACTCAGTTGGTTGGTCAAAATAGATTAGAATTATTATTATTTAAACTTGTCGGGCCTCAGCGTTTTGGTATTAACGTTTTTAAAGTTCGAGAAGTATTGCAGTGTCCGCCTTTAACTAAAATGCCTCATCAAGATGCATATATAAAAGGTGTTGCCCATATTCGCGGGCAAACTATTTCTGTTATTGACTTGAGTAAGGCGACTGGCGGTTACGAGATACAAGAAACTGATAATAATTTTATTATTATTGCCGAATACAATCGCAGTGTTCAAGGCTTCCTAGTCGCGGGGGTTGAAAGAATTACGACCCTAAGTTGGCAAGACATCATGCCACCACCGGAAGGTGCCGGTAAATCAAATTACCTAACGGCGGTTACCGAAATTGATGGTGAAATGGTTTCAATTTTAGACGTTGAAAAAATATTGAATGAAATTAGTCCTGTTTCTACTGAGCTTAGTGATGATGTTGCTGACTTGTCTGTTGGTGAAGAAGTTGGCGAGCGGGTTGTAATGATCGCTGATGACTCTACTGTTGCACGTAATCAAGTTAAACGCGCACTTGAACCGCTTGGTATTAATATGATTTTGGCAAAAAATGGCCAAGATGCATTAGATCAACTACGAGCAATCAGCGCAGAATGCGAACATACAATTAGTGAAAAGGTGGCTTTATTAATTTCTGATATAGAAATGCCTGAAATGGATGGTTATACGTTAACTGCAGAAGTGAAAAATGATGAAAGAATGAAAGGCATGCCAGTAATACTTCATACTTCCTTAAGTGGAGTATTCAATAATGCGATGGTTGAAAAAGTTGGCGCTGAAGATTTTATTCCTAAATTTCACCCTGATGAGTTGGCTACCGCAGTAAAAAAATGGCTGCGAATGGATGACTAATCCTATCGTTTATATCTTCATAGTTTGTAATTAATTTGTAGTTGGTGATAGATCGTGTCGGCAAGACAACTCGATGATAAAAGTTATTCACAGTTTAGAACATTTCTAGAGCAGCAGTGTGGTATTGTTTTGGGAGAAAATAAGCAATACCTAGTAAAAAGTCGGTTAGCTCCATTAATGGTTAATTTTAATGTTGAAACCTTAGGTGAATTAGTTGCTCGGACATTAAGCCCAACAGAAAGGCAGCTAAGAGCTGCCGTAATCGATGCAATGACCACCAATGAAACCTTGTGGTTTCGTGATGATTATCCCTTTAAATTATTACAATCAAGGCTATTACCTGAATTTGCTAAGAAGAACTCGCCATTAAAAATTTGGTCGGCGGCAAGTTCTTCTGGCCAAGAACCCTATTCAATTGCCATGTCTGTACTTGAGTACCAGCAAAAAAATCCTGGCTCTTTTAGCAAAGGTGTGCAAATTATTGGCACCGACATTTCAACGACCATGTTAGATCATTGTAAATATGGTCATTACGATAGCTTGGCATTATCTCGAGGTTTATCGGCTGAGCGAAAGCGTCAGTTTTTTGAACCGGCCGAAAATAATATGTGGAAAGTTAAAGATAATGTGAAGAAACTTGTTAGTTTTAGACCATTAAATTTATTAAATAGTTATAGTTTAATGGGCCGATTTGACATTGTTTTTTGTCGTAATGTTTTGATCTATTTCGCCCCAGCAATTAAAGCTCAAATCATTTCACAATTCCATGGAACCCTTAATACAGACGGTTATCTGTTTCTGGGCGCTTCAGAATCATTAACCGGATTAAGTCAAAATTATCAAATGATTCGATGCAATCCTGGCATCATCTACCAAAAATCCTAATTCCTTTCTAATTTTCTTTGGCATATTACTTGAATAACTACTTTCACAATTGTGGAGGTAGTTATTATGGCGATAAGTTTTGACAAGGTCTTTGGTTTGCACGAGCAAGGTTTATTACTGCGAGCAAAAAAAGCAGAAGTAATTGCTAGTAATATCGCCAATGCCGACACCCCAGGTTACAAAGCCAAAGGCATGGATTTTCAACAAGCCATGCAGCAAGCGGCAAAAATTCAACAAACGGGTGTTGCCCGTACTAATGATAAACACCTAAATACTAATATATCCAACTCTTCTGAACTTAAATATCGCGTTACAGATCAACCAGATACGGGTGATGGTAATACGGTTGATCTACAAATGGAACGAAACTTGTATCTACAAAACTCATTAGAGTACCAAGCTGGCATTCAATTCTTAAACGGTAAGATTAAAGGGTTGAAAAAAGCGATTACAGGAGCGCAATCATAATGAGCTTATTTAAGGTGTTTGATATATCAGGCCAAGGTATGAGTGCACAATCAGTGCGTTTAAATACTACGGCAAGTAATATCGCTAATGCTGACAGTGTCAGCAGTAGTGTTGGTGACACGTATAGAGCACGCCATCCTGTCTTTGCCGCCGAGATGCAAAAAGCTGCCGCAGGTCAAGATGCAAGTGTTGGCGTAAAAGTATTAGGAATTGTCGAAAGTGATAAACCACTGAATGTCGAATATTCCCCTAATCACCCAATGGCAGATAAAGATGGTTATATCTATAAACCGAATGTCAATGTTATTGAAGAAATGACCAATATGATTTCGGCATCTCGTTCGTATCAAACTAATGTTCAGCTAGCAGAGTCGGCCAAGAACATGGTTAATAAAACATTAACGTTGGGTCAGCGCTAAGTAGAGGGATAGATAATGGAATCAGTTAGTGGTAGTAAGCCGTTAGACGGTATGTACTGGAAAAAAGAGCCTGATGTTGCTGAAGCTGACAATGGGATGTTAACTCAAGAAGACTTTTTTGCTTTATTGACTAAAGAATTAGCGTATCAAGATCCAACCAAGCCGGTTGAGAACAATGAGATGATTTCGCAAATGACGGCCTTCTCAACAACCGACGGTGTTGCTACGCTCAATGAGCAGTTTACAGCGTTTGCCAGTTCAATGTCGTCAAGCCAAGCATTACAGGCCTCATCGTTAGTTGGGCAAAGTGTTTTGGTTGATGATAACTCATTTGGAATGGCGGCAGGTGAAGGGGCGAAAGGTAAATTAATAACCGATGAGCCAGCCAGCAACGTTATTATTTATGTTGAAAATAAAGCCGGCGAAACGATTCAAACAGTGCCGGTTGGCAGTGTGCAAGCAGGCGAATTTACCTTCTCATGGGACGGTAAAAATTCAGCTGGCGAAAATGCTCCAGAAGGAGCGTATAAATACAAAATTAGAGGGTTAGTTGATGGCGAAGCATCCGAATTGCAAGCCATGACTTATCGTAAAGTTGATAGTGTAACGCTTGCTGGCGCAGGTGGTAGCATAGTGCTGAACTTAAACGGCGGCAGCTCAATGTCTTTAGCTGATGTTGTTGAAGTCGCTGAAGGTTAACGAATTTTTTAAAGGGGTTAAATTATGTCATTTAATATAGCATTAAGCGGTTTAAATGCGGCGCAAAAAGACTTAGACGTTACGTCCAATAACATTGCGAACGTTAATACAACAGGCTTTAAAGAATCGCGAACAGAGTTTGTTGATGTTTATGCCGCATCATTATTATCTTCAGGCAAAACAAAAGTTGGTGACGGTGTGCTTACCGCGGATGTTGCTCAGCAGTTTTCTCAAGGTAGTATTCAGTTTACTAACAATGCGCTTGATTTAGCGATCACAGGTAACGGTTTTTACAGTACGGTACCGAGTATTGATAGCTTAGAAAGATCGTATACTCGCTCGGGCCAATTCAAATTAAATAATGAAAACTTTGTAGTGAATTCTGCCGGTGGCCATTTATTGGGTTTTCCGGTTAATTCTGACGGTTCTTCAGCTTCAGTCAGTTTAAGTACTGCTGAGCCGATCCGTATTCCAACCGCTTCTGGTGCGCCGCAAGCGACCAGTGAAGTAGATATTCGTATGAACTTACCGGCCGGTGATGTTGCACCAGCGAATGCTCCAGGTAATTTTGACCCAGAAGATCCGTTAACTTATAACCATTCTACTTCGGTCACTATTTTTGATTCGCTAGGTGATAGTCATATCATGACCTATTATTTTATCAAAGACCCAGCAGTTACGAATGAATGGACTATGTATACCGCTGTTGATGGTAATCCTGTTGATGTACCTGATCCTGGTGGTCAAGTTCATCCTATTACCGGAGCGGCAGCAACAAACCCTGTTGGTGGTAATGCATCGGGTCCTTTATCTAGTACTGGTGGTGTAGTGGGAGCTAGGTTAGTGTTTGATAGCTCGGGTGATTTTAGAGGACAAATTCCTGATCCTACTTCAGGTGGTATTTTAACGGAAGCTTTAGGTCCGACGGTATTATCAAATGGTGCTGAACCAACACAGGCAATATTGGTTAATTTTAATTTAGATCCAACAGGTCCAAACTCGAATGAACCAACTCAATTTGCGTCAAATTTTGAAGTAACAGCGTTAGACCAAGATGGTTTAGCGGTTGGGCGATTAACTGGTATTGATATTGGCGCTGATGGTTTAGTACGTGCGACCTATAGTAATGGTACATCAGAGCCATTGGCTCGTATTGCTTTGGTTAACTTTGCTAACGAGCAAGGTTTAACTCAAATAGGCGGAACTTCTTGGAAAGAAAGCATTGCCTCGGGTAGCCCATTAGCAGGTGAAGCGACAACAGGTACTTTTGGTACTATTAATTCATCGGCATTAGAGCAGTCAAATGTTAATTTAACTTCTGAATTAATCGATTTGATTTCAGCGCAGCGAAACTTCCAAGCGAACTCGCGAGCACTGGAAGTTGATAACCAACTGAATCAAACGATTTTACAAATACGTTAATTTATTAAGCACTTATTTTTTAGTTTTGATTTTAAAACCTCAGTTTACTGAGGTTTTTTATTTTTGTTGTTAGCACTTTCGTTAGTTTTCAAACACACCACATCCTTACTAGTTTCTCGTTATCATATTCTAATTTTCTATAAGAAGGTGATTGGCATTTATATTGCATTTATTAATCTATAACTCTTAAACACGAGAACCATTATGGATAAAATGCTTTATATAGCAATGAGCGGTGCCAAGCAAAATATGCACGCTTTATCTATAACTGCCAATAACTTAGCTAATGCTAAAACCACAGGTTTTAAAGCCGATTTAGCTAATTCAAGAGCCATGCAGGCATTTGGCGAAGGTTTGCCTTCTCGTGTTTTCTCAATGACCGAACGTGCTAGCCAAAACTTTGACAGTGGCGCAAAACAAGCCACAGGTCGCTCACTTGATTTAGCTATCGAAGGAGATGGTTGGTTTGCTGTACAAGCAGCTGACGGCAGCGAAGCTTATACCAGGAACGGTCAGTTTCGGTTAACTGAAGATGGCGCCTTACAAACCAATGAAGGCGAACTAGTGATTGGTGATGCTGGCCCGATATTTATTCCTTTACCGTTTAAAAATATCGAAATCAGTAAAGATGGCACTATCATGGTCCAACCTGAAGGTGCGCCAGCAAATGTTCAAGATGAAGTGGGACGAATTAAAATGGTTCGCCCTGATATTAAAGGCATTCAAAAAGGCAGTGATGGTTTATTTCGTCGTTTAGATGGCGGCACTCAACCTGCCGATATTAATATCATGGTGCATAACGGCATGCTTGAAAGCAGTAATGTTAATCCGGTCGGTGAAATGACGGCCATGATTTCGATGCAGCGGCAATTTGAAATGCAATTGAAGCTAATGAAAACAGCCGAAGAAATTGATGCCAGTTCAGCACAATTACTCCGTGCTTTTTAAACTAATTATTGAGGTGATTTATGAACCCAGCGTTATGGATTAGTAAAACCGGCTTAGACGCCCAAACCAAAGACATCGCCGTTATTTCAAATAACTTAGCCAATGCTAGCACTGTCGGCTTTAAAAAAAGCCGCGCAGTTTTTGAAGACTTATTGTACCAAACCATTAATCAGCCAGGTGGCCGAAGTGCACAAGATACTGAACTACCATCGGGTTTAATGTTAGGCGCGGGTACCAAGGTAGTCGCCACGCAAAAAATCCATACCCAAGGTGATATGTTAACCACGGATAATGCCCTAGATTTAATGATCCAAGGGGAAGGTTTTTTTGAAATTCTAATGCCTGATGGCACTTCTGGTTATAGCCGAAATGGTCAATTTACCATGGATGAAGAAGGTAATGTGGTCACGCCGGGCGCGGGTTATTTAATGCAGCCGCAAATTACGATTCCAAATGACGCCTTATCAATTACCGTTTCGCAAGACGGTGAAGTCTCTGTGACCTTACAAGGCCAACCTGAGCCTGCTGTTGTTGGCCAAATTAACACTGTTAATTTTGTTAACCCGACCGGTTTAGAGCCGATTGGGCAAAACTTATATATTGAAACGGCCGTTAGTGGCGCTCCGCAAGAGGGGGTTCCGGGGCTTGAAGGTTTTGGCATGATACAGCAAGGTGCGCTGGAAACATCGAATGTTAATACCACTGAAGAGTTAGTTAATTTAATTGAAAGTCAGCGGGTCTATGAAATGAACTCGAAAGTTATTTCAGCGGTTGATCAAATGCTAAGTTATATCAACCAGCAATTGTAATTTCTGGGAGGCGACAAATGAAACATATTCTACTTACGTTTTTAATAGCTTATGGGCTTATTGGCTGTGCTGCTATTGAGCACTCCAAAATTTTGCCAAACGATCCTGATTTTGCGCCTATCATGCCAGAACAAGAAGAAGATAGTATGGTGCCAACCGGCTCTTTATTTAAACCTTATTATGTGAACAACATTTATTCTGATTCAAAAGCGCATCGCGTTGGCGATATTATCTCAGTGATTTTAAGTGAAAGTACGCAAGCACAAAAAAATGCTAAAACAGAATTAAAAAAAGAGAACAGTAGTCAATTAGATCCCATTATCGGTTTAGGTGGTAATCCGCTGACATTTAAAGGTAATTCGGTACAATTTGGTTACGGTCAAGATAGCGATTTTAAAGGTGACTCTAAGTCGAATCAAAGTAATAGTTTAAGCGGTAATATCTCAGTACATGTTTTAAGAGTGTTACCAAACGGCAATTTAATGATCCGCGGTGAAAAATGGATGACCATTAACAATGGTGATGAATATGTTCGTTTAACCGGGGTAATTCGTTCAAAAGACATTGGCTCAAATAATACTATTACCTCAAGTAAAGTGGCGAATGCACGCATTCAATATTCTGGCACCGGCACCTTTGCTGATGTGCAAGAACAAGGGTGGTTATCTAAATTCTTCAGTGGCCAATGGTGGCCGATTTAATCGGTAGGTGTCAGATGAAAAATTTTCTCAAGATTGGATGTCAAATAATGACAAATCATAAAATGTTCGCAAGCTTTGTCTTATTAGCCTGTTTACTAATTGTTCCAACGGCTTATTCACAACGCATTAAAGATTTAGTTGATGTTGCTGGTGTGCGCTCAAATCAGCTGATCGGTTATGGTTTGGTGGTTGGTTTACCTGGGACTGGCGAGCAAAGTCCATTTACTGAGCAGAGCTTTAAAACCATGTTGAGTAATTTTGGTATTACCATGCCAGAAAATTTAAAGCCTAAAATTAAAAATGTTGCTGCGGTTGCGGTGCATGCTGAATTACCTGCATTTACAAAACCAGGACAAAGTATTGATGTGACTGTTTCTTCTATGGGCAGCGCACAAAGCTTACGTGGTGGTACGTTAGTACAAACGGTGTTAATGGGCATTGACGGTAATGCTTATGCGATTGCACAAGGTAGTTTGGTGGTCAGCGGTTTAGGCGCAGAAGGTTTAGATGGCTCGAAAGTGATTTCGAATACACCAACTGTTGGCCGAATCGCCAATGGCGCGACTGTTGAACGGGAAGTGGTTTCTCCTTTTGCTCATGGTGATCATATTACCTTTAACTTACGTCGTTCTGATTTCACTACAGCCAAAAGATTGGCAGATACTATTAATGACTTTATTGCCGGTTCAGCCAGTGCGCTCGACTCAACTTCTGTTCGAGTAACAGCGCCGCGTGATGTTAGTGATCGCGTCAGTTTTTTATCAGTGCTTGAAAATTTAGAGTTTGAACCCGGTCGGCCTTCAGCAAAAATTATTGTTAATTCAAGAACAGGTACCATAGTGATCGGCGCAGATGTGCGCTTATTACCCGCTGCCATTACCCATGGCGGCATTACCGTTACAATTAATGAATCAGCAGAAGTCTCTCAGCCAAGTGCCTTTGCCGAAGGAGAAACGATCACCACGAATCAATCAATTATTGATACTAATCTTGATGACTCAAGAATGTTTGTTTTTAACCCTGGGGTGACATTAGATACGTTAGTGCGAGCAATTAATCAGGTTGGCGCTGCGCCCGGTGATGTGATGGCTATTCTCGAAGCACTTGATCAAGCCGGTGCTTTACGTGGTCAATTGATCATTATTTAAGGATTATTTATGTCATCAACTCTTGGTCCTTCATTAAATTCTCAAATTGGCTCATCGTTAGATAAAGCGCAGAATTTCTTTGATTTAAATAGTTTAGGTAGCATTACCTTAAAATCTAAATCAACTGATGAGGGAGCAAAAGCGGAAGCACTAGAATCGGCAGCAAAGCAGTTTGAATCAATTTTTATGCAAATGCTGTTAAAAAGTATGCGAGCGGCACAAGACGTTTTAGAGTCAGATAGCCCGTTTAATTCTGAAACGACAAAATTTTATCGTGATATGCACGATCAACAGTTGTCGGTTGAACTATCAAATAACGGTTCGTTAGGTTTATCTGAATTAATTGTTCGTCAATTAGGTGGCAAGCAAGATGATTATAAGCCAAACAGTATTATACGATCTGATGGTAATTTACCTAGCTTTGCGCCGACAACCAAAGCACATGCGATAGATACGTCACCGAGTGAGATGTCAATAACGTCAATTAACCGTCAGCAGAGCGTTCCTTTTAAAGAAATTTTTCAACAAGTTAAAACCGTCAATAATTTTGAGCAACCGCAAGATTTTGTGACGGCGTTAATGGCACCCGCTAAACGCGCAGAAAAAGCGTTAGGCGTACCTTACCAAGTGGTTATTGCCCAAGCGGCATTAGAAACAGGTTGGGGTAAAAAAGTGATTAAAAATAACCAAGGTGAAAGCTCTAATAACTTATTCAACATCAAGGCAGACAAGCGCTGGCAAGGAGATAATATAGTCAAAGAAACGTTAGAGTTTGAGCAAGGTACCATGGTGAAAAAATCAGCTCCTTTTCGAGTGTATGACAATATTACCGAAAGTGTTGATGACTATATTAATTTCCTCTCTAAAAATCCTCGTTATCAACAAGCGCTTGATAAAGCAAGCGATGTGGAACAATTCCTGCATGGTATTCAAAAGGCAGGTTATGCAACCGATCCAATGTATGCCACTAAGATAATGGGTACGTTAAAACGAGTTGCGAGTTTCATTTCAAACTAATCCTGCTTACGTGTTTATTTATATGTAATTGTGGGAGTTCTTTATGTCAGTAGATCTGTACCAAACTGGAATGAGCGGCTTAATTGCCGCCCAACAACAGTTGGCTACCACTGGCCATAATATTGCCAATGTAAATACCGAAGGGTACAGTCGCCAACGTGCTGATCAAAGTACACTAGGGGCTGGTACGCTGGGCGGAAACTTTTTAGGCTCAGGTACTTATGTTAATGATATTACGCGTATCTACGATCAATTCTCTTACAAAGAGCAATTACATAACACCACTAAACTTGGCGCAGCTCAGGCCAGTGAAAAAAGCCTTGATCAATTAAACGACATCATGAGTTTTTCTGGTCAAGCGCTGATGACTTCTATCGAACAATTTTATCAGTCAGTTAACGGCATTACCGATAATCCTAGTGATTTAGGTTTACGTTCAATTGCATTAAATCAAGCCAATATTTTAAGTTCTGATTTTAAATCGTTAAGCCAAAATTTTGATCAGTTAGAAAAAGCGGCAAACGGTGAAATAACCCAAATCGCTAATCAAATCACTGAAATTTCCAGAGAGTTAGCCGTTATTAATGATCAGATTTTAAATAACTATAACGGTGGTAACTCAGGTAAACCCAATGATCTGTTAGATACTCGCGATCAATTAATTACCCGTTTAGCTGAATATACTAATGTGAATACCGTGACCGATCAAAATGGTGTGATGACGGTAATGATTGGTAATGGCTCAACACTTGTTGCAGGTAAAACTGCACTTTCCGTACGTATTAACGCGGGCGACCCTGATCCGTTAGAAACTAAAATATCTTTGGTTGGCGCTAACAGCTCTGCGGTTTTAAACCCTGATTCATTAGGCGGCGCTTTATCGGCAAAATTTGCTTTTAGAGATGACAATTTAAAACAAGCTCGTAGTGAAGTGAATCGGCTTGCTATGGCTATTTCAGAAAAATTAAACGGTATTCAAGCGCAAGGGTTAGATTTAAATCAGCAGCAAGGCGCGAACATTTTTACTGATATTAACTCAGCGGCTTTGCAGGCAAGTCGAGTTTTAACGCCTTCTGATAATGCGGGTAATTTAACCGCACAAGTGGCTATTACTGATATTAATTTAATTCCGACCGATGAATTTGAAGTGGAATATGACGGCACTAATTATGTCATGACTAATTTAGCAACGCGGGAAACCGAAACGTTAACTTTAGTGGCTGCTAATACTTATAGCTCAAGTAAAGGTTTTGATTTTATTACCACCGGCGGCGCGGCTGTCGCCGAAGACAAATTTATTATTCGGCCATCGGAAAACAGTGCCGCTTTAATTGAAACTACATTGACGGCGGGCGCAGGCATTGCAGCAAGTTCAGCGGTGCATATTACTCCATCAGCCAATAATGTCAGTACTGGAAAAATGGCGGTATCACAGGTCTATGATCCCGTGAATGCGCGTGCAGATATGAACATGCGGGTTGATCTTTTAGAAAGCCCTGTCGGCACTTTTTTATATACAGTGACAGATAGCAGCGGCACAACCTCAGCGCCACAAAGCTATACACCACCGTCACAGTTTATTGATTTGCCATTATCGCCAGCGACAGCAACTTTTCAAATTGAATTGAAAGGTACGCCGTCAGGCATTGCGCCAAATGCCCCTGAAACGTTTACCTTCACAGATGCTTTTGGCACAGGTAACAGTAGTAATGCGTTAGCATTGGCATTGAGCCAAGAACAAAATATTTTAAATGGTGGCTCGGAAACCTTTACTCAAAATTTAGGAATTATCACCTCCACTGTTGGTTCGAAAGCAAAATCGGCCGAGTTAATTTCTGATACGGCACAAGCTTTATATACCCAAGCATTTAATCGTAATCAAGCAACATCCGGTGTCAATCTAGATGAAGAGGCGGCTAACTTAATTAAGTTTCAGCAGGCCTACCAAGCGTCATCTCAAATAATTTCTGTCGCCAATACCATCTTCGACACTTTATTAGCAGCAGCAAGGTAGGAATTTAATATGCGTGTATCTACAGCTCAATTTTATTTTCAAAACGGTTTGCAGCTAACCAATAAACAATCAGATGTTAATGAGCAAATTCAATATATTTCGAGCGGCAAGCGCGTGCTTACTGCAAAAGATGATGCGGTCGCTTATGGCACATTGACCGGTTATAAAGATGAGCTAAATAATATTGAAAAGTATAAACGTAATATTATTCAAGCCGAAAGTAGAAATAGTTTACAAGATGTTGTGTTATCAAATGCTGAAGGGTTTATGAATCAGCTTAAGCAATATTTTATTCAATCGAATAACGGTACTTTAGCTGAATCGGACCGACAATCAATTGCTAAATTAGCAGAAGGTGGTCTTGATCAAATACTCAATGTTGCTAACACCAAAGATGAAACCGGCAGTTATATTTTTGCTGGCTATCAAACCGATACTCAGCCTTTCCAATTACAATCTGATAACTCAGTGGTATATAACGGCGATAATGGCACTCGGAAATTACAAATAGCGAATAATATTTCGGTTGATCTTAATCAATCGGGCACTGATGTTTTTCAAAATGTTCCTAATCGCCAAGGGGATTTTAGCGCCAATTATACGACTAATACTTCAGGTATATTATTGGAAAGTGCGGTTATTGTTAGCCCAGGTACACACGATCAAGTCAGCTCGCCACCGGATTATACTTTTACTTTTAGTACGGCAACGGACTTAACGGTAACGGATAGCGGCGGAGCCACGGTTTTTTCCACCAATTCATACAGTGCAGGGCAAGCAGTCTCCTTTAACGGCATTGAAGTTAAATTAAGTGGCAATCCTTTGCCGGGTGATCAATTTGATTTAACGCCACAAGAAAATATCAGTGTTTTTGATACCTTAAAAGGCGTTATCGACTGGATGAATGCCCCTTCGACATCAGGTGTTGAACATGAAATTGATCATCATGTGTTATTAAATCAACTTGATAAAGTGATGGAGCATTTAACCTCACGCCGTGCCGATGCTGGCGTGCGGCTGCAATTACTTGATAATCAAAGTAATAACCATGCTGACCGAGAAGTAACCTTAGCTAAGTCTAGTTCCGGTATTGAAGATTTAGATTATGCGAAAGCAATTTCGCATTTTGAACAATCCAAAGTTGCGCTACAAGCGGCACAGCAATCGTTTATTCAAATAAAAAACTTGTCTTTATTTAATTACCTTTAATTAGTTGGCACATTAAATGCTTTTATAAACGAGTAGTGTCAAAAAATATTTATATGTGGTTCCAAAGAAATGTTGTTATCAGCAATTGAACCACTACCTAAAACTTAGGAGATGATAGCAATGGCTTTAGTAGTTAATAGTAATATAGCGTCGTTAAATTCACAGCGTCAGCTACAAAACTCAACCAATCAACTGTCAACCAACTTTGAGCGTTTGTCTTCTGGTAAGCGTGTAAATAGTGCAAAAGATGATGCCGCTGGTTTACAGATTTCTAACCGTTTAACCGCACAAATTAATGGCCTTAATCAAGCTACTCGAAATGCTAACGATGGTGTCTCTTTAGCGCAAACCGCTGAAGGTGCATTAGATGAATATACTAACGCATTGCAGCGTATGCGTACTTTGTCTATTCAATCGGCGAATGGTTCAAATAGTGATTCGGATAGAACGGCATTGAATGCTGAATTTCAGGAATTATTATCAGAGTTAACGAGGATTTCTGAGCAAGCGAGTTTTGCTGGTGAAACCTTACTTGATGGAACATACACGGGTAAAGACTTTCAAATTGGTGCTGATGGCGGCCAAACAATTAGGCTTTCAATAGGTACTGACTTTAATGCTACTTCAATGTTATCTGCGGTAACTGTCGGGATCTCTAGTATTGTTAGAGCGACATCAGCGGTTGGTTTAATTGATGGCGCATTAACTAAAGTAAACTCGACCCGAGCAGATTTAGGTGCCAAGCAAAATAGATTTAGTTCTATTATTAGAAGTAATGATAATACCGCACAAAACTTGTCAGCTTCACGTTCGCGTATTTTAGATACCGATTATGCGGCCGAAAGTGCCTCATTAGCGCGAAGCAGTGTGTTACAGCAAGCTGCAAGTTCAATGTTAGCTCAAGCTAACCAACAACCTCAAATTGCGTTATCACTACTTCAGTAAAGCATTATTATAGAAGTGTTATAATCTATTGATTTTAAAGCCCTCTTTTGAGGGCTTTTTTGTATCTACGCTTAAATAGGCTTTGTTAGCTTAATTAACTTTAAATTTATTTATTAAAATGTCTAAAGTTATTTTTCTTGTTACCGATAAAGGTTGCAAGAGGCATAATTCTATAACGTATGTTGGCCTCAAATATAGATTTATAGGTGTAATAACCTGGGAGGTTTTCATGGCTTTAGTAGTAAATAGTAATATTCAATCATTGAATTCGCAGCGTCAGCTTCAGAGTTCAACTAATTCATTAGCAACGAACTTTGAACGTTTATCTTCAGGTAAACGTATTAATAGTGCTAAGGATGATGCCGCCGGTTTACAAATATCTAACCGATTAACTGCGCAAATTAATGGCTTAAATCAAGCTTCGCGTAATGCTAATGACGGTGTTTCACTTGCGCAAACCGCTGAAGGTGCATTAGACGAATACACTAATACCTTACAACGTATGCGTACACTTTCGGTTCAAGCAGCTAACGGTTCAAACAGCCAAGCAGATAGAACCGCACTAAATGCAGAATATAGTGAGTTAGAAACAGAATTAACGCGTATTTCTGATCAAACCTCATTTGCCGGTGAAAATTTATTAAATGGTACTTATACCGGTAAAGACTTCCAAATTGGTGCTGATGGTGGTCAAACGATTACTTTATCTATCGGTCAAGATTTTAATGCAATCTCGATTTTAACTACTAGTACCGATATTTCATCTGCTACGGCAGCATCAACGGCGATTGGTCTGATAGATGGGGCTTTAGTGTCGGTTAATACGGTTCGAGCAGACCTTGGTGCTAAACAAAACCGTTTTTCTTCTATTATTCGTAGTAATGATAATACCGCACAGAACTTATCAGCATCACGTTCACGGATTGAAGATACAGATTATGCTTCTGAAAGTGCCGCTTTAGCAAAAAGTTCGGTGTTACAGCAAGCGGCGAGTTCGATGCTTGCACAGGCGAACCAACAACCACAAATTGCGTTGTCATTATTATAACGAACAGTGTTTAGATAGTTGAAATTTCAACTATCGGAAAAAACTTTTAAAGTTTTATAATTAACTGTCGATATAGAATTAACAGTGTTTTTAACAGATGAAAATCTGATTAGATAGGGTAATAATTACCCGGAGGCGAATAAAATGGCTTTAGTAGTAAATAGTAATATTCAATCTTTGAACTCACAACGTCAGCTTCAAAGCTCAACGAACTCTTTAGCAACTAACTTTGAACGTTTGTCTTCTGGTAAGCGTATTAACAGTGCTAAAGATGATGCAGCCGGTTTACAAATATCTAATCGGTTAACCGCACAAATTAATGGCTTAAATCAAGCGTCACGTAATGCCAATGATGGTGTTTCATTAGCACAAACTGCTGAAGGTGCTTTGGATGAATATACCAATACCTTACAACGTATGCGTACCCTTTCTGTTCAAGCAGCTAACGGTTCAAACAGCCAAGCAGATAGAACCGCACTTAATGCTGAGTTTTCTGAATTAGAGTTAGAATTAACGCGTATTTCAGATCAAACATCATTTGCTGGCGAGAACTTGTTAGACGGTACCTATACAGGTAAAGACTTTCAAATTGGTGCTGATGGTGGGCAAACAATTACGCTTTCAATTGGTCAAAATTTTGATGCTGCGACTATTTTATCAACTGCTACCGTTCATGTTTCATCAGCTGTTGCTGCAACATCGGCAATAGATTTAATTGATAAAGGCTTAGTGAAAGTAAATACTGTACGTGCCGATTTAGGTGCGAAACAAAACCGCTTTGCGTCAATTATCCGTAGTAATGATAATACAGCACAAAACTTATCGGCCTCACGTTCGCGTATTGAAGATACTGATTATGCGTCAGAAAGTGCTGCATTAGCGAAAAGTTCAGTGTTGCAACAGGCGGCTAGTTCGATGTTAGCACAAGCGAATCAGCAACCTCAAATAGCACTTTCTTTATTATAAACTGAACTTTTTCAGGTGGTTATATAATCACCTGAAAATAAATTAAAGTTTCTAAGCTAAGTGCCGATATAGGTTTAACAGTGTTATTCGATATATAGATTCAGTTTAATAGGGTATTAGTACCCGGAGGCGAAAATCATGGCTTTAGTAGTAAATAGTAATATTCAATCATTGAATTCACAGCGTCAGCTTCAAAGTTCAACGAATTCACTAGCGACTAATTTTGAGCGTTTATCGTCAGGTAAACGGATTAATAGTGCCAAAGATGATGCCGCCGGTTTACAAATTTCAAACCGCTTAACAGCACAGATCAACGGCTTGAATCAAGCTTCTCGAAATGCAAATGATGGTGTTTCTCTTGCGCAAACTGCAGAAGGGGCATTAGACGAGTACACTAACACTTTACAACGTATGCGAACTTTAGCTGTACAATCAGCGAATGGCTCAAACAGCCAAGCCGATAGAACAGCACTTAATTCTGAGTTTTCTGAATTAGAGTTAGAATTAACGCGTATTTCGACACAAACCTCATTTGCTGGTGAAAATTTATTAGATGGTAGCTATATTAATAAAGATTTCCAAATAGGTGCTGATGGTGGTCAAACCATCACTATTTCAGTAGATACTAATTTTGCGTCTTACAGTGTATTAACCACATCAACGGTTAACGTTTCTTCAGCAGGTGCTGCTTCTACTGCTATTGGATTAATTGATGATGGTCTAGTGACCGTTAACTCTGTGCGCGCTGATTTAGGTGCTAAGCAAAACCGTTTTGCTTCAATTATCCGTAGTAATGATAATACCGCGCAAAACCTATCAGCCTCTCGCTCGCGTATTGAAGATACTGATTATGCTGCTGAGAGTGCCGCATTAGCGAAAAGTTCAGTGTTACAACAAGCCGCGAGCTCAATGTTGGCACAAGCGAATCAGCAGCCGCAAATTGCGTTGTCATTATTGTAAGGTTAACTGAATAATCGACAAAATAATGACACTCAAGGTTGAGTGTCATTTTCGTTTTGAAAATTAACTGATTGGAGGTGTCATATGTCAGTCAAGATTATTAAAGATAGTCCAATACAGTTGGTTGACGATTTTTCATCGTTGAATAAAAAAACACCGAGAGATAACGGTTCTGAAGAGCAGTTAAAAAAAGCACATAAAAATGCTGCTATCTCTGAGTTATCAACGGATAAGTCGAATAAAACCGCAGAAGTTGCTTTTCAGCAAATGGAAGTGGCAGAAAAAGAAAATAAAAGCCAAGATGAACTAAATGCCGAATCTGAGCTGATCTCGGATGCCATGAAAACTATTTCAGAGTTTATTAATATGCCGGTTCGGACGGTTAATTTTACTCATGATGACGGTTCAGAAAAAACAGTAATAAAAATTTATGACTCACAAAGCAATGAGTTAATAAAACAATTTCCGTCGGAAGAAATTTTAATGATTGCTCAGCGTATCGTTGAGCTACAACAAGATATTAGTCAAAAAACTGGTATACTTCTTGATGAGAGTATTTAATATAAAATAGATACACTTATTAACTTGTACTAAAATGTATTTTGAGGTGGCAGATTATGAATATTACCCAAGCAGGGATCGGTTCTGGTTTAGAGCTAGAGTCTATTATCGAAGCTTTTATTACTGCTGAGTCGGTGCCTACCGAAATACGTTTACAAGATAAAGAAGATCGCACTCGAACTGAATTGTCGGGTGTTGGTAGTTTTAAATCAGCCCTTTCTCAATTCCAATCAGTCCTTAAAAAACTTGACACTATTGATGAGTTTAACCAGCAAACGGTTACCGCTAGTGACGATAGTATTTCAGTCTCTACTAATGGTTTTGCCACTGATGGCAGCTTTGACATTATTGTTGATCGCTTAGCTTCGGCCACTCGAATCCAAACAGAAAATTTTGCCGGTGGTGCAGGAACAACCTTTGGTGTTGGCACCTTAACCTTAGCTTCTGCAAATGGTGATACTTTCGATGTTGATATTGATGGCGCTGACGATTTATCGGCCATTCGAGATAAAATTAATTCTTCTACCGATAATTTTGGTGTGCAAGTCACTTTAGTTAATCTTGAAAGTGGCACTTATTTAAGTTACAGCTCATCAGAAACCGGCGAAATTAATGAGTTAACCGTAACGACGGATGATAATGCTCTAGATGCTTTAGCGCAGTCGAATACGACATCAATGACAACTAATGCTAATGCGGTTACAACGTCAGCCCAAGATGCAAAAATTCGTATTAATGGTGATCCAACGAATGCCGCTAAAGATGACAATGTTGTTTATAGCTCAACCAATGAATTTAAAAACTCGATTGAAGATGTCACGATTGTTGTTAATAAAGTCTCAACATTAAATGCTTCAGACAACCCAGTTGCCAGTACGTTAACTATTGCACAAGATACTTCAGTCGCTTCTGAAATAATTAATGAATTTGTTAGTGGCTATAATGCGTTAACAGAAGCTATGGTTGGCTTAGCTGCACCTCGTCAAGGTCGATTAGCCTTTGATTCAGATTTGCGTTCAATGAGAGGCCAGTTAAACAATATTGTTACTAGTACGGTAAGTGGCGTTACTGGTAATGTTAATGCGCTAAGCAGCATAGGTATTCTAATCAACCGTGATGGTAAATTAGAAATATCTGCGGTTGGTATAGGTACTATGGACTCAGGCGCTAAGCAATTAAGCAATGCTATCGCTAATAATCTCGATCAGGTTGGTTCGCTTTTTGCAGCTGATGGAGGGGTGGTCAGTCAATTGACATCTTTGATTGAGACCTATACTGACTCTGATGGCTCGTTATCCGTCAGAGAAAAAACGTTAAATGCGAATTTAGAAGATATTGAAGATGAATGGCAAGCCCATGAAGATTTTCTTCGAAGCTATGAAGAGACTTTACGTTCTCGCTTTGCTTTTCTTGATTCTACCATAGCAGCTTATGATGCGACGAGTAGTTGGTTAACAAGTGCGTTGAAACCAAAGACCGCATCTGAATAATGATTAGAGTCGTAAAATAAATCGTTTTACTACTTAAAAGCAGGGGTATTATGATGAGACAGAACTTACAAGCCTATAAAAAAGTTAATATCGATAGTGGTATTTTAGAATCTAATCCACATCAAATCATTGTGATGATGTTTGATGGTGCGTTGCAAAGCCTTTCTATTTCTAAAGGCGCTATTGAGCGCAAAGATTTTGAGTTGAAATCACAGTCAATTACCAAATTTGTTAATATCGTATCAGCATTACGCGCCTCGTTAGACTTTGATGCCGAACCTGCCATTTCACAACGTTTCGATGATTTATATGCCTATTGTATTGATCGAGCCCTAGAAGCTAGTCTGAAACTAAATATTGAAATGGTCACAGAAGTAAATGGTTTACTTAAGCCGTTACGTGATGCTTGGTTTGAAATGCCAGAAGTAAGTAAAAAAGAAGGCATTGAATTGCTGAAAGAAAAAAATAAAGAAGTCGCTGGTGTATAAGTGTGTCAACTGATGCCTTTTACCAAAAAATAATTGCGTTAACCACCGCAGTCGAATCATTGCTTGAGCAAGAGAATGAATCAGACTGCGCTAATTTACTCGCTCAAAGGCAAGTATTATTAGTGGAATTAAAACAAGTGGTTGATGGCATTATACTTAATGACCCTGCTCAGGCGTCATTCACAGAGCAAAAATTTCAACAATTTCTTATTTCAATTCAAACGAGAGATAAACATTATCTTAGTCTTATCAAAGAAAAGTCTCAAAAGCTGTTAGGGCAAAGCTCACAACAAGCGAAAGGTAAAAAAGCAATAAAAGCTTATCGCAGCAGTATTTGATAAGTTATCATTGTTTTATCCTTTAATCTCTTGGAGTCTCATACCTTATGAATAATACTGTTGTACTTGTTACCGGTGCCGATGGTTTTATTGGTTCTCATCTTGTTGAACTATTAGTTAAGTCAGGTTTTAAAGTTAAGGCGCTTGCCCAATATAACTCGTTTAATCATTGGGGTTGGCTCGAAGATATTGACTGTCAAAAACAAGTTGAGATTATTTGCGGTGATATTCGAGACCCACATTTTTGTCGAAATATCACTCAAGGTGTTGATATTGTTTATCACCTTGCTGCGTTAATCGCTATTCCGTTTTCCTATGTTGCGCCACAAACTTATGTTGAAACAAATATCACTGGTACTCTAAATATATGTCAGGCGAGCTTAGATAATAAAGTTAAACGTATTATTCATACCTCAACAAGTGAAGTTTACGGCACCGCTAAATATGTACCAATAGATGAAAATCACCCACTGCAACCGCAATCCCCTTATAGCGCATCTAAAATAGCCGCTGATGCAATGGCTATGAGTTTCTTTAATAGTTTCGATTTACCTTTAACGATAGCACGGCCATTTAATACTTATGGCCCAAGGCAATCAGCACGGGCGGTAATTCCAACGATAATTTCACAAATAGCCAATGGTGAAAAAAACATTAAGTTGGGGGATGTAACACCAACCCGTGATTTTAATTATGTTGTTGATACTTGCCGCGGCTTTTTAGCATTAGCTAATTGTCCTGATGCGATCGGAGAAACGGTGAATATAGGCTCAAATTTTGAAATAAGTGTCGGAGAAACGCTTGAGCTAATTAAAAACTTAATGGCAAGTGATGTTAATTTTATTGTTGATGAACAGCGCTTACGGCCTGATAAATCAGAAGTGCAGCGCCTTTGGTGCAATAATGAAAAAATTAATACCTTAACCGGTTTTATGCCTGAATATAATATTGAAACTGGGCTGAAAAAAACCATAGATTGGTTTATCCAAAAAGAGAATTTAGCCAAATATAAACATGATATTTATAATGTTTAAGTAACAGGGATCGAATGAAAAAAATTGCTGTTTTTACCGGTACACGTGCTGAATATGGTTTACTTTATTTTTTGCTCAAAGAACTTCAGCAAGCTGATGCCTTACAGCAAGCGCAATTGCAATTATGGGTTGGCGGCACGCACTTATCGAAAAAATATGGTTATACTCTAGAGCATATTTTAGCGGATGGTTTTACGGTCACCGAGCAACTTGATTTTTTACAAACGACAGAATCCCCCCTTGCAACGGCAAAGTCATTGTCGCTAGCGACAAAATTGGCCGCACAAGCGTTTGAAAAACATCAACCCGATATTTTAGTTGTGTTGGGCGATCGCTATGAAGCGCTCGCGATAGTACAAACGGCAATGTTATTCAATGTCCCGATTGCTCATATCCATGGTGGAGAAATTACCCAAGGGGCGATTGATGATGTCATTCGCCATGCCATCAGTAAAATGTCGCACTTACATTTCACGGCAGCAGAAACTTATCGCCAGCGTTTAATTCAAATGGGTGAGCAGCCTGATACGGTTTTTAATGTTGGTGCCCCAGGGTTAGATTATCTTAACCAGGTCAATTTTTTAACCCTTGAGCAATTGTCTGAGGTTTTTAAGTTTAACTTTACTGAGAAGTACTTCTTAATTACCTTTCACCCAGAAACCTTAGGTGAACAAGAGCCATTGCAGCAGCTTACTCATTTATTTGATGCGCTGAGTTTTTTTTCTGCATACCAATTTATTATTACTTACCCAAACGCCGATGCTAATGGCGATCAAATCATTACCGCATTGCAGCAATTTGAGCAGCAAAATAAACAGGTTTTATTACTTTCTTCAATGGGCCAGTTACGTTATTTATCAGCAATGAAATATGCCACTGCAGTTATTGGTAACTCATCAAGCGGTATTATTGAAGCACCCTCATTTTTTGTGCCGACAGTTAATATTGGCGATCGCCAAAAAGGGCGTTTAGCCAGTGATTCAGTGTTAAATTGTTTACCTGAAAGTAAGGATATTATTGATACCATTAACAAGGCGATTGAATTAAAAGCTTCAAATGATCGGATTATTTATCAGAACCCTTATGGCCAAGGACAAGCGTCAAAAGCGATTGCTAGCCATTTATTGGCATATCAAAAGCCGAGTCCGCTGCAAAAAGAATTCTACGATCTGGATAACCAAGCATGAAGACAGTGATTATAGCCGAAGCAGGGGTAAATCATAATGGCTCTATTGAACGAGCCTTTGCGTTAGTTGATGCGGCAGTAAATGCCGGCGCTGACATCGTTAAATTTCAAACTTTTAAAGCTGAACTATTAGCAAACAGTGAGGCGAAACAAGCGGATTATCAAATTGCGAATACCAAACAAGAGCAATCGCAGCTGGCCATGTTAAAAAAGTTAGAGCTTACCTTTGACGAACATTTAGCGGTTAAAGACTATTGTTTGCAGCAAGGTATTGATTATCTGTCGACGGCCTTTGACGATGAAAGTTTAGCTTTTCTAGTGGATGTTATGGGATTAACAACCCTTAAAATACCTTCCGGTGAAATTACCAATGCGCCTTTTATTCTTAAACACGCGTTAACTGGTTGTGATTTAATTGTATCGACCGGAATGTGCGATCTTGCTGATATTGAATTTGCCTTATCGGTAATATCATTTGGTTTGATAGCTCAGCAAAATCAACAAGTAACAATCCCGAGTCGAGCAGCATTTAAGCAAGCCTATAACAGCAAGTTGGGTCTGCAATTATTAAAAGAAAAAGTCTCTGTTTTACATTGCACGACCGAATATCCTGCGCCTATTAACGAAGTAAATCTTTGTGCTATGGACTTGATGGCGGAGCATTTTATGTTGCCAATTGGTTATTCTGATCATACGCAAGGTATTAACGTTTCGCTCGCGGCAGTAGCGAAAGGTGCCCATATTATTGAAAAACACTTTACCCTTGATCGCAATTTACCAGGACCTGATCATCAAGCTTCATTAGAGCCTGATGAATTAACTGAATTAGTTAGCGCAATCAGAATTATCGACTCGGCATTAGGTAATAAAGTGAAAACAGCGACCGCATCAGAACAAAAAAACATTGCGGTCGCCCGCAAAAGTATTTTCGCTAAACATGATATCAAACAAGGTCAAATAATTACTGAACAGGACTTAATCGTTATGCGTCCAGGGGATGGTTTATCAGCTAAATATTATTATGATTTACTTGGTAGTGCCGCCATTCGCCATTTTAACGCCGGCGAAACCTTAAGCTTTGATTGACCATTGGTGTAATTATTGCTTTATTTAATACAGACGAATTAACATTCAAGGCTAATTATGACGGTTGAAGATTGGCAAAAAATTCTAATTTCCCCAACGACTACCATGGCAGAAACTATTGCGATTATTGATAAAGGCGCGATGCAATTAGCTTTGGTGGTTGATGAAGACAGAAAGCTTTTAGGTGTTGTTACCGATGGTGATATTCGCCGAGCACTGATTCGCCATGTTGAGATGGACAGCCCAATAGCTGCGGTTATGCATACCACACCGTCTGTTGCTAAGCGCGGCACCTCTAAAAGCCAATTATTAAACTTAATGAATCGCAAAGCTTTATTGGCCATTCCGATTGTTGAAAATGACATTGTTGTTGGCTTGGAAACATTACAAAAAATTGTTGAACGCAGTCATTATGATAATCCAGTATTTCTTATGGCGGGTGGCTTTGGCACAAGGCTAAAACCGTTAACCGATAATTGTCCTAAGCCGTTATTAAAACTTGGCGGTAAACCAATATTAGAAACTATTTTGGAAAACTTTATTGCGGCTGGTTTTCATCGTTTTTATATCTCGACTCACTATATGCCGGAAATGATCGAAGATTATTTTGGTGATGGCGATAAGTGGGGCGTGACTATCGAATACGTCTATGAAGATAGTCCGTTAGGCACCGGAGGCGCACTCGGATTATTGCCAAATAACTTACCTGAACTGCCACTGATTATGATGAATGGTGACTTATTAACGAAAGTGGATTTCGCTCATTTATTAGAATACCATTTGATGCAAAGTTCCATTGCAACTATGTGCGTTACTGAATATGAATACCAAATACCTTATGGCGTGATTGAATCACAAGGAAATAAAATTCTTTCTATGGTTGAAAAGCCGATGCAACGACACTTTGTTAATGCCGGTATTTATGTTGTAAATCCCGAACTAGTTAAAAAAGTTGATAAAAATCAGAAGATTGATATGCCAACTTTAATTGAACAGCAAATAGCTAATGATGAAGACGTTACTATTTTTCCGATTCATGAATATTGGTTAGATATCGGAAAAATGCCTGATTTTGATCAAGCGAAAATCGATGTAAAAACCCAATTCTAACTGAACGACGTAGTTTATTGATGTTAAAAAATAAAAAAGTATTAGCCTTTATCGGCGCTCGCTCAGGCTCTAAAGGCTTGATTGATAAAAATATTAAGCTACTCAATGGTAAGCCACTGATGGCATGGACTATTTTAGCCGCTTTACAGTCGCAATATATTGATGAAGTGGTGGTTTCAACTGACTCTAAAGTTTATGCGGAGATCGCTGAAAAATATGGTGCTAAGGTTATTATTCGCCCTCAAGCGCTGGCGAGTGATACGGCATCATTGATGGCTGCGCTTAATCATAGTGTTATGCATTTTCAGCAACAAAAATCACGCTTTGATATAGTCGTTAACTTACAGCCAACCTCGCCATTACGCAGTTGTGAACACATTGATGAAGCATTAGAGCTATACGCTAAAAATCAAACAGAGCAGGGCTTAAGGGTTTTTTCTTGTTATAAAGTGTTAAATAAATTTGCTTGGATAATGCGCTGTAATGAACAAGGTTTCGCCGATTTTATTGACCAACAAGAGCAGCAGAAAAGCCAACATGCTCGACAAGAAAATGCGGATGTTTTATTGCCCAATGGCGCAATATTTATTTTGCCAGCAAATGATCTCACAAGCTTTTATAACGGCACAACATTGCCGTATCTTATGCCTGAAAATAAATCGATAGATATCGACAGCCAAGCAGATTTTGATTTGGCTGAACAGTTATTTAATGCTTAATTAACCCGAAGTAAGGTTACTTAAGTAGCTTTTAGCTTCCATGTTTTCAGGATCCTTTTCTAAAATAACCGTTAATGCCATTTTAGCTGACTCGTTCGCTTGTAATGACAAGTAAAGCTTAGCAAGTGCCAACCAAGTTTTAATGTCATCATAATTTTTCTCTAAATAACGAGTATATTCATCAATTGATTCTTGATACTTACCAAGCAGTTTTAATAGTTTGGCATAATTAGGCTGATAAATGTCAGCAATATCGGCTAGCATTTTAAGAATAACTTCCGCTTTATCAGGCTGCTGTGCTTTAATCGCTAATGAAGCCATTAGCTGTAACTCATCTTCTTGAATTTCTTCTTTGTCTAGTGTTTCAAAACATTGCAAAGCTTGTTCATGGTCATTATTGGCCGCAAATAAATACGCCGTTGCTAATAAACTAAGCTGAGTTGCTTGTTGATCACTTTTATCATACAACTCAAGTCGAGTTGCCATTGAAACAAGCGCATCTATATTACGTTGGTAATACAAAATAATAATTTTTCTTCGCACACCGTTTAACGAGGCTTCTTTTTTCGTGCGTGTTAAATGAGCCGTATCTTCACTGCTGAGAATCTCATTAAAGGTTTGTAGATGTTCCTGATATAGCTGTTGTTGTGTAGCTGTTAATTGACTTAGGCCAGCACCGTTTTTTTCGAACCAGTTTTTAGTTCGACCAAATTGATTATCTTGTTGCCACTGTTGTAACAGCTGCTCGACATCAGGCTTGCTTTTTTGTTCTTCGGTGCGATTTCTTATCCGCTGGCAACAAGCTTGTAAATGGGTCATTAGTGACAGACAAGAATCAATATATGCTTGGTAATATAAACGACCTGTTTCTTCAACTTTATCATCAGACCAATCATGTTTGGTTTGCGTTGATTTAATAAACTTGTCGAGACCAAAGTTTTTAATGAACCTTGAAGATTTTTTGTATTTACTATCAATTTTTTTTTCTATTTTATCCATGCGTAATTTGTATTTAAAGTTTTCGGTTTCTTTGCCTTTTTCTTTAAATAACAGTTGATTACATTCTAATGCTTCTTCAGCTAGAATTTTAATCGCTTGAATATCTTTTAATCTTTTTTCAAACTTCTTCAAAACCATATTGTTATCTTGACGGATTTGCTCTGCTGATAATTCAGGAATAACCTGATGTAAGACAGCTAAAATATTGTTTTCTTCGTCGTCAAACGATAAGGCGGCACTAGGAATATGTTCAATATCTGTTACTTTGGCAGCATTTTCAGATAGGTTGTAAATATTAATACCTAACGTTTTCGCTTCAGTTGCTTGTTTTGCTAAGGCGGCGACAGCGTTATCAAAGGCAATTTGAGTTTCAGCTTTATTACCGGCATAGGTTTCAACCCATACACCTTGTTGACCAAGAGCCGGGCCTACTTTGGCTTCATTACTACCTGAGGCATGACTAACACCATTTCGGGCGTAACATAAATCGACACCGGTTAATAAAATATTAGAAAACCCCATGGTAATGGCTTCTTTTAATGCGGTATTTGTTACTGTTGGCCCGCCCATTAAATTACAGTTTTCGTCGTTATCATCGGCCCACGGAAAACGCGCTCCAATGTATGCACTTTTGCCATGCCACTGTGCTGCCAGTGATGGCGTAACACAATTTGCATGCAGGAATAATACATCTTTAGGTAACGTCAGTAATTCTTTACTAACATCAAAGCTGACATCGTAAGGGTCAACAGAGACAATAATATGGGGCGTTAAATCGTGAGCAATTAATGATTTGGCAATACGTGAAACAGCGATGATCACTAGGTTGTTTTTATTGGCCTTTATCCAAGCGATATCATCATCTAAAGACGGACCGCCACCTAAAATAATACAGGTTTTGTCTTTGAAGATATTATTCAATAAATTAGATGGGTGTTTGTTTTCAGAAACATTCATAATTTGTTTGGTCATGAATGGCGAAACACCAACCAGTGCTCGAGTGAAGAACAGCTGTATTTCGAGTTCTTTAGAAACTTTAGCGTTATTAATATGATACTCAGGAATAAATGAATCTAAGCCGGCGAAAGACTTTAGGTAATTCACTTTATTCTTGTAAATATAAATACTCATTTCAAACTTTTCGGCGGCTTCTTGCCAGTCATCAGCCGTTGTTAAAATGATGGCGTCATTGTTTAGCTTATCTGAAAGTTGTTCCGTTATTTTAGTCATTACTTCAGGTAATTCGATAAAGATATAACGACTATTTTCTGGTAAATCTTGTGTTAATAAATAACTGATGAGTAGCCCTGAATCGGTACCTAAAATAAGGTAAAGGGTTTCTTCATTGATTAAGCTTTCTTGGTAATGGCGTTTATAAATATTGCTTGAACTTTCTTTTTCGAAAGTATGGCGATTTACTGAATATAAATATTTTTCTTGGTACTGATTTATTTTAAATCTTTCAGCAAGTATTTGCTCAGTCATTATTATATATCGCCTTTTTTGTGGTCTTGTCATATCAGTTTAATGTCAAAAAACTGACTTAATAGCGTTACTATATTGCTTTGATAAATCATTTAAAAGCAATATTAATGCCGAATTCGTTAGTTTTCCTAGATTAGTTAATGATTTTACTCGTTTTTTTAATTGGTTGGCATAGTATTCGCTTTATTTAGCGATATAGTATGTTTTAATGTATAGCCTACGGTTACGCCTTTGTAGTTTTTATTTAGGCTATCGGCGGCTGTTATTATTAGCTTTGTTAGTATTGAATTAACGAGAGACTGGGAAAATATGGAAATATCGCAACAACAAAGTGTTAGTGAGTTACTGAGCCGAGTCGTGCAGTGTGAAAAAGAGCAGAATTACGGCGAACTACTTGATAATGTGAATCTTTTATTATTAAGAGATCCTGATAATAGTGATTTTCTTTTATATAAAATCAAAGCACAAGAAGGCTTAGGTAAATTAAATACGAATGTTGAAACGATCCAAAAATACATTCATGCAAAGAGTACCGATGCGACCGGGTTCTTATTATTACACCGGGTTTATATGGCGAATAACTATTTAGCGGGCGCTATTATCGCGCTGCTATATGCTTTAAGTCTTGAGCCTGATAATGAACAGGCTTTGCAGGTTTTACTTAATCTAGTTAAAAACGTTGATCCTAAATTTAGCAAAGTAAAACTTAATGTTATGACCACCGACAGAGTGGGGCATTTAGCGTGTGAAGTTGAGCCATTATTACGTAAAACGCAGCAAGAAAACGATTGTTTGTATTTATTCTTAGGCAATAACAATAATCCAGCTAACAAGTATTTATATAGCTTAATTAAAGCTCACGCCAACGTCATTGAAGATACCTTTTTATATAATTTGTATGTCTCAAGGCCACTCCTGTTAGATAATTATTTTTTTGCTGAATATCCTTATGATGTTAATTGTTCTGCTCGTGGTGTTTCGGCGACAGAGATTAATACTAAAGGCTATGCTAATTTAGTTAATATTTATCATAATTACCCACCTTGTGTTGATATACCAGAGGCCGACAAAGCCTTAGCTTGGCAGTTATTATCAATATTCGGTATATCGCCAGATGATAAAATTATTTGTTTGCATGTTCGTGATAGTCATTATTTATCCGAAAAATTTCCAAATAATGATTTTTCTTATCATGATTATCGTGATGCTGATATTCAAACTTATGCCTCTTCCGTACAATATTTACTTGATTCGGGTTATAAAGTTGTTCGTATTGGCTCAAATACCGATCAGGTTTTGTCACTTGAATCCCCGAAATATTTTGATTTTTGCGCGAACAGAGATGTTAAACATGGTGACTTTTTAGAAGTATTTCTGTTAATGGTTAGCGATTTTTTTATTGGAACTTCTTCTGGGCCAGCAAGTATTGCTTCAATTTTTGATACGCCAATTTTATCGGTTAATACTGCACCTTTTCATCCAGTTTATAGTCGCCATAGTCGAATGTTGCCTAAGTACTTATTCCATCTGGGCAAGCCAGTGAATTTTTTAGCGGTAGCTAGCGGTAAAACATTGTCTGTAGATAATGATAAACAGCTACTCTTTTCTATGTCAGGTACTGAATTAACAGAATATGATTATGAATACGTTGCTAATGATGAAGATGATATTTTAGCGGCGGTGAAAGAGTTTAGCTCGCAGATGAATGGCAAAGTATTTATGCCTGAGATAAGCCCGGCGCAAAAAGATTATATGGATAAACTACCAGCAGATTTTATTTATAAAAACGCTGAAGGTGTTGTTATTACTAGCTTTTTGGAAAAAAATCCAAATTTATTTTAATTAAGACCAATTATTATGAAAATGAAGAGAATTTTAGTTACGGGTGCGACCGGCTACAAGGGTAGTGTGTTAGTACCGAAATTATTGGCGCAAGGCTATCAAGTCATTGCTTTTGATTTGCAATGGTTTGGCGTTTTTTTACCTGCGCATGAAAACTTAACTGTTGTCAAAGGTGATGTTATTGACACTAAATCAATTCCGCTTGCGGGTGTTGATGCGATTATTCATTTGGCATCAATTGCCAATGATCCTTGTGGTGATTTAGATCCCAAATTAACTTGGGAAACCAGTGCGCTTGCGACGATGCAATTAGCTGACCGAGCAAAACGCGAAGGTATTAAGCACTTTATTTATGCATCATCGGGCAGTGTTTATGGTGTGAAAGAAGAAGAAAATGTCACTGAAGAGTTATCGCTCGAGCCAATTTCTGAATATAACAAAACTAAAATGGTTTCTGAACGTGTCCTGATGAGTTACACAGCTGACATGGTGGTGCAGATTGTACGCCCAGCAACGGTTTGTGGTTTATCACCACGTCAGCGCTTAGATGTAGCAGTAAATATGCTAACCATGCAAGCACTTAAAAATGGTAAAATTACTGTGTTTGGTGGCGATCAAGCACGTCCTAATATTCATATTGATGATATTACTGATTTATATTTATTTTTATTAGAAAATCCACAAGTCACAGGTATTTACAATGCTGGCTTTGAAAATATTACGGTGGGTGAAATCGCCGATATTATTAAAGAAAAAATATCAGCAGAGGTGATAACCACGCCATCAAATGATCCGCGTTCATATCGAGTTAACTCAGACAAATTACTAGCGACTGGCTTTAAGCCGAAAAAGAGTGTTCGTATTGCTATTGAAGAAATGATTGTCGCTTACAATAACGGTCAATTAACCGATAGCGATCAATGGTATAACTTAAAATGGATGCAAAAAAACGTTCTATGAGTGATTTTACCTGTAATCAATACGCTGCCAATTTAGCGCAGATATTAGCGAAAACTGACTGGCAGCCGGTTGAGTTTTTAGCAGAAAAACTTTCCGCGTTAATTGTTTCGGGAAAATCCTTATATATTTGCGGTAATGGCGGTAGTGCCGGCAACGCTCAGCATTTGGCAAATGACTTTTTATACGGCGTTAGTCCGATTGAAAAACAAGCATTACGGGTTGAAGCTTTGTCTGCTAATGCCTCGGTTATTACTTGTTTAGGTAATGATGTCGGTTATGAAAATATCTTTTCTCATCAGTTAGATGTTAAAGCCAATCAAGGTGATATTTTAATGGTATTAACCGGCAGTGGTAATTCTGCCAATATTATTAACGCCATTGAAAGTGCTAAAACTAAAGGTATGTATACCACAGGAATTTTAGGTTATAGCGGTGGGCAAGCAAAAACCTTATTGGATCATCCGATCCATTTTGATATCAATGACATGCAAATCTCTGAAGATCTGCAATTAATTGTAGGTCACATGCTGATGCGTTTATTGTGCCACTAACCTGCTGAAAGATAATCAATATAGGTGAATAATATGTCGAATCGGGCATTTTTAGATTTTTATGACACTTTAGATAAAGTGCCAGTGAATCAACTAGGTGCAGGCTCTGAATATCATTTTCAGCAGCGCAGCGCTTTATATCGCACTTTAGGGCTTAGTCCGCTAGTTATCCAAGGTCATGATGTATTAGAAATAGGTCCTGGTTCCGGTGACAATGCTTTACACATCGCTTCTTGGCAGCCCAAGTCGTTTACTTTGATTGATGGTTCAAAAGCTGCGATTAAATCAATAGCAGCGAAAATAGCACAAGGTTGTTATGGTGATAATACCAAGGTGCTTTATCAAGATATCTCCAAACAAGCATTAACTGAACAATACGATGTTGTTTTATGTGAAGGGCTTATTCCTGGCCAGCAAGCGCCCGACGTATTCTTACAGCAGGTTTTATCTGCGGTTAAACCTGGCGGCGTGTGTGTGTTTACTACCGTGAGTGCGGCGAGTTATTTGGCTGAAATTTGCCGGCGTATGGTGTTGCCAACCGTTAAACGCCTTATTGCTGCGCAAGAAGACTCAACTAAAACATCAAGCCAAACTTTAACTAAAACGCCAAGCCAAACCTTAACCCAAGCATTAGTTCAGTTATTTCAACCTAGCTTTAATAGCCTTAAAGGCATGAGTAGAAAACCAGAAGATTGGGTCACAGATAATATTATTCATAATTGGACCGAACGAGGATTTTTCTCTATTGAAGATGCATTAAGCAGTTTACCCAGTCAATTTTCCGTTTTAGGCTCATCACCCAGTTTTATCCAAGATTGGCGTTGGTATAAAGACAGTGCTGGTTCTAATGTATCTGCGCAGATCGCAAGTTATCATCAATGGTCAGGATATTTAGTCGATTATCGCTGTAATCCTCAAGCGGTTTTTCCTGAGGGGGCGGGCGATAAGTTAGAGCAATTAAGTCAACAAGCTATGGCTTTACACGATAAATATCGTAATAACTCTTATTCAAGCACTGAAGACCTAACCGCGTTAGCTGAATTTTTATCGGTGTTAAGTACTATTGCCGAAAATATAGCGACAATATTACCTGATACAGCTCAAGCTATTGACGATTTTATAATCGGCTTTGAACAGCTACGTCAGGGGAATTTAGCCGCTGATTTTAAGTGTTTTCATCACTGGTTTGGCCGCGGTCAACAATACTTAAGTGTCATTCGCGATAAATAGTTTAGGAGAGATAAGTGAGTAAAACGAAAGAATCTCAATATAACGAGCTGTTTGATTACCCTGAAACAAAATTAGGGGTGATGATCAATCAAGTTTGGCAGGATGATCCAAAGCGCGTTGTCTTTGTTTTGTCGCGTTATAAATTTGTCGCCAAAATGCTGGCAGGCAAAAAAAGCGTTTTAGAAATAGGGTGTGCCGATGCTTTTGGCTCTCATATTGTTGCTGATGCGGTCAGTGAATTAACCGTTAGTGATTTTGACCCTGTATTTATTGAGTCAGTAAAAAATAACGCCCGCCATGATTGGCAAAAAAAAGCGGTTGTTCATGACATTTTAAGCGGCGCTACAGAGTCAAAATATGATGCCGTATATTGTTTGGACGTTTTTGAACATATCGCTCCAGAGCATGAGCAAACCTTGATAAAAAATTTAAAACACTCAATTAACGACAAAGGCATCGCTATTATTGGTATTCCTTCGTTAGAGTCGCAACAATATGCATCACCACAAAGTATTGAAGGGCATGTTAATTGTTTATCAGGCGATGTTTTTAAGGCGCATTTAGAAGACCATTTTTCTCATGTCTTTCTTTTTTCAATGAATGATGAAGTGGTGCATACCGGCTTTTATCCTATGGCTCATTATTTATTTGCTTTGTGTATTAAGTAGCCCATGTTTATGTTTGATTTATTTACAAGGAAATCTTATGAGTAAGACTATCTGTGTTATCGGCAGTAACTCATTTTCGGGTGCTAGTTATTGTAAATACTTATTAGAGCAAGATTATCAAGTTATCGGTATTAGCCGTTCAGCAGAGCCAGTGCCAGCGCTTCTACCTTATAGCTGGGCCAAAAGCGCTAATAAAGTCAATTTTTTTCAATTAGATATTAATCAAGATTTGGCCGAAATAGCCGCGGTACTTGATCGCTTAAAACCGAGCCATATTTATAATTTTGCCGCACAAAGCATGGTTGGCCAAAGCTGGGATTTTCCAGAGCATTGGTTTATGACTAACGCGGTATCAATGATAAAACTGCATAACCTTTTACGTCATAAAGATTATTTAGACCGTTATATTCATATTACTACGCCTGAAGTTTATGGCAGTTGCAGTGGCTATATTGATGAGTTGCAAGTATTTAATCCAAGCACACCTTATGCGGTTTCACGTGCCGCTGCCGATATGAGTTTAAAAACTTTTTTTGATGTCCATCAATTTCCGGTAATTAGTACTCGGGCCGCCAATGTTTATGGCGCGGGGCAGCAGTTATATCGCATTATTCCGCGTACTATTTTGTCTATTTTATTAGGCCAAAAACTATCATTGCATGGTGGTGGTCATTCTGAACGCTCTTTTATTCATATTGATGATGTTTCAAGTGCTACGCACTTAATTGCCGAGCATGGCACTTTGGGCGAGTGTTATCACATAGCAACGCCATCAACTGTCACTATTCGCCAACTTGTTGAATTAATTTGCCAAGCTATGTCAGCTAATTTTGATGAGGTTTGCCAAGTTACAGACGATAGAAAAGGTAAAGATGCGGCCTATTTATTGAGTACAGAAAAGCTACGTAATGAATTAGCTTGGACTGACAAAATATCCTTAGAGCAAGGGTTAACAAGCACCATTGCGTGGGCACGTAACAATTTAGCTAGCTTAAGTCAGCAGTCGTTAGATTATATTCATAAGCCTTAAGCCTTAAGCCATAAGCCTAAGGCATACATTCATAATAAATTACTAGGTGTTAATTCAATGGAAATTGATTTATTAAAAAATTATCCAAAAAGTAAAAGAGATCCGCATGCCCGTCAAGATGCACTAACCGAAGAGATGAGGGCGATTGCTCGTCAATTTGGCCAAGAATTTTTTGATGGTGATCGTTTGTACGGTTATGGCGGTTTTAAATACTTTTCGCGTTTTTGGCAACCAGTAATTCCTGATTTTATCCGCCATTTTAATTTATCACAAAACAGTAAAGTGCTTGATGTTGGTTGTGCTAAAGGTTTTATGTTATACGACTTTACGCAAGCGCTACCTGGGATAGAAGTTCAAGGGCTAGATATTTCACCGTACGCTATTACTCATGCAAAAGCCGAAGTGCAAGCGCAGTTAAGTGTGGGTAATGCAGTTTCATTACCCTATGACGATAATAGTTTTGATGTGGTTTTTAGTATTAATACCGTTCATAACTTAACATTAGATGAATGTGCTATTGCCCTGCAAGAAATTATGCGAGTAAGCAAAGGTAAAGCCTTTATCACGGTTGACGCGTATCGTAATGACGAAGAAAAAGCGCGCATGTATGCATGGAATCTAACCGCAAAAACAATTATGCATGTTGATGAGTGGCAAGCTTTCTTTAAAAAAGTGGGTTATACCGGTGATTTTTATTGGTTTATTCCTTAAGGCAGAGCATGACTGATTTACTTAATGACCAAGCCCAGCAATTAGCGATATTACGCAAATTGTATTTAATTCGGGATATCGAAGAAACCATAGCCGCGCGTTATTCTGAAGGTAATATGCGCTGCCCGACCCATTTGTCTATTGGCCAAGAGGGCGCACCAACAGCCTTGTCGGCACAGTTAACAGCTAAAGATTATGCGGTTTCTACTCATCGTGCTCATGCCCATTACCTAGCCAAAGGTGGTTGTCCGAAAGCGATGATCGCTGAAATTTATGGTAAAGCCACCGGTTGTAGTGGTGGTCGTGGTGGTTCAATGCATTTAATTGACGAAAATGTTGGTTTTAAAGGCTCAACCGCTATTGTCGGAAATACTATTCCGGTCGGTGTCGGTTTAGCCTTAAGTCAAAAAATGCGCAAAGAACCTAACATCACGGTTGTTTATCTGGGTGATGGTGCGGTTGAAGAGGGCGCTTTTTACGAATCGGCAAACTTTGCTGTCGTTAAAAACTTACCTGTACTCTTTGTTTGTGAAAATAATTTATATTCTGTTTATACCAGCTTAGAAAAGCGGCAACCAGCCAATCGCAACATACATCAGTTAGCGCAAGCGATCGGCTTAACTAGCTATGCTGGTGATGGTAATGATGTCGTGGCAGCCCATCAAATTTTCCAGCAAGCCATTACGCATATCAAAGCAGCTAAAGGCCCATGTTTTGTTGAATTAGCAACTTATCGCTGGCGTGAGCACTGCGGACCTAATTACGATAATACTATTGGTTATCGTAGCGAAACCGAGTTTTTAACTTGGCAACAAAAAGAGCCAATTAAACGTTATGAAATATGGCTATCAGCTAACAATTTAATAAACCAAGCACAAATGTCTGAACTACGTGAACAGGTAAATATTGAAATACAGCAGGCGTTTGACTTTGCTGAGTTATCACCGTTTCCTTCACAAGCAACGTTAAAGCAGCATGTTTATAGTGAGGTGCTAAATGACTGATATTGATGTTAAAGAACATAGCTTTGTTGAAGCGATTAATCAGGCTTTGTTTATTGCGATGGAAAAATCAGCAGATGTTTTTTGTTATGGTTTAGGTATCGATGATCCCGGCCGAATTTTTGGCACGACCAAAGGTTTAGCGGAAGCATTTCCAGAGCGCGTTTTTGATATGCCAACTGCTGAAAATGCGATGACAGGCATTGGCATTGGCGCAGCATTAGCCGGTATGAGGCCGGTGATGGTACACCAGCGTTTAGACTTTTTTTTATTAGCCTTAGATCAACTTATTAATAATGCTGCTAAATGGCATTATATGTTTAATGGGCAGCGTTCAGTGCCAATGACCATTCGTTTATTGATTGGCCGAGGTTGGGGGCAAGGGCCAACCCATGCGCAAAATTTACAAGCATTGTTTGCTCATATTCCAGGCTTAAAGGTGTTAATGCCTTCCACGCCACAAGACGCTAAAAGCATGTTATTAGAAAGCATTTTTGATAATAATCCGGTGGTTTTTTTAGAGCATCGTTGGTTGCATAATCAACGGGGTTTAGTCGCACAAAATGAAGTCTTTGCGCATCAAGATTATTTACCTATGGCAAAAGCGCGTGTCGTTAAAACCGGCGCTGAAATTACCATAGTTTCTATGTCGTATTTAACCATTGAAGCAATCCGAGCGGTTGAGGCATTAACAGCGCAAGGTATTGATGCTGAGCTGATTGATCTACGGTCGATTAAACCGATTGATTGGCCAACTATTATCACTTCAGTTGAAAAAACAGGGCGATTATTAGTGTTAGACAGCGGCGCGACTACCGGCTCTGTTGCCGGTGAAATTGTTTCACATGTCGTTGAGAATAACTTTAATGCGTTAACATCAGCACCTCAGCGACTAGCCATGCCTGATATTCCTGAGCCGACCAGTTATGAGCTAACTAAAAACTATTATTTTGGCGCCAAGGAAATCGCCGATAAAGCACATTTAATGGTGAACAACCAAGCTGCGGATAAGCTTTATCAAAACTTATATCGCGAAGGTCATCATGATGTGCCCGGTGATTATTTTAAAGGGCCATTCTAATGACCATTAATATTGAGGCCTTTAAACAGCAAGGTTATTTCACCCATAGCTTCAATCAATTAGCCGCGCTCAAAGAAATTAAAGCAACTTGTGAACAACTAGCGCGGGATTTTTTTGCTGAAAAATTCACCACGCTTGAAAATTATCATCAACTAGCACTTAGCGAACAGCAGCATGAAGAATTTCAGTATGCTGTTTTTACTCGCTTAAATAATGAAAAAAAGCATCGCGCCTTTGTTGCCGATAATATTGATTTTTTCACCGCGCTTTTTGGCCCCGATTTAGATGTACAAACCAACATGTATTTACGTATTGCTAGGCCAGGACAAGCGCTTGATAATATTGGTATTCATCGAGATACTGATTATGGCAATTCGGCTTATGAGCTGTCATTATCTTTGCCGCTGGTTAGCCAAGTGAAAGGCTGTGGGTTAAATGTCATTCCTAAAAGTCATTTGTTTAGTGAGCGCAATATCGAGCAATTTAATCGCGAAGATGTAGTACGCGGCACTCCTAAAAATGAGATGGGTTTTTTATATGCGCCTAAAAAAATATTAGGCATCGAAGAGCATCAACTACAGTGTATTTCTTTACCTTTTGGCTCCGGCTTAGGGTTTAGTTTAGGGTTAATTCATGGCCAAAAAGCCAATCAAAGCACAATGACGAGGTGGGCGATTGATTTTAGGGTAAAAAATAGTTTTCACCCTTTAACCAAAAACCTGAAACAAGGTTATTACACTAATTTACAAACCAGTGTCGTTTCACAATTAGGCCAAGCTTATTATGAACTTAATGACGAAGAGCGTTCAACCTTATGTTAAGGGCAGCGATTAATAACGGGTTATTAGTTATTGCTTGTGATATGTGCAAATGAATAAAAGACAAAAAGTGTTAATTATTGGTGGCGATGGTTTTATCGCAAGCCATCTAGCTGAAAAGTTAACAGCGCAAACTATTACAGCTGAATGTTATCTTACCCAAAGAAAAGACATTAACGGCGCTTGGTATTTTGATTTATCTGATCAGCCGTCGGTGGCTGGATTAGTTAATAAAATTCGCACTGAAAAAATATTGACTGTCGTTGTGTTAGCTGCGATAACTTCGAATGCTCGTTGTCTTGAAAATAAACCGTTGTCAGAACAAGTAAATGTTATTAATACCCAATTATTGCTGCAAGGGTTAAGTGCGCTAGCTGTTTTTTCTGTTTTTATCTCAAGCTCGCAAGTTTTTAATCATCAATCAGCCAATATTCCATGCAATCAAGCATATGCTCCTACTACCTTGTACGGAGAACAAAAAGTAAAAGTTGAGCACTACATAAATGCGCAGCAGCTGAATGTTGCCATAGTTCGCCTGACTAAAGTTATTGGCACCCAGTTTCCATTATTTAAACAAGTGCTTGATGATGCTAAAACGAATAAAACTACCACTTTGTTTAATGATTATTGCGCTGCCCCTATTAGTATAAATTTTGCTTGCGACGCGATTATGCAAATTATGTTGAGTAGAAAAGCTGGACTTTATCAGTTATCGGGCGCTGAAGATTTATCTTATTATGAAATGGCCAAACGTTTAGTTAAGCAATTAACGCTGAAAGCAAATATCATCGGTGTTTCATCAACCACTAAAAATCTCAGGCCTTGTTTATACGGTTCATTATTACCTTGCGGCGCTGATGAACTGACTTTTAAGGCGCAACCCTTTTCACAAATTATTGCTGATTACCAAGTGGATAATATAACCAGAGTTCAGGTTAATATAGCTAATAGCGCAAGTTATTACGCGGAGAAAGGTGTTAATTATAACGATGGCGAACAGTAAAATGTCAGTTAAGAATATCACAGAGTTAAGTCTGAAAAATATTGATAACCCGCAGGGCTATGTTGTTGCCGCTATGTCGCCGGCAGAATTACTGACTATTCGAAAATTAATCAAAGAGCAGTATTTAGCGCGATTATTAATGTTAGCGCCGAATGAGGTCAAACATTTTTATCAAACTGAGATGGCAAATTATCATCAACTTGATCATTTAATTGACCATCAAAAAATGTGGCCTAAAACCACGAGAGTGTTAGGCCCGAATGCGTTTGATACCATAACTGAACTGCCATTTTTCAAAACACTGAAACAGCAGCTAAATATTAAAGCGGTGGCAACAGAAGAAGGCTGCGGCTGGCAAGAAATGTATTGGCGCATTGTTCGCCCAGGTAACAGCGATATTGGCGATTTTCATGCTGACCGTTGGTTTTGGGATCTAGGTCATGGTGATATGCCCGAAGGCATGCGCCGGTTAAAAATATGGCTTGCGGTTGATGTGGTGCAAGGGCAAAGCGGTTTATGTGTGCTGCCTGGCTCTCATTTAAAGCATGATTGGCAATATCATGGTGAAGTTGATCATACCGGTATTGCTAAGCCGAAATTTGATGAAGATCTCGCTAAGTTAACTATTTTTAACGTGCCGACTCAATCAGGTGATTTTATTATTTTTCATGATGATTTAATTCATCGAGGTATGGTAAATAATTCACAGCAAACACGTATTAGCTTAGAAGCTACCTTATTAATTGAGCAATAACAGGTAATATATGAAAATATCCGCCGCCATTTTAGAGCAAACCAAACAAGCTTTAGTTATCCATCATGATATTGAAGTGCCTGAGTTAAAAACAGGGCAAGTGCTGGTTAAAATTAGCTATGCTGGCCTTTGCCATAGCCAATTAATGGAAACTCGCGGTGGTCGCGGAGAAGATAAATATTTACCGCACATGTTAGGGCATGAAGGCGTTGGTGAAGTCATTACGCTTGGCGCCGGTATTACAAAAGTGGCAGTTGGCGATAAAGTTGTTTTAGGCTGGATAAAAGGCGATGGCCTTGATGCGGGTGGCACTGTTTATCAACAAGGGCAGCGCTCAATAAATGCGGGCGCAGTGACTACTTTTTCAAATTATGCCGTGGTGTCTGAAAATCGTTTAACTAAGCTGCCGAACAATTTTCCTGAAAAAACTGCCGTCCTACTAGGCTGCGCTTTACCGACTGGCGCGGGTATTGTGCTCAACCAATTAAAACCTGCAGCGGGCAGCTCGGTGGTGATTTTTGGCTTAGGCGGTATTGGCTTAAGCGCTTTATTAGCGTTAAAGCATTTTAATGTCGAACAGGTTATTGCCTTTGATGTTGAAGTGAATAAATTAGCGTTAGCAAAAGAATTAGGGGCTACACATCTTTATTTAGCCAATGAAACAGGTCTTGATCAATTTTTTACTGATTTCCCCTGCGGTGTTGATTATGCGGTGGAAGCCGCAGGGCAAGCCAATACTATCGAAACAGCCTTTTCATTAGTAAAAAGAGGCGGCGGAAAATGTATTTTTGCTTCCCATCCTAAAAACGGCGACTTAATTAAAATTGATCCTTTTGAGCTAATTTGCGGTAAACAGCTGTTAGGTAGTTGGGGCGGCGCGTCAAATCCTGATGTCGATATTCCAATTCTTGTTGATATTATTAATAAATATCAGTTACCAGTAGAAAAGTTGTTATCAAATGAATATAGTTTGCATAATATCAATCAAGCCCTTGATGATTTGGCTGAGCGAAAAATTGTCAGAGCACTGATCACTTTCTAAATTAATTCTAGGATGATGCAATCTAATGCTAACTTCAATCGAAGATATTAAAAATCAGCGCCATAGTTTTGGTAAATTGGTGCTGGTAACCGGCGACTTTAATATTCTGCATCCGGGCCATATTCGATTATTACGTTTTGCCAAAGAGTGTGGCGATAAATTGGTGGTAGGGGTTAATGCTGACAGCATTATTAGCCAGTTAAATTATAATGATGAGCTTCATCGCTCTGATATTGTTGCTTCATTAGCTTTTGTTGATCATTGTTTTTTAAATGATTTAACGCCAACAGCACTGATTGAACAATTACAGCCGAATGTGGTGGTAAAAGGCAAAGAATACGAAGGTAAAAATAACCCAGAGCAAGCTATGCTTGAAAAGTTGGGCGGAAAGTTAATTTTCAGTTCAGGTTATACCCATCAAAAATCATCATCTGTTTTCGATGAGCAGAAAAACCAGCCAATACTTAATGTTGATAAACTTAGTGACTATATGCAGCGTCATCACATTTCACGTGCTGACCTTGATAATATCGTTGATAACTTTGCAAAATTACGGGTACTGGTGATTGGCGATACCATCATTGATGAATATATGCAGTGTAACGCTGTTGGTATGTCGCAAGAAGATCCCACCATAGTTGTAACCCCAGATGAGAAAAAATTATTCTTAGGTGGCGCAGGCATTACTTCAGCCCATGCCAAAGCACTGGGGGCACAGAGTGTCTCGTTTTATACGGTTTTAGGTGATGATGCCGCGGCAATCTACGGTTATGACAAAATGCGTGAATATCAATTAGAGGCACGTACTTTTGTTGATGATACTCGCCCAACGACCCAAAAACGTCGTTATCGAGTGGGTAATAAAACCTTATTACGGGTTAATGAATTTCGCGATCATGATATTGGCAATGATATTCAAGAAGCGATCATGACTAAACTCGCTAGTGAAATTGACCAGATTGATTTAGTGATCTTCTCTGATTTTAATTATGGCATTTTACCTCAGCCATTGGTTGAAGCAATTGTGGCGCTTTGTAATGAAAAAAAGGTGATGATAGCCGCTGATAGTCAAACCTCATCGCAAGTCGGTGATATTTCTCGTTTTAAACATGTCGATTTAATTACGCCAACAGAGCGAGAAGTGCGAGTTGCGTTAAATAATACCCGAGATGGCTTAGTGATACTGGCTGATAAACTTCATCAAGAAATGCAGTGTTCTAACATTATTGTCACCTTGGCTGATGAAGGCGCATTATTGCATATGACCGAAAGTGGTAAAATCCATCATTGGAAAAACGATAAAATACCCGCATTAGCTGCTAATGCGGTTGATCCTGCTGGCGCTGGCGATTGTTTGTTAGCGGCAACTGCTATGTCATTAGTGAGCGGTGGTAATTTATGGTTAGCGTCGCTGATTGGCTCGGTTGCCGCAGCGTGTCAGGTTTCAAATGTTGGCAACAAACCCTTGATGCAATTAGCGTTAAAACAAGCGCTTAAGCAACTGCCGTGAGCGAAAACCTAGTAAAAATTAACAAAGCTATTTTATTATCAGCAGGTTATGGCACGCGGTTAAAACCGATCACGGATAACCTGCCTAAATGTTTAGTACCAATAAATGGTGTCCCGCTCTTACAAATCTGGTTAGAACATTTATCACAAGCCGGGATTAATGAGTTTTTAATTAATACTCATTATTTAGCGCCTCAGGTTGTTGAATTTATTGCAAACTCGCCTTATCAATCGCAAGTGACACTAGTGCATGAGCCTGTCTTATTAGGCACAGTTGGTACGCTTAAAGCTAACCAAGCCTTTTGGCAAAATGACAATGTGTTAATCGCCCATGCCGACAATCTTTGTTTATTGTCTTGGCCTAAGTTTTTTCGACAATTTAAGCAGCGCCCTAGCGACTGCATTGGCACCATGATGTTATTTGAGTCTGATGATCCTAGATCCTGTGGCGTTGTTACTTTAGATCAGCAGCAACGCTTACTCGAATTTTTTGAAAAAGTTGCTCAGCCTCCCACTAATTTAGCTAATGGCGCTGTTTATTTGTTTGATCCAAACTTGGCTAGTTTTGTCGAAAAATTATCCAAGCAGCAAACAGATATCAGTATTGACCTTATGCCGTTATTATTAGGCAAGATCAATACTTGGCTAAACGATGGTTATTTACGAGATATTGGTAATGTCGCGAGCTTGGCTAAAGCAGAGCGTTTTATGACAAGGTATGCGAACAAATAATCATGAAAAATAACCTATTAACCTGTGATCACCTGATAGTAGGAGGCGGTATTGTCGGGCTAACGATCGCCCGAGAGCTAAAAATAAGCCAACCTGATCTCAAGATTATTGTCATTGATAAAGCAGCCTCAAGTATTGAACATGGCAGTGGCCGTAATAGCGGCGTTATTCATGCCGGTTTTTATTATCCGGCCGACTCGTTAAAAGCCAAATTAACCAAAGCGGGTAATCAGCTCTTAACACAATATTGCCTTGACCATGAGATTGCGATTAATCAATGCGGAAAATTAGTGGTTGCTCAGTCAGAGCATGATATTGACGGCATTTACGAATTAGAAAAGCGCGCTCACTTAAACGGGGTTGAGGTTGAAGTGGTTGATGAACAGCAAACCGCTGAGATTGAAGCTAATGCCAAAACCCAGCAAGTCGCGTTATGGTCGCCAACAACCGCAAGTGCTGATCCTGCTTTGGTAACCACAACGGTGGCAAGCGAGTTAACAAAGCTTGGCGTTGATATCATTTATCAGTGCGGCTTTAAAAAGAGCTTGGCTAAGCACCGTATTTTAACCACCACGGGTGTTATTATCGAAAGCAATAAATTGATTAATTGCGCGGGCCTTTACGCCGACAAAATAGCTAAATCTTTTGGTTTCTCCAATGATAAAGTTATTTTACCGTTTAAAGGGATTTACCTGAAGTATACCGGACAAGATCAACCTATTCATACCAATATCTATCCGGTGCCAAATTTAAAAAATCCTTTTTTAGGGGCTCATTTTACCGTAACCGTTGATCACCATATTAAAATTGGACCTACGGCTATTCCTTGTTTTTGGCGTGAGAATTACCGCCATTTATCGAATTTTAAATGGCAAGAGTTAATTGAAGTTTTAGGTTACGAAGCAAAACTATTATGGGGTGATCATTTTAATTTTCGTCAATTAGCCATTGAAGAAATGAAAAAATATAAAGCCAGTTATTTTGCTGGCTTAGCGAGCAACTTGGTTAAAAATATCGATGTTAGTCAATTTAATCAATGGACAAAACCCGGTATTCGCGCGCAATTATTAAATACCGAAACGATGACATTAGAGCAAGACTTTATCATTGAAGGTGACCAGCATAGCTTACATATACTTAACGCAGTTTCACCCGCGTGGACCAGCAGTTTTGCTTTTGCTAAATATGTCGTGCAAAAATATTTATGCTGAATTAGCGCGGTTATTAGCGAAGTAAATTGGAAAAATTTATTCCCGAATAGAGCCGTATATTTACTTAATTGATACTCATTTTAACAGATAAAAAAAGCCAGCGAAGCATATCACTGGCTTTATTAAAATTGCTGTACTTACAGATAAATGATGATTAATTAAAAACGGAACACAGCGCTAATCGTTGTAGTATCGTCAAGGTCACCATTCATATAAGAAACATCAACACCTACTTGATTATTGAAAAAGTGGCCGGCTGATAGTTCAAAGTTTGTATGGCTGCCATATTCGTTGTAATCAATATAAGTAAGCCCTAAACCAAGATATGTTTTTGGCGTAAAATAATAATCAGCATTGAGGCCGTAAGTCTGTTCTTCACCTTCGTATTTGCTCGCTTGAGCAGTAAAAGCAACAGAGTTATTATTATTTAGCTGGACAATATTTTTATAACCAAGTGTGAATTCGTAATCTGAATCATCATTAAAAGCACTGTTATCAATATTATTATAATTGAAATATACTGCACTGGTATCGGTGAGATAAGCACCAGCGCCAATACCAATCGATTTAAAATCATCTATTTTTGAATAATCAGCATTAATAAAAAAAGTATCATTGATCATCCCTTGACCCATAAGAGAAAAACCTGTTTCACTGCCCCAATAATCTGCGTCAGCATAAGTGATCGCTGCGCTGGCAAAAGATGATTTATTTAAAAATCCTGCTTCAGCCCAAGGGCCTTTATTTGTTGCTTGCTCACTAAAGTGATAAGTAAAGCCAGCGATTAAAACATCAAGATAATCAGTATTTGCATAAGCAACAGCTGCTTCTTTTTGGAAAGTATTTGCTTGCGCGACAGTGTTAAAACCAAGCGTGCTTAATAACAGAGCTGAAGAGATAAGATTCAATTTGTTCATTTAATAATTCCATTGTGTATTGTAAAGATCCTTTGCTATCAGCAGTTTATTAAATTCAATAATATTAATAAATTTATCATGCAGTTATAGCCAGCGCATTATAAAATAGCAGATAAGCTAGGTATAGCTTTTTCGCTTTAGTCATTTTTATGACGCCTAACGTCAATTTATTGTTGCTTATTTTTCTGGGCTGACTAATATACCTTTATAACTAAAAGGTATTAATAAGCGTATGCAAGCCCATAAAAATATTTTAGTCGTTGATAACGACATCCAGCGTCGACAACAACTCGAAACTGTTTTAGCTTTTGTTGGCGAGCATTATGTTGCTTGCAATGAAGATGAATTGGCCACTTTTTATCGCGATTCAGCGCCTATTTTAACGGTTATTGTTGCGGGTAATATCAGCAGCACTATCCGAACCTTTATTAAAGAACATCCGCAAAGCCCTTTTATTACCCATGATTTACTTGATCATAATGCCATTAGTGGTGCGATTAATGTTATTGGTCAATTATCAGTACCATTAAATTATGCCCAGCTGACTGAGCTGGTTCATCATTGTCATCAATATCATAATAAGTTGCCGTTAAAATCAGGCAAGGGGCCAGGCCATAACCCATTATTTCGCTCATTAGTGGGTATTAGTGAGCCGATGCAACAAGTACGATTTTTAATTGAGCAAGTAGCAAGTACCGCTGCCAATGTTTTAGTACTTGGTGAGTCAGGAACAGGTAAAGAGGTGGTTGCCCGCAACATTCATAACTTGTCTGATCGTGCCAATGGCCCGTTTGTTCCGGTTAACTGTGGTGCTATCCCAGGTGAGTTATTAGAAAGTGAATTATTCGGCCATGAAAAAGGCGCGTTTACTGGCGCTATTTCAACGCGTAAAGGGCGGTTTGAATTAGCGGAAGGTGGGACACTCTTTTTAGATGAAATTGGCGATATGCCACAACCGATGCAAGTTAAATTACTGCGAGTGCTACAAGAACGCACTTTTGAACGGGTTGGCGGTGCTAAAAGTATTAAAGCCAATGTTCGTATTATTGCAGCTACGCATCAACACCTTGAGAAGATGATTGAAAATAACGATTTTCGTGAAGATTTGTATTATCGCTTAAATGTTTTTCCGATCGACACACCAGCATTACGAGAGCGTAAAGAAGATATCCCGCTATTAATTAAAGAATTAATGACGCGTTTCGAAAGTGAGCAAAATCAAACTGTACGTTTTACCGACACCGCGATCGCTTCTTTAATGGAGCACCCGTGGTCAGGTAATGTCCGCGAGTTATCAAATTTAATTGAACGTATGATCATTATGTATGGTGAGCAAGTTGTTGATGTTTCTGAACTACCGCAGAAGTATCGCCATATTGATGTAGAAGAATATCAGCCAGAATATCCGGAAGAGTTACAAGAAAGAGAAGCGATTAATGAGCTTTTTTCAGGCTTTGATTTTACTGATTATGATGACGACGACGGCAGTGATTTTGATGATGAGAATACAGCCCAGCCAATGGTTAATGGCTTACCAGATGAAGGCCTGAATTTAAAAGAGTATTTAGCCGATCTAGAAGTTTCGCTAATTAATCAAGCGCTTGAAAAAACTGATGGCGTGGTTGCTCGCTCAGCTGAGTTATTAGGGATGCGAAGAACTACGCTGGTTGAAAAAATGAAAAAATACGAGCTGCAAAAATAAGCTTAATAAGACATTTGTTGTTAAATATAAAGACTCCTCATTTATAGCATATTGGTGCTATATGAGGAGTCTTATTGTTTTTAGCAGCTAAAACATTGATGCTATTTACAGTAGATGTTTAGTTAAAAATTCATCAATCGCGGTTAAGGTTTTCAGTCTTGCTTCGTTATTCAGAAAAGTATGACCTTCTCCCTTAATTTCTACGAATTTTACATCTTTATCTGCATCCTCCAAGGCATCAAACATGTCATCAGACTGGTCGAATTCAACTACTTTATCTCTTGAGCCGTGAATAAGTAAGATAGGAACTTTGATTTTTTCTACATAATTTATCGGAGAAATGGATTTAATAAAATCCGCATCTAAACCTTTACGATTAATGACTTCTTGCCAATAGGCATAGGCTTCACTTTGCTCGCCATGCTCCTTTTTTTCAAAAGCTAACATTTCTTCGACATCACTAATACCATTGATTGATATTGCGCATTGATATAAATCAGGCGTAAAGGTTGCTCCAGCTAAGGCAGCATAACCACCATAACTCGAACCCATAATACAGACACGATCAGGATCTATCTGTTCGTCTTTACTAAGCGCCATAACCGCATCAGTTATATCGTCTTGAATTAATTGTCCCCATTCACCTCGCCCTTTAATTAAGTGCTCAATACCAAATCCCTTTGAGCCCCTAAATTGTGGTTGGATCACTAAGACTCCGCGACTCGCTAAATATTGGGCAAGCCAATTAAATCTAATTGTGTCATAAGACTCAGGTCCACCGTGCGGCATAATAACCGCTGGCAGCTTTTGCTTAGTGGACGTTTGACCTTTAGGGTAAGTTAATAATGTTAGGATTTTATAACCATCGCGAGCGTTATAGTTATATTCTTTTACGGGGTTAACCATAGCGCCTGATATTTTAGAGCGGCTCGATGTTAGAAAACTAAAGCCATTATTGGCAAATAAAATATATTCGCCGGATTGTTCGCCACCTTCAATTTTAAAGATTATTTTTGACCAATCGGGGGTATGATCAACCAAAATAAAGCTATTATCAGGCATGGCATTTTGAATCGCAGCAAAGGTTTTAGTTAGCTTGTCGTCAAAAAAAGCATAACTAGGTTTAAAGCCGGAATATTGCACACCATAAACAATACGCTGAATATCTTTGAGTACATATTCTACATCGGCATCATCTCTGACAAATAGTGGCGCTGAAATTGTCCCGTCTTTTAATGACATGGCGAAATATTGTCGACGGCCATTTTCACCTGTTGTTGTCATTACCAAAGATTTTTTATCAGGTGTTAAACCAGAAAATCCACGATAGCGATAGGCTGTTATTTCACTAAAGATTTCAAGCCAGTCGCCCTCTATATAACTTTGTACGCTATGTTTGTTATTTTTTTTATTAAACCTTTCGCGCGCAAGCGGTTTACCATTTTCATCAAGAAAAAAGTCCACAGCATCGTGGCTACCTATATTAATTTGTCTAGGTTTATTTTTTTTCAGGGTGTTTACTTTCATTACGGTATAAATTGGGTCTCCAACTCTCTCATTATCCTCACTATAATAAGCAGGCATATAAGCTGTCTTATTATCTGGTGATAAACCAATAATGTTGTCAACATTACCTTGTCCGGTATAAATACCAAATCCAGGTATTAATAATTGTCTGATTTCATTTGTGCGAATATCATAAACAAAGGCGACACCAAAGTCGTGTCTACCTTCAAAGCCAAGGATTTTTTTGTATTGTGATGCTCTTAATATCACTCTGAAATTATCGATAAAGTAAGCACCTTGAGTATTCATGCCACTGACAGTCATACCACCTAAAACTTTTTCTGTGGCTATCTCTTTAATAAGCAAAACTTGATTATTTTCCTGCATTGCCACGTAAGCTATTCTGGTGCCGTCAGGAGAAATGGTCATTAAGCTAACTTCAGGATTATCAGCATAAACAGCCAGCGGGATAAGTTTATTTTCGGCGGTTGAAAAAAAACTTAAGAGAGAAATACAAGTAATAATAAAGAGTAATGAAGGGCGCATTAAAATATTCCTTTTTTTAATCCAGACATTGTACTGAAAAAGATAAAGGAAGCAATAACAAATGAAGTTGGATCTATTCGCTACAATATTCTGATTTTTATAACAAAGTCCACCATTTAGTAACAAGGTTTAGCTGTTGCGGTTAGCCACTTTTGAGTGTTTTATTGATTTTTTAGCAGGGTTTGTATTTTGTTATAGAAAATTTATTGAATAAAACTCGCATGCAGGTGCTATTAAAGACCGAGGTGATGAACGGTTAAAGTTTCTTTAAAAAGCGTAAATAGCACTCGAAATATTTGAGATGATTTACGTTTTTTAAAGAAACTAACCTTACTCTAAACTATTGTTGAATAGCATTTAAGCCGCTAATGGTGTTTTATTAATAACACCAGAAATACCTTCCGTTATAGCCGCCTGAAAAGCATCAACTAAAACTTCGTGTGCTAGATCATTTTCACTATCAATGAATTCCTGCTCTTTGATGACGATATTATCTAAGCCTTTACCTATCATATAGTTTTCAATCGTTTCTAACTGTTCGTCTAATATTTCATTTTGACAAAATAAGCTAAAACCATAAGTTTGGCCTTTTACTATTTTATTGTCTGTCCGCATAGATTCTGCAACACCACTTACAACTAACATAGCGTTATCTCCTGTTTATTCTGTGAATTAAGTGTTCGTTCGTTAAAAGTACAGCATATCTTGCGCCAAAGTTTATAACATATTGTTAATTAATGACTTTGTTGGTTTTTTTAGGGGGGTAGAGAAATATTGGCGTTAAAGATGCAATACCTTGCCAAACAATTGACATTTAGCTTTTTTGTTATTCAACATTATGAAAAATATAGAAAATTATCCTGTGGCATAGTAAATGCTTTGTTGGTTACAAACGGTAAATGGAAACGTTATTATGACTTTAGCATTTGATACAAGAGTAGCATCGACTCAGCAACAAGATTTTTGGGCTCGTCCTATGGGTCAACTTGCCAGTGAAACCTATCCTGGTGAATTAGATGAATTACGTCAGCAATGTTATCAACAGCAGCAAATTATTGAAGCTATGCCAACAGGCTTAGTAATGCTTGATGGTAATGGCATTGTCGTTAAGGTAAATAAAATAGCTAAGTCATTTTTAGACGAACCCATTCTAGGTCATGCGTGGTTTGATGTTATTCGCCGCTCCTTTAAACCAAGAGCTGATGATTGGCATGAAGTTTCCTTAAAAGATGGCCGCCGAGTCAAATTAGAAATTTCAGCACTTGATAATCAGCCTGGCCAATTAATTATGATCACCGACCTAACCGAAACACGGTTACTACAAGATAAAATCAGCCAAATGCAGCGCTTATCATCTCTAGGTCGAATGGTGTCATCGCTAGCTCATCAAATTAGAACGCCACTCGCTTCAGCTATGTTATATGGCGCCAATTTAGCGACCCCTAATTTAAGTACTGAAGCTAAAAGAAGTTTTCAGGGGAAATTGATGTCACGCTTGCAAGATCTTGAAAGCCAAGTAAATGACATGTTGTTATTTGCTAAAAGTGGTAAAGAGCAATTAGTAAAAGCGATGAGTGTTAATGGTTTATTAAATGAAGTCGCACAGGGCATGGAAGGGTTAATAACAAAAGCGAAAGCTGAATTATCGGTCGAACTTTGCCGGCATGATTGTCAAATACTGGGCAATAAAAATGCGCTTTCAGGGGCGATTCAAAATTTAGTACAAAATTCATTACAGGCCATCGCTGGTGGCGCAAAAATTTCAATTAGCAGCGAATGTCAGCAAGATAAAGTTTATATCAATATCAAAGATAATGGCCAAGGTATTGCGCCAGAGCTTGCCGATAAAATATTCGAACCTTTTTATACTTCAAAAATTAACGGCACAGGGCTTGGCTTAGCGGTGGTTAAATCTGTGGTTAAATCTCATCACGGTGATATTAAATTGATCCAACCGGCAATCGAGACCGCGACATCAGGGGCTGAATTTTCAATTTGCTTGCCTTTGATCACCGACAATAAAATGGTTTCCAAAGCCTTTTCGGCACAGGAGAATAACTATGAGCAAAAGTAAAATATTAGTCGTAGAAGACGATGCAGGTCTACGCGAAGCCTTACTCGACACCTTGTTATTATCTGGTTATGAATGTTTTGAGGCCGACTCAGGTGAAGCGGCTTTAATACTGTTAAAACATCAAGCTATCGATTTAGTGGTTTCCGATGTTCAAATGGGCGGAATGAGTGGACTTAACTTATTAAGAAATATTAAAAACACTTGGCCGAATATGCCAGTGTTAATGATGACAGCTTACGGCACTATTGATGATGCGGTGCAAGCGATTAAAGATGGCGCGGCTAATTATATGGCCAAACCTTTTGCCCCTGAAGTTTTGCTTAATATGGTTAACCAATATTTGCCTTTGCCAATGCACTCGGCAGCAGAGCCAATTGTGGCGGATCCGACAAGTAAAGAATTATTGTTATTAGCTAAAAAAGTGGCGACCACAGAAGCATCAGTGATGGTTTTAGGACCAAGCGGCTCAGGTAAAGAAGTATTAGCGCAATATATTCATGCTAATTCACCACGAGCTGAAGAAATATTTGTTGCGATTAACTGTGCTGCAATACCTGAAAATATGTTGGAAGCAACGTTATTTGGCTATGAAAAAGGTGCTTTTACCGGCGCCATTCAATCCTGTCCAGGTAAATTCGAACAAGCCAATGGCGGCACCATTTTATTAGATGAAATTACCGAAATGGACTTAGGCTTACAGGCGAAAATTTTGCGGGTTTTACAAGAGCGTGAAGTAGAACGCTTAGGCGGCCGAAAAACCATCCAGTTAAATGTTAGAGTGATAGCGACCAGTAATCGTAATTTAAAAGAAGCAGTGCAAGCCGGTGTTTTTAGAGAAGATTTATATTATCGTTTAAATGTTTTTCCATTAACTTGGTTACCGCTTGCTGAGCGTCGTGCGGATATATTACCGTTGACGCAACATTTAATTAAACGCCATTGTCAAAAATCTGGCGATGCTATCCCTGAATTAACGGTCAATGCAAAAAATAAATTAAATGCTTATGATTGGCCAGGCAATGTCCGTGAATTAGATAATGTCGTGCAGCGCGCGTTAATTTTACAATCTGATAATCAAATTGGCGCTGGCGATATTCTTATTGAGCAATTTGACAGTGCTATTATTACCGAAGAAAGAATTCCTGAAACGGCTGGCAGCGATTTATTAGGTAATGAGTTAAAACAGCAAGAGCATCAGATCATTCTTGAAACCTTATTAGCTTGTCGCGGTAGTCGTAAAGATGTCGCTGAAAAGTTAGGCATTAGCCCAAGAACTTTACGCTATAAAATTGCTAAAATGCGCGAATGTGGTATTGAAATTCCGGCTTAATATTTT
>JBPOFN010000015.1:0-91634 GCA_051251725.1 Thalassotalea sp. | reverse complement strand
TCAGTGGTTGAATAAATCATAAATTCTCCTTGAAAACATAACACCTCGTTAAGAGGTGAAAATTGTTGGCTAAAATTGTGAATGGAGTGAAACAGTTAACTGTTTTCCCGTTTGAACACCTTATTAGTTGTTAGGGTTCGTCTTTATCAATGTACTTTTCTAATAGTTTACGAAGTGCAGGTCTTACGACACTAAATATAAGAACTATTATTATCATTGCTCCCATCATAAGTTTTACCAATTTAAGGAAATATGGTTTTTCGGTAATTGGGGTATTGGGATTTTGGGCATATTCGAATATTTTTGTCTCTAGAATATCACAAGCTTCACTAGCATTTGCCATTTGTCTTACATCAGGATAATCAATGACAATACCTATTCTAGCTAGTGCTACCCGAGCATAATCCATATCTTCATCTTTAACTAAAATCATCTGGTTGTCTAAACGTGTAACATAAGAAATATCAGATGCTTCCAGAGCATCAATTATTTTTACAGCATCGACCAAAGTAATATTTTGGATTAATGGGCGTCGTTCAGGCTCATTAGCCCAAGAAACAACAAAAATGGCTAGAGCCATACAAATAGTTAGAAAGAAAACCAATAGGATCTGTTTTGTTTGCTCTTTGGAAATGGAAATATTTATCAACTTTATACTCCGTGACTAGTTGAATAGGAAAGAACCCTAACGCCTTGTTAAGAGACGAATAATTGTTGGCTAAAATAGTGAGGCACACACGAAAAGCCAACTGTTTTTTATCCTTATTTAATTTTTTTAGGTGTTGATTTCACCGTACTTTTTTATAGTACTAAATTTTTCAATATATTTAACCAATTTATACAACGACTCAAGATTGCGTTGCTTAACGTTATAATCGGGGTTTCTAATTTTAAATGAATTACCGTGATTATTTATATACCACCATGAACCATCTGTTGACGTAGGTGAATTAGGATCAATTAATGTGAAATCAATTTTAGAATAAGCAGATTTTAACAAGGCATCTTGTTGGGCAGTTAATTCAACGGTTATATCTAAGCTAGGCTTACCTTTCCAAGTTTTAATAACCGTCACTGTAGATTTACTCTCATCCCAAGTAAATTCATATTTATCATAAGCTAATTCAACATCCTCTTTGAAAGTAAATACATTACCCTGAGCGTTTTCTGAACTTGGAATAATCAGTGAGAGCAGAACAAAAAACATTAAAACTAATAAAGCCCCACCCAGAATTGAAAACAAGATTCTCATAGATACCTAACCGCTTATTAGCCAAGTGAAAGCCCTTTGGTATAAAAGCCATCACCCGTTAAATTATAAATTAATAGACTCGAATTTACGGATATAATCCCATATTATCAAGAGATTAATAAAATTACTGTTATAGCCGGAATGTTAAATACTCGCTTTCATTTGATAAAAATTGAAAACTTCTAAAAAATAGTTCATTAAAATTGAAAGTAACTTACGACTGATTTAATCAAGCCATTAGTCGTTTTTTTATCTTATCAGCGTTAGCAATAAGCTTAAATTTTTTTTCAGAAATGTTCAGTAAACTTTGGTAAGAATAATTATAAATCGAAAATGGGTGCTGTTTTTGTGTAAGTTGGCTTACGGTAAGTCCACACATTTTAGTAAGCGTTTGAATTCTCATACGGTTTTATAAACTCCTCATAAAATTATCTTGTTAAAATAAAAACTGGCTACTCTACCTGACACGCTATTCTTTAAAAAACCTCACTAACCCAAAATCATAAGAATGATGGTTCTAAATGAAATATAATCATTTCAATTAGAATAGGTCGAGTTTACTTTTCAGGTATGTTTTTGTAGCTATGAGTTTTTTTAGATAAGGCATAGTGATTAATGTGTGGTGATCCCACATGAAATCACTATAAAGCGGTAAAAATAACAAATTCGCACTGCCTAAAGGTTCTTTTAAAAGTGTTGTACTCTTCGTTGCCGACACGGATGTAGGTATTAAAATGATGCAAGAGCATATAGTTGGTAAACGTTTATGACATAGAATGACTATGTTACAAACGTTTGCTTTGCTTAAAACGCTTTAACGTGAAAAATTCATACTCGAAAGATAAACACGCTCTCATATTAAAAAGGTTTATTGAATAACATGGCTAATCAACACATCCCTAATGTTCCTGTCAGCGTATACAGCCTTGATGATTTGGCTGAGTTAACTGATTACTCCTTACTGAATAATCTTAACTGTGATCCAGATGCTACTGAAACCGGTGACGACTATCAGCCAAGACAAGTTTTTTCTGGTCATTATGTGCCGGTTAAACCTACGCCTATTGCTAACCCTAAATATGTCGCCCACAGTGAAACACTGTTTGCAGAATTAGGTTTTGATAACAGCCTAGTGCAAACAGCAGACTTTGCTCGGCTATTCACTGGCGATATTTCTGACGTACCAGCTCCTATGCAAGCTGTTGGCTGGGCCACGGGTTACGCGCTATCGATATACGGTACTGAATACATTCAGCAATGTCCTTTTCGAACGGGCAATGGTTATGGTGACGGGCGTGCGATTTCTGTGCATGAATCAGTGATTAATGGCAAACGCTGGGAAATGCAGTTAAAAGGCGCAGGGCCAACACCTTATTGCCGTGGTGGCGATGGTAGAGCGGTATTGCGATCGAGTATTCGAGAATTTTTAGTGCAAGAGCATATGCATGCGTTGGGGGTGCCAACGTCTCGCTCGTTATGCCTGTTTGTCTCACAATCAGAGCAAGTAAATCGCCCTTGGTATTCTGAAGGTTCATATTCAACAAATCCTGATCTGACAGTGTCTAATCCCGTTGCAATTTCAACCCGCGTTGCGCCTTCGTTTTTACGTGTCGGCCAACTTGAACTTTTTGCTCGCCGTGCTCGTTTTAATTCGCATCCTGACGCGTTGAAAGAGTTAGAAATGATAGTGTTACATTTAATTGATCGTGAATATGCAAATGATGTTAATCACGAGCTACCACTTGCAGAAAAGCTTATACAATTAGCGGCCGCATTTCGTGATCGCTTAACAAGCTTGATCAGCCACTGGATGCGAGTAGGTTACTGCCAAGGTAACTTTAATAGTGATAACTGTGCGTGTGGCGGCTACACACTTGATTATGGTCCTTTTGGTTTTGTTGAACGTTTTGAACCTTATTATCAGCCTTGGACGGGGGGCGGACAACATTATTCGTTCTTCAATCAAGGTGCTGTGGCAAAAACAAATTTCAACATGTTTTGTAAATCTTTATCAGCTTTGCTTGCGTCAGACCCTGTTGCGTTAGCAGCATTGAATAAGATAAATATTGGGTTCGATTCCGTCATGGAAGACAAGATGGAAAAAATGTGGGCAGCTAAACTTGGCTTAGACATTTTTGATCGCGAGCTGTTTGAGCAACTGATCAAGCTGATGGTAAAAACGTCGGTAGATTACACCATTTTCTTTCGTGAACTTTCTAACATCCCCGATAATATTTCGGGTATAAGTAAAAGCTTTTACGCTGCGCCGACAGATGAGTTGTGCGAACAATGGAACCACTGGTTACAAAGCTGGCGAAATTTGATGAATACGAATGGCGATACTCGTGTAGAAACGAAAGAAGCGTCGCCAATAAAACAGCGTATGCAACAAACTAATCCCAAATACAGTTGGCGAGAATGGCTAGTGGTGCCTGCCTATCAACAAGCTAATAATGGTGACTTCGCACTTGTTCATGAATTACAACAGGTATTAACGCAGCCCTTTAATGAACAATCGACCGAGCTTGAAAGTAAATACGACAGCTTAAAACCGAAAGTCTTTTTTGACGCGGGAGGGGTCTCGCATTACAGTTGTTCTTCTTGAGTTGAGGAGTTCTGCTGAAGGGTAAGGGCGCTTAAACCAGCCCCACAAGTAATAGCATATTTAGGGTGAAACCTTCCTAAATATGCTTTTGCTTTCACAAAAAAGTAATGACCGCTCAAGGCTCAAAAAGTGAGCGCCGGTGTTCGTTACTGTATCGTCGTTTTCTCCAACAAAATAAGCATAAACTTCAATGGGTTTTTGGATTTTTTTACTGTGTTTAAATCACGTCGAGCTATTTTTTATGAATAACAATTTTGCCTGCAAAGCTGTTATTCATATAACCGAAAAATCATGATTTGTAGTGCGTTAAGCTAAAGGTAGTTAGGATGATATTTACGTTTTCTTGTAACAAGTTCTACCACTTTGCGGAAATATCTAGAGGGTTATAGACGCTACAAATTTGGCTTTTTAGCGTTTGGCTCAGTAACAGTTGCTGCTGAAAGAGCCCGCGCTTTACTTTTAGCTCTTTTTTTCCTTTGGTCTTTTTTACTGGCTAACACTACTGTGTTAATAAACTCTGCTGATTTTTGATTGGGATTATACGCAATCTTAATAGTTTTACCGTTACACTCGATAATATCGCCGCTTCGAATTTTTTTACGCTTTTGAACTACCACTTCATTATTTACTAAAACATGACCTTCAGTAATTATGGTTTTAGCTTCACCGTCAACCATATTGGCTATTTTGAGTAATTTATAAAGTTCTATAGGTTCAACACAAATGTCGATAATTGAGTGTTCAGACATGAAATACGCCTAATAATTTTAGATAATAATAATTGTTAATATTCTAACATATATAAGGAAACTTTATAATGCTTAGCTTGCAAGAGGAAACGTATCAATTCTGATTGTTACTCAATTTGACTGGCTTTCGCGCCACTAAACCGGCCATTCTGTTTGAAATAAGTAACAATACTTAAGTTAAGTTTACTGAGTTGATTTTTGACAATGTAATTGCTAATAAGTTAATTCAACTATATTACTGAGCTGTCTTAGTAATAATATAAAAACAATCTGGCTTTACCTTTGGTATAGTCAATTGTTAACAGATTATCATTAATGGTTTTCTTTGTTTTGGTTTGTAGTATATTAATAGCTACTAAATTTAGTAGGAAGCTAACGATGAAAGCGATTTTTTTATTCGTATTATTTACGGTCAATGTATTTTGTACAGCCCAAGCCATACAATTAAAAACAATATATACGGGATTAAAGCAACCGGTTGATATTAAGTTTCTACCTTCCTCAAATACTGAAATGTTTGTTGCAAGTAAGGAAGGGGATTTAAATTTTGTCAATCTAGAGGAGAAAAAACACTATAATGTGCATGCATTTTCTGTTGATTCAGATGTTGAAAAAGGATTACTTGGTTTAGCCTTTCATCCTCAGTTTACTTCTAACCAATATTTTTTTACTAACTATAACCCAGCCGAAGGAGAGCAACGCACTCGGGTTTCTCGGTTTACGTTAAGTAAAAATACCGATGGCTTTTATACGTTAAGCAATGAAAAAATTATTATTGAAATAAACCAACCTCACCAAAATCATAACGGCGGTCAATTAGCCTTTGGCAACGACGGTTATTTATATATAGGTATGGGAGACGGCGGCGGTAGTGGCGACCCTGATGGTCATGGCCAAAACACCAAAACATTGTTAGGTAATATGCTGCGCATTGACATTGATACTGCGCAGCATATGCCTTACGCAATTCCTCAAGATAATCCTTTTATTAACAAAGAGGACTTTCGTCCTGAAATTTGGGCATATGGCTTAAGAAACCCATGGCGCTTTTCGTTTGAAGGTTCCACATTAATTGTGGCCGATGTTGGACAAAGTAAATACGAAGAAGTGTCTGTGGTTGAAAAAGGGCAAAACCTTGGCTGGAATATTATGGAAGGAAACCATTGTTTTAAACCAGAAAAAAATTGTGTTAAAACCTCATTGACCTTGCCTAAACTTACTTATAATCATGAGGAAGGGCTATCTATTACCGGCGGCTATGTTTACAAGGGTAAATTAATGCCTGAATTATATAACCACTATATCTATGCCGATTTCATTTTAGGCGGTGTTTGGTCTTCACTTTTTCCTGCGCTTAATAAATCAAACAGATTATTTACTGCAACCGGTATTAATCTGTCAACATTTGCATTAGATGCCAGTGGCGAAATATATAGTGCTGATTTTGCCACTAGCGATATATACCAACTGGTTCCTTAAAAATGTTGTTTGGCGATGATAATAAATTTCACCAGCCTTTTTTGCGCTTGAACAGCTTTGTATATTTAAAGACGACTGTAAACGCAGGGGATGCAGAGTATTTTGGTTTTGATACTGATTTAACACTGCCTTTAGATTTACTATTAACCAATAGTAACTTGATATTAAATTACCAATATAAAGACACCAGTTTTTACGATGAAATCATTAAAAAAGATCGTTCGCGTAATAATATTATCTCGGTTAAATATTCAGCGATGTTCCGCCAGGATATTGCCTCATTAAATTTAGCTTGGGGCGTTGACTATGTTAATGAATCTTACGTTGATAAATTTGAAGTGAATGAAATAGAACGAAAGGATAGAAAAGCAAAATTAACTATATATGTGGAGTCTGGCTTCATTGAAGGAATTAAAACAAGTCTTATAGTCTCTAGAGCTAGCACCGATAAAGAAATAATTAATCGTTCATTTTTTACCGACGATAGAAGTGGTGCCAGCAATGGAAACGAAATCAATTATCATCAGAAAAAGCCTGTATTTCAGTTAACGTTATCTGGAAGTTTTTAATTGTAGTAGTGTGATTTGTATTAGTTCAGACTAGATCTTACACCTCACCTTGAAAAGTTGAGAGTTACCCGTTTTGATTAAAGGTGTCGAATCTTTAATCAAAGCACAAAAAAGTAACTTACATGTTGCATACTAACAACCCAATCATTAAACACTGTAATGGTCTAATGAAACTGGAAAGGTTTATAGCTTAAAATATGCAAAACCCAAAAGGTATTCAAATGACCAGAAAAGTAAAAGTTAATATCAGTCCTAGCCAAAAGCTAGAATATGCCAAACTGGCATCATGACCTGCTTCAATGGCTTTTTGTTTCCAGTAATTTGAGGTGCCGCATGCTTCGAATATTATCGTGACGGAAAAGCCAACACAGAAATTCGTTCGGTGTCATTTCAATATTTGACTGCACCTTTTTATTTTTATAAATACAAACTTGAATAACTTCTTTTGCTAAATCAACGCCAACTCTAGTACGATACATATTAGCCTCTTTATATATTTTGGTGTGGTAACTACAATATTACCTCACTCGTTAAGGATGAGGGGCTCAATTATCTATTAATTAGCCCTTTACAGGGCGTTAGGTTTTTATATGTTGTGCGTATCAGGAGGAAATGGATGGAACCTTTTACTATTATCAGTTGGACCGTAGTAATTGCCTTTATTGTGATATTAATTATTACAGTGCTTGGAATGGTTGGTGTAATAAAATTCAAATATAAAAATCATTTAAATAAGTTATTTATTGTACTTATTATTGAAGTCGTAAGTCTGGGGTTTCTTATTTATAAGGATGGGAAAGAAGCACATTCAGTTTACTTAAGAGAAGCTCAAGAAAAATATGACTATTCAGTACAACTTAGAAAAGCTCAAAAATTCGATGAATCGCTAAAAGTACTTTCAGAAATATTACGTATCGAAGACGATGATACCAAATTTAATATTAAGAATATTTTCTTACAGCGAGGTGATATTCTTTTTGAGCGTAAACTTTTTAGCGATGCTGTTGTTCCTTACGCTATATACAATGAAATTGTTCAAGATGATCCTCAAGCATTATCTCGCTATGGTCGTGCTCTAAGAGCTGTGCATCGATATGATGACGCTAGAGTTATGTATGAAAGGGCTTTAGCATTAGCGCCAAATGATTATTTTATTCTTAATGGTTTACAAAATTGTATAAGGCGTCAAGCCGGTTTCTTAATGGATGCAGAACGAAAAGGTGTTAGTGACAAATATTTTCAAGAAGCCCGTGGACATATAATGAGTATGTTGACTATTGCTAAAACTGCTTCAGAAAATAAAATCAAAAAAAAGCTAGGTGCTGAATTAGCTTTGGCTAGATTAAATTGGCAGTGGGAAAGATATCCAGAAGCTATCGCTCTATTTGAAGAGATAACTTCGAGCAATCCTAGTCACTCGATTGCATTTGAAGATCTTGCGGCCATTTACCTTGAATATTCTCAATATGGGGGAGGAAATGAGCTGGTATCAAAATCATTAGTCATTTATAAAAATGCTTATGAAAACCCTCTCGAAGACCAAGATAAAATATTTATAGGAGCAGGTATTGCAGAGGCAACATCGCTGCTTAAGGAACCTAAAAAAATCGAAGTTGAATTTGCAGTCAATGCAGTTTCTTTATCTATTGCAAAAAATAAAACTTTATTAGATGACCCATATCCATTTTATGCCGCTGCGCTACTTTATAAAAAATCAGGAAATCTACACAGAGCGCTCAAGTATCTTGATGAAGCTATTAGAGCAGAAAATAAGCGTGCTGATAATTTGTATATTTTTGATTATAAAAGTCTAATTAAATATGAGCGTTTAAAAACGAAGTGGGAAATTAATGCCAACAAAAGCTAAGCTCATTAAATCTGACGTATCACATTGTCCTTTTTTTGCTTAAAAGAAAATGACGCAAAAAAGCGTCCAAAATATTCCGCAGTTTATGCGGGCGTTATTTTTCTAGCGCATGGAGTTTAGGTCCATACTTTTATGCAATATACGTATTATTAGTATTTGGTTGTTTTTATACTTTTTATAATAAATTACATGGCTAGCTTGTGGATATTTACTGTAATCCTCTCTAATGTAATTGCAATTGATCCCTAACTCGGGCTCATTAGCTAACAACTGAAATGTGCCATCTAATATTTTTAGGTAGTCATTCCGTTATGATAGCCCCCAGGTTAATTGGGTATATTTAGCTATTTTAATTAAATCTGCTTTGGCTTTCGAAGATAGCAGAAATTTATTCATTAATGATTATCTTTATCTAGCTCAGTCAATAAATTTTCATGGCTGTAATCTGTAACACCACTTTGCTCGCCTTGAACTAGCATATTGCGTAAGTTTAAAAGTTTAGCTTCTTGATCTTATAATGCCCTTAAGCCTGCTCTAACAATTTCACTAGCGGAGCCATAACGACCAGTTTTAAGTTGTTGGTTTATAAACTGACACTGCCTTCGTTAGTCGAAAAATTTCAATTTTGACTATATAGCCTAATTTTACGGCAAGCTAACACCCATACGAAATGAATAAAAATTGGTTAAAATAATCAAAAGGTAGTGACAACATTTTTTAGGCATGTAATTGGTGAGTTAGGTGCCCGAGGCCTGGATAATTCGTTCGGCTGGAACTCTTAATTGCTCCATAAGATAAATTTTGAATGCTGCTTCATATGGCTGATTATCTATGGCTTTTTGCATACATAAAAGCCAGGCTTCACTTTCGTCAATTCCGATTGATAAATGTTTATGCGCTTGGGGAATATTGATACTCCCGTAATTTTCGGCATATAATTTTGGCCCGCCAAGCCAACCAGACAAAAAGTAAGCGAGCTTTTTTCGAGACGCCGATAAATCACTGGTATGCATATTTCTGATTTTTTTTGATTCAGAAAAAACATCCATATTATGATAAAACTCATCAACGAGCTTAGTTATCCCGGATAATTCTCCTGCCATTTTATAAGAGTTATCTCCTACGCCATACTCACAACTTTTAATATTCATTTATTTATTTAACCAAAGTCTAATTATGTACTTAATAACAGTTACTTGAGTTTACTGGTAAGTAAGTGTTTACTAATGTTGATTGTCTTTTTGCTTGGCAGCGCCAATTGAAATACCAATGCCACAACCAACAGCGGTGCCTATGGCTAAACTGAAATGCAATATCTCGAAAATCACACCAATAGTGACGCCTATTGCAGCGCCTATGCCACAGCCTATCGCCAAATATGTGGCTAATTTATTATTTGCTAATTTAGCATCATCTTCATTTTTATCACGCATATTATTCCTTTAGATATTACTTATGTAGGCTTTTCTTCGCGAGCAAGCATATTGATAAATTTTGAAAACCGCTTTAGCCTAGTGTCGGGTTTCTTCGCGCTTATTAATCCGTGGGCAATAACATAACGACTAGATTTATTGAGCGTTTCATAAAATTTTTTAGCATCTGGTTGGCTGTTCAGTGCTGCGATAAAATCTAACGGCACTGCCATTTCGCTGACTGTATAAGCTTTTTCCCAGCGGCCGTCCGCTTTTGCCGCTCGAATATGCACTAGCCCTGATTCCATCATTCGGCCCTCGTTGATCAGGCGATCGACATGCTCGGTATTTCTTTTCGACCAGTTGCTTCGTGATTGTCTGGGAGTAATGCGCTGAAGATAGGCTTGGTCATCGATTGATTTCTTAATGCCATCGATCCAACCCCAGCATAACACCTCGATCACGACATCATTCCAAGTCACACTCTTAATCCCGGTGTTTTTCTTGTATATTTTTACCCATAATTCACTTTCTGTCGCGTAATTATCGTGGAGCCACTGGCCGAGATCTTTTGGCGTTTCAAATGTCATTATTCTTGCTGGATTAGGTACAGGCATCAAACTAGACTCTTATCGATATCACACCTCATTAGAGGTAAAAGTGTTGGCTAAAGTAGGCGGTGCAGGAGCAAAAATCAACATTTTTGTACTGGTTGAATGTTGTTATGTATTTAGGACTTACTTTGTTAGCGCTTTAAATTTTTCTTATTTAGAGTCTGCCTATCCTAAACTCTACATGGCTCTAGGATAGGCGCTATAAAGATTTTGTTAAAGGCTAAATATCACATACTAGGGGCATGTAGTTCACCTTTTCTTTCAATCAGTGCTTTTTCTATTTTTTTCATATCACTGTCTCGTATTGGATAATAGAATAAAATAGCCGCTTTTATAAAAGCTAACGCAGCAGGTATTAAGCTAAAGCAAAGCAATATACCTAATTTAGATTCTTCATCTTGAGCAGAGTTACCGATAAAACCATAACTGGCTAATATCCACCCTGCCAAAGCGCCACCAATAGCCAAACCTAGTTTTAAGCCAAATAATGCCGCCGAAAATATAACGCCAGTATTTCTATGATGATATTTGTATTCGCCATAATCGGCTGTGTCTGCATACATAGACCAAACCAGTACAGGAATAAAACCAACAGCTATGCCGTTTAAAGCTTGCAGTGTAAATAAAAGCGTAACATTACTGTCTTTTATAAAGTAAAAAGCGAGCAATATTACCCCGTTGAATAGGGCAGAAAGGATCACTAACCGACGCTTATCGACATGCGTGGTTAAAAATTTAGTCATACCCGCACCAACAATACTAAACAACAAACTAACCGCTAAAAACATGGTTGAAAGATCGAATATACCTAAAACGGCAGTACCGTCGTCACCTATCCAATACTTGAAGAAATGTAAGGTAACGGCACCATGAATAGTAAAATAAATCCCATGAAGAATGTATGAAAAAGTTAAAATTTGCCAAGGCCTATTTTTTAATAAGCTTTTTAGATCTTTTCTAATTGTCGGTTTTTGATTCGCATCCGGCTTTACCCTTTCTTTACAGAAGAAGAAGGTTACCCAAAATAGCAAAACAGAAAGCACGGCAAATATTGCCATAGTCATACGAAAGCCTTCCGCTTCATCTTCAACACCAAGAAGCTTTACTAAAGGCCGTATTAATAATGTGAGTAACAAGCCGCCCGCAAACGCACCAACAAATCGATAACCTGATAGGGTGGTTCTTTCTTGTGAAAAAGGTGTCATTACTCCTGATAATGCAGCATAAGGAATATTGATTGCGGTAAATGCTAGCATCATTAATGAATAAGTAATGAAGGCATATATCAGTTTTCCTTCCATTGATAGCTGTGGATTTAAAAACATTAAATAACCGCAAATAGCATAGGGAATAGCTATAAATAATAAATAGGGCCGGTAACTTCCCCAGCGTGTTCTTGTTCTATCGGCTAACGCCCCCATTGCAGGGTCGGTTACCATGTCTAATAAGCGAGAAAGTAAAAATATACTACCGACAACGCCAGCCGATAAACCGACCGAGTCGGTGTAGTAGTAGAATAAGAAAAATTGGAAAAATTTAAAGAAAAAATTAACCGCTACATCACCTGCTGCATAAGCAATTTTTTCACCGAAAGATAAGTATGTTTTTTGTTTATTTATCATTATATTTATTTAAACCCTTACTTATATCCGTCCAGCTAATGAATTGATTAGAAGTTAAATCAATACATTAGCTGGACGGATATTATTTAAATCTTTACGCGTTTTTGTGCATAACGCTATTGAATTTTTATTGAATACTGAAAGTGATAAACACCCGGATATATTCGATATTTTTCAAGCGTATCAGGACCACAAGCACCATTACCTAATCCGCGTTGCTGGTAATCAATAGCGACATAAGTTTCTTTACGCGGAACAAGATCAACGGTATGTCTTGCCGCTTCAAGATCTTTGGCGGTAAAGTGACTGACAGTAAAATTCATCGGCTTGGGAAATTCAAAGCGAATTTTTTTACCACTTTGATGTTCAAGTGCTAACCAGCGTACATCCGTATGATTGCCATGGGTTTGCGGCAAAATATAAGGAACAAACTGTTCCTCAATTGTACTATTGAAACAACTGATCCAATTACCCGCTTTTCGGTCACTATACGATTCATGTGGCCCCATACCATACCAAGTACAGTTTTTGATGCCATCACTTAACGAAAAATCAATACCTAAACGTGGTAAATCAGGCAAGCTTTCATCAACGTCAATATGTGTATCAACCAAGACTTCCCCATTTCTCATTATTGTCCAGGTTGTGGTTTGTAAGGTTTTAGCATTGTCAGCAAAGCTATATTCATGCACAACTTTTATCGAAAGGTTGCCTGCTAAGTTAGATTTCTCTAACGACTTTAGCGCCACAGAGTAACTATCTAAACCAGCAGCTCGCCATTTGGCTAAGGGTTTTGGCCGGGTTTCTTTTTTAAGTCGTAAACCGTCGTTATCTGTAGGGCAGCGCCATACATTTAACATTGGCGCTATGGCTAATAATTCTACACCGTCTTTTTCCCACGACTGCCACAAACCGGTTTCTAAATCTATTTTTAGACTCATATCTTGCCATTCAATCTTACCGTTTTGATGATCAATAACCTCGTTAGATTCAGGTGAAATGAGCGGCTTAACTGATTTTTGTGAAATTTGGTGTTGTTCCCAAGCAATTTCTTGTGCTAAATCACACCAGTCGTTGGCTTCTTTAGAGAAAAAGCTAAAACGAATAAAACATTCTTCACCGGTTTGTTTTACTTTATCAATAATGTTTTGTGGTATTTGAAAGTCCATTGTTGCACGCGGAGCCAAATTCAGTGATATTTCGTCGCTTTGTGCAAAACTAACTCCTTCGCATTCAATAACCCACTTAAATGCAAGCCATTGCGTTGAAATAAAATATTGTTTGTTTTTAATACGAAATATATTCGAATTTTTATTAATGTGCTCAACCGCAATCGGCTGGGCAAGCTTTTTAAATTCATATAGCGCAGGGTGTGGTGTTCTATCAGGAAATACCAAACCATCAACAACAAAGTTTATATCGTTAGGTTGGTCGCCAAAATCACCACCATAAGCCCAATAAGGTCGTCCGTCTTCAGTATGTTTTAATATGCCATGATCAATCCATTCCCATATAAAGCCACCTTGTAAACCAGGTAAAGTTTCAAACAATTCAAAGTATTCTTTCAAATTTCCGTTAGCATTGCCCATGGCATGACAATATTCACATGGAATACAAGGCCGTGGTTCGTCACTTTGCTGAGAAAATAATTTAAGTTTTTCTAACGACGGGTACATAGGACAAATTAAATCGGTCGCTAAAAAGTGATCAGGACGATGCGGGCGAATTTCATCATATTGGGTATCGAAATTATCGTCCCAATGCATATCTCTGGTAGCGCCTTCGTAATGAACAATTCGTGAATCATCATATTTACGTATCCAAGCGGCAAGTGCATCATGGTTAGCGCCATAACCAGCTTCGTTACCTAACGACCAAGAAATAATACTGGGGTGATTTTTGTTGCGTTGTACCATCCGCATACCGCGATCTAGCCAAGCGGTTGCGTATCTTGGTTCGTCACATAAATTCAGTCGAAACGCATGGCTTTCAATATCGGTTTCATCAATAACATACAAACCGTATTTGTCGCATAATTCGTAAAAATAGCTGTCGTTAGGGTAATGAGCGCAACGAACTGCATTTACGTTAAAGCGCTTCATGGTTAATACGTCGGCTTCCATTGCTTCACGTGGTAATGCTTTACCTTCAGTATCATGATGGTCGTGTCTGTTAACGCCGTTAATAATCACTCGTTGGCCATTAATTAATAACGAGCGATCTTTTATTTCTATTTTCCTAAAGCCAATTTTCTGAGCTAACGTTTCAATAATGGTGCCGTTTTCATCAAGCAATTCAACAACGACTTTATATAAAGTAGGACTTTCATGGCTCCATAACGCAGGGTTATTAATTTCAACCGCGGTAGAAACTTGCCACCAATATTCACGCTCTATGTAGGTTTTTGATTCGAACGATGTTAGCCACTCTTGCTGTAATACACTTTCATTGTTCTCATTATATAAATTGGCTCTAACTTGCCAGTTATCATAAGGAATGTTAGGGAAGTTTATACGCGCTTTTAATCCTAAACTTGCGGTTTTAAAATCGTCACTCAACTTTGGTTCAACAAATAAATCTTCAATGTTTACTTGTGGGGTTGAACGTAAAAATACTTCTCTGAATATACCGGCCATCCACCAGTGGTCTTGGTCTTCAATAAACGAAGCATCAGACCATTGCACAACCATGGCAGATAATATGTTTGTACCTTTTTTAAGCGCGTCATTTATTTCAAATTCTGCCGACATCCGTGAGCATTTACTTAAACCGATAAATTCGCCGTTTAACCAAAGTGCCAATACACTTTCACAACCACCAATATGTAATACTGTTCTGCGTTCATACCAATTTTCAGGTACTTCGAAGGTGTGATAATAAAGCCCTGTTGGGTTTTCTTCAGGTACATGTGGAGGGAAGTGGGAAAAAGGCATTTGAACATTGGTGTAATGCGGCTTGCCGTAACCTTGCATTGTCCAATTTGAAGGAACCTTAATTTTGTCCCAGCCACTAAAGTCAAACCCCTCACTGGCAAAACCTTCAGGCGCATCGTTAGGATTGAGAATATATTTAAAAAACCAATCCCCTTTTAATGAAAGAAAATAAGGAGACTCTTCAGGTAATTGTGTTAATGCACAAGCGCTACTTGCCATAGGAATAAGGCGAGGTCTTGACGCTATCCGATGAATGTTGATTAATTCAGGCGCTTCCCAAAATTTAGGAGGTAAATAACAAGGTAATGGCATATTAATGTGATCTTATTTTTGTAAAATGAAATATATATACAGGAAAAACACTAGCCCACACCTTGTGTCGGCTAGTGACAACAAGCTAATACTAAAAACTAGCTCTAACGCCCACGGTGTAACGTGCTCCAGAATCAACTAGAGAAACAAAGTGATTGTCGAAACGACCTTTAGATTTTACTTTTTCTTTTGTAAGGTTGATGCCTTCTGCAAAAATAGTTATTTCATCCGTTAGATCGTAGCTAGCGCTCATATCAACTTGACTATAGTCCTCAACAAAAATTGGATCACCCCCTGTTGGGTTTCTTAATGTTTGTAAAAACTCATCACGTTGATTTAAAGCAATACGTATTTGTAATGCATCTTTTTCATAAAAAAGAACAAAGTTACGTGAGTCTCCTAAACCGGTTAAGGCAAATGTTTCAGCCAAATTGTTAACATCAACTTCTTTGTTACTGTCAACAAAAGTCATATTAGCAAAAACACCTAGTCCGCTTAAAAAGCCAGGTAACATGTCAAAGGTTTGTTGGTAAGAAAGCTCAAGACCATCTGCAGTTAGCTCTTCTGGTGAGTTAACAAAACCACCGACACTCCATTGTGCTGGTGAGCCATTGGGTTCTGTAATGGGGGAACCTGTGGTTGGGTGGGTAAAAACTTCTTTTCGAAAACCTGAAACAATAAAGTTATCTACACTTTTAGTAAAGTACGCCGCAGAAACATAACTTGAATCGTTAAAGTACCACTCAAGTGATAAATCAATATTGGTTGCCTCAAAAATTTCTAATTCTGGGTTACCAGCGGTAGCACTTAATGCGCCAGGACTTAGCACATCATAGCTAGTGCGTGGTGCTAATGTTCTCATAGTTGGACGAGTAATCGATTCTGAATAAGCAAATCTAGCAACTAAGTCTTCCGTTAGATCTAACTGAAAATCAAATGTAGGAAGAACATTCGAGTAACTATTTTTTTTATTAACGGCAATTTCGTCATCAGTTAATGTCGCAAGAAGTAACGTAGGGTCATTTTGAATAGGTAGTAATTCTAATAATGCTCTTTGTGTGCCCTTAGCTGTCATGTCTGTTTTTACATATCGAACACCTGCATTAGCACTCCATGGCATTGTGCCCACCTCGCCATCGAAAGAAAATTCAACTTAAGCTGCCGATATACTTTCTTCAATAGAGAATGAGCTTGATGCGCGCTGTGGAGCATAGCCGTTATTTGCTGCTAAAATAGCTTTAGCAGTGCCCGGTACATCGCCTCTGGCCTGATCGCGTGCCGAAGCCGCTGCATCAGATTCTAAAAAGTTAAAATAAGCATCTGCATCAATGCGTAGCCAACTAGTAGGCACGCCAGTGGTATTTTCCCCGCTCATAAAGCCTGAAGGTGTGAATGGAGATAATAAACTATCGGGTACATCTATTGGATAGCCACAATATAAGCACCTAACTTCTTGGTTTGCTTGTAATGTTGTATTTGATTTTTCTCTTTCAAGGTTAGATAAACCAAAACTAATACTTTTCAAAAGCCCTAAATCTAAAAGGTATGTTCCGTCAATTTTAAATTCAGAAATATCATCTTCTATAGTAGAGCCCTCTCTATTTGCTAAGTGTGAGCGGCCTAAAGAAGGTGAAAGAGATGGAATTCCAGTTACTTGAATTAAACCACCATTGTTGACCGAACTGGTAGTATTGTTAAAGCCAATAACAGCAAAAATGTCATTTCCGCCGTTACCTGATTCAGCAGCGCTTTTTGAAAGATCAAATTCTAAATTTAATGATTCATTCACATCCCAATCTACATTCAAGCCACTGGCAAAAGTTTCTGTCGGGCGGTTATAACTTCTAGCAACAAAATCTGTTGCGCCATCATGTGTTAACTCAGTTACAGTATTAGTACTATCAACTTTAGCACTGGTAATTTGGCTCCCTGTTAGCCAGTGGCCAATAACTGTGGCATCTGATTTCACGTCAAAATCTGAATAAAGCAAATCGGCCGTAACTGTTATGTTTTCTGATGGTGCATACTGTAATACTGCTGTGCCACCTGTTCGTGTTCTGTCTTGAAAATCAACTATTTGATCATTTGTTTGTTGCACAAATGAGTTTTCTGAACCACCAACAGCAGAAAGGTCAACACCATTTAAGAAGCCTCGGGTGTTAATTTGATCGATCCGAGCTTTACGTTCCTGATGTGAAAAAGAGACTAATAAACCAATAGTGTTATCTGCAAATTTAGTACTAGCTAAGCCTGAAATTTGTGGAGTACTTTCACCCGATAAAGATTCATGTAACATTTTTGCGCTGGCGACAATTTTAGTGCCGTTGATATCAAATGGGCGAGCTGTTTTTACATTAACGGTTGCGCCAATACCGCCTTCGGTCATATTCGCTGAATAAGTTTTATAAACTTCGGTACCGCTAATTAATTCAGATGCTAAGGTATCAAAACTGAAATCACGTTCCTGATTTTCAGTAGCCATGGTTCGGCCGTTAACTAAAACAGTATTAAATTCAGGCCCAAATCCGCGAACAGTAATACGTTGACCTTCACCACCACTTCTGTCGATAGAAACGCCGGGGATTCTTTGTAGCGACTCAGCAACATTTTGGTCTGGAAACTTGCCAATATCTTCTGCTGAAATAGAGTCTACAACACCACGAGTTCCACGTTTTGTATCAATAGCACGCAGTAGGCTGCCTTTAATCCCTGTGACCTGAATAACTTCTACATCTTTTGTCTTTGTTTCTTCTGCATAAGCATGCAAGCTCATTAATGAGCCACTTAACGCGCATGTAATAGAAGCGGCTAAAAATTTATTTTTATACATTTGTTTGTCCCCAATCAATAATTATTTTTATTTCGAATTACTAACCATGTTTTATTGCTCAATGTTTATGACGGAACTTATTTGAGTAATAGACCTCATTCATGTCAGTACGTTGTACATAATACAACCGAAGATAAAATCCTGCAAGCGATTGCAGGATTTTATTAATTTAAAATATATAATACAATAAAAACAATGGTTTGTGTGTGTATGCGCTTGCATTTTGTTGTGTTTTTTCATAAAAGGACAGAGTTTATGTACAACTAAATATCTAGAAAGTAGAAATTAAATATGAATTCAAGGATACTATTAGCTATATGATTTTCACTTATATTTAGGTGTACAAAACAGTGATAACGTTAAAGCATGTAGCGGATTTAGCTGGCGTATCAACTTCTACGGTCTCGAGAGTTGTTAGCGGAAAAAATATGGTTGCTCAAGAGTTAAGAGAAAAAGTTGAAAAGGCGATAAAAAAAACAGGTTATACCCCCAATGTTAATGCTAGGGCTTTAGCCAATAAGGGCGCTGGCGCTATTGGCTTGGTAACACCAGACTTATCCTTGGCTTTTTTTGGCACACTAGCTGCGGGGGTTATTGAGGCCGCTGATGAACTTGGTGTTGTAGTAGATATTTGTAATTCTAAAGGTGTAACTAAAAATAAATTAAATGCAGTTAACACTCTTAAAAAACGGGGCTTTCACAATATTATTTTAGACGAATTGCATTGTGCTGACAGTGAAGTTATTAAGCTATGTAACGACATACCGGGTCTTGTATTAATTAATCGGTTTATACCGCAAATAGCAAACAGGTGTGTATGCATAGATAATTCAAGCGGGGGATTTGTTTCAGCCAATTACCTTGTTGAAAAAGGTCATAAAAAAATAGCTTTTATTACCAGCGACTCATCCATTCCTGATCCTTTAGAGCGTATTAATGGTGCCAAGCAAGCACTTACTCAAGCAGGAATTAATTCTGATGAATGTATTATTATAAAAAGCCCGCCAACGATTGATGGCGGGAGATTAGCTGTTGAAGCTCTATTGAATACATCTGTTCACTTTACGGGAATATTAGTTTACAACGATAATATGGCAACGGGTGCAATGAATGAGTTACAAGATAGGGGTTTTAATGTACCTGAAGATATTTCAGTTGTAGGGTTTGATGATCTTGCTATTTCAACTATTTGTCGTCCGGCGCTTACAACGATGCACTACCCAATAAGAGAAATGGCGGCTTATGCTGTTAAATTGTCTCTGGAATTAACGGCTAAAGAAAGTAAGGAAATCAACAAATCGCATCGTTTTGTACCAACGTTGGTGGAACGTAAATCAGTTAAAACTATTGCAGACAGCTAATCTTGGTAGTGTTAAAAAACAGTGTCTTTTCAGTAACTAATAAAAACAGGAATGACACATAACAATTCGATTTGAAGGTATATTCAAACTGAGCTTAACAGCACTTAGAAACGAGTAGTAACCTAATCGTAAAAATGGCTCTAGGTCAAAACCGTTAAGTCTTCCGTTCGTTACGTACTAGCGCGTTTACCTAGAGCTAAGATGTTTATTCTTGTGCTGGCGTCCATTTTTTCGATTGTGTATTTAATGGTTGACCGAGTCATTATGGCAAAGTTATTCTCAATATAGTTAATGACATCGTTCGGATGATGAAGAGAGGTCGTTTTTAATAATCAACCGATACTTTTTTGAACACTATCATTTAATGCCGGCGAACTAATTTACTTTAACTTTGTGATACCAACTAAAGTACAAATAACACCGCCAATCATACCTGCCCATGCTTCAATCGGTGTATCACCACTTAATGTACGAGTAATTTGTGAGCTCGCTGAGTCATAAATATTGTAACCCCATATCGCCAAAGCAGTTCCTGCAATAATTAGTACGATACCTAAAATTTTATTATTCATAACTGCTCCGAATTTGTATTTATTGAGTTGAATTACCCTGATACTTATCTAAACACATAACAGCTTCTTATGTAAATGTCTTAGCAATAACGCCCAGTTTATTATCTTATAAGTTAAGATAAATAACATACAATTCAATATGTTAATCTAAACTCTAAATGAACTTGGTTACTCTTACTATTTTACATAAGTAACAGAGAAATACGTGATAGCGTTGATATGTTTAAAGATTAAATAGTCTGGGCTGATAGTTTATTTGAGATGGATATAGACACTTGAGGAAGTAAAACCACCTCCGACGTTGGTAAAGCTAAAATAAATATCCTTGAAGCAGCTACTTTACGGACGTTAAAGATTTACTAACACCCGAAAAGTCACTGCTAATTTTGAGGTTTGCTGCTTAAGTATCAACTCAGACCATCATGGGCTGAAGCCCCTTTTTGTTACTGATATTAATAGTTAATACTTTCGCTAGTTTCCAAGTTAAGTGTTGGATCATAGGCAATAGTTGCATGACTGACATTGGTCACGGTAAAAGTGAAGACCCCAGACCCATTTACGGCTGCTGACTTTAAAGTCACACTACCGTCTGCACCGGTAACCGCCGAAGTGGCTCCGCCTGCGCTCCATGTTCCTTCAACTGTCGCGCCTGCGACGGGAATATTATTGGTATCCACTATGATGATATTGGCGATACCAGTAGATCTTTTTCCTTTTACGCTTATTGAAAGCGAAATGTCTTGGACGAGGGCGTTGTCTGCAGATGGAGGAGGTGGCTCAGAGCCTTCATCCGCTAAACTGGTGTATTGACCTTCATACATGTAAATGGAAGTGTTACCAATTTTTGATGAGAAATAGTCTAATACAGCCGTGTTATAACCTGCTTCTTCGGTCGGTTGGATTCGACCATCTGCCCATGAATCTAAACCCACATCAACCACCCATTCATAGCCCACAGGGTTATCAGTGTAGAGCTTGTTGAACCAGAAATTCATATAAACCATTGCTTTAACTTCGGTATTGTTTTCGATCATATTGAATAGCGGAGTGAAAAATTGGTCAACAGCATTTTGATTTTCCTGAGTACCTTTCCACGGTTTGCGACCGACGCCTAATGCCGGTGTTACCTCTGGCAATATTACTGGTTTGTTAGCCGTGCTTGTGCGTACCCAATCAAGTATAGGTCCGGCAGCGTTGGCTAGATGTCCGGCGCTGAAAATGTCGATGCCGACCCAATCAACTAGATTGTCGCCGGGATAAAATGGAATGAAATCTGATGTATTTGCTGCGAGTAAGCACCAAACAAACGCGACATTACCGTTGTTTCCACCTTCGAGAACTAAAGTGCGAAATTTAATCCATGCAGCAATAAACCATTCTTCTTTGGTTTTCGATGGATTTTGTGCCGCGTAGTCGATCCAAAGCTGAGAGCTATCTCCGTATTGGTTGAACTCATAAAAAGGGCGAAAAAATATAGGCTTATTGCTTTGAGCTGCCTGCGTCCCAATCGATCGGATCGCGGTGTCGTAAGTGCCATTAAATAAATTATCCAAATCTGCGGTAGACGGAAACTTAAACGAAAAAACTCCCGTATAGTCATGGTTATATTGGCTGTTGTATCCAGACAATAGATTCATGCGGTTCTCGAATGTCCAGCCAAGAGGATCACCCGTATATTGGCCAATATAGAAGTGTCTAAGCATTGGTGTAGCGCCGCTACTTGCTTCGAGTTCAACAATACCGTCGTGTATTTGCGTGAGTTCGCCGTTGGTTTCGTCAGAACCGTTTTGCATAAGAATCCCATCCTGACCGATTCCGAATATTACCTTGCCGTCAGCAGGTTCTAGAATGGCCCGACCGGGGGCTTGGTATTGCGCGAAACAATTTAAACTAAATAGTAGTGATACTATCGCTATGCAGGTACTTTTTTTAATCATTTTAAAACTCCAAAATAAACTGTTGTTATATTTATTATCTTTTTTGTATGTTTAATTGATATCTCTATGTCAATTGTCATGGTCAAATTAAGAAAATATAAATTAGTTAATTTTCTTACCGTTTCTTATGACTCAAGCAGCGTTAATAATTTTGAGTAGTTTATGAATAACTACGAAATATTTCGGTATGCTTTTTTTACAGAGACTATTTAACGTTACATAAAAAAATGACTTGAACAATAGGCAAAAAAAGAGGGCTTTAGCTTTTAAGATTTACAGCTGGAGTTATAAAAAGAATTCATAAGACATAAATAAAAAACCATAATTAATATAAATAAATAGCATAATTGATTTGCCAAAAAGCATAAAAATAAATTGTCATTGAAAAATCTCGCTTGAGTAGAGAGCTCAAGGGGAAGCATGAAAAAGAGGTGAAAATTTAAGAAAAAAATATTTAGAGCGGTTTATATTTTATAAAGATTAAATATATTTATAAAAATATTAATATTTATTGACCTTTTAACTAGCGGGCTTTTGTTTTTGAGCAAAAAGTCATCATTTAATATTAATGAAAGTAGTGGCGATAAAACGAAAGTAGGTAGTTCTTCGTAGTTATTACAACTATAAAGGTAGGGGCTATAGTAAGTCAGTTTAGCAATCGCGAGCTTACTTAAACGGAAAAAACGATTTTATTTTTATCTAAATCTCTAACATAAGCTGAGAATTTAGGGCCTCGTCGGCCGGGTTTTCCTTCACAGGTGCCACCTAGTTCTATCGCCTTTGAATGAAGTCTATTTACTTCATCTATCGACCCAACATTAAAGCCAATCATTGTGCCGTTTCCATTGCTTGCGGGATCTTCATTAAAAGGGGTTGCTATTGCGAAGGCAAAACCTTCACCTTGCCAGAAGGTCATTCTGTCTGTTGATAACACTTGGTTTAGCGCTGTTTTTTCAAAAAGGGCATCATAGAATTTTATCGATGCTGCCATATCGTTTGTTCCAAGTACGCAATAGTCCATTTTCATCATTTTATACCTTATATGTTTGAATAGTTTTTAGGCAATACTTTATATAACAAAGTATAACCATGAATCATTTACAAACAATGCCTGAAGTTGCATAGCGGGCATACATAAAAGTATGGCGGGTAAATTTTATGACTTTGAAAATGTCTTTATTGTCTTAAATCTTCATTTTGTTCTTCACTAAGTTCGGCAGCTAAACAATCAAATACAACTTTAAGTCTACGGCTGGTTTTTAATTCTCTGTGTGCAACCAGCCAAGTTTCTTTTTCAAAAGCCGGAAATGTCGGTAAAACTCTTTCAACTAAAGGCTCTGCATCACCAATTTGTGTTGTCATAAAGCCTATGCCTATACCGTGTTTAACCATTTCCCATTGCACTAGATGGTTGGCTGCAATAACGGGGAAGTTACTAGCGCTTAGGTTAAAACCAAATTTATTAAGGTAGGAAATTATAGTATTCGAACGGTCAATACCGAGGAAGGTTGCGTCATTTAGATCTTGTGGTGTTTGTCGGTGCTCAAGGTTCTTTAAATAACTTTTAGCAGCATACAAGTGACCGAGTGTATTTTGAACGCGTTTTGCAATGAGATCTTGCTGCGTTGGTCTAAAATTGCGAATCGCAATGTCAGCTTCTCGACGTAATAAGTCACTCGTGTCATTTGAAGCGATGATTTCTATCTCGATTTTAGGCCATTGATTACGCAGTTTTTCAATAATAGGTGGAAGAATAAAGGCAGAAATCATCTCTGTAGCACTGATACAAACGCACCCTTCAATGGTTTCAGAATGTCCTGACGCTAACCTTGATAAATTGGTGGCAGCGTCTGCCATTATTTTTACCTGAGCCATTAAGTCAGCACCACTTTGCGTAAGCACCAATCCTGAATTTGTTCTTTCAAATAATGATATACCCAATTCGGCTTCTAACGCTGATATTTGTCGTCCAACCGTCGGTTGCGTCATATCTAATGTGCGAGCAGCAGCGGATAGTGAGCCTTCTTCTGCGGTGACAAGAAATGCTCTCGCTCTATTCCAATCAAACTTGATGGCTCGTCTATTCATGGAATATTTCCTCAGTATTGCTATTCAGTATTGTTTAGTCGTTTGGGTCGATATTATCAGTGCCTAGTTAAAGATCCACTCTCTTAGGCGTTAGCATTGATATTTTAAAGCGAAAAAGAGGTTTAATATTTGATAAGTTTTGCTTATGTCACGATGATGTTCCAAGTTCTAGAGACTTGTTCAAATTCTGTTTTTACAAAACTAGCTTAAAGCAGCTTATTGTAAAGTACCGGCATTTTCCCCTTCCATTTTTCCCAAACTTCCTGATTATTAGCTAGCTGCGACATGAAGTGGGCTACGTTAATTCGGCTCGTTTTACCCGCATCAAAAATAGCACTACGAATGGGGCTTGAGTGTATTTCATAGTCAGTAACTGAACTGTTATTAATTAAGGTGTCGGGCCGTACTACAACCCATTCAATGGTCTCTTGGCAGTATAAATGTTGTTGTAAATAAACAGCCGCATGTTCATTGTCAGTATGAGGTGGCAATAATGCTCTGATCATACTCATGGTGATTGTTTCTAAAATTGATATTTTTTCGCCGGCTAAGACGTTTCTATTGCCTGTTGTATTCATTAAAATAAATTTTACCGGTGTACTTTGCGATGATGTTGAATTGATTGCAAAACATAAACGTTTCGTTGCATCTGTAACTAAACGGCGTGGTTGACCAAACATCCCTTTGAAAGTTAAATTATGCCCTAAGCATGAAATGACCGCTTGGCAATCGATGACTTGTGCTGCTAACTCATCATCAGATAATTTCAATAAATCGGCTTGGGTAATAACGAGTCTTTCATCCTCTAAAATCTTAATAGGCAATAGTGCATTAACAGCGGTGATAGATCTGACTATCGCCTTTACCTTCTCACCTCTTGCAAGTAATTGTTGAATTAATAAACGACCAGTTGCACCACTGGCACCTACGACAAGCGTTGTCATTGTTCTACCTTAAATATTTTCATGTGTAGCTATTTTATCTATACGGTATTAACATTAACACTTCACTTTTTGTATTAAAGGTATACGTAATTGTATGAACTGGAATTCGATAAATTTTGACTGGAATCATATTAGGGCGTTTTTAGTAACCGCTGAAGAAGGCACGCTTTCAGCTGCGGCTAAAGCCTTAAATTCGACACAGCCTACATTAAGCCGTCAAGTTGGGGCACTTGAAACTGAGTTGAAAGTGACCCTGTTTGAACGTGTCGGGCAACGGTTAGTATTAACTCAAAGTGGATTAGAATTATTAGAACATGCGCGTGAAATGGGCAGTTCAGTATTGGCTTTTTCTTTAGCCGCTTCTGGTCAATCAAAGCAAATTGAAGGCACGGTTGTTGTCTCTGTTGGTGAATTAACTGCGGCGTATATTATGCCAAAAATTATTTCTAAACTACGACATGAAGAGCCAGGCATTACCATTGAAGTTGTTGTGACCAATGAACCTAGCGATCTTAAACGGCGAGAAGCCGATATTGCTATTCGTAGTTTTCACCCAAAACAAAATGACTTAATTGCAAAAAAAGTTGGAGATGAAGTTATCTGGATGTATGCGACAGAGAAATATTTAGATACTCAACCTAAAATATCTAATTTTTCTGAACTTACGGATGTACAAATTATTGGGTTTGATCGCAGTAGTTCAGTAACTGACATACTAAACCAACAAGGTTGGAATTTATCTAAGCAAAACTTTTCAATTATTACGTCATTTCAATTATTACAGCTTGAATTAGCCAAAGAAGATCAAGGGTTAATCTTTTTTCCAGAACAAATGGGTGATGTTGAACCTAAGTTAATAAGAGCGTACGAAAATATGGGGCCAATAATGACGTTACCCGTTTGGTTAGTTTGCCATAAAGAGCTGCGAACTAGCCTCAGGGTACGACGTGTTTTTGATTTTATTTCTACTGAATTACAGGACATCTACCTTTAACAACTACCTTTAACAACTACCTGATTGAGCTTTAAGGTTGAAGCTAAAATATTTTCGCTAAAAGTTTGTTCGTGCAGTCCCAGCCCAAATATCATGCAGCTTGGCCCATTTTTTATCTATTTTATAAATTAATTCACCTGTTTGTAAACGAATGCTGGGACGACGAATATAGGTGATTTCTCCAGGTTTTAAGGTGACGGCGCCGTAATATGATAAATCTTCTTTCAGTGTGTACATTTTTTTATCCATGACCAACGCATGTTTATCGGGAGAAAGAGTTAGTTGATCACCTGATTGTCCGACCGTTAAGTTTTTAGTTAACACAACAATGTTCTTGCTAGCGATATTTTGTAAATACACTCGAACCTCACCTGAAGCACGACTGACATCTGTTATTATTTTTAATTCATCGGCAAAAGTTGATAGCGAGAAAAGTATGCTGATAAATGCGAATGTATGAATGAATGTTTTCATAATAAACCTATTTTAATTGTTAAATTATTCGCGTTATCACAAATAAAATTTATTCGAAGAAACAAATTTTATTCATGTCTAAATCTCGTACGTAAGCTGAAAAGCGACCTGAACGGATCCTTGGTTTTCCTTCATCAACACCACCGATATTTAAAGCTTTGTTATATAAACGTTCTACCTCTTCCGCTGAGCCTACATTAAAACCAACCATTGTTCCGTTGCCCGAAGTTGCTTTATTGCCATCAAATGGCTCAGCTAAAGCAAACATAAAATCTGATCCGCCCCATAAGGTCATACGTCCTTCGTTATGTAGTTTAGTCATTTCACCGCCTTTAAAAAGTACATCATAAAACTTGACGGCGGCTTGCATATTATTGGTACCAAAGACAAAATAATTCATTTTCATTAGGTAACTCCGATTGTTTATTTATTTTTTAGAAAGTTAAAGGAATAAAGTGATGTAAACCTAGGTCCTAAAATTTCGGTTAACAGTATAAAAGTCTTTATTCAGTAAATTACCAACTTATTGTTAAGTCTAAAGCTTCTCCAATTTTCGACTGACACGGGGTGGTGATGACACTGTATTCACCTGATATTCTTATATGTTTTGGCGTGTTATCGTTTGGTAACAACGATAAGTCCAGCAACGTATTGAATTGATAAGGAAGCTCTTTTTCGGTGAGTTTCTTGACAATATGTTCTTCATTCGTATCACCAAAAATTCCGTTATCATTAAGGTCAATCCAAACATTCCAAGTGATTGGGTTTAAAGTGGACTGAGTATCACCTTGAATATCAATGGCTAAACTTTTATCGTTGCCAATTATTATGGGCGTTTCGGTATAACTTGACTCTGTTGGATCAAAGTTAATATCGACATTATTAATCATTACATTGGTTATGTTGTTATCGGTGTCTAGTGCGCCTATCGCACAGTATTGATCGGTAACGTTTATGGTTCTGACAAAATTGTCTTGGACGTTTGTTTGGTTATTCGACTGATCGCTGACCGTTAATGTAACTAGATAACTACCTGGTTGTGCATAGGTGTGTTCAGGGTTTTGCTCATTAGATGTGTCACCATCGCCGAAATTCCAAAGCCATTCTGTCACTTGGCTAGTTGTTTGGCTGTTATCGTAGAATTGCGTACGAAGTTTAAATTTTTCAGCCGTAAAATGGCTGAGTACGCCCTCTTCGAATAACTTAATTTTAACTGTTTTAAACGCGGCAATTACGGTGTCTTCAGATAAACCTAAATCACCCGCTTGTTGTTTTATACATAGTGCAGCCTGAGGTAGCGTGACCGTTGTTGGCCAGCAGTTTTTCGCAGCGTGAATGTAAACATTGTAAGCTACTCCAACTCCCCACTCTTGTGATAATAAATAGAATGGGTAAGTGAGCATACCTATCCGTAAATAATAGTTATCTCCTGCTTTTTCATAATCTAAAAAACTCGCAATAGCGTTATACTCTGTTTGTATTTGGTTAAGTTGACGAACAGGACCGTGAGTTTCTTGACCGTGAATCCAGTTATCTTCATGGCCTGTAAATTCATATTTAGCGATAACACCAGAAATATCGCCAAACGCTTCATGAATGGTTCTTGCATCAATACTGACATCTTCTTGAAAGATGTTTAAAGGGGAAATTCGGCTTAAAACACCATGACTAATTTCATGGGCAACAATGTCTAACGACACGGTCGAATAAAATTGCAAATAAGCATCTGAGAAGCTGGCGTAGGCGCCATCCCAAAATGCATTATCATTATATAAATTATCATAATGTACGCGAAGTCGAACTTTTTCGTCCCATGGCGGCTCATTTAAATATTTTACAAATGCATGATAAGCAACTGTGCCATAAAACATCGCGTCATTTATTGCTGAGTAAGTCCATACGCCGACTTCATCGGTAATGTGATCGGAGTTATGCACTGGTTGCTCATCACATAAAAAAGAGTAAGGGGGAAATTCTTGATCATCTGGTTCTTTAGGCTGTAAGTGATGATTATTGTTTGGATAGGTATTTTCTTTAGTATTATTCATGTGCGTAACACTGACTAAACCATTATCAAAAATACATAATCCATTCGATAAACGTTGAATAGATATTTTAGGGCGTTGAGCACCATATTCCCATGCGCTTAGTTCATTTCCTCCCATTCCCGATAATAATGCGTTTCCTGTAAAATCACGAAAGGTTACTAAGGTTCCTTCATTTGCCTGACCAATGACATTGGCGGGGTACAACAATATATGGGATATATTTTCGGGCACTGTTGTGTTTAGCGGTATTTCAACTTGATAAATATCACTAGGGTTCGTTTTTAACCAAGCTTCGCCGAATTTATTGCCTTGATTATCGGCCCAATATATCCATACAGATTCAGGTTTAGCTGGGGAGTTTTCATTAACGTTAGGTGCTTTAAGAGTGATAGGACCAGATATTTTGTTGGTTGCTCCATCTTGATCTAGAAAAAAAGCGTGAGAAATTTGGTTAATTGGTTTGTTTCTGATCGGGTTGTTTGGCTCATCTACAATAGGAGACGCTGTACCGCCACCGCAAGAAGTCAATAATAAAAACATCAGAGCCAGTGACGTTTTCATAAATGTTATAAGTGTGAAGTTTGGTAAATTCATGTACTTTCCGTAGTTGCTGATATATCCAAAAGATTCATCTGGGTTGTATATAGATAATGGCTAATCTAATATTTAAGTTTTTGATTGGTTATTTATCTAAGCTTTCAATATTTTACTTGTCGCATATTTGTTTAGATACTTCGATTTATGAATTATAACTATACGAAAAAGTATAAACTGTTATTTTTTGTTAATTTAATAATTCGAATTAAGCACAGTTAAAATAAAATAAAATAAGATAATATTATCGCATTCTTTTTTTAACTTTGGTGGCATGCCAAATAGCGGGAACAATAACAAAAATTGCTATTGCCACTAAAAGCCAGGGAGCACTTTGTTCGAGTAATGTTAAGTTGATAGTGCTTGCGGCTAGTTCATTGTTAATTTGTTCAGCATACGCAAAAGAGCCTATAGCAGCCTCTTTTGCGATGGAAAATCCGTTACTAAAAGCACTTTCCCATCCTAATGAAGATAACGATGCGTAAGCATTATAACCGACAGCAGAAGCTCCAAATGCTATGATGCCTATGGCGACTGTTCCCATAGCTAATAAGCCAAGACCAATAGCGCCAATACTGATAACACCTAAAGACACAATACCGACACTGATGGGAGCAATGGCTACACCTCCCCAAGCGAATAATAAACCATACGCGTAACTGCCGCCGGCTATCCAACCAAAAGCGGGTTTGTCAGTAACTTCAGGTATCGCAAATTGCATATGAATTAGCGGAATACCTAAAAAGGTTAATTTACTTTTGTATTCACGTTGTTTGGCGTTTACTTGGTCTATATCTCTTGAAAAGGCTTGCGGCTCAAAAATACGTTCATGGGCTCTAAGGTTGCGCATTGCTTTAAACATTCGACATATAAGCAAAAAATAACTAATCACAAAGATTAAAACGAGTATCTGAGAGGTAACAGCATACCATTTAGCTTGTGCCATTAAATCTATTTGATTGATGGTAGTGTCAGGCATTGCAAAATATTTTAATATAAACATACCGGCAACGAAAATTCCTGCAAATGTCATGAAGAGCGTGACAGTTTTAATGACAAGACGTCGTTCACGAACAGTGCGTGTTTGATCAAAGCTGGCCCGTAAACCAAAAAATGCACTGATCATGCCTGAACAAGCCGCTAGAAAAGTTAACAGGGTAGTCAGCTTAAATAAAGCCCCCGTTTTAGCGGCACCAACACTTATTAAAGTGGCCTTTGCTGGAGGCGCTATACCACTAATAGCTGTCATGACAATCGCAGTAAATGTGACACCAGGCTTACTGTTTTTCAGACTATCTTCGACAAAAGTTGACAGGGCACTTTTCAATAATTTGCGGCCACGAGATAAACGCTGTTTTACCGTATCTTGCGTTAAATCTAGCTCTTTTGCGACTCGTGCTATCGATTGTTCCTCTCGATAAAAGAGAATAAGCGGTTCACGATAAATGCAGTCAATGTCATTTAGCACTTTCCATAGCAATGAATTTTGCTGTTGCTTTATTGTGGCTTCTTCTAAAGCAATGTCGGTAGGCTCATTAAGTGTATGCTCGTCTAAGTCTTGGGTATTTTTGAGAGGTTGGTTGTTTTCTTTTCTACGATAATGGCTAATTTTAAATCGTAGTATCCCGCATAGCCATGCTTTGAGTTTTTCTGGTTCTATTAAGGTGTCTAATTTTTGCCATGCTTCAACAAACACTTCTTGAGCAAGGTCTTCGCTGTGTTTTAAATCGCCTAGTGAAGAATAAGCAAGAGCACAAAGTAAATTCTGGTAACGAGAAACTATTTGACAAAAAGCATCTCTATCACCGCCTAATGAATTCATCACTAAACTTGCATCGTTATCATTGTTTGTTGAAGTTAACTTTCTAAAAATTTTCATAAATCACAGAATATTTGTCTAGATATTAGTATGTGCCGTTTTGCTGATAAAAGGTGACAATTTTATTTAATTTATCAAATTTATTATTTTTTAATTTTATTTGTCACCTTTTTTAATTACCTAGGTACTTATTAAGCGTTACTTAAACATTCGCAGTAACTCAGTATTAATTTAACGCTGATTTACAAATTAAAAAATAGCCAATTATATAATTGGTAATAGAAGAGAATATATTATGAAACATATATCTAAATCGGTTAATTATTTAGTAAAGGCTTTTGCTGTTGTCTCAATAGTCATTTTATCTAAGAGTGCTTTTAGTGCGGATAACGCTTTAATAGACAACTTTAATCATGTAGTAAACACCAATTCAGGTCTACCTAGGCTACTATTATCCGACACAACTGCAGGTGGGAAAACAACCACTAAGTTAACTGTGTTGAGTGGTGTAATACAGGTCAAAGGTGAAATTATTCCACCGCGCGGTCAGCCTGGTTGGGCGAGCTTAATTTTACCACTCAGCCAAATGGGAGAGCCTACAAATGCGAGTGAATTTGAAGGCGTTCGATTATTAATAAAAATTAACAATGGCAATATATCTATTTCAGCGAATAGTTTAGATATTACTAATTTTGACTATCATTCTTCACCCGTTATTGTCAGTTCTGATGGAAACTTCCATGAAGTAAAAATTCCATTTGATTCAATGAAACGCATGTGGTCAGAGCAAACGACGTTAAATACTGAAACACTTAATAGCTTAAGTATTGTTGCTTTTAGCCCTAAGCAAGCGAAATTCAGTTTTACTGTGGACAAAGTGGACTTTTATTAACCGCTTATCAATTATGCAATGAAAATATCACTACCATAGGTTGAACAGAATCAATATGGGTATGATAAACATCCCGCTACAGAATAAATTTATACAATATAGGTACAGGCTTATGTTATTAAAAACCAACTCTCGATTAGATTACCTTGATGCAGTTCGAGCCTTTGCGTTGCTCTTAGGTATAATTTTTCATGCGAGCTTATCGTTTATCCCGATATTTATTGGCTGGGCGGTTATGGATATTTCAACCAGCAATATCGTTTCAGCTTTTGTCTTAGTAAGTCACTCTTTTCGGATGGAGTTGTTTTTTCTGATTGCTGGTTTTTTTGGTCATATGAAGTTTCATCAACAGGGTTTAAGTGACTTTTTTAAATCACGGTTATTACGTATAGGGATCCCTTTTGTGGTTGGTTGGTTTTTATTTCGTCCTTTGCTGATTTCAGGCTGGATCATAGGGGGAGAAAGTATGCAAGGTGATGTCAATATTTGGCCCGCGCTGAGTAATAGCTTTGTAAGTTTTGCGACAAATCCTAAAGAGTTTTTTATTGGTACACATTTATGGTTTTTGTACTATCTAATTTTAATCTCGGCCAGTGTAGTTCTTTTGCGGAACATAATTGAGGTCAATGAATCCGTTAAAAAGTATTTGTTAACAATAACCGAACGTGTGATTACTTGGTTTTGTCATTCGCCGGTTAACATTTTAATTGCTGCTATTCCAACCGCTTATTGTCTCTGGTTTATGGACAACTGGGGGATGGATACACCAGATAAGTCTTTAATACCGCATATACCTGTATTGTTAATTTATGGTGGTTTTTTTCTCTTAGGTTGGTTAATGCATCGGCAATCAGCATTAATAGCATACTTTTCGCAACTAAGTTTAGGGAAGTTCGTTTTATGTATTTTATCTATTGCTCTTTGCCTGATATTGTCTAAGTTCGAAATTAATGTAGGCCACGAATACTATTTGTTACTTAAAGCCGGTTTTAAACTAAGTTATGCAATAACTATGTGGTCATTAGTTTCAGTTACGCTTGGGATTTGTAAGTTTCTGTTTAGTGAGCCAAATAAATATGTTCGTTATGTCGCGGACTCAGCCTATTGGCTTTATTTAATTCATTTACCTATAGTGGTTTGGTTACAAGTTGCTTTTGCGGAGTTACCGTTGCACTGGTCAATAAAGTGGTTCGGTATTTGTACAATGACTATTGTTTTGTCAATAGCGCTTTATGATGCTTTCGTACGCTCTACATCTATAGGTGCCATATTAAATGGAAAGAAACAAACTCGAGTTTTGTTTAAATAACAGAATAGTAAATTATTCGAGGGAAGCGTACTTATAACAATGCTCCATAGAGCGTATAAAATTCTGAGCATTTTCCTTATTGATTACTAAGCCTGTATAAATAGCTTTGAGCGTTACTATTTATACAGGTTAAATTTATTTCTAGGTACGATTTATAAACTCATCATTTTCTTCACTGTAATGATTTTTTCTTGTATAAATCGAAATTTAATTCATCAATTTTAAAATTAGCAATAGCGCTACCCAATGAGTAAAACGCAATGACTTGCAAATATATTGTCATCGCGACCGGCTCTAGGCTATGTAATTGAAATTCTTTAATGCTCAAAGAAGCCATTAAAAAAATACTGGCACTAATACTGATAAAAACTAGCGATTTAATGGCAACAGATATCATCTTTTGTCTATCTTCTTCTGTTTGATGTGGGTTGAGTTTTTTACCGAAAAGATGCCAATAAATTAATCCAGCAAAAAACACGTTTACCGTTAATAGGATGCCCGCGGCATATACTGCGCTACCGTTAATATCTATTGTAAAATCTTCTAAATAAAAACCATAAACAAGAGCAACGAATAAGGTGGTTAAAGCAAGATAAATCCACTTAGGAGCAATAAAACGTTGAAGGCTTCTAGGGCTTAACGTTGCACTACGCACTGAGCTTTGGTTTGCTTTTCGCATCATTTTAAATTGACTAAATACAGAAAGCTCAATCGTGATAACAGGTATAAATTGCACCATAAAAAATAACCAAACTAATATTTGCGGTTCAATAATTTGTCCTTCGCTATTAAATATGACACTGACAACTAATATCACTAAACCAACAGCGGCAATCATATAGTTTGCTAAGCGATAATTATGATGAAAGCGATGATAGTTATCGATAGGCTGAGGATATAGTTTTGGGTATTGTTCATACGGGTAATGTGTTATTACATGGCGCATACGTTGAAATATTTTATTAGGAAAATATACTGAAAAAAGTATAATTTGGCTTAAAAATAAAATATAGAATATGGTTTCAATCATCTTAACTTCCTCTCTCGTTGTCTGAATTCATTGCTTTTGTAAATGCAATTCGAATCTCTGAATCAGTTGCGCCAGTATTTCTCAGCATAAGAACTACTTCCGTTAGTTTTTCTTCAACTAATTCACTAATGTTAATTGTGCAGTTTTTCTGTGCATCGGGATGTATAAAACTTCCCCGATATCCTTTGGCTTCAATCACAGAATCTCTTTCAAGCAAACTATAAGCTTTAGCGACAGTTTTATTATTTAAATTAAGATCATTTGCCAATTGCCTAATTGAGGGCAAAGGATCCCCAGGCTTAATTTTTTGTTGTTGCACCGCCAGTTTTATTTGCTCAATTAGCTGGGAAAACTGGGGCAACGGATTATTAATATCAATGAATATTTCCACGAATATATGGTCCCTTTATTTGATGTTCCACTTGTACCATTAATTCGAATGGTACATTGTGTTTGTTATTTATGCAAATATAAACATAAAAATTTTTGTAGCCGTAAATGGTGATAATACGAAAAGGAATTATGGTTTATTGTGGCACGCTGAGTTATGCCTAATTAATAAAGTAAAGGAGTGAAGAAATAAGTTTGAATTGCATGAAAATCAGAATATATTTTGTCGGCGCGGCGACCAACGATAACGGCATAAATATTCCTCTTACCTAGGATTTGGACAAGCAGCCATTGTGTTGTATAAAATTTGTTTCGCTTTTATGGCTGAGTAACGATCGCCTATTTCGCCGAAAATATAATTTTCAAGCAATAATGACGAACGATATTTTGAAATACGACAGTCACAAGCTGTTGCGTTATATCGTTCGCTTGATTCTCTACAGGCTGAATCGACGATACCAAAGAAAAAACCAGTGAGTAAATAATGAAGGACTCCCCAAATTATAGCTATAACGACTAATAGAGAAAACCAATCTGTTTTTTTGTTTTGTGTTGCATCCGACATTATTTATGGCTCTATAATCACTATCGATGAATCCAAAAAACTAAAGAAATTCTACCTTATAAGTCAATAACATAGATAATCTATTTTATTGTTGTTAACTTAAATAGAACAAGGTGTTTCAAAAGCTTTACCGTAACCGTATATAGACCCTTCTGCTATAGGTTTTTGCTTGCTATATTTTTCCAAATCTCTGTTTAACCAACCCTTTATATTTTCTAAACGAGAGACTTGTTGGGGCCCTGTATTATTTAATTTTAACATGGTTTGACATTGGTTTAGCCTTTCTTGAGGTTCATTTAACCATCGTTGGTGAGCTAATTTAAATTCGTTTAACTTATTATTAATGGCACTGGAAACAGTCGCGGTACAATGTGCAAATGCTTTTTTATAAAACCGATAAGGACTTCCCGCAAGTAACTCATTTTGTATTCGACATTTATTACTTGTACATCTTAAAGGCTGGCGGAAGACTTTGTCGAAGGCGTTAACGGCTAAATTTGAAAAAGCTAAAGGAGCGCGACCTTTATCTAGATCATTCATATAATGATTAAAACTCATATCTAAATCATCATCAGTAAGCCCATGAAAATTGATATTAATATTATCAATAAGGCGAAGTTTAGCGTTTATTGATATTTCATTGATATTAGATAACATACATATAGCTGTAGGCATTAACGGTTTTAACTTCAAGTAGTTATTACTAAATGGCGTTTTTGGCTCAGGGTAAGAATGTGCCGGCATATGACATTGGTTATTTGTTATAATAGGTGATGTTGCAACATATTTAACCGCTTGTTGGTAATCATCTTTTAATTTTATTAAAGCGTTTTCTTGTTGTATCAAGGCACTTTTTATCCCTGGAACTCTTCCCTGCAGCGCATAGGTATTCTGCCATCTTGGGTTTGTAAATCCATGATCATTGGAAAGTACTCTATTTGTCGCTTTAGCCGGTAATATGTTTCCGGTATCGTCTTTTACATAGAAGCAAACATCTTTTGAATGTGGAATGGCAAACTTTGGTAAAGGGAGTTTTAAATTAAGCTTATCATTTTCGACCTCGGAACGTTTCTTAAAAGGATCAAATGATGCTTGATAGTTATGACCAAAAGTACCCGTACTGATTTGGCCGTGCACATTCGAATGAAGTGTAAAACGTTTTTTTAAATACAGTTCTTTATTATATTGATTGAGCCTTAAAACGACTTGATTTTCAGTATAAGTGATCAAAGGAAGTGTCTTTGGATGTTGATATTTGTATTTACTACTACACCCGGTAAGAATAATTAATAATAAAATAATAAAATAATAACAGATACATATTTCATTATGGGTGTCCTCCTTTGTATAAGGTTTCTAAAAACCGATAATAATCAGAGTAAACTCTTGGTTTTAAAAAACCTTCATGAGAAACATTTAATGTGAAGGGCGTTGAGAAATAAGGCCTCGAAGAAGCTTTATCAACATATTTATCAATATTACTCCCTACCGCAAATAAATCTTTTTTAGGAAAGGTTTTGGAAAAATAATAATTTAACTCTTTTAACATGGGGTTTCGGGCGATAGGTGTTAATAAATTTGCGCCACGTGAGTAAGCTTTTTTACCAAAGCCAGATAAAATATTTACTAAATTGTTACTTTTATACAAATAAGCAAATGCTGTGTTCAGATTAATACAGCTACTTATTATTATTAAAATTGATCAATCAGTGCCATAAGCTCAGTTGTTTTCTGTGCTAATAATTCGCTGTTGGCTCGGGTTTCAATATTGACTCTTAATAACGGCTCGGTATTAGATGTTCTGACATTAAAGCGCCAGTTTTCAAAAACCATTCCAATGCCGTCGGTATAATCAACCTGCTCAGCAAGGTTTTGGTAATGACTTTTCAGCTGCGCTAAAATTGCTTGACTGTTGGTTACTGTTAGGTTTATTTCGCCGCTGCAAGGGTATTTTTCTGTTAAGTTAGCGACTAATTCTGACAATGATTTGCCCGAAGTTGAGATTAATTCGGCAATCAATAACCAAGGGATATTCCCATTGTCACAATAGTAAAAATCTCTGAAATAATGATGTGCGCTCATTTCTCCGCCATAAACGGCATTTTCTTTTCGCATAGTTTGTTTAATATAAGCATGTCCGGTTTTACTCATAACCGCTTGGCCATTTGCTTTATTCACTGTGTCTAATGTCGCCCAGTATAATCGGGGATCATAAATGATTTTTTCGTTTGGTTGTTTCTTTAGCATCATTTGTGCAAGTAAAGAAACGATATAATAACCTTCAATAAACTGACCTTTTTCATCAAAGAAAAAACAGCGGTCAAAATCACCATCCCAAGCAATACCAAAATCTGCATTTTCTGCCATTACCGCCGCTTGTGTACCTTTTCGGTTTTCAGGTAATAAAGGGTTAGGCACGCCATTAGGAAAATTGCCGTCAGGGGTAAAATTGAGTTTTTTAAAAGCAAAGGGCAGGTGTGACTCTATTGCGTTAATGATTGCTCCCGCGCCGCCATTACCAGGATTGGCAACTATGGTTAAGGGTTTAACTTTAGTTAAGTCGATAAATGTCATGAGCTTAGCAATATAGGCGGCAGAAATATCTTGCATCGATAAAGTGCCAATATATTTTGAAGTAGGAAATTCACCTAGTTCAGCTAAGCGCTTTATTTCCAGTAATCCATTGTCTGAGCTAATAGGACTTGAGCCTTTGCCAACAAATTTCATCCCGTTATAGTTAGCAGGATTGTGACTTGCGGTAATACATATGCCGCCATCAGCTTCTAAAAATGGCACTGCAAAGTATATTTCTTCGGTGCCACATTCGCCGATGTCGATAACATTCACACCGCTTTCTTGTAAGCCTGCTGCGATTGCTTTTGATAACTCAGGGCCAGATAAGCGAATGTCGTTACCTATTACCACGTTTTTTGGCGTAAAAATTTGTGCGTATGCTTTGCCAATATTGTAGGCAATATCAGGGTTTAATTCGCTTGGTACAATACCGCGAATGTCATAGGTTTTAAAACAAGTTAAATTTGGAAATGCTGGCATCAGTTATCTCGATAATAAATTAGTTATTGCGGAAGCGCTAAGTTGGCTAAATCAATTTTTTTTCCTTTCGGGACGAGAAAAAATCGTCTTAATTCGGAAATTTCCGCCCAAGGTTTAAAGCTATTATTTTTAACTACACTAAAAGAAAATAAGGTATCACTGGGTGTTAACGCTACGCTGCCTATTTTTTGAATCGGCGCTTCAGACAATTGATGAATAATTGCTTGCTCGTTAACGTTAAGTGTAACAACTATGCCGGCGCCGTCGGTATTTCTTTGTTTGATATAAACATCAAATTCAGCAGCTTGTGTGACTGTTATGGCGTAGTCAGCAAAATCACCTTTGGTTTTTAAATGGCTTAAGACATGGGCTTTGCTGGTTGTGTTGCCGCCATTACTGCTGGTGCCAAAACCATTAATTACAGAGACATTCTCTTTTGCATCAATAATAAATACTGGCGGCCGGTAATTTTCAGGTGACGCTCGTAACTCGGTAAACCTTTGTTGTAATCTAGCTTTCATTTGCTGCGCGATTGCTGGCTGTTCTAAGATAATATTCGTGCGCTCTAAAGGATCTTTTTGCATATCAAACAGCACATAATTATTTATCGGTTTAGGGTAACCTGGTCTATCCATTGACGGGTTGAGCAGCAGTTTATATTGCTCGGTGCGTAAACCAATGAGCTGATCTTGATAATGCATATTGGCTCTAACGCTTTCGTCTATTGGCGTCCACTGATTAAACAGCGCTTTTCTAGCAATAACATCATGCGAGCCAATATAGGTTTCGCGTGGATTGATATAAGAGTTATCACCTGAAATTAACGGTAATAAAGAATGGCCATCAATTTTTTTATGCTGCGGCGGTAATTTGATATTCAGTAACTCAATCAGTGTTGGAAAAATATCTTTCACTTCGCTATAGCGAGTAACTTCTTGTGCTTGCCAATGATCTTGCCAGCGAATAAAAAGTGGTGAACGCACGCCATTTTGCCATGACTGACCTTTATTACCATTGAGCTTACTTGGGTTTCGGTCATGCCATTCGGCTGTGGTCATGGCGCCTAAATTACTTGAGTCCCACCATGGGCCATTGTCTGAGAGAAAAATAACCAGGGTATTTTCAGCTAAATTATTTTTTTCAAGAAAACGTAATAAGCGACCAATATGAAAGTCCATTTCTTCAACCATACCATACAAGTTGGCAATAGCAGGGCGTAGGCCATTAGCAAGATGTGGCTGTACGTATTTTTCAGGGGCTAACCAAGGTTCATGCGGCGCTAAAAAACTGGCATAAGCAAAGAAGGGTTTAGTTGACGGGGTCGACATAAAATCAATGGCATAATCTGTTACTACCTCAGACACCCACTTATTATGTTTGACCGGTTTGCCATTAAAAAAACCTTCGCTATTTTCATGGCGATAAAGTTCAGCATAATAAGCGTCGTCGAAACCGCGATCTTCAGGTAAATAACCTTTAGTTTTACCTAAGTGCCATTTGCCCCAAGTGCCGGTGCGATAGTTATTCTGTTGTAAAACTTGTGAGATAAGTGTTTCAGACAGGTGCATATAATCACGACCACCATGCACGCCCGAAACTCCTGTTTTATAAAAATCCCGGCCAGTCAATAAAGCTGCTCGGGTAGTAGCGCACACGGGAGAAACGCTAAAATCGGTAAATTGTAAAGATTGCTTAGCTAATCTGTCGAGAGACGGCGTTTTAATAAACGGATGGCCTTGGCCTGATCTGTCATCAAACCCCATATCATCAGCGGTGATCAGTAATATATTAGGCTGCTTTTGCTCAGCGGCATAACTAACGGTAATACAGCTAAAAACCCCAATAGCTAATAGTAGGTTAAGCGCAGTTTGTTTTAATAATGGCATTGTTTTTTCTCGCAAATTTTTGAGCTTCTAAGCCCGCTACCATCAAATGATACAAAGTGCTTGCTGGGGCTGTGTCGACAGATACGTTATTGTCTTGATCGATACTATCAATATATTGACCTGAATGCGGTGATACTAAGTAATACTTGGTCAAGGCTTTAATCGCCGTTAATGTGTCACTAGTATAGTCGTACTTATCTTGCGCTGAGGTAAACTCAGCTTGCGCCAAACTGGCTTTGATCCATTCAGTCATGGGCCAACAGCGTTTAGTTTTTTTGGTTGTATGACCAATCAAGCTCACTTCATCTAATAATAAGTTGCTTGTTTTATCTAAACCTAACGTTAACGCGTTATGGTATAAAGCATGGCAATAGTTATCGACTGGCGCTTGAGTGAATTTTTGATATTGCCTTAATAACCAAACCCATTCCATCATATGGCCGGGCTCAACCGTTGCCCCTAGCTCGCCGTCGGCGACATGCCAATTATCACTAAAAAACTCCAGCAACACTTTATTTTTATGATCAAAAAAGGTTGTTTCAAATAAACAATAGATCTCACCGGCTTTCGCTAACCATTTACCGTCATGGGTAAATTCATACAGGGTCAAGAATGCTTCGAATAAATGCATATGCGGATTTTGACGGCGATTCGATGCGCTGTAATCACCTTCCATCCAGCCGCCTGGTGCATCTTTTAATTTATTATCAATAGTATTGAGTAACTTATTTGCTTGTTTAAGGGCGTTTAAGTCGTTAAATACGTGATAGCGCCAAGCGTATGCGAGCAAGAAAAAAGCGATATCATAAAGATCGTTATTAGGATTAATAATCATGTTGTCTGCGTTAACAATATGAGCATAATGCGATTTTTCAGGCACAGTCGCATATTTTTGGCAAAAACTTTCCAGCGAAGCAACTAAATCAAAGCCATTGTTAATCCAGCCTTGTTGATTGGCGGCAGCAAAAACAAACATTTGCCTTGCTTGCACACGTATGCGCTTGTTGCTTTTGGCGTCGGTGTCGCCATTGGCTAAAAACTGCTCAATACTTGCGCCGTCCTTATCAATACCTTTTAAGCTCCAAAGCGGCAATGCCGAATTAGCAAGCCAGTTAACATAGTTATTAATTTCGACAGTAAGCTCATTGTTCATTTTTTTATTTCCAAACATACTTTTGTTTTCTTTAAACTGATATCGATCAGGTGAGTGTGTATTCTTTCACAATAAATGAACCGGTTCAAATGTTAGTTTGTCGATAACGCTTGGAAGTTAGTTAGGTCATTAATTTTATTGATAAATAATCTTTTATTTACTCAGTTAAGTAAATTATGGCAACTTGTATTTAGTTAGTGCCATAACAACTAAAGAATAATATTAACCTGCTGTTAATTAACAATTTAATTAATTGTTTTTCTCTTTGGCTAATAATTTAAGCCGTGTTATTGTGAATTAAATATAGATTGACAGCTGATAGCTTTCTTGGTTGAATACGAGGACTTCGCTTGAACCGGTTCAATGGTGTAGGTGACTAAATGCACGATTGAATAATAAGAATAGAGGCTAAAACAGTATGATATTAAATGATGACAGACCCGGCTTAAGAGAGAAGATTGGTTATGGTTTAGGTGATTTTGCTTCCTCGATGTTCTGGAAACTCTTCGCTGTATATTTAATGATTTTTTATACCGACGTTTTTGGTATAGGAGCTGCTGCTGCCGGCACAATGTTTTTAGTGGTTAGAATTTGGGATGCGGTGACCGATCCTATTGTTGGAATAATTGCTGATCGGACGAATACGCGTTGGGGCAAGTTTAGACCTTTTATTGCTTTTGGTGCTATCCCATTTGCTTTAGTTGGGGTCTTAACTTTTACCACGCCAGATTGGTCGATGGAATATAAAATTGTTTATGCCTACGTCACTTATTCATTAATGATGGTTGTTTATACTTTAGTTAATGTGCCTTATGGCTCTTTATTAGGGGTAATGTCATCTCACAGTGAAGACAGAACAACGTTAGCTTCTTTTCGTATGGTTTTTGCCTTTGCTGGTGGCATGGCTTCTCTTGCTATGGTTGAGCCATTATTAGATTATTTCAGTATCGTAAGTGGCGGCGAGCCGAATATACAGACTGGCTGGATGTATACCGCAATGTTTTATGGTGTCTTATGCGCTATTTTATTTTATCTCACCTTCGCTTGGACAAAAGAGCGAGTTCAACCACCGAAAGAGCAAAAAAACGCGTTAAAAGTAGATTTAAAAAACCTCGCAAAAAACAAACATTGGTTTATTTTGTTAGGCGCCGCCTTATCAACGCTAATTTTTAACAGTATTAGAGATGGCGCCGCGGTTTATTATATGAAGTACTACTTTGCCGTCGACAGTGTTGACGTATTTGGAGTTTCATTCGGTTTAATTACTACCTATTTGGTGATTGGGCAAGCGTCAAATTTACTTGGCGTGATGTTAGCGAAACCTGTGTCTTCATTGATTGGTAAAAAGAATACCTTTATGTACGCAATGCTTATTGCTGCAGTATTAAGTGCGAGTGTTTTTTACTATCTTGATACACAAGTTTGGTTAATTTTATTATCGCAAGTGTTGATAAGCCTTTGTGCTGGAATTATCTTCCCGCTGCTTTGGGCTATGTATGCGGATACGGCTGATTATTCAGAGTACACCACGGGTCGCCGATCTACGGGTTTGATATTTTCATCAGCTTCTTTTGCGCAAAAAATGGGCTGGACCATTGGTGGGGCAATAACGGGCTGGACACTCGCTATTTATGGTTATGAAGCCAATGCTGAGCAAACCGAAGCAACAAAAGAAGGTTTACGAATGATGGTGAGTTATTTGCCGGCAGTTGGCGCATTAATGTCAGGGTTGTTTATCTACTTTTATAGTTTAACGGATGATGTTGTTGAAGAGATAAATGATAACTTACGTAAAGGCATTACTTTAAAAATCGGCGAGCAGGTAACTGGATAATTTACAGCGACGATCTAGATTAACTTACCGTTTAATTAAATGCTGATTTGCCTTTTGCCTATCAGCATTGGTTTATTAGCCGTTTATTTTTTACTGCCGTACTTTCTCTGATGACAAAATCATAAGGTAATACAAACTCAGTTTGATTTGGGTTTTTACCTTCAATAGTTAAAGGGGGCAGATCCAAATTAAATAGTCTATATTTTTTGAAGTTAAAGGGGTCAGATCCAAATTAAATAGTCTATATTTTTTGTATAGACTATTTTTGTTTTTGTAGGTTATAGATGCCAAGAAAACCTAGAGTTTCTTTACCCAGCGTGGCAGAACATATTACTCAACGAGGTAATAATCGACAAGCCATCTTTGCTTGTGATGAAGACATGAATGTTTATGTTACTTGGTTAAAAGAGTATGCGGTGCAATTTGAAGTTGCCATTCATGCTTGGGTTTTGATGACTAATCATGTTCACCTTTTATGTACTCCACAGATATCTTCAACGGTAATATCTCAAATGCAGTCATTGGGGCGGCGCTACGTACAGTATTTTAATCGACGCAATAAAAGAGCGGTTATTTTATGGGAAGGTTGCTTGTTTCAGAGATAATAAAAAGGGACACTCCTAAATTAGATTTATATTGTAAGGGATCAAAATATTTTGGTGCCAGGCAATGACTAGTTATTCTTTTTATTCTTCAATCGGAGCAACAATTTCACGTCCATCAGGGTCAACATACCCAACCGGATCATTACTCAAGAACCTTCCAATCACTGGATCATAGTATCGTGCCTGCATATACAGGAAATACTATTGCAATCCACTTACCCTGTTGAAAAACTATCCTCTATAGTGCTGCCAACTGACGCTTCATTTTTTCAAGGCATTCCATTGTTCCATTAGTTATCGCTTCGCCCACTTCTTGTTTAAATATCGGCTTTGCTGATTCTGTTGCTCTTATTAACGCGTCGGGTACAGTTTTACAGAGCTCTTCTAATATTGCCTTCATATCCGATTCAGGAAAACCAAGGTGATTTGCATGACTCAGCCAATGTCTTGCTTGTATTTTATGCCAATGGTAATGGTTATTTTTGCTATGCACTTTCATCGCCATTTTAATTCTTCGAGGGTGCATATTACCTACGCCAAAATATGGATAAGCACTGATCACGTCGTAGAAAGGCGTTAAACAGAATCCTTTTTCTTGTAGGAATATACTGAAATTTTTAGCATGCCCATCGTTACCAGCTAACAACCAAAAGAGCACTTGAGACTTCATAAACATGGTTCTGTCATGAACAGGATCCAAGCTTAACGAAAGTAATTCCATTATCTCTCTGGCGTTAGGCCCTCCATGCTCTTCATATTTGTTGTCACTTAAACGGCCAAGTGCTTGGCAAAAGTCCTCTTGAGGTAGCCGAATAATTGACTCACCTGTGATTTTTCTATCAAAGCGTTCAACAATTAATACTCGCTCATCTTCAAACTGTTCAATTTCAGCGGGAGCAGCAGGCATAGTTAATTCGTTTAAAAATCGTAAGCAAAACCACTCGTTATCAACACTGCTACTAAAATCAACATTCATCGTTTCATGATGATTAATCGGCGGCTTTAAAATATGCGTTGTTGGTGTTTTTCCTAATGGCTTATGCCATTGATTGTTCCACCAGGTTAATGCTGTTTTTTCCTGCGCCCCCGCAAGGCTAATGCGAAAGTCTTCATCATTCTGCATACCTAAAGTGTTTGATGTGCGCGTGCTTCTAATTTGCGTGGCAATATCATGCTCACTGCATGCTAGCATTTCTAATGAGGGAAGTTGACCAAGCGGAGGCTCTTGGCTTAATGCTATTGCTCCAACACAATCACGGCCAATAGATTCGAGCAAATCAAACGTCGATATACTTCTTGCACCTAAACGAGAAACAATATTTCGCCTAATATTAAGGTTGTCGGGTAAAAGGTTATCAAAATAGGCTTCAACGGCTTGATTGTCTAATGAGGCACCCAACGGCAAACTTTGTGATAGGGCTCGACTTCCTTTACGTTCAATCCAACTCTGTGCGTACTCAAATGACAGTTGGTTACGCTTATGACGTAGCTCCCCAACAAGAATACCGTTCATTGAGCAATATAAGGTTTGAGTGTGCGACTTTCTGCCCATTAGAAACCTAACCCTGAATCTTCAGGCTCATTTTTATTTCGAGGTTCAACAATTAGATCCGCTCCAATTAACGCCAAGGCTTTCATGATAATTATCAAATCGAACTTAGACGGATCATTTTCGAGCTTAGATACTTCTGGTTGATGTATCCCAATATGCATAGCAAGCTGGCTTTGATTCCAACCTTTGTCTTTGCGACCTTTGGCGATAAGTTTGCCTAAATCTTTTGGCGTATTGATATACATATTCATTCTCTATAGAATATTTACTATAAAACCATTTTATAGCTTATTTTATATAAATCAAGTTTATAGTGAATGCGCTATAAATTTGATTTGTCGGCTACGGCTGTTCATTTTTTGTTTTGCTATTGCATTTATTTTGCATCTGAAGTGATTTATCTTAGCTTTTTAACTTCGCTGAAAATTTTATAGTGAATTGGTTTTACGGGATTAAAAGTACTCTATTTAATAATGCCGCTGCGAAGCGCTTTTGCTACCGCACCTGATTGCGATTGCACTTTTAGCTTGCCATAAATTCGTGCTAAATAAGTAGAAACTGTACTTTGCGATATATCTAAGCTGCGCGAAATTTCTTTCACACTTTGCCCTAAAGAAAGTTTTTCTAGTACTTCTATTTCGCGTAAAGCCATTTTATAGGTTTCATCGGAGGCAGATTTGCGAATATTTTGCAGTACAATTTTAGCCACTTCTGGGCTAAGTACCGACCCACCTTTTATGACCTCTTCTAAGCTTTTGATAATCTCAGGGCCGCTAGCTGACTTTAATAAATAACCTGATGCTCCAGCCTCTAGTGCCTCAAGTACTTTTTCTTTTTCACTAAATACCGTGATCACCACTGCGATAATATCAGGAAAATTCGTGCTTAACTTTTGAATACCCTCAACACCGCCCATGCGCGGTAAGCCTAAATCCATCAAGACAAGATCAGGTTGTTCACATGGCGCTAGAGTGTCAAGGATTGAAAAAAACTCAATACAAGAAGGAAATGCACGACAGTCTGTAATACTCTCCGCGCGGCTGATCACACGCTCTAAAGTTCGTCGATACGTTGTATCATCTTCTACTATCCATACTTTTATCGGTGTCATTCGTTTTTCCTACTCGTTCGACGTTTGATAACTAAGCTCTGGTTCTTTCGACAGCATGGCGAGCGAAACCCTTAAGGTAACTGTCGTACCTTTTGTTAGTTGAGAATCTATTTTTATCTCACCTGAAAGCTCTTCGGCTCTGGCCGCCAAGTTCTTTAAGCCCCAGCCTTGCATAGTTTGTGACGATTCAAAACCACAGCCATTATCACTAATTTCAATTGAAAGGAAATTGTCATCAACAGCGGCTGATAAGCTAAATTTTGTTGCGTTGGCATGGCGAGCGCAGTTATGAATAACTTCTTTAAAAAACATCGTTAACTGTCGTTTTACCGTCAGTGATACTTTTATATCTGGACAGTTTTCCGGTAGCGTTTGGCTTAAGGTTACCCCCCGCAACACACGTTCAGCGCGTTCAAATAATGATTGTAATAAAACCATTAACAAGACACTGTTACCGCTGCCATTCCAAACCACTTCTCGCAGTGATGCATTCGCTTCTCTTGCCATTAGCGATAAATCATTTAAGTCATCGGCAATTGCTGAACTCCCTCTTATTTCTGCCAGTTCATCTGCTAATAACGTAATGCTACCCAAGCTACTACCCACTTCATCATGCAAATCACGATTAATTCTTTGTCCTTGTTTGATCAATAAATGTTGGCGCTGATAACGCTGAAATAATATAACGCCAGTGATAAATAATAACAGCACAACAATAACGCTACCGGTTATTAGCCTTGATAATAGCCAATCCCAATATTCGTGTGCTAGCGCAAGCTCACTTTCTACATGTTTTAATTGTTGGTCAAGCGGCCTACGTTTAGCTAAGCCCATCATCCATTCACGCTCAGGTACTATGCTGCGCCCCCAGCTATAACCGTCTAATAGTCGTGGCAATTGATTTAAGTAGTGCTCAGGAATGCCTTTAGCAACAATATTAGCATCATGAACGAGTTGTCCTGCGGCATCATATATTGCAATTTCGCCTAATCCTAAAATGCGCTTTTTGTTGATCTCTTGTAATTGGCTCACTCGAATACGAATGTATTGAAACTTTTCGGGTTTAATACGCACAGAAAATAAGGTGCCAAACTTCTCACCTTTTGAATCAGGGGTTACTATTTTTGCTCCGATAAACTTAGCATTATCGGCAACTTCAACAATAATACGTTGAGGAAAGCCGAAATCTGGCAGCATGACATTGCTACTCGGTTTTGCCGGCCAAAAGTCGAGCCGGCTAATGTTTTTTGGCGCGGTTAAGTCAATAGTCAGTTCAACCATTTCATTTAATGCATTATCTAGGCTTGGAATGATTAATAAATCTGGTTGCTTAAGTTCTTGCTCTTGGATCGGAAAACCCAACCCTGTGTCTAAGTCAGTTAAATAATCGATATGCCATTTAGCTGATTGGTTGTAGCTGCTTGAGGCGACAACCTGAGTACCAGCGGCACGAGCAACATTCTCAATCAAACCATTCGCTTCGTCTTCGGCCCAAATAAACACTTCGCCGAGCGCAAAATGCGCCTTAGCAGACGTTTCAGTGTCACTGGCTGCGGTTAATCTAAGCAGTGTAATTTTTTTATCTATATCGTTAAAAAAAACTGGGTAGGCGCCCGGATTTGGAAAATCTTCATCCATCCAATTGACGATTTCTTCAAAATGATTTTGTCCCAGCATTTGTACTTCAAGTTTAAAACGTTTGGGAAAGGCATAAGAGCCGCCATAAGGTCTTAACGGATTAAATGCCGGTACTAACGCGATTGATTGCACGGATGATGGACGGGCTAAGGTAAAGTCAATTTGATGCAGTGCAGGCGATTTTTCACCATTATTAATATTTAACGATGAATGATAACCAAGGTGATTGTCAGAGATAATCGGACAATGGCGCGGTAGGGTGGAAATATCTTGGCGCAATTTACCCTGTAATTTTTCCAGTTGCTCAATACGAAACACTGGCCAGCTTGATAGCTTGAGTTGCTGTTTGGTTTGTAATTTCTGCCATTCATTACTATTTCGTGCATCAATAATTTCAGCGCAAGAGATACCACTCATTAACAAGACAAAAACTAAAAATATCCAGCTTACTTTCATTACTTCACCAAGGTTGTATCTTAAATACATATTAAAGTTTAACACGCGTTAAGGGTGAAAGAGCAAACCGAGAAAGCTTGCTCTTTCTATTTATTATTTAATCAAATGGGTATTAATCTTCTTTTAAAGGAATAAAGAGTGAATGTGTATCACCGTTTTTCAAAAATATGCCAGCGGTCATGACAACGGGTTTACCGTTTTCAGTATAGATACCCATGCGCTCATATCGATGCACTTCTACGGTTTCTCCGTCTGTGGTTACATACTCTTTATCCGCCACTTTATAGTGTTTGGCTCTGTGCCAATTTAAACCATCGGTTGACGTTAACAGTCCCATATAGCCAAACGCATGATATAAATTGTAATAGCGTTTTCGCTCAGCGTCGTACCAAACTTCTGGATCTTCTGAATTATAATTTTTAACTACCGGCTTAGATTGCATCTTCCAAGGGCCTAGTGGGTGGTCAGCTAACAACACAGCCTGCATTCTAATAATTTCATTCGGTTTCTGATCGGGTTGATCACCACGAATAATCATTAAATAACCGCCTTCAGGACGTTTAGTCACAGTAACGTTATTTGACTGATTGGCAATAGGCAATTGCGGTTCAAATAAAGGTCTAGCAAAGCGTTTCCACGGACCTTCAATACTGTCAGCTACCGCAACCCCAATACGCTGATTTAAACGCATCATGCCGCGTAAGTTATCAGGTTTCCATTTACCGTGACGAACTTCTTCAAGTTGCTCAGGCGTTAAGTCCATGATGCCCGAGTTTGTTGACATGTAATAGAGGTAATATTTATCCTCAAATTTATACACTTTTGTACAATGTACTGTGTATTGGTCCCAATAACCGTCGCCTCTTGCGCTTAATACCTCTTGCACCTTTTTCCATGGTCCTGTTGGGCTGTCAGAAACGGCTCTGGAGACGATGCCATCGGTTAACCAAGAATAAAAACCATGTTCTTTAGGCATTTGGTCGTAAAATAAATGATATTTGCCATCATCCCCTTTAACGATGGTTGAGCCCCAGTTGAAATATTCTTTATCATAAAAAATATTTTCTTGCGCAACCGGCTGCATTGCCGCAGATAGGTTATAGTCATCGGTATCTTTAGCGTTAGCGGTAGACGCTAACAACAATAGCGTGCCAGATAAACAAAGGGCAGCGAATTGAGAGCGAAATAATTTATCTGTTAACGTTTTTTTTAGTTCTTTATACATCGTAAATATTCCAAATAATATAACTATTAATGTAAATAAAAGGTTAAGTGGTTTGCTTACAATCTGAAAAATCAGAAGTCGCTTCATTCATTTGAGCTTCTTGTTCTTCTTTTTTTTCTGCGTGTTCGTGTCTTTTCCCAATATAGGCACCTACCAGCCCCCAAAGCAGCGCAACAAAAGCACCGACGATAATTTTTTCCGGTGTGGTAAAACCTAAATAGCCATCGCCAATAAAAGCGATGGTCCAAATCCAAAAGACATCGCCACCGCGATACACCGCAATATCAATAATAGGTTTGGTTTTAAAACGGGTTTCTTTGTCTACTGAGGTATAGAGGATTTCTCTGGCAGGTCGAACTATGGCGTAATTACCAGCACGGCGCGCGACAATTAAAATGAGCACAAATAAAACAGCAGGGTTTGCGCTAAGCAATAACATTAATGCAGCAACAGCAAAGGGGACAAAAGATAAGCTCGCCGATAAACCAAAGCGTCTAAAAATACGATTGGACACAAACAGGCCAATTAAAATGGTTAAGCTGTTTGTCATTAACTCAATACCGCCTAATAACTGCTTTCTTTCAGCGCGGCTATAGTCTGCTAAAATGTCACTTTGCGTAGTATAAAAGAAGGCACTTACGCCAGTTAATAAAAAAATAAAGCCCGCGATACCAAGTAATTTTTTATCAGAAAATAATTTTTTAAAACCTGAGAATATATCGGATTGTAGCTGATCGATTTCTGGTGTTTTTGTACTATCGCTCTGCTTAACATGACCGTCAGATTCAAAATGCTTATTGAGCAGCGAAATTATCGGTAAGCTCAACAGTAATACGGTACTGGTAACAAGTAAGACATTTTCAATACTCATTTGCTCAGCTAATAACATTACCGTTAATGGCCCTAATATAGCGCCAGCACTGGCGCCGGTGTTTATAAAACTAAAAACTCGCTTACTTTGTGATTTCGAGTAATGTTGAGAAACAAAACTCCAAAAAACCGAGATATGAAATAAACTAAAAACACTACTCCACACATAAAACACTTTACCCAAAAATCCGACATCAACCCCCACTTTAAAAGCGGCATAAATCATCATAAAGCTAATAGAAAACGCAATAAATACGCGAGGAACCAGTTTCTTTATCGATATTTTTGATGCAAAAAAGTTATAAAGAATTACGGCAAGCGTGGCGAAAATAAAGGTAAACGTCCACTGCGTAGCACGACTGACATCGCCCCAATCACTTGGTAATGCATCTCTTACTGGTTTTAAAATCATGTAAGAGGTCATTAATAAAAAAATGAATAAAAAAGATAATAATGCCGCTTTGGTTTCTGACGACTCTATTTGTGTTAACCGGCTAAATAAATTGTTATTTGTAGGTTCTGTTTTGTTGTTAATAGTCATATCGTTACCACTTAATCGCAAAACCAGACCAACCAACAAAAGTGCCGGTATCTTTTAATGTAATACCTTCAATCACTTTTTTCGCTTTACCCATTGATTCTTCCGGCTCCATTTTAGCTTCAGAACCACCCGTGCGAGTTTTATTCCAGCCAGGAGCTAATGAAATCACGGCGATATTATCGGCTTTTAAGTCTTTAGAAAGCTCATTAGTAATTTTATTTAAAGCCGTTTTTGTGGTGTCGTAAGCGTAAATAGCATGGGCATCTTTTCGAGCAATAATGCCACCATGGGATGAAATATTAATAACTTTTTTAACGTCACTTTTTCCTAATAATAAATTTGGATAAAGTGCTCTTGTAACCATCACCGGACCAATGGTATTAATATTATACGTTCGTAAATATTCTTCCCGCGTGGTGTTTTTAAATGACTCAATACCACGAGTTTGGCTATTCACATAGCCGGCATTATTCACAACAATGTCAATTGGCACATCTTTAAGTGTTTTCGCCATTGCAGCGATTGATTCATCGTTTGTAACATCAAGCTGAACCACTTGTGCACCGGCTTCTTTAAGTTCTATTGCTTGAGCAGGTTTACGTGCGGTGCCAATAACGTGGTAGCCGTCAGCAATAAAATGACGAGACAAGGCTAAACCAAGTCCTCGGTTAGCGCCAGTGATCAACACAGTGCCTTTAGTCGGTTCGACACTTTTTGTTGCTGATGTACCACTGTGTGCGGTAAAAGAATTAAGCGATATAAGAAGCAGAAAGAATTTTATTAAGAATGTATTACGCATAGTGATATTTTTTACCTGTCAATATTATAAGAATTTGATGGGGTAAAATTATATCGACATTATGAAAAGGGGATAGTCGGGTAAATCAATGACAATTAACAATAGTTACTCTATGAAAAGTGAATGCATGATTGTGTTGTAAATAATGTTTGGTGCAGAAGGTTTAGTATTCTTGGTTTGGCTTAAGCAACAGCAATTTAATGTTGCTGTCGTTGCTATATATGACCGTATGATTAAATGTCGAGTTGGTTAAATATTGTTATGTGTATAAATATTGGCTGCTTGGAGATACCAATGCTGATTTGCGTTTTGCCTATCAGCATTGGTTTATTAGCCGTTTATTTTTTTACTGCCGTACTTTCTCTGATGACAAAATCATAAGGTAATACAAACTCAGTTTGATTTGGGTTTTTACCTTCAATTAATTGTAATAATAGTTCTGCAGACTTTTCGCCAATTTGTTCAGCCGGCTGTGAAACCGTTGTTAAGGCGGGGTTTAAATAGCGCGAAACATTACGATCATCAAAACCGGTAATAGAAACATCTTCAGGAATTCGAACGCCGTGATTTAAAAAGCCTTTCATCGCAGAGATTGCCATTTCATCATTCATAGAAAATATTGCTGTTGGCATTTCATCTTTCATGCGAAAGAAATATTCAGAAGCATTAATACCAGACCAGTAATTAAAGTCACCTTCATACACCAATTCTTGATTAAATGTTATGCCGGCTTTTGCTAGTGCTTTTTTATAACCGGCGAGTCTATCAATACTATGAGGATTATGGGCAACGCCTGAAATTACGCCAATGCGTTTATGGCCAAGCGAAATTAAATAATTAACTACTTTTTCACTGGCGCCAACATTATCAATTCTAACATGCGGATAAGGCGTGTTTTCACAGCCACCGGCACTAACCGCAATCACATCATCGTTCGGTAACATAGAGTCACCAGCGATATATGGGCGTAAATTAATAATACCGTCAGCAAGGCGTGTTTCAACCATATTGATAAATTCTTGCTCGCGCTTGATCTCATCTTTGGTATCACCTAATAACACACTATAACCGTGGTTTTGGGCAACATTTTCAATACCGCTGATTACTTGTGCAAAAAATAAGTTAGCAATATCTGGCACTAGTACAACAATAGTTTTTGATTGTTTGTTGCGGAATTTTTGCGACAGCATGTTCGGTTTATAATTTAGTTTTTTTATTGCTGTTTGCACTTTAGCTAAATTTTTTGGTGAGACTGTTTTAGGAGCACTAAGCGCTTTTGAAACTGTGCCGGTTGATAAGCCAGCCTCTTTAGCTACATCTCTGATAGTACTCATTTATATTTCCTTCAACAATTATTTCAATGAATCGTGTGCAGTTTAGACAAAATAGCATTTTAGCGATTATTAAACCTTATTTTTACAACTAAAACGAAATAATACTAGCAAAATGTTAACAAACCCGTTAAATTATAAACATGAACCGGTTCATTGTTGTTGTGTGACTGGTGGATGAATATATTTAAGGTGTTGTCGCTTTGTTTACTTATTTTTTGTTAGGTGTTTTTTGTTGATAAATTGATTACGGTTCATTTGTGATTGATAACGGATTCAACAAATAAAAATTTTGTTTAGCTTCTTGAACTAAATGACAACCAGTAATACGAAAATAAAGCTAAATAGTTACTCGCCAAAATTTTCTAAGCCAAAAAGACTTAAGCGAATATTTAAGTTAGTTGGCTTATATATACATATAGATAGAGACGTGGATTATGACAATATTAGCAAACAAAACTTTTCAAGAGAAACTTGGCCAGCTGATGGATGAAAGCGAAGCCTTAATCACTAAAAAAAACCAACCGAGTAAAAAATATAACGGTATTTTTCAGCGTTGGAATAACCCAATTATTACCCGTGATCATATTCCACTAACTTGGCGATATGACTTTAATGAAAGCGCTAATCCACTGTTATTAGAACGCATTGGTGTTAATGCCACATTAAATTCTGGCGCTATGATGTTCAATGGAAAATACGTTATTGTGGTCAGAGTTGAAGGTAATGATCGTAAATCTTTTTTCGCGGTCGCAGAAAGTGATAACGGCATTGATAATTTTCGTTTTTGGCCAAACCCTATCACTTTACCTGAAACAGAAAACCCAGATACGAATGTTTATGACATGCGTTTAACTGCACATGAAGATGGCTATATTTATGGCTTATTCTGTACTGAGCGTAAAGATAAAACCCTAATGGAAAATACCAGTGCTGCAGAAGCCCAATGTGGTATTGCCAGAACCAAAGATTTAGTGACTTGGGAAAGGCTACCAGACTTAATTACTTATTCAGGTCAGCAACGTAATGTGGTGCTTCATTCAGAGTTTGTTGATGGTAAATATGCTTTATTCACGCGTCCACAAGACGGTTTTATCAGTGTTGGTGGTGGTGGTGGTATTGGTTGGGGCTTATCTGAAACAATGGAAAATGCTGAAATTAAATCAGAAGTGATTGTTGATACGAAGCTTTACCATACCATTAATGAAGTGAAAAACGGCCAAGGCCCAGCGCCGTTAAAAACCGCTGAAGGTTGGTTACATCTTGCTCATGGCGTACGTAATACTGCCGCAGGATTACGTTATGTCTTGTATTCATTTATGACAGATTTAAACCAGCCATGGAAAGTAATACATAAACCGGCAGGCCACTTGATTGCGCCAGAAGGTAACGAGCGTGTGGGTGATGTCTCTAATGTGGTATTTAGTAATGGCTGGGTTGTTGATGAACAAGGCAAGGTAAATATTTATTACGCTTCTTCAGATACCCGTATGCATGTTGCGACGACCTCGATTGCACAATTAGTTGATTATTGTAAAAACACGCCAGAAGACGGTTTACGTTCAGCTACGTCAGTACAGGCTATTAATCAGTTAATTGCTAAAAATGCCGTTCACAATCAGTAAAAAAGGAATTTAATAATGGAAATCCTTGCGTTCGAAAACCGTGCGATTACAACAGAGCTAAACAATATTGGTCAGTGGTGGTTAAATAATACCTTTGACGAAAGTTGCGGCGGCTTTGTTGGTGAAATTGACTTTTTTGGTGAAATTGTCCCAGAAGCGACTAAAGGCATAGTGCAAAATAGTCGTATTTTGTGGTTTTACAGTGAAAAAGCACTTTTTAGTGGCAAACCAGAATACCGGAAAGCGGCGGAGCGAGCGTTTGATTATTTATTAAATTATTTTGATGATAAAGAACATGGTGGTGCCATTTGGGAAGTTTCAGCGACGGGGCAGCAGCTCAACGGTAAAAAGCAAACGTATGCTTTAAGTTTTTGTATTTATGCATTTTCTGCCTATTACAAATTAACTTCAGATGAACGCGCATTAGCTAAAGCTCAGCAGTATTTTCAATTGATTGAAAAGCATGCCCGAGATTATCAATACGGTGGTTATATTGAAGCTTATACCCAAGAATGGCAGGTAATTGAAGACTTACGTTTGAGTGATAAAGACTTAAACGCACCCAAGTCGATGAATACTCATTTACATGTATTAGAAGCTTACAGTGCTCTGTACAAAGTATTACCAACGGCTGAAGTTAAAGAAGCGCTGATTCATGTTTTGGATATTTTTCAACGTTATATTATTAATCATGATAATAACCACCTAAAGTTGTTTTTCGATCATCAATGGCAAGATTTATCGCTGACTATTTCTTATGGTCACGATATTGAAGCCAGTTGGTTATTATGGGAAGCGGTCGAAATATTAGCTGATGATGAATACCTTGCTAAGTATAAGCCGATTATTCTAGCGTTGGCTGATACTTGCTTGAAAGAGTCGATTGGTAAACATAACCAAGTGTGTGACGAGTATGAAGTGGCGAGTAATATCAGGCATGAAGAAAGTCATTGGTGGGTTCAGGCCGAAGCTTTAGTGGGATTTTTAAACGCTTATCACTTGACCAAAGAACGCCGTTATTTTGATATCTGTAAAGCTATTTGGATTTTTATTCAGCGCCATCATAAAGACCATTTTGCTGGCGAATGGCATTGGATCTCAAGTGCTGATAATCATGAACGCACACAATTGTATAAAGCCGGTTTTTGGAAAGCGCCTTATCATAATGGTCGGGCGATGATGGAAGTCAGCCGATTATTTACTGCCATAGGTGAAAAATAGTGATAAATAAATATGTTGTTTTTATATGCTTATTCATAGCGCAAACAGTTAGTGCTGCTGATTTTGAACATTTTATTACTCGTGACGGTCACCAACTTAAAGAGGGTGCGCAAACATTTCGATTTGCTGGTTTTAATGCTCCTGAATTACACCGTATTGAAGATGATAATAAAGGCACCTGTGCTGCCGATGCCAGAGGTTGGGGACAATATTTTAAATGGCCGACATCTGACGAGCAAGAAAACTGGATCAAATCGTTAGTTAAAACAGGTCATAAAGCCACACGTATTTATGTCTTGTCGGTTGAACATCCAAGTGACGTAGCATGTCAGCGAGAAACTCATATTCTCAGACCAACAGCTGCTGATGGCATGCCGGTACTCAATGAAAAAGCAATGGTGGTTTACGATCAAATGATCGCACATGCGAGTGAACATAAATTACGTTTAATTTTACCTTTTATTGATCATTGGCAGTGGTGGGGCGGGCGTGAACAATTAGCTGCTTTTTATCATGAGCAACAAGCTGATTTTTATAATACCAAGAGTAAAACCTTTCAAGCGTACTTAGATATTATTCGTCAGGTAATTACTCGAAAAAACACCATCACTGGCAAATATTATTATCAAGAAAAGGCGATTATGGCATGGGAAACGGGCAATGAACTAAAAGCCAGTACGCCAGAATTTATCCGTAAAACAGCTGCACATATTAAAGCTTTGGCCCCTAGGCAATTAGTGGTTGATGGTAACTATTTATCAATTCTTGAACATTCATTAAACGACGACAATATTGATATTATTAATAACCATTTTTATACCGTAAATAATAACAATAAGCCGCAAACTATCATCGATGACCTAACCCGTATAGCTGGGCGTAAAGTGTATTTGGTCGGAGAATATGGTTTGAAACCGGCTGAAGGTATTAATGACATTATGCAAACCGCGGTTAACTATGAAGTTAATGGCGCTAAAGCTGCGGGGGCTTTTATTTGGGGCTATAGAGGGCACCGCCATAACGGCGGCTTTTATTGGCATAGAGAGGGCAGTGGTCCGTATTATAGTTATCACCTACCTGGTTTTGCTGACGGTGATGCTAATGAAGAGCGTAAAATTACCGATTTAGTCAGAGTGGCACAAGCGCAAATGAATGGCTTAAGTGCGCCGTTACCGTTGTCGGTACCTGAAGCGCCAGTTTTTAGAAAGATTTCGAATGATAGAAAACTAAACTGGATGGGCTCACCTTTAGGCCGAAGTTATAATATTGAACGAAAGTTAACAGCGGCTAAAACTTGGACAATCATTGCTGAAAATGTTTCAGATGGTAAAAATAGGTTTAACCCTGAAACAGATGTTTTGTTTCAAGACACCGAAGCTTTAGTTGAAAACGGAAGTTATGATTATCGCATTATCGCTGTTAATGAAAGCGGGCAGTCTCAACCCTCGAACGTTTTAACCATTAAACTGAACGCCAACAATGAAAAATTTGTTAGCGTTAAAGATGGTCAATTTTATCGTGACGGCAAGCCTTATCATTTTATTGGTACTAACTATTGGTATGGCCCATTAATCGCAGCTAAAAATGGTGACCGTGAACGCTTACATCAAGAATTAGATCAGTTACAACAACATGGCGTGACTAATTTAAGAATATTAGTTGGCGCTGATGGTGGCCTGGGTGATTCTGTTGTTAAGCCTGCTTTGCAAACTAAACCTGGCGAATATAACCACGCATTGTTAGCGGGCTTAGATTATCTATTAGCCGAAATGAAAAAGCGTAACATGGTGGCGGTGCTTTATTTAACAAACAATTGGATTTGGTCAGGCGGTATGTCGCAATACTTGAACTGGCATGGTTACGGTGATGTTCCCAATCCATTTTCTGCTGGTGTTACATGGGATGACTATATGTCTTATACCCAGCAGTTTCATCGCTGTCAGCCGTGTACCAATGATTTTTATCAACATGTTGAATTTATTATTTCTCGCACTAATAGTGTTACCGGTCAATTATACCGTGATGATACGACGATCATGTCGTGGCAGTTAGCGAACGAACCAAGAGTATTTGATAAAGACAATTATCCCTATTTTAAATCGTGGGTCGATAATACAGTCGCCTTGATAAAACGTTTAGCGCCTAAGCAATTGATCTCAACCGGTAATGAAGGTGCAGCAGGCAGTTTAAATAGCGTTGATACCTATAAAAAAGTTCATGATAATGCCGCAATTGATTACCTTACTATGCATATTTGGCCAAAAAATTGGGGTTGGTACAATAAAGCAGATCAAGTAGCTTCTACGGTTATTGCTATTGATAAAGCCAAGCAGTATATGCTGGATCATTTAGCTGTCGCAAAACAGTTAAATAAACCTATCGTGTTATCTGAGTTTGGTTTTCCACGACATTTAGAAAGTTTGTCACCACTGAAATCTACGGAATATCGCGATCTGTTTTTTACTGAAATATTTCAGCAAGTACTTAACGCTAAAAATAATAATGGGAATTTGGCGGGGTTGAATTTTTGGGCTTATGGCGGCTTTGGCCGAGCTAACCCTGACAGTAAAGGTGAATGGAAGTTAGGTGATGATTATTTGGGTGATCCAGCGCAAGAGCCACAAGGGTTAAATACCGTATTTTCCTCAGATGATAAAACATTAGCGATTATTGAAAAGTTTAATCAGCAATTAGCACAATAATCACAAGCTATTTTGATTTGAAAAACAAAGGCCAATTAAGTGATTAACTTAATTGGCCTTAAATCCAAAAATCGAAGGGGTCAGAAGAAATAAAAGACCCTGTAACAGATTCTGTGTAACTGCCATTTAGTTAATATGTTTTTCGAGGCGTTCCTCGAATTCAATAATAAAACGACTCATCGCCAAACGGCAGTTTGGGATCGGCATCGACCATTTTTTACTGGCGTCTTTAATTGCCAAGTACACCATCTTTCTGGCGGAATCATCGCTGGGGAATATTTTACGTTTCTTAATGGCCTTGCGGAAAATAAAACGGTTAGATCCCTTTTATTCATGAAAATCGGTGGCGAAATTTTAAGTAAAATGTCATAACACTTGTTATATTTATTTTAGTTACGAACATCTACAAATAAACTGGATGTGATCAAGTGCAACATCGCTAAGCCATAGTGCTTAGTTAGCAAGGCTGGATAATACGATGAATAAAAATATTTTTTTTAAGTCAATTATATTACTTATAGGGTGTCAACTACCTAGTTTAAGTTTTGCTCAAAATTCAGATTCTGAATCAGTCAACGATACTCATCATCAAGGTAAGCTCTTAGTAGCGCAATATTGTACAAGTTGTCACCAAGCTAACCTTATTACAAGAAGCTCAGGGTATAGCTTGGATGGCTGGAAATCATTAACTAAGACCATGATTGATTTATCTGCACAACCTGAGGTAGAACAAAGTATTTTTAACTACCTCACAACTAACTACCCACCTAATTCACTGCGAACACCTAGATTAATTGCAGGTACGACCAAAATAAGTTTTACCCAATGGCAAGCTCCAACACTAGGTCAGCGGTCACGTGATCCTATTGAAGCACCCGATGGCACTATTTGGTGGGCAGGCCAGCGTAAAAACCTGATTGGCCAAATTAACCCAGTGTCCGGTGAAATGAAAGAATACCCATTGCCTAAAAATGCTATGCCACATACAGTGACCACAGATCATGCTGGCAACATTTGGTACACCGGAAATAAAAATGGCAGCGTAGGTAAATTAGAGGTTAAAACTGGAAAAATAACTGAATATAAAATGCCCGACAAACAAGCGAAAGACCCTCACAGTGCTATATTTGATAAACAGGGGATACTTTGGTTTACTTTACAACATAGCAATATGATTGGTCGTTTAGACCCCACCAGTGGTGATATCAAGCTAGTTAAAATGAATGCGCCTCGCTCTAAACCTTATGGTATAAAAATTGATGCCCAAGGTACCCCATGGGTTGCTTGTAATGGGAGGAACTGTTTAGTTAAAGTTAACCCAAAAAACATGGAGTTAACCGATATCATATTACCCAATACAGCCACTAGAGTTCGCCGTCTTGATATCGCCAATGATGGTATGATTTGGTACGTCAATTCATCACAAGGGAAAATAGGACGATATAACCCCAAAAATGGTGAAATAAACGAATGGGCAACACCCAGCGGAAAAGAATCCCACCCATATGCTATCGCAGTGGTAAAAGATATTGTTTGGTTTAATGAATCAGGAATGCGCCCTGACGCCTTAGTGAGGTTTGACCCTAACAGTGAAAAGTTTCAAAGTTGGGCGATCCCTTCCGGAGCAGTACATGCAGGTATTGTAAGGCATATGCGAGCGACCCAAGATGGTAATTTATTAATACATCAAAGTAGTACCAATAAAATTATTAGAGTTAATATCGAGTAAAAATTGGCTAGAAAGCTGATTGTTATCGCGAGTTTAGCTTCAAAACTTTTATTAAAGTATAAAAAAAGGATTGCAATGTAATTGCAATCCTTATTCGCTATTGAACGGTTATCGCTTATCGTTAGCTCCCCGTAAAATGAAAAGCTCCTGTCCAGCGGTATAACTTGCCCGCTATTTTCAGTTTGTGTTCTTTAGTCACAGACGCTTGTTTATTTGCCAAAATAAAGACACTGGTATTGCCTTTAAGATCGATAATTGTCACCGCTGTATAATTATCGTCATCATGTACTACCTTGAGCTCAGCAATATTGCTATTAGAGTTTTCAGATAATTCAGAAACCGTACTATAAGCACCATGTGGCTCAATGACTGAAGCAAAAATGGTATTTTTACTTTCTTTTCTACGGATCATTAAAGCCGCATCACGACGAAGATTAAACTCGGGATCGTTTGCGCCAATGCGAGTGAAAAGTAACTCATCGTCATCGTCAGTAGCTGTGGTTAAGGTATAATACTTACCATTTCCTAACCATGAAAACTGAGTGCTTTGAACAGACGGTTGCCCTTTACCTTCAAGATACAAATGCTGATAACCATTTTTGCTACCTAACGCATTTAAACTTGCAGGTGAGTCGTATTCAAAATTGGTCTTAATAACTTGCCCCATAAAATAGAAAGGGAAGTCATATTGATTTTTGCGCTTTGAAGCAACTTTCATAATATCGAGCACAAAAGGCTTTTCGAAATTTTTAGCTTTGATCATTGCCATGGTTCTGTGCATTTCCGTGCCCGGATAAGCATTAGTTTCTGTTGCACTAACCACTTGCACATTTTCATTAGTCGCATCAAAAACATGTAAATTTGAATGATATTTACTGCCGGTTTCGTAATCGCCACCGAAGTGCGAGGTCTGGTTCTGGGTCAGCGTATTATGCGCAATACTTTGTTTCGCCCAGGTTTTATTTTCTTTCAGGTAATTACCGCCACCTTTTTGTTCGATATTAACAAAGCGAGCCAAGCCGTAATCTTGAAGAACTTCATCACCATTGGCATAAAGAGAATATGAAAGCTTGTCGTAATGACCATGGCTTAAACCATGTGCAGCATATTTAAAGACTAAGGTTAAGTCTTCATTGCCATATCTAAGAATACCCACGCCGCCTTGTTTACCGTCGTGACCATCTGAAAAGTTTATTGATTTTTTAACAAAAGGTTTAGCTTTGCCGTCGCGAACACCGATAGCCACAGAAAGACCTGATTGGTCTAATAATACTAGCCCTTGTTTTTCGGCAATACCGAGTAATTTTGGCTCTTGGCTACCATAGTGATATGCAATATCAACAGCTGTTACTAATGCCGGAGTGTAATAAGACATACCTTTTTGGCCGTCGTTCAGCGGGAAAAAATCACCGTCAGCATCGGACAAATTAAGCAGTGCATCAACCCCTTTTAAGAGTACGTTGTCTTTATGTTGAAATACCTTCATTTCAGGTTTTACATTCTCCATAGCCAAACCAAAGATCAAAAAAGGATACATAGCATAACGCTGATAATAAGGGCCTTCAGTAAAATAACCTTCTGGCGAAAATGGGTCTTCAAGGTTAGCAAGAAAGCCTGCTTTTTGTCCTGCTACTTTAATAAAACCACCATCGTTATCTTTTAAGCCTAACTCCAAACCATCGTCTTCAATACCGTATAAAGCGCGTTCTAATAATTCTGCGTCATCCATTACCAGTGCAATCATACCTACAGCAGCATTGCCCCAAGTACTGTGGTTATGTATACGGTTATAAAACTGTGGATTATCGATTGAAATATAATCAGCAAATGGGCGGAATAAGTTGTTTTGTAACTTGTCATGCTCTTGCGCTGACAAGGTTTCATAAATTGCATCGTAAGCTTGGCTCATAAAAACTAACCAGTTACTGTCATTCAAACATTGCCAAAATAACTTACCGCGTGCATACGAGCGCTCTTGCGGATGAATAGGTAAGTCTTTATACATAGCTTCATACTGAAATAGCATATCGCGGATGTATTTTGCGTATTTATCGTCTTGCAATATTTGATATAAGGCGCCCGCTTTTTGCGCGACTTGAAAATTCTTTTTGTGGCGTTGATGGGTATAACCGCCGGAAAAATCTTTTGGGATTGGTGTATCGATACCAAGCGCAATTTCAGCGTCTACTTCTTCTTTAACTTTTTGTAAAGTGGCGTCAAATAAAGGCACTTTACCTAAATTATTTCTAATTTTTTCGACACCTGATTTAGTCATAATCAAGTTTGGGTGTTCTTGTGACTGCACACTTAGTGTTAAAGTTAGTGTTGTTACCATGAGTAACAGGGCCGTGATGTTAATTTTTATCAATGCCTTTGCTCCGATTTATAATTCTTACAACGAGGTATCTACTAGTCGTTTATAAACGAGTAAATTTTAATCTGTTAATTTTTCTTAATTAATGAAATACAGTGTAAATTTTAATGCTTATTAGAAGTGTTAAGTTTTTATCACTCTGTTTTAGAGGCTCTAACCGTTTATCTTATTCGTGTTATGTAAATACCAACCCCAGCATAAGCTGGGGTTGGTTAGTACTAAATTAGTACCTATTATTCAATTCTATATGATTGAAACTTTGTTTCTTCATATTAGAACTTATAAGTAGCGCCTATACTTACTCTTCTGTCAGGAAGACCAACAAAACATAGAAGCGCATTATCATTAACACAATATTGGTTAATAGACTCTTCAGTTAAGTTAACTGCGTCAAGTCCGATGTTTAACTTTTCGTTAACATCATAGTTAATGCTGGCATTAAGTTGCCCTCTGTCTGCTGTATAAACAGGGAAACTAAGTGTACTGCTACCACTGGTATTAGCACCACCACCAAAATCTTGGGTTTTGAACGCTTCACGCCATGTGTAACGTAAACGTGCAGATATCCCATGTTTCTCGTAGTATACCGTTGCGTTGTATGAATTTTCAGACAGGTCAAGTAAACCACGTTCGGCACAAACATCACCTAATACCGTCAGACCGCGTCCTGAAGTACAATCTTCAACAGAGCCGCCAGAGTATTCTTGGATAGTATAGTTAGCAATTACACCAAAACCAGATGCCCAACCTAAGTCATCTTCAAAGCTTGAAAGGTCATATTGAACAGCAAATTCAAAACCTGTTTGACCTGTTTTGGCAGGATCATTACCTGGTTTAGAAAAATCTACACAAAGCCCTTTCGTATTCGGATCACCTAATACATTAGGTATAACATCTGGATTCCAAATACCGCCGCCTGGACAAGAAGGGTCAGTTTCACGGGCAAAAAGTGTACCGTTAGGAACAAGTAAAGCACCTTCAAAATCGTTACCAAAGATGTTGGTACGTTCTTTGTCGAAGTAACCAATACTTGCGATTGCTGCTTCCGCAAAATACCATTCTAATGAAATATCAAATGAGGTAACTTCTTCAGGCTCTAAACCAGGGTTACCTAGTTGTACTGCCGAGTTTTCACTTGTATCAAAAGCAAAGCCTGTACTTAAATCACCGAAGTCAGGGCGACGAATATCAGAGCCGTAACCAAAACGTAGAATTAAATCATCAGATAAATCGGCAACAAGGTTGATACGAGGTAATAAAAAGTCATAACCACCACTGGTGGTTACTAGCTCTCTTGCACCATTACTGTTTGCAGGGCCAAAACCCGTTGAGTCAACTTCAGTGTCAATATAACGCACACCGAAATTACCGCGGATCATTTCCCATTCAAAATTCGCTTGCACGTATAAAGCATGCGTTTGCTCTTCTACTTTATAGTAAGCATTTTCATCAGATTGCAGATTTAAAATGTCTGGACTTGAAGGGTCATGGGCAACAACCGCATTCTGTAATGCTGCTATTGTCGCATCACGGTTAGCAAAAGCCTTGTTAGGGTCTACTAAAAGAAAATCAGCAATGAATAAATCTCGGCCATCGGCATCGCCAAAATTATCCGCACCTTCAGTAACATAGTCAGAAAAAAGTAAGGCGCTCGGGCTATCAGTCATTCGACTGAAACCACCAATATTATCACCAATATCATTAAACTCACTTGACGATTGGTTATAGCGGTAACCAGCGTCGATTGACGTTATAATACCGTCATCCAAAAAGTAAGTGGTATCAACACGGAAGCCGTCTTCACGATTATCTGTTGTATTATTACCTACAATAACTTGGTCTAAAACATAGTTAGCCGGGTTAGTTAAATCTGTTGAAGAAGGAGCAACAGCGGAGTTAGGGTCAATACCAAAAGCTAATGAACCACCTCTTAAGTCATACATAAATGGCGTTGCATTATCGTTATATAAATAACTTTCTTCAACGACACCACCATTAACAGAAGCCACAGCTTCTTCAAGTGTTGTAATGTTACCCATTAAAGGGACTCTGTCTAGTCGGTCATCTTCATCCCTTACTTCTACTACTAATGGAGCGTTAGGGTTAATAAAGTTTAGTGTTGAGCTTAAGTCTGGGTTAGAGGTTTTAGCTGTTGAAGATGAGATTTCAGCGCTAACAAAAAGGTTTTCACCTTGCCACTCTCCGCCAAAGACAAATACGTTAGTATCGGTAATACGCGCACCGGTATCACTTGAAGTACGGAAGTTACCATCACTCGGGTTTACGCTGCCGTCAAAAACAGGATCAAGACGACCAATAAGTGCAGCTTGTTTAGTGCCGATTTTAGTACCACCGACCGTACCATAATCAACCGTTTCAAAGGCAGAAGGAATAGCAATATTTCTCAGGTTAGAGATCCCTGAAGCCTGAAGTCGATATGAATCTCTACTGCGTTCTTGACTATTAACAATCGCATCGAAATGAAACTTCATGTCGTCATTAGGCGCCCATTCCAATGTGGTTGAAAGGTTAGTGGTTTCATAATCGTCATTTTCTTGTTCTTGTACAAGAAACTGGATCCCTTGAAATTCTTGCCCGTTATTGGTAACAAGGTTGTCGCGATCGACTCGAGGACGGAATGACACCGCTTCTTGCTCGGTGTAACTACCGGTAATAACAAAACCAATTTTACCACCTGAATCTAATTCCCAGGTGTCGCCAAAAGAGCCAGAAAGTCTTGGGCTCATGCCCTCAGAACTTAAGGTGCTTTGTTCACCTTGTACACGAACAACCGCTAATTGTTCTGATAATTGCAATGGGCGGATTGTACGTAAATTTACCGTACCACCAACAGAGCCTTCAGTCGTTTTAGCTTGCGGTGATTTTGTTACTTCGACAGCGGCAATAATTGACGGGTTAATATCTTCAAAACTAATACCGTTACGGCCATCTCCGGCGCCAACAGTAGATACGCCATTAATTTCAACACGGTTTGCATTGGTACCACGAATTTGTACACCCGTACCAACACCCGCTGTTCTGGTAATTTGAATACCTGTGATGTTTTCTAAAACTTCGGCCAAGTTTTGATCGGGTAGTTTACCAATATCATGTGCTTGAATTACTTCAACTAAATTAGTTGTATTACGCTTTTCTGCTAAAGCACTGGTAAGAGAGCTTCGAATACCAGTTACTTCGATAACTTCAACCGCTTGTCTAGTTTTGGCTTGGTTTTCTTGTGCATGAACCGAAGCAGTCATATTCAACGCAGTAGCTGATAAGACCCCTAAGGTTATTTTAGATAGATTATATTTCATTTTGTATTCCCGTTTGTCGTATTTAATAAGGGGCTTAATGGACCCTTTAATAACTTATAATTATTGTTTTCTAACACCAAGATGACATGTAACTTGCCAAACACTAACCTGAATGTCATGACAAAATATTTCATGATTTACCACATTGGTCAACCTTTATTCGAAAAAAACTCATTTTTTGTAAGTCACTTTTGGTAATTTGATTGCTTGATTTGTGTGTGTTACCTTTGGTTTTATTGGTAATAAATATGTTTTTTGTTGTTGGTGTTTCATCTGATTAACTTTATCTTCTCCTTTGATAACAGTGTTTTAGGGTTTTTTGGGATAACATTGTAAATTTTTTCATAAATAGAATTTTCATATTGTTCGAAATTAAAACAGTTGTTTTTTGTATTGACTCTTTAGGTATAGCAAACAAATATAAAATTGCAGAAAAATAATCACAATTTATTATAGATAGGTCATAAGTTATAAAATATTGGTAATAAATATAGGTCTAGACATGCAGTGGAAGCGTATTTATATCGAAATTTAATTAGCTTAGGTTGGTGGGCTACCATCTGGTAATGACGAGTGTTATAGCTTTAATCGAATAAAACCTATTAATTGGTGTTTAATTAATAATTGTAATCATCCACTGAGGTACTAACTAAATGAATAAAACAAATAACATGAAGACTTTTTTTAAGTCGCTATTGCCGGGGATATTTCTGTTTGGTTTTACCGTTGGTACAGGTAGTGTTACTGCTATGGCTAAAGCGGGGGCGGATTATGGTATGTCTTTGTTGTGGACTATTTTTATCTCCTGTGCCATCACTTACTTTTTAATTCATTTATTTGGTAAGTTTACCTTAGTAACCAGTATGACTGCGTTGCAATCCTTTAAAAAACATATACATCCAGCGGTGAGTATATTTTTTATTGTCTCATTGACGACACAGATATGTGGCAGTGTTATTGGTGTTATGGGGATTTTAGCGGATGTGTGTTATGAATGGTCGAAAAACTTTATCGACGGCGGGATCTCCTCGCTTTATTTCGCGATATTTTTTATCAGTTTTGTTTATATTATTTTTCTGATTGGGAAAACCGCAGTATTTGAAAAAGTATTAGCCATGTTTGTTGCCATAATGTCGGTATGTTTTTTGATTAATTTCATTATTTTGATGCCGCCAGCAATCGATATATTAAAAGGTATGGTGCCCAATGTGCCCGATACAGGCGCTGATAAAAATGCATTTTTGGTTATAGCTTCGATGGTGGGAACTACTGTTTTTTCTGGCTTGTTTATATTGAGAACCATCTTAGTAAAAGAAGCCGGTTGGACGATGGCCGATCTTAAAACTCAAAATAGAGATGCATTATTTTCAGCATTTTTGATGTTTATTGTCAGTACTTCAATAATGGCTGCCGCAGCCGGTTCTTTGTTTGTTCAAGGGATCACTTTAGTAAATGTAACACAAATGATTTATTTGCTAGAGCCTTTAGCTGGTGCCGCTGCGGTGGCTATATTTACTATCGGTCTGATAGCCGCAGGCGTGTCTTCACAGTTTCCTAATGTTGCATTGCTCCCGTGGCTACTCGATGACTACCTGCAACGAAAACCTAATCTTAAAAGACCTAGTTATCGAATTATCGCTTTAGTTATCTCGTCTTTAGGCTTAATCGTGCCGATTTTTAATGCCAAACCTATTGCTATAATGGTGGGTTCTCAGGCTTTTGGTGCCTTATTATTACCTGCCACTGTCGGGTGTATTGCTTATATTGGTAATAAGAAAGAACTAATGGGCGAATATAAATTTTCAAAGCTGACGAATGCAATACTATCGCTAATATTTATATTTGCTTTGGTCATGAGTTATATGAGCTATACCGGTATTTTATCAACATTACAGGCGCTGTGATCTTGATGCAGGGGCTAGAAAATGTCACTTATGCGCTGCCGGGCAGATTTAACTCCTTGGTCGGTATTTTATTTTTAACAGTGAAGCCAGGGAAATATCTTCGAAAGATTACATGGGACTATAACGATGAATCAAATAATTAAGTTTTCAGCCAACCGAGTTTGGCGAACATATCAAGGCGGAAAAACTCTCGATACCATTGAGGGCAGCGATAACCCTCAAGATTCAAGTTTCCCTGAAGACTGGATTGGCTCTACAGTCGAAGCACGTAATGTCGGCCGAGAGCATATTTCAGACGGGCTTGCCATGGTAACTGATGCTAGTGGGCAGTTAGTTCCCTTTCGCGATTTACTTAAGAAAAAGCAAGCGTACTTTTTAGGGGCTGATGACGAGGGAGTGCGTTCGATGAATGACATTCCGCTAGTAAAATATTTAGACAGCTCTACCCGTTTACATTTTCAGGCTCATCCGACACGTGAATTTGCACAACAGCGACTTGGTTTACCTCGCGGTAAAACCGAAGCATATGTTATCCTGGCAACTCGTGAAGAGGTTAGTGACCCGTATATTTATGCTGGCTTTCAGCGCTCTCCTGATCGTAAGCAGCTAAAAAAATGGATTGAAACCCAAGATATTAAATCGATAGAAGCATGTTTTGATCGTATTCCCGTAAAAGCGGGTGATGTATTTCTAATACCCGGTGGTCGTCCGCATGCGTTAGGCGAGGGGATCCTGATGTTAGAAATTATGGAACCTTCAGATCTGGCGGTAAGATTTGAATTCGAACGCTGTGGTTTTATCATCCCAGAGCAGGCAAGATTTATGGGCACAGATATCGAAACCGCATTAGATGTCTTTAATTTTGAGCCGATCCCATCGGAAAAGGTCGATGAAGAATTTCGCTGTTTTCCACAAGTTATTAGTGCTGACGAGAGTGGTAACCGGCTTGAAAAGTTGATTGACGCAGACCAAACACCTTGTTTCACAATCAAGAAAGCCGTCGTAAATGGCACGTTTAAGCGCCGTGAAAATGCTTTTTTTTATGGTGTTGTGATTTCGGGCTCAGGTACTTTTACTACCGGAGATGAAGTGATAAATCTGAAGCAATGGGACCGTTTTTTCTGTCCTGCCGGTGTGTCTGAATTCGAATACTGCTCCGACTCAGGGATGGAGATATTGGAATGTTATCCAGGTAATAGTTAATTAGCGACTTACCTTATCATTAATTATTTGCCATTAACCATTAACCATTAACTCATGAGTAAATGAAAAATACTCGTCAGTATTGGTTCTGGCTTGGATTACTATTACATGTATTGTTAATGCTTATTTAAGAGCGCTACCTGTTTGATTGTATAAACGTTAGCGCTGCTCTCATTGTGGTTACCCAATACTCAGATTTATGTTGGCTTAAATAAGCTAACAGTGCTTGATGCGCTTCATTGTCCACGGTTAAATAGTCTCCGCCCACACCATGAAATAAAAATACCATCAATTGATTTTTTTGCTGTGCAGCTTGTGCCATAGCAATTAATTGTTGCCCGGTTTTATTGTCAGCTGATTGTGAACGAACCAGATGGAAATCCATAGTTTTTGGATTATTTAAACCATCATCGGTTACCGCACGTGCACCTAAAAATAAAGGTTTTAAGACATCTACTACACTAGTGCCATTAATCTCGGTATCACCGCAAGTATAAGCAAAAGTCCGTTGGGTCTCACCATCAATTGCTTGTAACAAAGTATTGGTTACTTTTAACTCGCTAATAAATTGGCTTAAGGTGTAGGTGTCCATATCATGTGCTGGTGTTACCCAGTCACGGCCAGGTTTAGATTTTTGACAAGGATGATACAGGGTATGATTAGCTAGTTCATTACCGTCTTTAGCTGCTTGTTGCCATTCGGTCATGCGGCTAGGCAATTCAGCTCTTGCGCCACTTATATAGAAAGTGCCGGTTAAGTGCTGTGTTTTAAGCTGTGGGATCGCATGATCTAAATGGGAATTAAGGGTGTCGTCATAGGTTAAAACAATGGCGGCTTTAGCCTGATCCGGCCAAGTGAAAATTTCAGCATAAGTTTGTTTGATGCCCAGTAATAATAAAACAAAGGGAATAAATTTAACTAACGGTTTTATTTTATTCATACTGTTTATCTCGGTGCTTCGCGCATTATTGCTTAATGAAATTTTTTAGTGGATTACGTGCCCAAGCGCTTTAATTAAAGACAAATAAGCTGCCGAAAGTACTTTGTTAACGTAAATTCGGCAGTATTCTTTTAAGCATTAAGCATTAAGCATTAAGCATTAAGCATCAAGCATTAAGCATTAAGCATCAAGCATTCGAGCTCAGCTGCTACTTCTAGCCTCCAGCTATCGCTTGCTAACTTCCAGCGCTTAGCCTTTAGCATAAGGGTCGAGCGTTACTATCGTGCCGTCGTCATTATAAGTAATTTCAGCAAGTTTGACTGAGCGGAGGTGAGTGATACCTTTCGACAAACTTGAGTCGTGGTAAAACAAATACCATTTACCATCTACTTCACAAATAGAATGATGTGTTGTCCAACCTACAACAGGCGTCAAAATTGGCCCTTGGTAAGTAAATGGTCCATAAGGGTTGTCACCAATACCGTAACAAATTAAATGACTGTCACCGGTTGAATATGAAAAGTAATATTTGCCGTTATATTTATGCATCCATGATGCTTCAAAGAAACGACGGTCATGATCTCCGGCTAATAAAGGCTCACCATTTTCATCGATGATCAGCGCTTCTTTTGGCGTTTCATCAAACTCAAGCATATTATCAGTAAGGCGAGCAACAATAGGGCCTAAGGCTTGTTCGTTATCGGCCGGTTCTTGTACGGTTTCATCGTAGTTATTATTGCGATAATGTTGTAATTGACCACCCCAGATCCCGCCAAAATACATATAATATTGGCCATCGTCATCTTCAAAAACTGCCGGATCAATAGTATAACTTGCTTTAATTGGCTCAGGTTCAGCAATAAAAGGTCCAACGGGAGAGTCACTAACGGCAACGCCAATTTGGAAAATACCATCTGGCTTTTTCGCTGGAAAATACAAATAATATTTATCACCTTTTTTCGCTGCATCTGGTGCCCACATTTGACGTTCTGCCCATGGCACATCATCAACATGCAAGGCGACGCCGTGATCAACTGCCGGGCTATTAACACTATCCATCGAAATTACATGATAATCAGCCATCGCAAAGTGATCACCGTTATCATTAAACTCAATCCCAGCTTCAATATCATGAGAAGGGTATATATATATTTTTCCGTCAAATACATGAGCAGAAGGATCGGCGGTGTAAATATGATCAATAAGTGGTGATGAAATCGCTTTGCTGTTCAGTTCATCAAAATTAATATGTTCGATAGTTTCTTCAGGCATTGTCTAACTCTTCTGATTAAGTAATAACGAATGATGGCGCTCAGTCACACCATCATTTGGCTATTTAAAGTGAATTTATGGAGCTGCGCGGCGTTCGCTTAAGTCAGCTTCTATTTGTAATTCCATTTTTTTGTTTATTTCATAAAAGAATAAACCAGCGCAGGCGAGTAAAAATGGCAGTGATGCGTAAACACTAACGGCAAATTTAATTCCTTCTACTGTTGTTGGTGCTTGTGTTGTTAACTCAGCGTTATAACCGTAAAAAGCTAAAATGCCAGCGACTAATGAACCGCCAATACTTAAGCCGGCCTTTAAACCAAACAGCATGGCCGAAAATATAATGGCGGTAGCACGGCGATTGTTTTTCCATTCTGAAAAGTCGGCAACATCGGCAATCATCGCCCATAAAATAGGAGTAGAAACACCATAAAATAAGCCATGTAATATTTGCGAAATAAACATTAAAGCAACGGATTCTGGCGCGTAAAAATAAAAGAATAAAATAAATAGGGTCGAAACAAACAATGCGCTAGCAAATACATTGCGTTTACCAAACTTATCGGCGAGTGATTTGGAAAAGCAAATGCCGATGATCATAAAAATAATGCCGCAGCCGTTAAAAATACTATTACCTGAAATAGCGACGTCTTCTGGCCACTGGAATTCGGTGAGACCGATACTCGTTAAGGTATGGTTTAAGCCAATGATAAAATCATTAAAACCAATGTTTTGTTGAAACAATGACAAATCTGTTTGGCTGACATAGTTTTGGAAGTAATAAATATACATACCGCCTTTAAGTGCCAAAGTAACAAACACTAACACTGTGGTGATTAACATGATCACCCAAGGTTTGTTTTTAAATAAGTCGACAAAGTCTTCTTTGATGGTCGACTTTTGCTCAGGCTTTGGAATAACACGTTCTTTAGTCGTAAAGAACGTGATTAAGAAAAACACCGTCCCGATAACCGAAAACATGATCATGGTTTTTTCAAAGCCAACCGCTTTATCACCGTCACCCATAATAAGAACAATGGGTAATAATAAAACTTGGATAACAAATTGGGCGATCATCACGGCAACAAAGCGATATGAAGACAAGCTGTTGCGCTCTTTCATACTGCCGGTTAATACGCCGCTTAACGCTGAATAAGGTAAGTTATTGGCGGAATAAATAATCACCAACAGTAAATAAGTAACAAATGCGTAGGCCACTTTACCTTCAAGGCTAATGTCAGGTGTGGTAAATGCCGCTATCGCTAAAAGGCCAAAAGGGATTGCCGTCCATAATATCCAGGGTCTAAACTTACCCCAACGAGTTTCTGTTCGATCAGCAATCATCCCCATTACCGGACTAAAACAAGCACCGGCCATACCGCCAAAAAAGATAATAAAAGTGGCAGTAGACGCGGGAATTTTATAAACGTCGGTATAAAAAAACGCGATAAAGGTAACAAAAGTTTGGAAAATTAAGTTAGCAGATAAATCGCCTAAGCTATAACCCACTTTTTCAATGATGGATAATTTTTCAGTTGCGGCGCTGGGCCTTGCATTCATCATAACGGCATCTGTGTCAGTTGTTGTGGTCATAAGGTGTGCTTTCTTATTTTTAGTTTTGTTCATTTTAAGGGTTCTATTTAGTTTAGACATTGTGAATTTAGTTTTTAGTATTATTTTATGTAACAAAAGTGCCTAATTATTAGCCATAAGTAAAATTGGTTTTATGCTTAAATATCTGATTTTCATCTGTTAAGTTAATACTTTGAGCTATAGTTTTATAACTACCTGTATAACTATTACTTAGACTTTAATTAGGGTATATTTTGTTAATAAACAAATAACATAAAAAAATGTTATGAAAATTAGTGGTTTAAATTTATTTTTTACCACAATAAATAATGTAGCTCAGGGGGCGGCATGTTTGAAAACAAGCACAGTATTACGCTTTTAATGAACGGTAGTAATGTCTTTGACAGAAAAGTCATTGAAGGCATTGGCCATTACCTACAAACATCAAAGGCAGATTGGGATTTATATTTAGAAGAAAATTTTCTCGAGCGCTTCGATAATGTTGATGAATGGGGCGGCGACGGAATAATAGCTGATTTTGATAATCCTGAAATTCACAAAGCGTTAAAAGGTAGCAAGATACCTGTGGTTGGTTTAGGCGGCTCTTATAGTGATCCGAAGGATTATCCTGAGGTTCCTTATGTCGCTACCGATAATTATGCACTCGTTGATGCGGCCTATCAGCATTTAAGACAAAAAGGCATCGAACGTTTTGCTTTTTATGGCGCGCCAATGGAAGCACATGAGCGGTGGTCACAAGAACGCGAAAAAGCCGCACTTAGTATCATTAGCGCTGAAGGATACGACTGTCAGGTTTATCATGGTCATCATATAAAAGCGGAAACGTGGAAAATGTCGATAGCGCGACTTGCCGATTGGTTAAAATCATTACCTACCCCTATAGGTATTATTGCGGTAACCGATGCCCGTGCCAGACACTTACTTCAAGTGTGTGATCACAATGATATTTTAGTACCGGATAAAGTTTCTATTATTGGTATTGATGACGATGAAATTGCCCGCTTTCTTAACCGCGTGAGTTTAAGTTCAGTGAGCCAAGGTTGTTTTGATATTGGTTTTCAAGCGGCGAAAAAATTACACCGTTTACTCAGTGGTCAAAAGGTCACAAACAAACCATTTTTAGTGCCTCCGGCTAAAGTGATTGAGCGCCAATCTACTGATTATAAAGCGATCAAAGATACACATGTGATGCAAGCGATGCATTTTATTCGTCAAAAAGCATGTCGTGGTATTAAAGTTGATCAAGTACTAGATTATGTTGGTGTTTCTCGCTCAAATTTAGAGCAACGCTTTAAAGAAGAACGTGGTCATAGTATTCATAATGAAATTCATCATGAAAAATTAAGAAAATCGTGCAGTATGTTGAAAAACACTGAGCAATCAACCACCGAAATTGCCAACATTTGTGGTTATCCATCGCTGCAATATATGTATGCAGTGTTTAAAAAACATTTTGATAAAACCCCCCGTGAATATCGCGATGAAGCAAAAGGTGTAAGCCCAGAAGCGAAAGTGATCAATAGCGCAGATATTGATTTGGATGAAGATGAATAGTGGGTTTAGCGAGAGTAGCTTGAAGCTTGAAGCTTGAAGCTTAATGCTTAATGCTTAATGCGGGAGGCTGGAAATAACGGCAGAACCTTGAGGCCGAAAGCTTAACGGCTAAAACCAGCTCGTGCTTAACCGCTGGTTTATTGAAAGGGTAAATATATAAGATATATTTACCTGATAACCTTCTATCACACCTCCTAATATGTTGAGTCTAAAGTTTACCTTCGTATGGCCGTTTTTTTGTTTTTCCTCAGCGAAATAACTAATCGACGTTTACGCCATGCAAAGTTAATTACCGCTTTTAGTGGTTAAGCTATTAGCATAAACACTACCTATGTCTTGTGAAAGTCTTTGTAAATTCCATTGCTATCCAATCGGTTGAATGTTAACAATATTCTTTTGATGTAATTAAACATTTACTACTTAAAATATTCTCTCAAGGTGCTATTTATGAAACGTGCATACCAATCGTTTGCTTGCCTCACATTTTTATTAATGTCTGCAAACACCTTAGCTAATCAGGATAAGCCTCAGTTTAAAAGAGAAGTGCCGGATAGCATGATGCTCTTTAACTTCGAGCAAAACTTGCAACAGCATTCAATTATTACAGATGACGCCAAAGTTAGCCTGATAACGGTAGAAGGTTCGCAAAAACTGCTGGTCGAAACAGGAAAACGCGCAGGTGCTCCAGGTGTGATAATAAAACGCCCTGAAGGGAGTTGGGACTTAAACGATTATATGCATGTTAAAATGGATATTACTAATCTTGGTGAACATCCCGCTGAAATTATTTTCAAAGTAGGTGACCCTGCAGACGGGATGGAGGCATGGCAGATGGAGATACGCTTTGACCTTGCTCCAGGGCAAACTAAAACTGTCGCCGACGATATTGCCACGACACCTTGGCGGTTTACTAAGCCGCTTAAATTACTCGCGATGAGAGCGGCACCTGGCCAAGCTAAATCAGATTTAAGCGCCATTGATCAGGTGAAAATTTCGATTAACTATCCGGATAATAATCATAAGCTGTTAATTGATAATATTCGAGCAACCAATCCTGTCCGATTGATCTCGCCAGAAGGTTTTTTACCTTTTGTCGATCGTTTTGGACAATACAAACACGCACACTGGCCAGGGAAAACATTGTCTGTTGATGACCTTCGTCAACAAGCTATTGAAGAAGATCGCTTATTGGCTACGAATCCAGGCCCTAGTCATTTCAATAAATACGGAGGCTGGCTTAATGGTCCACAACTAAAAGCTTCAGGGCACTTCCGAGCAGAAAAATACAATAATGTGTGGTGGCTTGTGGATCCAGATGGACGACTTTTCTGGTCGCACGGGGTTGGGGTTGTTCACCCAGCTACGGCTACTACTGGCATTACCGATAGAGAAGATTATTTTGAGTGGTTGCCTGAAAAAAATACCAAGTACGGTGATTTTTATTCCAAAGTAACTCGGCCTGCAGCGCATGGACATTATAAAAATTTAGCGCAACGAGAAACCTACAACTTTACTGCCTCTAACCTTTATCAGAAGTTTGGTGAAAACTGGAAACAGGACTTTGATCGCATAGCACATGCACGGATCCGTAGTTGGGGCATGAATACACTTGGTGTCGCATCTGATCGTCAGCTTTCTCAAGCAGGAATTACCCCATACACAGAAACTGTTTGGGTGAGGGGCACAAAGAAAATTGAAGCTTCTAAAGGATATTGGGGGAAATTCCACGATGTTTTCGACCCAAGCTTTCGTCAGCAGCTAAAACGCGCTATTGCCAATAGTGACCATGCAGCGAATGATCCATGGAGTATTGGTTTTTTTGTTGAAAACGAACTTTCTTGGGGAGCAGAGGGCTCGTTAGCCATTGCGACTCTAGCAAGCCCTGCTGACCAACCGGCCAAGAAAGAATTTTTAAGCGATCTTAAGGCTAAATACAACAATATTGAAGCGCTTAATAAAGTTTGGGGCACGTCCCACGCTTCTTGGAAAGCACTACTTACAAGCACTGCAACGCCTAATAAAAAGAAAGCATGGGGTGACTTGAGTGAATTTTACAAAAAAATTGTTGAGACTTATTTCTCAACTGTTCGCACTGAATTAAAAGCAATCGCTCCTAATATTATGTATTTAGGTTGTCGGCTTGCTTGGGCGAACAGCGACACTGTTATTCGCACGGCGGCCAAATATACGGATGTGATAAGTATGAACAAGTATCAGTACAATGTTACTAATGTTGGCTTACCCGAAGATGTTGACTCACCGATAATAATAGGTGAATTCCATTTTGGCGCCTTAGATCGTGGCGCATTACATATTGGCATTAAAGAAGCCTTCAGCCAATCGCATCGGGGCGAGTTGTATACTGAATATGTAGAAAGTGCTCTGTTAAACCCTTACATAGTTGGCACGCATTGGTTCCAGTATGGCGAACAACCACCTACAGGACGCGGTGATGGTGAAAACTATAACGTTGGTATGGTTGATCTTGCCGATAAACCGTTTCCGGAGCTTGTTGAACACGTTAAGGAAATTGGTTACAGGATGTATAATTTCCGTAATTCTGCAGCAAAGAACAATCAAATAATCCAGCCTAAGAAACCGGCTAAGCAAAACACTATGCAAGAAGATGATGATATGCACACACGTTCAAATTAAATTATTATAGGGGGTTCAATTACCCCCTATGTCAGCGTGTTTGATAAATTCAATCTTTCATTGGCATAGCAACCGACCAAAGCCTATGAATATTAGTGTTATAAGGTTTAAGGAACCTCGGTGATTTCAAAACTATTTAAGGTACTTTATGGGAAGGTTGGCTTTATGATTTTCATCATTTTACTACTAAATTTAGATCTAAAAAAAGAGCTAACAGATAAATCTGTTAGCTCTTTTCATTAATAGTATTTAACTGTAATCATAGTGAATATATATTATTCCGCCAAGGTTACTGAAATATCATCAACATAAAAGTCAACGGTTGTTTCACTTGCTTCAACATAAAGGTTAGCTGAGTTTGCTACCGTTGTTATCACATGCGTGTAAGTACCCGTTAGTTCCACCCAATCACCTGCACTTACTGTTACAGGAGCAGTCATTTCAAGGTATTCAGTGGTACCATCACCAGCACCGTGGTTTATTTCTAGCGTTAGCTTCATGCTAGGTGTAACGGCACTACCATCATCAGATAACTTAACCCAAGCAGAAACGTTATAAGTTTCACCGGCTGTGAATAAGCCTACAACACTTTTTGATACACCTTGCCAATTAGCCGTACGTCCTTCAACTAAAGCGCTATTATTACCCGCGTGTGCTTCGGTGGTTTCTAACGTTACTGTTGCATCACCACGGCTTCCCCATGAACCAACGCCATCTTCAAAATCACCATCAGTAATAAGTTCAGTAGGACCCGCAGGCTCATCAATAACAGGCTCATCGACAACAGGCGTAGACGGTGTTATCGAAATATCATCAACATAAAAGTCAACGGTTGTTTCACTTGCTTCAACATAAAGGTTAGCAGAGTTTGCGACAGTTGTTATCGTATGGGTGTAAGTACCTGTTAGTTCAACCCAATCACCTGCAGTTACTGTTACAGGAGCAGTCATTTCAAGGTATTCAGTGGTACCGTCACCTGCTCCATGGTTTATTTCTAGCGTTAGCTTCATGTCAGGTGTAACTGTACTTGCATCATCAGATAACTTAACCCATGCAGAAACGTGATAAGTTTCATCCGCGGTAAATAAGCCTACAACACTTTTTGATACACCTTGCCAAGTAGCCGTGCGTCCTACAACTAAAGCGCTATTATTACCAGCGTGTGCTTCAGTGGTTTCTAACGTGACTGTTGCATCTCCACGGCTTCCCCATGAATCAAGGTCAGTTTCAAAGTCTGTATTAAAGAATGCAGCAGGAGTTTCTGTTTCATCAGGTGTTTCTGTATTATCAGGATTAACTAGGTCTGCAGCTTCCAATGCGTCAGCGAAACCTTGTAATGCTGGCTTAGGCGTAAAATCATCATTAAACATCAATGGCCATTCTACTGTCGGTGCAGGAAAGCTTTGTAACCAGCTATCTCCATCATTAGTTCCCCAAACAGTAATACCGCCACGTTGATCTTCAGGAACTATGTCTAAATATGCTTGGACAATATCAAAATAATATTGCTTTTGTACTTCAGCCCTAGCAGCTGTAAATGTAGTTAAAGCAGCACCACCTTCATTGTTCATACGAACGTCAAGCTCGGTGATTTTAAGTTTGATTTTTGGGCGAATATCAACCACTTTTTGAAACTGTGTTTTTATTGTGTTGATATCAGGGCTATTAACTGTAATATGAGATTGGAAGCCTATTCCATCAATAGGTACGCCATTAGCTTGCATATCATTGACCATATTAATAACAGCACCTAATTTATCACTATTCCAAATCAGGTTATAATCGTTGTAGTATAAATCTACATCAGCATCAGCCGCTCGAGCGGCAGTAAAAGCTTTCGGAATAAATGATTCACCTATATTTGTATACCATACAGAATCATCTCCAGCAGCCGATCCTCTATATGTACCATCTTCATTGAATGCTTCATTAACAACATCCCAAGTTTCAAGTCGACCCGCGTATTTTGTTGCGATTGTTGTTACATGATTCTCCATCATGGCAACCCAAGCATTTGTGTCTCCGGTAAAATTTCTCATCCAATCAGGTATTTGACTATGCCAAACTAATACATGGCCATGCACAGTTAAGTCATTAGCTTCAGCAAAGCTAAGTAATGCATCGGCTTTAGTAAAGTTAAATGTAGTTTCAGATGGGTGCATAGCATCCATTTTCATATCGTTTTCAGACGATAGTTGGCTAAAGTGTTGTACAACAACGCCTTGATGCGCAGTATTACTCAACAGACTCTCTGGAACAGCAACGCCAATAGGAAAGTTTGCCAATGCTTTTAGACTAGTCACTGTAACGTCAGAAAACTCTTCTGGCACTTCAGGCTCAGGCTCTGGGGTTACAGATACGTTATCTGGAAATTCTACATTTTTGGGATGATCTTCTATTCCACATGCTGTCAATAGTGTCATGATTGTCACTATACTTGCCGAACGAATTAATAATTTTTTCATTTTACTTTTCCTCTTAAGTTAGCGCTACTATTCCTACATGCCGACGCCTTGTTCAAAAACCGCTGGATGCATTCTGTCAGAGCACTTATTAACATGGATTGGTATTAACCAGAGCCGATATTAATTTTGAATAGCCCCACTGGTGATTGAAATACTCAGTGTTTAAAGTGAATGATTTATTGTTTAACTGTTTTTTCTCTAGTGAATATAGTCAAGCTTATCGGTTCATTTTCTCTTGTCGAAATACGTGAGTTAATGATCTAATTAAAAATAAAAGGGAGAGGTTAATCTCCCCTTTTTTTCATATATATGCTTGAAATAACGTTAAATTAAAATTTATAAGTTAATCCTAGTTGCATACGACGGTCATTCAAGAAGCTAGAACGTTGGTAACGAGTACCTGCTTCATCAACTTGTGTTTCTGACTGGTTCTTCGTATCGGTGATGTTGGCTATTAGCAAATTCGCCGTTAGATTGTCGCTAAAGTGATATCTAACAGACGCATCATAAAACCCCGTGGCTTTTTGGAAAACTGGGTTACCAGTTATAAAGTCACGATATGAATTTAGATATTCTGAACGATAGTTATAAATTAAACGAACTTCTAACGCATCATCTTGATAAATACCAATTAGGTTACCTGTGTGCTCTGATTGTCCAAGCAGGTTATCTAAGCCGAAACGGAAAGTAGTATCAGCCGAATCAGGTACGCCATCGTCATCAGCATCTAAAAACTGTGGCGGTGGTGTTGCCGATGCGTCAACAAAGGTATAGTTGGCTTGAATACCAAAATTTGCCCATATGCCCGGTAACCCAGTAAAGAAATCTTGATAAGCGACTTCAAAACCTGAAATTTCGGCTTCGGCTAAATTAAGTTGACCGTTGAAGTTAACATTAACTTGTGTATTGTCTAAGGTAATTGTGTCAACTGGTTTTACGCCATATTGCACGATGTTTTCAATATCTTTTTTAAACACACCAAAGGTAACAAAGCCTGTTTCGAAGTACCATTCATATGAAATGTCAAAGCTATTCGCTGTAGTTGCTACAAGGTCTGGATTACCACCATTGATGCGAATATTTGATAAGTTGCCATCTATTAAACCGCGAGGAACATAGTTGTCATGATCATTGGGATCATAATCCGGGTCATTAGGATCAATATTCACGAAACGCGTTACACTCGTCTTGGCACTGATTGTCTGGGTAGCATTAAGGTCGGACATGTTTGGACGAGTAACACCTTTGCTCGCGCCAAAACGGATAAGCATATCGTCGTTAAGGTTTAATTTAACATTTAATGACGGTAACCAATGCTCATCTTCTACGTCAACTCTTCTTGCAGAGTCTGCTGTTTGTAAATATGCTTCGGTCTCAGGCAAAAAGTCATTTATTTCATCTTTGGCTTCCACTGATTGCGGATAAGGTTCGGTATACTCCACGCCATCTATTTCGTAAGTATAGTCAACTTCCTGTTCATCTATGCCGAATTCGCTATAGCTAAGCACCCCATTTGAACCCAAGGTGTTTTTAACATAACGTAAACCTACATTACCTGATAAGTACATGCCATTGTCAAAGTCTTGAGCAAATTTTACCATGGCATACAAATTGAAGGTTTCTTCAACAACATCTGAAATGCCGCCTGGCTGATAAATTTTAGTATAGTTACCATCACTTGTGCGACGCAGTTGGTCCGCATTAGCTGGATTATCAGGATTAAGATTAGCAGTCGAGTATGGTGACCATTGTGAATGTGCCAAATCAGGATCAGCCTGTAAATAATCGTAGAATAACTCTGGGTTACGCAACAGGTCAGCATTAGCATAAAGTAGTGTGGTATTTTCACCACCTACCACACCACCGCGGTAGAAATCACTGAAATCCACTTCATCGTAAATATTTTTCTCTAACGAATTTAAAGGTGCTATGCCACCGCCCCATAATGGCGTGACGCCTTTCCAGTTGCCTCCCGCTTCTTTGTTGATTTGTTCACGTTCAGAGTAACGTACGCCCATTTTAACAGCCTGAAACCAACCGTCTGTGTCTTCAAATTCATATTCAACGTCAAGCTTGGCTGCCTGTAAATCGCCTTCGCCTTCTTTGAATGTGTCGTTGGCAAAACCAATATAAGAACCAGCAGGGTCTGCCGGACTAGTAGGTGCTACGTACGGAACTTGTACCGTGCCAGCGTCCGGGATGCGGTTAGTGATGTTATTACGCGGATCAACAGAAAATTCTAGATATGGGTTATCTAAATTACTTTTCGAAAACACGTTTAAGAATGTATTTACACCAATCCATTGTTCTTCGAAAGACGCTTCGGCCGTTGTTCTATGGGCATCAAATTCAAGCGTTAATTGGTCGGTAGCAAGCCATTTTACGTTAACACTGACATCATCAGTTTTTGAATATTCTTGTTTACCTATGCCTAAGTTAGAAACTCGCAATCCGTACGCGCCAGCCCAGCTTCTAAAATCATCTGTGATCAGACCTTCTTCCATTAAGCCACCGGTAACAGGGATTAGCTCGTCACATTCGCCAACAGGTGTTTCGTTGCTGCCATTACATCTAGGGATACCATCAGATGTAAATGGTGACACAACTAAGTCACTAACCTCTACGCCTCCAGATCTCACCGTCTCTGCGTCAGCATACCACTCAGAAGTACGTTCAAGACCATTCACATTATTTTCTACGGATACGTATTTAACCAATACTTGCAGATTGTTGTCAGCACTTTGCCATTGCCCAGCAAGGTAGTAACTCTCTCTATCGCGATCAACTTCGTTGGTACGTAAATTGAAACCAGGTGCCAAAGCAACAGTGCCTACAGGGTCAGTTACCCCTTGACCATCAGCAAAACTAGAGGCCGGTACATTATCGCGAGGAACAAGCGAACCTGCTTGGTAACCATTAATGTTTGACTGTAATTCAGAGGTAGAAAATGAGCTTACAAAGCCAAACCTGCCGTTATCGGTATCAAAGTTTTTACCAAATATACCGCTATATGTCGGGCTCCATGCTTCGCGTATATCAGTATAAACAGTATCAACAGAAATTTGTGCTATACCTTTATCATTATCAAATGGTGCAAGTGTTTGTAGGTTAATCGTGCCACCAATGCCACCTTCAATAAGGTCAGCTTGTTGGTTTTTGAAAACGTCTACACGCCCAACCAGTTGAGTAGGAACAGCAGACCAATCTAGCGCTCTGCCGCCGTTTGCAGAAAACGCATCACGGCCGTTAAATTCTGAACGAATAAAACCAAGACCGCGAATTAAGTTACCTGAACCTTCTGGAGAAGGAAAATCGCCGGCAGTACCGCCAGCAGTAAAACGAGAAACAGTAAGTCCTGGTATGCGCGAAAGCGCCTCAGCAACTGACAAGTCAGGAATGGCAGATGCGTCAGATGCGGTAATTGAGTCGACAAATGTTGACGATTCACGTTTGATTTCAGCAGCGTTGGCTAGTGCCCCACGAATACCGGTAACTGAGATGATTTCAATCGGTTTTTTTGCAACTGCTTCAGCTGTTTCAGCCTCTTCAGCATACCCCATAGTTGATACGGTTATTGATCCTAGCGCAGCTAAGATGGAGGTAGTTAATATTTTTTTATTAAACATGTAAATCCCCTTGTTGTTTTATATGTTTTATATTTACACCGTTGTTGTCATATTGACAATAACTTTTTATCACATTATAGTCAACATGACAAGTAGAGTGCTTTAACTCATAATATTTTTATAATTCGCGATTTTATTTACAATAAATTATATGTTAGCGTTGATGTGTTAGCGTTATCATATAATTAATTACATCATGTCACATTTATTAACGATTTTTTTAAATTTGCGATATTTATGAAAACGAAAGCTAAATTTAGTAATAAAAAATAGGTCTAATTATGCACTTATGTATAGTGGGCGGTGGTTCTGCTGGATGGATGACAGCGGCAGCACTTGCAAAGAAATTTTCAAGGCTAAAAATTCAAATTACCCTGGTTGAATCTGAAGAGATTGGTACGGTTGGGGTTGGTGAAGCCACTTTGCCGCATATAAGATTCTTTAATCAGACCTTAGGCATAGATGAGCGCGATTTTATGCGTAAAACCAAGGCAACATTTAAACTAGGTATCGAGTTTATTGACTGGGGAAGTAAGGGGCAGCGTTATATTCATCCTTTTGGTGATTTTGGCGAAAAAATAAATTCAGTCGACTTTTATCAGTATTGGTTGTCAGCTCAAAAAAACAATGACATGGGTAAATTAGAGGATTATGCCTTTGGTATTGCCGCTGCAAAATCCAACAAATTCACTATGCCTGAAGGGACCCCCGATTTAAAAAACGCCTTTGGTTATGCCTATCAATTTGACTCAAGCCTCTATGCGCAATACTTACGCGAATTTTCATGCAAACTCGGGGTTAATAGAATAGAAGGTAAAATTGTTAACACCTCATTAAACGAAATAAATGGAAATATCTCAGCATTAACGCTGGAAAATGGCCAACGTATTAGCGCCGACCTGTTTGTTGATTGTTCCGGATTTCGTGGTGTACTGATTGAGCAAAGTCTAAAATCTGGCTACCAAGATTGGTCTAATTGGTTACCCTGTGACCGAGCTATTGCTGTGCCATGTGAGCGTACGCAGCAGTTAACTCCTTTTACGCGATCAACAGCCAAAGAAGCCGGTTGGATATGGCGAATTCCATTACAGCATCGGACAGGAAATGGTCATGTGTATTGCAGTGATTTTATGAGTGACGACGACGCTCAAAACTCACTTTTAGAGCAGTTAGACGGTAAAGTGCTGGCGGAACCTCGCAAACTTAAATTTAAAACCGGTCGTAGAAATCACTTTTGGAAAAACAATGTGATTGCTATCGGATTGTCGGCAGGTTTTTTGGAACCACTAGAATCAACATCCATTCACTTAATTCAAGAAGGCATTACTAAGTTAATTGAGCTATTGCCAGCGTTTGATGATCCACAAACCACGTCGAATACACTAGTAATCGATGAACTAGATATTGCAGAATACAATGCTCAGATGGGCTTGGAATATGAGCGTATTCGAGACTTTCTATTATTACACTATGTGGCAAATGACCGAAGTGATAGCCCTATGTGGACCTATTTTAAAAACATGACACTACCCGATAGCCTGCAAGAAAAACTAGATTTGTGGATGCATCGAGCCTACATTCAACGCTATGAAATAGGCGCATTTTTGCCACCAAGTTGGGTTGCCGTTTTGCTTGGACAAAACTTGATACCGCATAATGTCGATCCTAGGGTACAAGCGTTTGGTACTCATCATATACATACTAAAGCCAATGCTATGCGCGAAGAAATTAAGCTAGGTTTACATCAAGCTGAAGAACATCAGGCCTTTTTGAATCGCTATTTATCATGACTTTGCCTATACATTGTAAGGAATGTCGTAAGGAATATTGTAAATGAATACAAATGAAGTGCCGAAGGCCAGCTCCGTTAATAGTCTTAATCCGAAAAAAATAGATATTGTGATATATGGCCATAGTATTGCTGCGTTTATATCCGCTTTAACAATCGATAATACGCTGGCAGATCAAGTGTCACTTTCACTGATATTACCAGCTGAACAGACGCAGAGCGATATTTTGTATGGTGGCACCAGTACGCCTGATGCTTATAACCTGCATTTAGCCATGGATATTTCTGAGCCAGAGTTATTTCAACAAACTAACGCAAGTTTTACGTTTGGAACGCATTATAAAAATTGGCTCGGAGAAAAATTCGACTGGGTGCAAGCGTTTAGTTTGCCGTTTACTTCGAAGTACGGTATGGACTTTCACCAGGTCCTGTTAAAACACAAACACGATTTACAAGTACACTTAGTGGGTGCGCAATCTGTTCTACATGAAAAGTTTGCTCACCCACCACAAAATCACCCAGCATCGCCATTGTCTAGGGCTGAATATGGCTATAATTTTGATTATCAAAATTACGCCCTGTTTCTGCTCAATAAGATTAAGCAGAGAAAAATAAAACTGATCCAATCGGAACTTGTAGAAGCTAAGGTTGCGGATGATCATATTACTAGCTTACAACTACATGATGGCTCGTGCATTGAGGCCGATTTATTCATTGACTGTTCGGGCACAGACGCTAAATTAATAAGCGCTTTGGGCGTAAAAAAACAAGTACATTCCCAAATACATCTTTCGTTATTAACTAACGAAAATGACACACAGATGAAACCCTGTAACCTAGTATCGGGACATGTAAATGCTTGGCAGTCGACGCTTTATTTACAAGATTCTAGCCAGATATTACAAACTTTTAATGTTAAAGAAGAGCCTGCAGAAAATAAAAGCTCTACCAATACAATAGCATCAATTAGCACGGATATCGGAGAAAGGGAGCAAGCTTGGGTCGGTAATTGTGTGGCAATTAGCCTGAGTGCCGCTGTGCTTGAGCCATTTTCAAATGCGCCGTTTAGATTGCTTAAGCTTGATATCGAGCGCCTGCTAGCGCTAATGCCTATTTCGAATAATACGCGTTTGGAACAAAAAGAGTACAATCGGCGCTATCGGTTAGACGTTCAACACGCCAAACTCTTTAACTTGGCATTGACTGAGACCAGACATTTTTCGCAAGATGAGCATTCTAGTCAAAATAAGAGTCAAAATCAGATTCTTAATAGTGAAAGTGATAGTGATACACAAGCATTGCTTGATCGAAAATTAACACAATATTTGCATCGTGGCTTAATGGTCACCTACGACTTTGAACCTTTCAATACCGAAGATTGGATTATACTTCACTTTGGTATGCAGCGTTTTCCAAGACGTCTCGATAGTCTATGCGACAACATCGACAATTCAAATGTTAAACAGCACTTATTACACACAAAAAATGAAATAGCAGCCATGGCGTTAAAAATGCCACCCTGTTCACTGTATACACAAAAGTTTTTGAATTATTTAAAGAGGCAATCATGAGTCAGTCATCTAGCAATCGTATCCGAAAAATTGTTATCGCTGGCGGCGGAACCGCAGGTTGGATGTCTGCGGCGGCGCTGGCAAGCATGTTAAGGCCTGATGACGTACAAATTGTCCTCGTGGAATCTGAAGAAATTGGCACAGTTGGCGTAGGGGAGGCGACCATTCCCGATATTATTAGCTTTAATCGCATGTTGGGCATTGATGAAGCTGAATTTTTAAAGGCCACCAACGGCACTTTTAAGTTGGGCATAGAGTTTAGTGATTGGGGGAAACTTGGCGATAAATACTTTCATCCATTTGGCAACCATGGCGCAGACATGAACGGTATTGATTTCCATCAATATTGGCTACATACAAGACAAGCTGGTAACACTAACAGTTTAGAAGAATACAGCATGTGCGCCGTAGCCGCTAAAAGTATGAAGTTTGCGCTACCTAACGATAATCCTCGCTCGCTTTTATCGCAAATTGGTTATGCCTACCATTTTGATGCCACGGCATACGCTTTGTTTCTAAGAGACTACGCCCAAAAGCGCGGCGTGTTAAGAATCGAAGGGCGTATCGAGCAGGTTTTGCTTAATGAACAAACTGAAAATATTTCAGCACTTGTTATGCAAAACAATGAGTGTGTTGAGGGAGATTTCTTTTTTGATTGCACAGGTTTTAAATCTAAGTTGTTAGGCGAAACACTTGGCGTATCTTTTAATGATTGGACAAAGTGGTTGCCATGCAACAGCGCCCAAGCAGTGCCAAGTAAACGCCAAGGAGAGTTGTTGCCCTACACTAAGTCGATGGCTAAAACCGCGGGTTGGCAATGGCGTATTCCGACTCAACATAGAACTGGCAACGGCCATATTTATAGCTCTGATTTTATGGCTGATCAGCAAGCTACCGATGTACTGATGCAAGGACTTGATGCCCCCGCACTTTCTGACCCACGTACCCTAAAATTTACGACGGGGTGTCGGGATAAGTTCTGGCATAAAAACTGTGTGGCAATTGGTCTTGCTAGCGGTTTTTTAGAACCTTTAGAGTCGACTTCTATTTTCTTAATACAGCAAGGTATTAGCCGCTTTATTTCGTTATATCCGTCTTTAACGCCGGCCGCTAAAGTCGTAGAAGAATACAATCGCTTAATGACCCGTGAATTTCATCAAGTCAGAGATTTTATTATATTGCATTACAAAGCGACACAACGCACAGACAGCGAGTTTTGGCGCTACTGTAAAAACATGTCGATACCTGACTCTTTACAACACAAGATGGAGTTGTTTCAGTGCGCTGGGCGGGTATTCAGAGATGATCACGAGTTATTCTCAACATCTAGCTGGGTCGCCGTAATGATGGGGCAAAATATTTATCCTGAGACAGCAGAACCAATGCTACTTGGTGTGCCGATACAAAACATTGAGAAAAGCTTACAAAGTATGCAACGCGCTATGCAACAAACAAGCTTGCAAATGCCAACCCATGCCGAGTTTATAAAGAACTATGCGGGCTCTTCGATTTAGATTCTAATGTTAATGTTAAGTAATTAGTTAAGCAGTTAATTAAATAGGTAATTTTATGCAAGGTATGGACGTTAAAGATGTCGTCATCGTCGGCGGTGGCACTGCAGGGTGGATGTCAGCCGCAGGCATGTCGAAACTACTGGGTAGTAAAAACATCAATATACGAGTAATTGAATCTGAATCGATAGGCACAGTGGGTGTGGGTGAAGCCACCGTTCCGCATATTCAGTATTTTAATCGGCTGTTAGGCATTGACGAAAATAGCTTTATTAAAAAAACCAATGCGACCTTCAAATACGGAATCGAGTTTGTAGACTGGCAGAAACTTGGCCAGTCTTATTTTCATTCATTTGGCCCTTATGGTATGGATATGGAAGGTATTCATTTTCATCATATGTGGTTACGCCAACAAAAAGCGGGGACTGCCAAACCAATTGACGAATTTAACTTACAGATTCAAGCAGCCAAGGCAGGCAAATATACACCTGCTCGCCCTGAGTTACAGGGTAGTCCATTAAGTGCGCTTTCGTATGCGTATCAATTTGACGCAGCATTATATGCCGCCTTTTTACGAGATTTTTCCGAAAATAACGGGGTCACTAGAACCGAGGGTAAAATTGTTAAGGTCACTCAAGCAGCAAACACCGGCCACATTGAATCGGTGACCTTGGAAAATGGCAAATGTATTAAAGGTGACTTGTTTATTGATTGCTCTGGCTTTAAGGGCTTATTGATCGAAGAAACGCTAGAGACTGGATATGAAGATTGGTCACATTACTTACCCTGTGACAGTGCAGTTACGCGCCTGAGCGAGCGTATGGCCGAGCTTCCTCCATATACCCGAGCGACGGCTAAAACGGCTGGTTGGCAGTGGCGTATTCCACTGCAATCGAGAACCGGAAATGGCTATGTTTACTCAAGCCAATTTTTAAGTGACAGCGACGCAATCGAAAGTTTAAACCAAGATCTTGATACTGCCCCCATCTCAGATCCTCGACAGTTGCGGTTTAAAACGGGTATTAGAAAGCAGCCGTGGAACAAAAATGTGGTTTCGATAGGCCTTGCTTCGGGGTTTTTAGAGCCGCTTGAATCAACATCGATACACTTAATACAAACCGCTATCGCCAGGCTAATGACCAACTTCCCAGATATGTCATTTAATCAGCCGGATATTGATTACTATAATGAGCGTACCAAAACTGAATATTTGCAAATTAGAGATTTCCTAATTCTGCATTACAAAGCAACTGCAAGGGACGATAGCCCTTTCTGGAATTACGTACGCGAAATGGATATTCCCGAGTCGTTAGAGAAGCGCATCGCAATTTATAAGGAAAACGCGCGCTTATATAGCGAAGACAAAGGGTTATTTAATCATAGCAGTTGGTTTGCCGTATTTAATGGTCAAGGTATTCACCCGCAACGTTATCATCCTATCGCCAATTTGTTAGAAGAAAAAGAGATGGAAAGGCGTATGGCAGAAATTCATACAGTGACACAAAAATGCTTAAGCATCATGCCGTCGCATGAGGAGTTTTTAACGAAACTGCCTTAGTTTTGCGTCTCAAGATTGTCAGTCTACTGTCGACGGCTTTGTGCCTGAATTCTTTTGAATTTGGCAGAACGTTCAATTTACTTAATGACAGTTTAGAGCCTGATATAGTCATTTTGTATAACCTAACCATATTAGAAGCTAACTAACCGAAGTTTTGTGATCGCTTCTGAGGGAAGTTCAGGCTCATTATAGCCAGTTAGGTTAATTATTGACCGCTAACCATTGCCACATTGAAGACATATGGAATTAGTTAGAAAAAGTAATTTCGGTTTAGTTTTTGTATCGGTAAAGCCTCATTAAAAGGCTAAAATAAGCGACGAAGGAGTAAAAGCCAACTGTTTTTTGTCCTTGTTTAATTTCTTAGGAGCTTTCTGCATGACGCACCTTCTTGAGACCGATGACTAAGGCCACGAAGGAAAAACATAGCCCAGCAGCAGTAGCCAACTCTGTGGTTGAAGGGGGAAAGATAAGAATAAACCCCTTACCTTTTATAAGAGACGAAAAACTGGAAACGCAAAATGGCATGGCGAACAGGCGGAAAGTTTGCCAACCATCTTTGGAAGCGGACTGCAGGCCCCCAACGCTGAGGATTAATGCAATGCCTATAACCACACTAATACCAATAGAATTTAGCCAAATGCTAGGTGATGAATCGAAATGATGAATCACAGTGCTGGCCCACCAAATTAAATAACACCAAAGCACAACCTTTCCATTTGGTAGGTATGATAGGTAGTGCGTGACTGGGGCAAGCAACTGCACTCTCGAATGCTCCTAACGCCTCATTCAGAGGCAATAAAATAGTTTGGCTACAATAACGAACGAAGTCAGAGAAGCCAACTGTTTTTTGTCCGTTGAATTGGCTTGTTAGTTGCCACCACGCCACTCTAGTGCTAACATTTGTGTGCACACCGTAAATCTTAGGTATTTTATAATGGATACACGCATACAATTTAGAGTTGATGAAGAAACCAAACGCTTAGCGCAGCTAATGGCTGAAAGCCAAGGCCGTACTTTAAGTGACGCATGTCGCGAACTTACAGAGGGTTTAGCAGAAGAGCAAAGAAAATCGATGAATCATGACGCATGGTTATCAGAACAAATAAATGCAGCATTTGATAAATTTGATAGTGGAAAATCTAATTTTATTGAACATGACGACGCTAAAGCTCAAATGGAAGCCCGAAAAGCGAAGATACGCAACAGATGATAGTTTGGGAAGAAGAATCACTAAATGATAGAGAGAAGATATTTGAATTTTTATTCGATTTTAATCCTAGCGCAGCCGAAAAAACAGACCAAATTATTGAAGCTAAAGTAGAAAATCTTCTCAAACACCCTTTAATGGGAGTTCAAAGGGATCTATTTCGAGGGCGATTATTAATAATCCTTGAAGTATCAATGATTGTATCTTATTGGGTTGATGGTGAAATAATCAGAATTATGCGATTTTTACACCAAAAGCAGAAGTTTCCACCTGAATTATGATTGGCAACTAACGCCTCAATAAGGCCTTTGCTAACAAGTAATAACAAAATAAAATCAATAACTTAACACGTATAAATATAAAGGAATAATAAACTTATAGCTAATATGTAGCGGCTTGAGCTACAATAAATATAATGGGACATCCATAAACTTTGATTATATAGCACCTCTTTACTATGGTTAAATAATCGCCAAGGAAGGAGGTGTTGTTATGACCCAAGCAC
>JBPOFN010000014.1:0-105210 GCA_051251725.1 Thalassotalea sp. | reverse complement strand
ACTCTTTTAATATATTTGTGTGAGAACTTTTATATTACCCACATTTTCGGATGTGGGGGAGTCCAATTATCTATTGGGCGTAAAAATAACGCAGATAGGCACTTAAATAGCATTATTGGGTAAAATAGCTTAACCAGTGCTGAGGTTAATTACATATTTGCAATGATGCGGTCTAAACCAGCTTTAGACTGCGCTACCGCTTGCATTGGTGTTAAACCTTCTGGGTATTCTTCCTGCTCAACAACCAACCATTGTGTACCGCCATGTGCAACCATAGCTTTTATCAATGTTGCCCAGTCGTAACCGTCTTGGCCAAGGGTAACACTTTGCTCAGAGCCTTTATGGGTTCTTACTTTATAATGCGTGGTTAAAGTACGGTTTGGGTAGCGTTTAACAAAATCAAGCGGGTCTTGGCCGGCATAATTAACCCAACCAACATCTAGCTGTAAACAGACATTCTCTGGCGTATTTTTAGCAATGTAGTCCCAATAAGTCTCACCTTGAAAATGATTAAATTCACGATCATGGTTGTGATAACCAAACACTAAACCGTAATCAGCAAATAGCGTTGAGTACTTGGTTAAGTCGTCAGTTAAAGCACTCACTCCTTCGTCATGCCATGCACGAGCATCAGAGCCTATATTGACTAACTTAGCATCAATTTTTTGTAAAAAAACTAAGGTCTCTTTAAAGTTGTCACTTTTCACTTGCTTAAAACCAACATGTGCACCACTAGCTTTTAAACCTATTGAACTTAAAAAAGCTTTCAAGCCTTCAGGATCATTTTTGTACGGACCATAATCGCCAGCAAATTCGACACCATCAAAGCCCATTGCTGCCAACGCCGTTAGTGTTCCTTTAAAGTCGGCTTTAACCGCACCTTTTACTGACCACAACTGTACGCTAATCGGCGGCACCGCTATGGATTTTTCCGCTTTGCTCGTTTCAACTGAAGATTGACATGCCATCAAATTAAATACGCCTAACAAGATGAAAAATTTACTTATTTTTTTTATCATTTGCTTTCCTAATCATGTAAGTATTAATAGTGTTCAGGTTTATTAATGGCCTGACCTTTGTTCTGGATTTTTTAACGAGGTTAAATAAGCCAATAAATCACGAATTTCACGTTTAGTTAGAATGTAATTCATCGGTGGCATACCTGACATCGGTCTTTGTAGGTCTTTAATTTTATCTTTTTGATAAACGCTATGCTTATTACCTTTATGGGTTAGAGTAATATCTTGCTCTGTTTCAGCCTTAAACTGGCCTGAGATTTTTTCGCCATTATTCAACGTTAATGACACCACCCCAAACCCTGGCGCTACAGCAGCACTAGGTTCAATTAACGCTTGTAAAATATAAGCGTCATCATAGCGACTCGCCAGTCCTGTTAAATCAGGTCCCACATAAGACTGGCCAAAATTATTAACACGATGACAGCGAATACACTGGGCAGCGCCACCACCATGGAATATTTCTCGACCGGTTTTTAAATCGCCACCTGTTAAGGTAGCTGCATACTGGCCCATTAAATCTTGCGACTGTAATTTATTTTGATATTGGCTAACTAGCGCCTGAATTTCTGCGTTTTTATGCTGCTCCGTTGCCTCGAGCAACTCAATGGTTAATTGCGGCGCTAATTTATCGGCTAACAAATCGGTTAAGTAGCGCACCAAAATTTGATTAATATCGGCATCATCAACTTTATTCACTTGTGTTAATGCGGCTATATTTTGTTTCAGTGAAGTTGAGGCTAAAAATTGTTTAAGCGTTGTTAACGCCAATTTTTTATCGCTTTCAATCAGTAAGCCAAGTGAATTAGCTAACACTTTTTTTGAATCATCAGTTAATAAATTTACACTAATATCCGCTAAATCAATATCTTTGCGAGTTGCCAACATTTTTAATGACTGCACTCTAATATCTTCATCCGTTGCAACATCATTAGCGATCGCCATTAATGATTGAGAAGGTAATTGATAGTGGTATTTGTCTGCTATGCGCATCGCTTGTACTAAAGCACTACCTTTAGCATTGCTGATAATTATTGGTAAATATTGGTGTACCGCAGTCGTAATATCCGCTCTGTTTTTATTCGCGGTTGTTGGTAATCCCGTAATCGTGTCAATCGGATTTACCTCATCCCAACCTTCAATAGCAGCCAAGGCTTCCGCAACTAATCGATTAGGTAATTGCTGATGTGTGGCGTAAGCTAAGATACGTTTAGCATCGGCTAACTGGCCTTCATTATAATTAGCATTAATTAAGCGATGATGAAAATACGCTTGCACATCATTCGCTGCCGGTAAATTTGCATTAAGTAATTTTGCTGACTCGCCGCGTTTATTAATAAGCGCTTTATCTGTGATCGCCACAATAGCCTCTTCGACTAGTGCTCGCTCTTTGTCATGTAAGAAATACGCAACTTCTTGATCTGATAATGCGCGCAAGGCTAACAACACAGCTAAGCGCACACTTTTTGATAAATGGTCTTTATGCGCAAACCAGTATTTTTTATCAATACCCTTTAAGGCCATAACATAGGCATGTCTTAACCATAAATCTTGGTCGCCATTATCAATAATCGCTTGAACTACTGGCGCTACCGCTGATATTTCGCCAATACGGCCAAGGGCAATTGCCGCGTTCATTTTAACTTGCGGGTGCTTATCTGTTAATGCGCTTAATAATGCCTGACGGGCAAAACTGGCATTATGATCGCCTAATACCTTTACAGTTTGAATCCGCACTTGTTCGTTTTGATCATGCACTAGCGGTAATAACGATTTTAAAATATCAACTGAAACCGGCGTTTCAAAAACAAATTGGCTTAAGCCCCAAATACTGTGAATTCGGCTAAAAGTAGTTTGAGTTTTATCGAGTGCTAATTTTTGAAATATTTGCAGACCCTTAGTGTCGCGTTTTGCTAACTCGAACTGGGCATTTTGACGAATTTTTTGATGATCAATTGCCAATAAATCGGTTAATTCTCGAAAGGTTTTTTGGCTATAATCGGCGGTTAATAACTGTTGAAAACGCTGATTGCGGACACGAGTTTTTGCGCTTTCGTTTTTTGGGCTAATGGCAAAAATAGCGCCTTCATTTCTCGAGTCCCATCCGCCATAGTTAAATTCAGAAACATATAAACGACCATCAGGACCAAAATCAACATCAGGTGCATTTATTCCACTTGAGAATCGAGTAAAATCGGTCATCAAAAATGACGCACCATTTTCTTCAGTTTTGAACGATGAAATATAAGAACCGGCAGAAGAGCCTGCATACAAGGCAACAAAAAAGCTATTGCGGTATTGCTCACCTAAATAATTACTTGGATTATAAGTAAAGCCTGACGGGCCAGTTAATAACTGCCCGATACCCGGTAACATGTAAGCCGGTTGGTTATTTTTTCTCGGCACCGACATATCATTCACTAACCACGAAACAGGGACACCCGCATCACCGGTATATTGATATGAACGTAATTGTAATTTTTTCGTAAAGCTCATAATCGTTTGATGACCGGCATGCCAGCCAGAATCACCGCCTTCGATAAGATGATTTACCCGCTCAGTATCACTTTGATCGCCGTCATTATCGGCAGTAAATAAATTCCCGTATTCGTCAAAAACTAGTTCTTGTGGGTTTCTAACGCCGGTATAAAAAACTTCAATATTAGAGCCATCAGCATTCGCTCGGAAAATAGCGCCTTCATTAGGGGCATGGAATGTTTTCCCTTCTTTTGAAGTAAACGAATAGCCGCGATCGCCCAATGACCAATACAAGCGACCATCAGGTCCCCATACTAGACCGTGCATGTCATGGCCCATAAAGCTGACACGAGTACCAAAACCCGACTGTAAAGACTCTCTTTTATCCGCAACACCGTCATTATTAGTGTCTTCTAACTGCCAAAGATTTGGAATATTGGTGTACAGCACTTTACCATCGCGTTCGATCACCCCAACCCCTAAGCCATCGAGTGCATCATTAAAGCCGGTGGCAAAAATATTCGACTGATCGGCTCTGCCGTCGCCATTGGTATCGGCAACCAAACGTATTTGATCGCTCGATTGGGTATAATGAGACAAAGGCTTGTCTGCGGCATATTTTTTGTACATCGCCAAACGATCTGCAGAAGTTTGAATATAAATATCATCAATCAGTTTCGCTTTTGAAAATGAGCGCACATCACCAACACCGCGATTAATTCTATCGAGTTCGGTAATTAACATTCGCCCTTTTCCATCAAAGCTAAAAAAACTTGGATTTTGAGTTTGCGACTGATCAGCCCATAATTCCGCTTTTAGCTGATCAGGTATCGCAAATGCCTTCATGCGAGTTTGAGCATCTTCAATGTATTTATCATTCGCGGTTAACTGATTCGATAACAACGCAAAAGTTAAGGTCAGTGTCACTTGTAAAATACGCATAGAGCATGAATTCCTAAGTTCGAACATTTAAGTATAGTAGTGCAGATAAGCTTTTAATACTAAAGTATTAGTACATTATTACACTAGTGATAATTCGTTTACTAATGCAACGAATTCGGCGCAGGAAAAAATATAACTAATTATAGCTAGTACCGATTAAGTCAACAAAACACTGAGCTAAGTAATAGATAACTACTTATTTTTTACCCTAACATTTATTTTTAATGCCCACAGCAAGCAAACTAATCTGTTGCAAATAAAATCAAATCAGCCTAAATTATTGTCAACAATCAACAAGTACTTAAACCCATGATGACTTCGTTCTTACTTACTGTATCCCGCTTAGCTGCGGTAATCACTATTAGTTTTCTCACCATAGGATCAGCTTTAGCTGCTGATAAGCCTAATATTTTATTTATTTTTTCTGATGATGCCGGTTATGCCGATTTTGGCTTTCATGGCAGCAAAATCATCAAAACCCCAAATTTAGATAATTTTGCCAAACAAGGCATGATGTTTAAACAAGCCTATATGAGTGCTGCCGTTTGCGGCCCTTCAAGAGCAGGATTATTAACCGGCCGTTATCAACAAAAGTTCGGCTTTGAAGAAAATAACGTGCCGGGTTTAATGAGTAAATCATCAAGCACTGGTGACGAAATGGGTTTGCCTTTATCAGAAAAAACCTTAGCTAATTATCTGCAGGCATTAGGTTATAAAACGGCGCTATTTGGTAAATGGCATTTAGGCCATGCGGATCGCTTTCATCCAACCAAGCGCGGATTTGATGAATTTTATGGCTTTCGTGGTGGTGCCCGTAGTTATTTTGCCTTTGGCGATAAAAATCCATTAAGTAGAACCGAAGATAAGCTTGAGCGAGGTTTTGGCCATTTTGAAGAGTCAGAAAAATATTTAACTGACGCCTTAGCCGATGAAACCAACGCTTTTATGGCGCGTAATAAAAACACACCATTTTTTGCTATGTTGTCGTTTAATGCCGTTCATACCCCGATGGAAGCCGATCCAAAAGACCTGAAGCATTTCCCTAACTTATCAGGTAAAAGACAACAAATTGCCGCCATGACATTATCAATGGATAGAGCGATTGGCCGAGTATTAGCACAGCTCGATAAACTAGGCCTAAGTGACAACACCTTAGTAATTTACACCAACGATAATGGCGGGCCATCTGATAGCAACAAATCAGTAAACCATCCTTTAAGTGGCACTAAAGCTAATCATTTAGAAGGTGGTATTCGCGTGCCATTTTTAATGCGCTGGCCTGGCGTTACCAAAGTAAATACAAGCTATGACAACGCCATAAGTGCGTTAGACCTTTTACCAACGTTCATTACTGCTGCTGGTGGAAAAATACCGTCAAATACTGACGGTGTAGATTTATCGCCCTACATAACAGGCACCGATAAAGGCGCACCACATAAAGCGCTTTATTGGAAAAAAGAAGGTCGTGCCGCCATAAGAGAAGGTGATTGGAAGTTATTAAGGTTCCCTGATCGTCCTGCAGAGCTATACAACATAGCAAACGATATCAGCGAAAAAAATAACCTTGCAAACAAGCATCCTGAAAAAGTAAAAGCTCTCTATAAAAAAATATTTGAATGGGAACTGACCTTAGAACGACCAAGATGGCAGTTACTTAGAAAATACGAAGGTTTAGCCATGGATAGAATGGATAGCTACCGTCTATAATTAGAGTTAATTTCAGCAAGTATCTTTAATAATTACGGAAAAACTCCGTTATTGTAATGTAAAGTTAGTGTAAATTTAACAATTTATATACAAATCATTAAATTTACTTGCTAATCTACGCAGTTATTCGTAGTTATCGATAATAATAAAAAGATAGGTTTGCCATGGAAAAATCACCCAAAAGTTTGCCACCTGCACTTGAAGCGCATGGGGAAAAGCGTCGTCAATTAGTGATGGGGTTATTAGCATCGGTCGGTGCTATCAATATCGCCGGCTGCGTTGCGCCATTTGATGCTCTTGCTAAAACGATTAATACCAACCCTAATGAAAAAACAGTCGAACTTGGTTTTTACACCGTAAAAGAATATCAGCTGGTTAGTCGCCTCGCCGACCTGATAATTCCTGACACTGAAACCGCTGGCGCACTTACGGTTGGTGTCCCGCTATTAATCGATAAGCTGCATCAAACCTGGGCGGCTGAACCCGCTAAAGCTGCTCACCGACAAGCCATTCGTCAAATTCAGCAAGAATTAACTTCGATTGCAAAGGCCGATTTTTTAACCTTGTCAGCCCAACAGCAGCAGCAAGCTTTACAAACACTCGACGATAATGCCTTTTCTAGCGAGAAAAAACGCTTAGCCGGCTACCGAAAAGTAAAAGAATTAATTGCCAAATTTTATTATTTATCAGAAGTTGGCGCGACCCAAGAATTACGTTATTTTCCGGTTCCAGGTCGCTGGGATGCTTGTATTCCAATAAAAGAAATTGATACTACTTGGGCTGTTTAAGACTAAACAAAACACAGTGAATAAAATTAAGCGTAAATACAGCCAGCGCTTAACAATAAAAATGAAAATAACAACGTTTAATCTCGGGGATCAGAAAACATGACACATTATGACGCAATCGTAATCGGCTCAGGCATGAGTGGCGGTTGGAGCGCGAAAGAGCTAGCAGAACAAGGGCTCAACGTATTAATTCTTGAACGCGGTAAAAAGATTGTTCACCGTCAAGACTATAATGACATGCTGACACCTTGGCAAACGCCAAATTTTGATCAACTCTCTGACGCTGAAATTAAAGAACATTACCCGATCCAACATCGCGGTGCTGGTGGGTATATTAAAGAAACCACCAAGCAGTTTTGGGTTAAAGACTCTGAACATCCTTATACCACGCCGGAAGGAAAAGATTACGATTGGCTGCGCGGCTATCATACCGGTGGCCGCTCAATTATGTGGTCACGCCAATGTTATCGCCTAGCGCCACTTGATTTTGAAGCTAATAAACTTGATGGTCATGGTGTCGACTGGCCGATCCGTTATGACGATTTAGCCCCTTGGTATGATTATGTTGAAACCTTTGCCGGTATTGCTGGTAGCAGCGAAAACTTACCACAATTACCCGATAGTGTTTTTCAACCGGCGTTTGAATTAACTTGCACCGAAAAACATTTTAAAGAAAAAGTAGAAACAAATTTTATCGGCCGTAATGTTATCCCTGCCCGTGTTGCTCATTTAACCAAACCAACACAAGAGCAACTAGAATTAGGCCGTGGCCCTTGCCAAGTTCGTTCACACTGTAAAAAAGGCTGTAGTTTTGGCGGCTATTTTTCATCTAATGCGGCGACCCTGCCCGCTGCCATGCGCACCGGCCGATGTACCATAGTTAACGACGCTATTGTGCATTCGCTTGATTATGATGAAACAACCAAACGCGTTTCTGGTGTCAAAGTTATTGATGCTAATACCAACGAAGTAACCACTTACACTTCACGGATTGTTTTCCTTAACGCCTCAGCGATTGCGAGTGCGATGATATTATTGCAGTCTAAATCGAAAACGTTTCCAAATGGCTTGGCTAATCATTCTGATCAAGTTGGCCGAAACCTAATGGACCATGTTAGTGGTGCAGGTGTTAGCGGCACTATTCCTGGCTTTGACGATAAATATTATTATGGCCGTCGCCCAACCGGAATTTATATCCCTAGGTATGGCAACTTAACAGAACAAGACCAACCTTATATTCGCGGCTTTGGTTTCCAAGGTGGTGGTCGACGTAGCGGCTGGACTGGAAATCGTCCGGGCATTGGCGCTGACTTTAAAGCAGCAAACCGCGAGCCAGGAGATTGGCGCATCGGTATTTATAGTTTTGGTGAAATCCTACCTAACCCAGAAAACCGCGTTACCCTCAACCCTGATAAAAAAGATAAATGGGGCTTACCGCTTGCGCACATTAGTTGTGAAATGGGTAAAAATGAAGAGATTATGATGCGAGAGGCGCAAAAAGATGCCTATGCTATGCTAAAAGCCGCCGGAGCGACTAATATTAATCGCGGCCCTGATGCTGAAATTAAAATGACTAAACCAGGTAATCGTATTCACGAAATGGGCACAGCTCGAATGGGACGCGATCCTAAAACCTCGGTTTTGAATGAATGGTGTCAAGCGCACGACGTAGATAATTTGTTTATTACTGATGGCGCTTGTATGACCTCAAGCGCTTGCCAAAATCCGTCATTAACTTATATGGCGCTGTCAGCTAGAGCAGCAAATCATGCCGCTAAGCTGTTCAAACAAGGCATTCTTTAAGATGATAATTTCATCATATAAAGCACAAAAATTAACGTTAATAACAATATAAAACACTATGGATATAATTCATGAAGCATAAATTAGTTACATCAACATTAAGCCTATTACTGGTTATCGCCATTGCCGGTTGTCAAAATTCGCAGCCAGATCAAACCAAGCAAACCATTAATAAACATGAGTGGGTAAGTTTATTTAATGGCAAAAATTTAGACGGTTGGACAGCAAAATTTAAAGGCCACCCGGCCGGTGAAAACTATAACAATACGTTTCGCGTTGAAGATGGTTTATTAACTGTGTCATACGATAATTGGGCTAGCTTTCCTAAAAACAAATTTGGTCACCTATTCACCAACCAAGCTTATTCAAACTATCGCTTACGGGTTGAATATCGCTTTGTTGGCGAACAAGTAACAAACGCTAAAAATTATAGTTGGGCCTATCGAAACAACGGTATTATGTTGCATTCACCTGCCGCTGAATATATGGAACTTGAGCAAGAATTTCCGATGTCTGGTGAAACACAATTATTAGGCGGGAATGGCAAAGATGCTCGCACCACAGGCAACTTCTGTTCGCCCAGTACCAATATTATTAAAGCGGGCAAACTTATTACCAAACACTGCGTGAGTTCAACGTCAAAAACTTTTCACGGCGATCAATGGGTCTGGTTTGAAATTGAAGCACGCGCCGACGGTAGCGTTAAACATTTTGTTAACGGTGAATTAGTTTTTGAATATGACGAATTGCAAGTAGATCCTAACGATGAATACGGTAAAAAGTGGCTAGCGCAAGGTAACCCATTAAAACTTACCGGAGGCCATTTTTCATTACAGGCTGAAACACACCCAACACAATTTAGAACCATTGAAATTAAGTCGCTCGATTAAGGCCGGCAAGCAAATAATATAGTGAACACAAGGGAGCATTTCATTCGCCTTGTGTTCACTAAAATCAATACCTTCAAGCAATCCAATTGACATCAAGCTCATAGCGCCAACTTGGCCCCCGCCTAAATATAAACTTACTGATAAAGCTAAACTTCTATCTTCCATCTTTTTAGTGTTTATATATAAACTAAATAAATTATATGCAACAATCAGTATTGTACTAAAAACAGCCGGCTCTGAAAAATGGCGGTTGCCGATAAAATATTAATAAAAATGAAACAAACCATGAAACGACTGACTACTTTATTGCCTTTTATAATCACCTGCCTGTTTGTTATTAATCCCAGCCGCGCCGAAGATATCAAGCGTGAACTACCAAAAGAATGGCAAAACCTCGTAGCCGGTAGTCGCTTTATTGATCGCTTTTTACCTTTGCCCGCAGTAGGGGAGTTATCGTCAAACGTCTGGGGGCTAGATACCGTGAAGCCTCGTCATATCGACAACGGGCTGGAAGATAATATTTGGTCGTATTGGGGCGGTAATATCCATATTGATGAACACGGCAAGCATCACTTATTTGTTTGTCGCTGGCGTGAAGATGACCCCAAAGGACATATGGCGTGGCCTAGATCTGAAATTGTGCATGCTATATCGGACCATGCTGTTGGCCCATATAAAGTAACGAAAGTCATTGGCCCTGGCCACAATCCAGAAATGCAGCAACTCAAAGATGGCCGATATTTTTTATACGCGCATAAATTTTCAAAATTCTTTTATTACCTCGCTGATAATTTAAACGGTCCATGGCAGGAAAAAGAATTTAGCTTTGATAGTCGTCAACGAGAAATTGTCGACCATATGGCAAACAATACTTTTACTCAACGTCCTGATGGTTCGATGTTAATGGTTGGTCGCGGTGGCGGCATTTGGATCAGTGAAAGCGGCTTACCGCCATATAACTTAGTTTCAACAAAGTCTATCTATCCGCCATTTGAGGGTCGTTACGAAGATCCTGTGGTCTGGCGTACCAATATTCAATATCACCTGATAGTGAACGACTGGTTAGGCCGTGTCGCTTATTATATGCGCTCAAAAGACGGTTTTAATTGGCAACTTGATCCTGGCGCTGCGTATTTACCAGGCATCGCTAAACACCAAGATGGCCGGGTTGAAGATTGGTACAAGTTTGAACGTATTAAAGTATTACAAGATCAATATGGCCGTGCTTATCAAGCGAACTTTGCCGTGAATGACACAGTGAAAAAACAAGATTTAGGCAGTGATAATCACAGCTCTAAAAACATCAGCATTCCGCTACGTGTCGGCCGTTTAATTGAATTACTTGATAGCGATAAAATTGACGAAAACACCAAAGAAATTAAACTGCTGATCAAAGCGGAGACAAACTTTAATCCGCAGCAAGATCTCGATTTAGCCAGCTTACGCTTTGGCGCGTCTGAACAAGTTAACTTTGGTTATGGTAGTAAAGTGATCAAATCGTCACCACAAGGAGCTGATTTGGTTATCACCTTTACTGGCCTAGGTAACGGCTTTGCTGATCATAACTTTGCCGGTAAATTATTAGGTAAAACAAAACAAGGCGAGCCGCTGTTTGGTTTTGCCCGATTACCTTGGTTGCAATATGAGTTACCGCAGCTATCGGCTAAATTTCCAGAATTTTCTTTAAACGCTAAAAGCTTAAAAGCAGAAGTTGAAATTGAAAATTTTGGCCAAGACAGTTCAGCAAACACGACAGTGCTGATTGAATATCAAAAGCATGGCCAATGGCATCAGTTTGCAAAAACGAGTGTCGCCGCATTAGCGCCTTATGAAAAAACTCAATTGACGCTATGGGGAAAGAAAATACAAGAAAGAAACAATGCTATCGAGGTAAGAATTACCATTGCGCAAGCAGAGCAACCGCCTGCAATATTACAAGGGCAAGTGATAATTCGCTAAAGAAGCTAATGACTTGACGCTAATATCTTCCCGCTAATAATTTAGCGGGAAGATATTAGCTAGCCAACAGTAATTTTTAATTTAATCGTCAGTCAGTTAAATTAGTTTAAAAAGACTAACGAAGCTGCGCCTAAAAAAACAAAAAAACCAATCACATCAGTAACCGTTGTTAAAATAACTGAGCCAGCAAGCGCGGGATCAATTTTAAGCTTGTCTAATGTCACCGGAATTAAAATCCCAAAGAAGGCGGCAACAATCATATTAACAATAAGGGCTAACGCCAAAATAACCGACAGCCAAGCATTGTTAAACCAGTAACCGGTAATAATCGCTACCACTACTGCCCAAATAATGCCGTTGATAGAAGAAACTCGCAGCTCTTTATTTCGCAGTGCTTTAAGGTTCCCTGGCCCCAACTGTCCGGTAGCTAAGCCGCGAATAGTTAAGGTGAGTGTTTGACTACCCGTGATGCCGCCCATACTCGCGACAATCGGCATCAATATCGCTAATGCCACAACTTCAGCAACCACCTTGTCAAACACACCAATAACAAACGACGCCATAAACGCGGTTAATAAATTAATTCCTAACCAAGTCGCTCGTCGTCGAGCACTAACCATAGTCGGGGCAAATAAATCTTCATCATTCATTTTACCTAAATGCGATATTTGCGCTTCGTAATGTCCCTGAAAAATATTCAGCGCATCACTAATCGAAATCCGGCCCAGTAAAATATTGTTATCAGTAACAATCGGCAACATGGTGCGTTTGCTGGCTTTAATAGTCGACGATGCTTCTAATAATGACACTGTGCCTTGTATTGACGGCTCATTGGTTACCAATGAACGAATAGAGTCTACTGCCGTCGCCGTCAATATCATGTTGATATCAACCAGCCCTTGATAGAAACCTTCTTTATCAATAACGATCAGTGAATCGGTATATTGCGGTAAGCCTACTTGCGTAATATCGTTAATAATCGCTTGAATATCATCGTCTAAAGTAATGGTAAAGACTTCAGGATTGGCATAACGGCCAATTTGATCATCGTCATAACTCATCGAAATAGTGACGCTTTGCGCCATCGTCGCCGATAGCTTTTTGATGACAGATGCAACTTTTTTTGCTGGCAGCGAGCTAATAATTTCAATCGCTTCAGCGCCGGTTGCGCTTTTAATCGCAAACTCGACATTTTTATCTGGTAACACCTTAAGTAGCTGACTTCTAGAGTCATCTCGCATTTCAGCTAAAATGCTACTTTTTAAATGTTTATTAATCGCCGGCCAAAGTATCAAACGCTGATCATTGGTTGATGACTCTAACAATAACGCCCATTTTTGCGCCGTATAGTTTTCACAACTTTGCGGCAACACAAAAGGAGAAACGGTAAAGGCTTCAAAAACCGGTGAAAAGTCTAATTCATTTGGCTCTAGCTTACCCATCTGTAACATCACTTACTTCGTCAGGTGTACTACGCGATTTTTTTTCTGCTTGCCATAAGGTGAAAAAGTCATTGATCAGTTTTTGCTCAATGATTCTCGCCTGCTCTGTTGGACAAAAGATTGAAATCGTTATTTTAGTACGGCCAAGGTCTGTTGTGGTAAATTCAATATGCGGCTCAGGACCCGAAATTTTAATATCTAAGCGATTTTGAATTAGGCCATTATAACGTTCAGCAACATCATTAAACGGGCCACAATATTCTTTCGCCTTATCAAGTATAGGTTGTTCAAAAATAAACGGGTTAATACCGGCATCATTTTTAACCAATGAAAAAGAATGATTCACATACCGGCGCATATAATTAAGGTTTTTAATCGGCTGTGTCATCAATTGTGAATTTGGAATAAAAACCGATTTTCCGGTATAGCTATAACTATCTTGCGACACTTCAAGTAAAGTTACTTTTATCCAATCGGTCGAGGTTACTTCGCCAGTATAGTTACCGGTTTGGATCCAATCGCCGATACGAAATGGTGTGGTACTAGAAAGATAAATAAAACCGATCACACATTGAATCAATTCCCGTGTCGCCAACACTATAGCAACAACAAAAGCGGCAATTGAAAAAGCAAATTGCTGCAACTCTTTTGCCCACAAAATAAATAATAAAATAACCACTGATAAGTTAATAATATTACGTAAGGTATTCACCATTAAACGGCTATCTTTATCCGCACGGTGTCTGCGTTTTTTAAAGTAACGCACCAAAAAAGATTTAATAATTATACTGACAATGAATAACGCTAAAGTAAGTATTTTTTTATCAGTTAATAACTCAAACATTCGTACTATCTGTTTCCTTTTGTGCTCGTTGTATGGTCAATTTACCATCAACATGTATATCTCGTTGTGGGAAGGCTATCACAATTTCATGTTCGGCAAGAAGCTCATCAATTCTAAAACGAATATTACTCGCCATTAGTCTTAAACCACCTTCGACTTGTGAATTTATCCAAAAATAAACATCAAAAATTAACGCATTATCACCAAAGTCGATAAAAAATACGGCTGCTTCTGGATCGCTTAATACATCCTCTTGCTCTTTAGCGGCTTGTAAAATTAATTCCGCCACCTTTTTACACGGGCTGCCATAAGCAACACCCACACGAACCGTACCGCGCACCATGCGATCACGCAAAGTCCAATTAATCACTGTATTTTCAAGTAATTTACTGTTCGGTACTAATAAATGCACACCATCAACACGACGAATTCGGGTTGAACGAGTATTAATTTCTTCCACAATACCTTTGGTTTCTTCTATTTCGAGAAAATCGCCAATTCTGATCGGTTTTTCGCCGATTAATATCCAACCACTAATAAAGTTATTAATGATATTTTGCGCGCCAAAACCAAAACCAATCGCAACAGCACCAGATAAAAAGGCGAAAGCTGTGATCGGCACTTGCAGCAAAGATAGTGTGGTAAGAAAAATAATAATGATCGCTAGAATAAAGGCACCGCGTTCAATTAATTGAATAAGGTTTGGATCTTTATTTCTATTTCTTAATTCTTTGCTAATTCTTCTAATTAAAATCTTAGTAATTAATACGCTAATGATGAGCCATAACGGCACCATTAAAATATTACCAATCGTAAAAGTGTGGTCGTTAAAACTAACGACCACAATATTTAAAAAATTAGCTAAAGCTTCCATATCAAACCTTTATTTATGACTGGTTGAGGCTAGAAAAACTTCATCAGGATCAATATAAAATTTATCCCCTAATGCTTCTCGCCCTAACAACATTAAATAGGTCATATCAGAGCGATCCGTTAACGAAATTTGAATCGGCCAGCTTAACCCACCTAATTGCGCTGTCGTTTTAATAACAAAACGTTGTTCACTAATTCCATTCGATGATTTAACTTTTCGAATATCATCAATAAGCGCTTTACACTTGGTAACCACACTCACGTCATGCGAATCAGGATGTAGATCAAAAGTTACTGCCGGCTTACCATTCATCTTTATTTGTTTAATATTATCAACATGTAACGATGATGTTTGTGCGCCAGTATCAACGCGCACATGTAAATTAGTGATATTTAAATCAGGCAACGACATCGTTTCAAGTCGGCCAATAATTATCTTGTCTTTTTTCATGGATTCATACCTTGATTGTCTAACGCATTTTGTTCAACCTGTGCGCGTTCAATAAGTTCATCTTGGACATTGCCAATATGATCAGCAACATCACAGGCGTCTTCATTAAAGTAAGCAATATGGTACATAGCTTCGCCTTCTTGCACTAAAGGAATATTTTGTTTACCAATAATAATCCCTTTATGATTAGAGAGTACATGCTCAGTTATTTCCCCGTACGGGCTACCTATTTCAGCAAGGACCTGATTTTTTTCTACTTGGTCGCCTAAGTCAAATTTATGGCTAACAAAGCCACTGGCATTAGCGCGGATCCAACCACTGTTATGGGCAATAAAAGGTGACGCCGGCACTTTACGACTGCGACTTTTTTTGATCATCCCTAAATGTCTTAAAACATTGATGACCCCTTTCATCCCCGCCAGAATTGAAAATTCGTCAAATCTTAACGCTTCTCCAGCTTCATAAACTAAGACCTTGGTATTATTATCTTTAGCTGCTGAACGTAACGAACCGTCTAAAATATTAGCATCGATAATCACTGGCACACCAAACGCGGTGGCAAGTTCAGTGGTTTTCTCATCACTTAAATCCGCTCTTATTTGCGGTAAGTTAGAACGATGAATAGCGCCAGTATGTAAATCAATACCATAATCACAATGCTTAACGATTTCTTTCAAAAAGATGTTCGCTAGGCGACCCGCTAATGAACCTTTCGCCGAACCTGGAAAACAGCGATTTAAATCGCGTCTGTCTGGCATATAACGGCTTTGGTTTACAACGCCATAAACATTTACCATCGGCACAGCAATTAAAGTACCGGCGGTGACTTTTAGTTTTTTGCTGGCAATAAGCCGTCTGATAATTTCAATACCATTAAGCTCATCACCATGAATAGCGGCACTAACAAAAATTGTCGGGCCTTCTTTTTTGCCGCGAACAATGTACACAGGTAATGATACTTCGGTATCTGTGTACAATTTTGCCACTGGCAATTCAATTTTTTTGGTTTCACCAGGTAATATGGTGTATTTCCCAATGGTTAATGCCGACACTGTAATTACCCCTTACCGCGAGTTTTGTTAACACTTGCAGGTTTTTTATTAATGTTTTCTTCTACCGTTTTTACGATAAAGTTAATAACTTTACTTGCCACATCAAGGCCTGTTGCTGTTTCAATGCCTTCTAAGCCGGGTGATGAGTTAACTTCCATTACCATAGGACCATTTTGTGAGCGAAGTAAATCAACACCACAGAAATTTAAGCCCATAATTTTAGCGGCATTAACTGCTGTTTCACGCTCTGCTTTTGTTAATTTAACTACTTCAGCACTACCGCCGCGATGTAAATTAGAACGGAATTCGCCTTCAGCACCTTGACGCTTCATTGCTGCAACCACTTTACCGCCAATGACTAAACAGCGAATATCAGCACCGCCAGCTTCTTTAACAAACTCTTGAATCAAGATGTTTGCTTTTAAACCCATGAACGCTTCAATAATACTTTCTGCTGCTTTCGCTGTATCAGCAAGTACCACGCCGATGCCTTGCGTACCTTCAAGTAACTTAACAACTAACGGCGCGCCACCAACATTTTTAATTAAATCTTTAACATTATCAGGCTTGCTCGCAAAACCTGTTCTAGGTAGGCCAATGCCTTTACGAGAAAGTAATTGTAATGAACGTAATTTGTCACGTGAACGGCTAATAGCAACTGATTCGTTGATATTGTAAGTGCCCATCATTTCAAATTGTCTTGCTACCGCGGTACCGTAGAACGTTACTGAGGCACCAATACGTGGAATTACCGCATCATATGCAGGTAACTCTTTACCGTGATAACGTACAGTTGGTCGGCTACTGGTAATATCCATATAACAATGCAAAGTATCAATAACATCAACTTCATGGCCTAGTTTTCTACCCGCTTCTACTAATCGGTTAGTAGAGTAGAGTGATTTATTGCGTGATAAAATTGCTATTTTCATTTTAAAAATTCCATAATTAGGTTGTTGGAGTAAATGTAGGATAAAAACACCATAAAATAAAATGAATTAATTTGCTGTGTTTGATAAAATATTTTGATTAAAGCTATGGGGCTAAATATGAAAATTGAGTTACTAAAGACTTTTATCGAAGTTTCTGAAACATTGCATTTTAGAGTAGCCTCTGAAAATTTATTTATTACTCAATCCGCCGTCAGCGCTCGTATAAAACAGCTGGAAGAAGAATTAGGTGTGCTGTTATTTGATCGTAGTCATAAACACATGAAATTAACACCTGAAGGCCATCGGTTAATTAAGCATGCGAAAGAAATGCTATTAATGTGGCAAAAAGTAAAACAAGACGTTGGTATTGCTGACTCTAGCTCAACCCAGCTGTTTGTTGGCTCGATGATGGCCATTTGGGATATTGTATTACAAGATTGGCTGAAAAAAATTCACCGTAATTTAGACGATGTTAGCCTCTTCACTAACACTTATTCACCAACTGACTTAAGAAAGAACATCCTGAATCGGTTAGTCGATCTAGCCTTTTTATTTGAACCGCCTTTTATTGAAGATCTGGTCACAGAAAAGGTTACTACCGTACCTTTGTATTTAGTAAGCACGGATAAATATGCCGACATTACTCAATTAGATAATATGGTGATGGTGGATTATGGCGAGGCAATTAACTCACAATTTATGCGTGATTTCAGTCACCTATCAACAATTCGTCATTTTATGAGCCAACCCAGAATTGCGATGAACTTTATTATTGATGCCGGTGGCTGCGCTTTATTACCAAGGCAAATGTGTTTTGAATACCTAAGTAAAAATAAGCTCCATATTGTTAAAGACGCTAAAACTTATTCCCGTGATGTATATGCGATTTATTTAGCTAAGAGCCAGAAATCTGAGATCATTCATCATGCCCTGCAGTTATTTCCTTATGTCGCTTCATAATTTGTTAACGAAATAGCGCAAGTAAGGTTTGACCGTATCATTAAAAGGCGCGTTTCGTCACCAAACTAAAATTTTGATGGTACTGATAAAAAAAATTTATCAAACCGTAAATAACGCTTATTTAATAACAAACGTACCACCACTTAATATTTTATTTCAACCACAAAGCACTTATTGATTATCGGTTAATAAGTTAATCAACTCAGTTACCATTACCTCATTAATGCCATCTTTTCGGCTGACCAAATAAATAGGTCGTTTAATTTGCAATGGTGTTTCAATCGCATGTAGAACCCCGTCCATTATATAAGGTGCCGCAAGCTCTGACGGTAAATAAGCAAAACCTTGTTTCGCTAACATTAATTCAAGCGCGATCATCGCGGTTGAGGTTTTATGGATTGGGAAGATACGATGAGTATTCGCGTGTTCTTTACAATAAGTGATGCCCCAATCAACAAAAATATAGTTGTCAGTTTCAGGGCTGAAAGTAGCCGAGGTACCCACCAAGCTTAAATCAAAATAACCAATCAAGGCGTTTTGAAAATCCCCTTCTTTAATGGGATCAGCTAATAGCGCAACATCTAGCGTTCTATCGTCGAGTTTACGCTGAATTGCTTCTCGAACCGATATTTCAGTGCCTAAGACAACGCCGGCAAATAAATCATCAATGTCATGGACACGGCGGCATAAATACGCATCCCAAATGTTTGGCGTGGCAGCAATATTAAATGACACTTTTTGCTGACTAGCAATATTGATCGCAGCTTTCGACTGCTCTATTTTTTCGATAATGATATAGGCATAGGCCAATAACGACTCACCCGCTAAGGTCAGCTTTAAATTATTCTTTTCCCTTAAAAATAATGCTGTACAATAGAATTCTTCCAGTTGTTTAATACGAGCACTTACCGCCGCCTGCGTTAAATATTGCTGCTCAGCAGCACGGCCAAAATGACGATTCTCAGCCACTGCGACAAATGTTTTAAATACCCTAATATCCATAACAATAATTCAACAAAAATGTTGCCTGTAATTTAAATAATATTTGTCTTTAAGACAATTATTATTTACTTCCCTTTTTAGTCCCCTGAGCATACATTCTTGCCAAGTCAAAGCCTAGCTAGGAATAGCGAATGAAACTTATTTTTTTATTTTTTATTAGCTTCTTATTTGCATTTACCAGCACAGCAAATGAAGAACAAGACGTTCAAGAACCACCGACATACTTAGTGAAAAATTTATACGACTATTGTTTTGATTCATTTACCGACGAAGAAACAAGTTTAGAAAACTTTGTCCTGAATTGCGTTAATGAAGATTTAAAAGCATCAGACTATAAAACTTTCAGTAGTTATTCAGCCTTGAAAGCTGCCGTTGATAAGGAAGAAGAATAATGGAAACATCAATTAGAATGGGTTCATCACCGTTTTATGCCACTGATATATTCCCCCGTGGTTTATCTCGCAGTAGCTATTTTAACAAACGTGAATCAGAAGAACTGATCCGTTATGGTCAAACTTTAACGGGCTTACAAGCGGGAACATTAACACCTGAAAATGAAGAAGAGCTTCAATTTATTCAAGACTTAAGTTCAGCAGAATGCAGCAGTTTATACCCAGTAAAACTGTGGCGAAAATATTTAAACGCCATTCAGAAAAGTAAAACTTTCCATGGTTTTTCTCATAACACTAGAGCGACTCACTTAAACTTTAATCAAAACAGCAGTAATGACTTATTAAATATCGGACTTGCTGGTTAATTAAATAATTGGCGATTGGTTATACCGCACAATTAAAAGCCAATCATCTTAATGAAGGAAAATAAAATGAAACAACGTAACAATATGGTTCTTCCACTAGCGGGTTTACTATTCGCATGTAGCTCTTTTTTAGTTAACGCTGCCGATGACCTTAAACCATCAGTTAAAGAAGTAAAAGCGATTGTCAAAATGTGTAAAGAAGACGCTGCTGATGATGAAATTGAAGCAAGCCAATTAACACAATACTTAACAGTTTGTATTAATGATGAATTAGAAGCTAATGACTTCAAAGCATTAGACGACAAAGAAATCATGGTATTAATCAAAGGTAAATAACCCTTGGGTATATTTGCTTATGACTAAACCGTAACAATAAGTTTAGCCATTGATAAAGCGTTTAACTCTCCGTGCTATTTAATAAGCCGAAGAGTTAAACGCTTTTTTTGTTTTTAAAACAGCAAAGTTCACTTGCTGACCACATTAGTAGCAACCGTCTTTGTCCGTTAACTAGGGTCTATTGATCTTTGTTTATAACTTAAGCTGAGAGATAAAATTTTTTTGTCTATGAGACAGATTTTTTTAGTTTTATTTAATGCTAACTTTGATTCATATTTATCATGATTTTAATTAATTGTTTTGGATATATTATGAATACAATACAAGTTGAAAGTGACTTAGGTTTTTCTCAAGGCGATTATTTCACCGACGATTTTGATGATTTTGATGATGGTATTGCAGGCTTTCAAATTGCCTACACAAACGGTAAAGCTGCGCCAATGAAAACGCGTAAACGTAAGCCGTTAAACACTCGTCAACGACTTGAAGAACTGAAAGATAATTTAAGGCTGTCAAAAGCTGAACGCACTTTCGATGATGACTGGGATTAACAACTAATAATAATGGTTTATTTTAGCTGTTAGTCATTAAGTTATCGGTTTGTAACATTAGTAAGGGGAAGGAAACTTCCCCTTGCTGTTATTAGCATACTCAGTTAACTAGATTTAACCGGTATTTCTCATCCCGGTTGCAATTCCTGCCATTGTTACCATTAACAGCTGCTCATTTTCCGGATGCTCTGGCTGTTTCCGTAATCGTTTTAACGCTTCAATTTGTATTAAATGTAGCGGCGATAAATAACCTCGACGTAAATCAAACGAACTTAAATTCCATTGATCTCGTTCAAATAAACTATCTTGCGATAACAGTTTCAGTAGCGTCTTTTTATCGGCTTCAAGCTGCACTCGTAAATCAACCCCCATATATTTTAAATCATCAGCCACCAATGCTTCATCGTACAAGGCCGATACTTGAGTATCCGACTTGGTATAAACCATTTCTGTTAATGAAATTCGCGATTTAAAATATGGCCAAGCTGCTAACATGTCTTGCATTAAAGCACTATTTTCTTGGTAAGCTTTTTCGATAGCGCCACCTAAACCTAACCAACTAGGCACAACCAATCTATTTTGACTCCAAGCAAAAATCCACGGAATGGCACGTAATGATTCAATACCACCGTCTGATTTACGCTTACTTGGGCGTGAACCTAAAGGTAACGACGCGAGTTCTTGCTCTGGTGTTGCTTGACGGAAATATTTCACAAAATTTTCATTAGCTTGCACATAAGAACGATAAATTTCGCAACTTTCTTGTGCCATTTCTTCAATTAGATTTCGCCACTCAGCTTTTGGCGCAGGTGGTGGTGTTACCAGACACTCTAAGATAGCTGAGGCATACAAATGTAAGCTACGCGTCGCTAAATTAGGTAAACCAAACTTATGACGAATCGTTTCACCTTGCTCGGTTACTCGTAAGCCACCGTCTAACGTACCAGGAGGCTGTGACGCAATCGCATCATAAGCAGGGCCGCCGCCACGGCCAATTGTACCGCCACGGCCATGGAATAATTTTAATTCAATGTTTTGCTCAACAAATACTTCCACCAGTTTTTCTTGGCTTTGATATTGACCCCATGTGGCCGCTAATACACCTGCATCTTTGGCTGAATCACTATAACCAATCATGACATAATGCGACTGTTCACAATAATTTTTATAGCTGTCGATGGTAAATAACTCCGCCATTACCGCCGGCGCATTGTTTAAATCATCTAAAGTCTCAAATAATGGTGCAATCGGCATTTTCCAACTTACACCCGCCGCTTTCATCAATAAGTTAACCGTCAAAATATCACTGACTTGGCTAGCCATTGAAATGATATAAATACCAAATAACTCCGATGGTTGCTGTGCGATCATCGCAAAAGTATCAAGTACTTCTTGCGTATCTGCTGACCAAGATATTTTCGGTAATAATGGCCGTGGGTTTTGTAACTCTTTAATTAAAAATTCTTGACGATACTGCTCATCCCAAGCGGCAAAGTCACCCATATTTAATGCTTGAGTAATTTCAGCAACTGCGCCTTCGTGCAGTTCACTATGTTGACGAATATCTAATTTTACTAATGAGATACCAAAACAATTAACCTTGCGGATCATGTCTAACACTAAAGAGTTAGCAACATTCGTTAAACCAACCGCTAATAAACTGTCGCGACAAGCAATTAACGGCGCGCGAAGTTGCTCAGAATGATTTAATGCCCCGGTGGTTTCACCTAACTTAAACTGCTCAATACTGAATTTTAATAATTCAATGACATGTTTTAACTGATGACGATATGGGCCAACATTATTAATATCAGCTTCAAGTAAGTTTTCTGACGCTTTGCGCATCGAAAGCTCTAAATATAAACGTTCAAAATCAGTAAGGTAGAGTTTAGCCGCCGTTAATCGCGCATTTAATAACGCTTGTTCACTTAATTTAGCGGTAACAAATGGATTACCGTCTCTATCGCCCGCCATCCAGCTAGCCATAGTGATTGGGTTGTAATCAATCGGTAAATCTTTTTTGGTAATATCTTGGCTTAATTGATTTAATTCTTTTAAAAATTTCGGCACTGCAAACCAAAAACTGTTGGCAATAGTGTTTAAACCCCAGCGTGATTCATCAAGCGGTGTTGGTCGTTGTTGACGAATTTCGTCAGTATACCAAGCTTGCTCTACTAACTCAGCGATACGTGGCGACGAAGCATCGTTATCGTGATCTAATTCATGTGCTATTTGATTATATTTATGAATAAATGTACGACGATTCACTTCTGTAGGATGCGCAGTTAACACCAATTCAATGTGCAATTTTTCCAGCGCTTTGGCGAATTTATCAGCAGAAACATCGCCTAATGTTTCTTTTAGATCTTCTAACGGATGTGCATGGTCTAGCTCATCTAACCCTTGTGGGCTCGTGGTATATTGCTGCTCAGCAACATTCGCTAAGTTTAAAAATTGGCTAAAAGCACGGGCATAAATTAATAACTCGGCTTCCGAGCAATCGGCAATAGACTCTTGTAATTGACTAACAACACTTAAATCGCCAGCCGCAATATCTCGCCCTTGCAAACGCATTTTTTCAATATTTTCTAGCCATTGCTCACCTTGATCGGCAGCGATAGTTTGGCCTAATAAAATCCCCAATTCACGGACATTTTGTTGAATATTTTCTAACATATAAATTCCTCTAAATGTTTACTGTTCCAGCAGTGTTAATCAAAATGTAAAAATATACATAACTGCAACAGTATAGAGCGCAATGCTCCAAATAACGTTAAAACTGAAACTACACAGATATATTAACGAGGTGATCGATAATATGTAGCTTCAGGCAATTTTAAAACAGTAGAAATCGTTGAGCGATTTAGGAGTAAAAAAGCAAAGATGAGGTCAAAAATAAATCCCTCCTAAAACTTTTACCACCAAAGAGTTAAAGATGTTGCCAATAATAGTTCGCTCGAGTCATAATTAAAAATATATATTATTTATTATTTGTATATACTTTTATCTATACCCCGGTTAGAGCTACCCATCTGGTTGCTAATAATTACCCTGCTACTTTGCTTGTTGAGAAATAAATGAACAATAGAACGCCAACCTTACGGCAACTACAAATTTTTTTAGCGCTAGCTGAACATAAAAACATTTCTCACGTGGCTGAAGCTTTACATATTTCTCAGCCTTCAGTATCTATTCAACTGAAAAATTTAACCGATGTTTTAGGTATTCAGCTTTATTACGTAAATGGCCGTAATATAGCGTTAACCGAAGCGGGTGAAGCTACTTTAAACACCGCCCGTGAAATGTTTTTTGCCATGGACAAGCTGCAAATAGAATTAGATAACTTCAAAGGGGCAAAATCAGGGCTATTGAAGCTGGCAGTGGTATCAACCGCTAAATATTTTTTACCGATTTTACTAGGCCAATTTTGCAAACGCTATCCACTTATTGACGTAGAATTAAATGTTGGCAACCGTCAGCAAATTATTAACCGTTTCAAACAGAACAAAGACGATTATTATGTTTTCAGCCAATGCCCTGAGTCAGACAATATAATTGCCGAGCCCTTTTTAGATAACCCTCTGGTAGTGGTTGCTCCTGCTAATCATGAGTTAACTAAAAAAATGCCGATCAGCCTTAATCGCCTGTCCCATTATCCCTTTTTATTCCGAGAAATAGGCTCTGGCACTCGTCGCTGTATTGATAACTTTTGTAAGCAGCACCAACTAACACTAAAAGTTAAAATGACGATAGAAAGTAATGAAGCGATCAAACATTCGGTCGCAGCCGATCTCGGTTTAGCGATTTTAAGTAGTCACACCTTAGATTATATGGAAGATACCAGTTTAGTGCGGTTAGACGTAGAGCACTTTCCCATTAGCGGTCAGTGGTATTTAGTAAGAACTAAAAACCGTAGTCAAACCATCTTAGCTGAGTTGTTTTATCAATATTTACAACAAGAAGGTTTAGCGACAATACAAAAAACCTCTGAAAAAATGGCAATGAAAAACACTTGAACTATAACAGCTAGAGATGAAGCTTAACCGTTAGGGTGGTAGAATAGCGTTATAAATTGATTTTACTACCCTATGAGAATTTCGTGACGCGACAACAAAAAAATGTCTTACTTTTTGATCTTGATGGCACCTTAGTGGACAGTGCGCCTGACTTAGCTTTGGCGGTTAATAGAACACTGCAAGATTTAAACAAAACCACCTTTGATACCCAAACTATTCATCACTGGGTAGGTAATGGTGCCAAAGTCTTAATTGAACGTGCCTTATCTGGCTCAGCTACTATTGATGAACAATTAGATGCAGCGCTGGTCAGTGATGCCTTAGCGATTTTTCTAAAACACTATGAACAATGTTTATGTGTTGACTCTGCTTTATACCCTGGCGTCAAAGACGGCATATTCGCGTTAAAAAAGGCGGGATTTCGCTTAGCGATTGTGACCAATAAACCGGCCATTTTCATTCAGCCGATTTTAACCGGCTTAGGTCTTGATAATATCTTTGAATTATTAATTGGCGGCGATACGTTAGCAGAAAAAAAACCACACCCTGCACCACTAAACTATGCTTTAGCACAACTAAAGGTTACGGCTGAAAAATGCTGGATGATTGGTGATTCTAAAAATGACATTTTAGCTGCTAAGGCCGCTAATATTGCCAGCATAGGATTAACCTACGGTTATAACTATGGGGAAAGTATCGCTAAGACTAATCCGGACTTGTGCTTTGATACCTTCAGTGAATTAACTGACGCGTTACAGCAAAACTTAGCTTAAAAGTTTTTTGCTAACGACTTAGGATACTCGCGCTGCTCAGCTAAAAGAATAGCACGTTTGCTGACCTCAGCTTCGGTACACTGCAGTGTTACTGGAAAATAGTGTTTGGTTAAATAATCGCCAAGCACTGATTTTGAAATTAAACCACTTGTCACTAAATCCGCTAAAATAGCATCAGCAGCCGCTAAAGCTGAGGATGCTTTAACGATTTCAGTGCGAGCATAATTTTCACCTTCAAAAGAAACATCGGCAGCGCGTAAGTCAGGATCATTACCGGGAATTTGTTGCGCCCCAAAAAGCGGAGCGGCAGCAGTTTGTGCAGTATTAAAGGTTGGGATAAATTGCGCAATATGCTCAATAGAGCCTAATGTTCGATGGTTAACTAACCCTTCAGGCCAATGTTTATCAATTTTTTCAATAAATTGGGCTGCTAATTTTGGTTGGGCACTTTGTTGGCTACTCGCCACTAACCCTTGATCAAATAAAGTAATATCTTGGGTCATTCCATGCAGCTGAAAATATCCATCAGGATAAGGCGTTAATTGTGCCATTCCTTGCGGCGTTCCTCGCTCACCGTAAAACACCACTTCCGGCCATAAGCCCTTACATTCAGGCCAATGGGCAACATAAGCGGCTTTAAATTCCACCATGCGATCACGTTTCACACTGAGCATGTCATCAATTTCTCCGCTTTTAAAGCCGCAGGCATTAATAACATAGTCAAAGTGATTACATTGGATTTTTTGGCTTAGTTTTTCTTGAGTCGTAACCTGCCAGCCAGCACTATTTTTTTCCGGCGTAATAGCAATAACTTTACTGTTCGTTTGCAGGTGGCAACTTGATAATTTCTCAATAGCTAAACTGGCGATGGCGGCAAACCTAAAAGCTGACAAGCCATATTCCTGCACTAAAAGTATCGGAAATTTAAGCCGGTCTAAATCAACCTGTTGCGCAAAAGCAATTAACCAGTCACTTTCCTGCTTAGCTACTTCAGGTAGCGGTAAATCCTGTAAAGCATCAATTTCTACACGTGAATAAAAACGAAAATATTCTGCTGGTTCACCTAATACTTTATTACTCACATCTTGCGCAACAAGTTTAGTATATGCTGCTCTAAGTAATTTTAAGCGCGGCAATAAATCGGCGGGCTCACCATGATCTGTGATCGGCAAGGCAATAACAGTAGGCCTGACATTGACGCTATTAGGGTAAACTTTTACCGTGTCTATCGACTGCTTTAATAGTGTCAGGCATTGCTGGTCAGAAATTTCACGATATAAATTTCCACCGGCGTGTAAATGGCAAATCGGAGGACCATTCACTAAACTCGGGCCTTTTTCAATCAGTGTCGTATCTAAACCTAATTCAGCAAAACGCAAAGCAATGGTTGAACCGGCGACACCGCCACCAATAATCGCAATTTTGGCATTTGAACTAACTAACGATGGTTTATCTAACAAGGTATTGCTCATATAATTATAGATTTCAGCTTGATGCGTTTATTTTACTTGGTCAAACAGCAAATACGTAGCACTAAAAAGGTATAAACGTAATATTCTGTTATTTACAGCATTTTTAGCAAGCACAGATTAAACTCCAAAGGTAATACCAAGTCCATTTTGCTGTTCGAAAGATAGTATTTTGTAGTTAAAAAGTTTACCCTAGGGTGAAAATAAACAATATGTACAACTATGTCTAAAAATACACACAAACATTTTGCTTTTATGAATAATCGTGTTCTGAACGTGATTGGCGCCGCACTTATTATTCTGTTCACCAGTACTAGTTGTACACAAAGAACCGAAGCTTCGGCGGAACCAAGGGCCTCCAACTTCCCATTAGTAGAACGACACCCCGAAGGTGTGCCCGTTCCCACGTTGTTGGCGACGCGCGGCGAAATAATGGTCAATGATGATTGCAGTGAGGATCGCAAACGAGGTTTGGGTTTCTGGAGTCTTTCATTAGATGAGCCGAACGTTTGCCGTGTTACCCATGATCTAGAGCGTAAACCTACCCACGTTCCAATTGCTTCCTATTGGCCTGGAGACCATGAAAACGTGATTGTTGAAGTTACCTTTCGCTGGGGAGAGCCTTTAGGTGGTAAATACAAGGATCAAGTATTAGGTATATTTTCAGATCTGCGCCCTAATAAAATAAAGGGGCATAAAATAGAAGCATGGATAAGTGGTAGCGATCGATTTACCAAACCTGGCTTGGGAATTACCAGTTCAATCACCCCAAAAGTCACAATGGATGAGCAGCCGTTTGATACTTTAAAAGCCAACACTTGGTACACCGCTGTCCTAGAAATTGTCGGGAATGAAGCCTTACTGCGTTTCCAAGATCGGGTTGCATACGTAAATCTACCTAGAATTCCTGGGCCGAAGAATAAGATCACCCTAGTATTTGGCACAACCTGGCATGAATTAAAGAGTGTACGCATCTGGCATGCATCGGCAAACCCAGAGTGGGAACAGATGAAAGATAAGGCTCTAGTGTCACGCGAGGCGTTTACTCAAGGTCCTTTTTCGTACTAAGTATATAGTCAATATTCATCGTAACCTCAACATTGTTGATAGTTAAACCATACCAAGTAGCGGAGATAGTAATTAATGCTGAATGTATTGCATCCGCTATTTGGTGATTTTCAGTTAGATAAAAGTGCCATGTACCCACATAACTGTTCTATTTTTATTTTCCAAACCTATCATCTCATAGTAACAAATTCTTCCGCTGAGGTCGGATGAATAGCAACGGTATTATCAAAATCAGCTTTAGTTGCGCCCATTTTTAATGCTACGGCATAACCTTGCAACAATTCATCGCTACCAAAGCCGATACTATGAATACCAACAATTTTTTCAGCGGCGCCAGCACAAACTAATTTCATTCGAGTTGGGTCACGGTGCTCTTCAGTAATCGCTTGATAAAGCGAGGTAAATTGTGAGGTATAAACTTTTACATTATCTGCGCCATGTTCATCAATCGCTTCTTGTTCGGTTAAACCGACCGTACCAATAACCGGATGACTAAAAACTACAGTCGCAACATTAGAATAATCTAAATGTTCATTTGGTTTATTATTAAATAAACGCTCAGACAAACGTCTGCCCGCCGCAACAGCTGTCGGTGTTAATTGAATTCTGCCGGTGTTATCACCAACCGCGTAAATACCTTCAACGCTAGTATTTTGGAACTTATCCGTTTCAATAAAACCGCGATCGTTAAGCTTAATGCCCGTCGCTTCAATATTAATATTATCAGTTGCCGGTTCACGGCCAATCGCCCAAATTAATTGGTCTACTGGCCCTAATGTTTCACCATTTGTTAAATGTAAGCTTATTTTGCCATCGCTGTGTTTTTCAACTTTACTTGGCGTGCTATTGCGATGTAATTTTGGACCGTGTTTCGCCATTTGCTCAACTAGCGTATCAATCACCATAGGATCAAAACCGCGTAATGGCGTGTCTTTGCGCACCACTAATTCAGTTTTAGTCCCTAAAGCATTAAATACTCCCGCTAATTCAACCGCAATATAACCAGCACCAACAACAATTACGCTTTTAGGTTGCTCGGTTAAAGCAAAAAATCCGTTTGAGTCGATGCCATGCTCTGCGCCTTCAACATCAGGAATAGCTGGACGGCCGCCGGTAGCAATAACAATATGATCAGCGGTGATAGTTTCGCCGTTTACTTCAACCGTGTTTTTGTCGACAAACTTTGCAAAGCCATTGATCAGTATCACATTATTCGCTTTAAAACCTCGGCCATAAGCCGCATGAATCCGCTCAATATAAGCTTCGCGATTCTCGACCATTTTCGCCCAGTTATAACTTTTTTGTTCTACGTTAAAGCCATAATCTTTGGCATAACTTAATGCATCGGCTATTTGTCCGGCATACCACATCGCTTTTTTCGGAACACAACCTACATTAACGCAGGTACCACCAACCGCAACGGCCTCAATAACCGCAACTTTTTGACCATGCATTGCTGCACGATTTGCTGAAGCAATACCACCACTACCACCGCCAATGGCGATATAATCGAAATGTCTTGTCATTATTCTGTTCCTACTTTTTAGTGTTATGGGTAATGTCGGGCTTTATGACCACTTATTCAAGCGGATTATTTCGATTATCGCTATCGAAAAATTCTGACTTCTTAAATATTTACTCTTGAATTAAGCTGAACTTAGCACTACATCTAATGAATATTACTCTTTTAAATGAGCAAAAGTACCTTATGTCGAACTCCCTCGCGTCAAATCCGTTACTAGCCGCCGCTAGTTTACCGCAGTTTTCAAAAATAAAACCTGAGCATATCAAGCCCGCGGTCGAACATGCAATTAAGTACTGTCGTGAGGTAATTGAAAAATCATTAAGTGAAAATTCAACTTACACTTGGCAAAACTTAGTAATGCCAATTGACGAAGCTGATGATGTTTTAGGTCAGTTATGGTCGCCGGTTTCGCACATGAATTCAGTTGTTAACAGTGAAGCCTTGCGTGAAGCCTACGAAGAATGTTTACCACTTTTATCTGAGTATGGTACTTGGGTTGGCCAACATAAACCGTTATTTAATGCTTATGAGCAAATTGCTAATAGCGCCGAATTCAAACAACTTGACCAAGCGCAGCAGAAAGTTATTTCAAATGCTTTACGTGATTTTCAATTATCAGGTATTGCGCTAAGCCCTGACGACCAAAAAACTTACGGTAAAATTGTTAGCCGTTTATCTGAACTTAGCTCTAAATTCAGTAATAATGTTTTAGACGCAACACAAGCGTTTTCAGTATTACTCACCGATGAGGCTGACTTAGCAGGTTTACCTGAAAGCACAAAAGATGCGGCCAAAGCCTTAGCTGAATCAAAAGCGCAAACCGGCTGGTTATTCACTTTAGATTTTCCAAGTTATTTACCGGTGATGACCTACAGCGAAAATCGTGACTTACGTGAAAAAGTTTACCGTGCTTTTGTTACCCGCGCTTCAGAGCTAGGGCCAAACGCTGGCGAATTTGATAACAGCGAAGTGATGGCTGAACTGTTAAGTTTACGTCATCAATTATCACAGCTGTTAGGTTTTGCCCATTATGGTGAAAAATCATTAGCGACAAAAATGGCGAATTCTACTGAGCAAGTATTAGGTTTTTTAACTGACTTAGCGACAAAATCTAAAAGCCAAGCGCAGCAAGATTACCAAGAAATTTTAACCTTCGCAGAGCAAGAATTTAAGCAAACCCATTTAGAAGCTTGGGATCTTACTTTCTATAGTGAAAAATTAAAGCAGCAACGCTATTCAATTTCAGATGAAGAATTACGACCGTACTTCCCTGAAAGCAAAGTTGTCGCTGGCTTATTTCAAGTAGTGCATCGCTTATTTGGCCTCGATATTAAAGCTCGTGACGGTGTTGATGTCTGGCATCAAGATGTTAAGTTTTATGATGTTTACGATAGCCAAGGCGGTTTACGTGGCAGCTTTTATTTAGACTTATATGCTCGCGAACATAAACGCGGTGGTGCCTGGATGGATGACTGTATTGGGCGAAGCGAATTAAGTGACGGTACCATTCAATTACCGGTTGCCTACCTAACTTGTAACTTTAACGGCCCTGTCGGCAACAAGCCGGCATTATTTACCCACGATGAGGTGGTTACCCTATTCCACGAATTTGGCCACGGCATTCATCATATGCTAACGCAAATTAATGCTAGCGGTGTCTCAGGCATTAATGGCGTTGCTTGGGATGCGGTTGAATTACCAAGCCAGTTTTTAGAAAACTGGTGCTGGCAGCCTGAAGCGTTAGCTTTTATTTCTGGTCACTTTGAAACAGGCGAACCTTTACCGCAAGACTTATTAGATAAAATGTTAGCGGCGAAAAACTACCAATCAGCAATGCAAATGTTACGTCAAATTGAATTTTCATTATTCGACTTTAAAATGCACGCGCAATACAACCCTGACAAAGGCGATGAAATACAAACGGTCTTAGATCAAGTACGAGCAGAAGTAGCAGTAATAAAAGCCCCCGACTTTAATCGTTTTCAACATGGTTTTGGTCATATTTTTGGTGGTGGTTATTCTGCCGGTTATTACAGCTACAAATGGGCAGAAGTATTATCTGCTGACGCTTTCTCGCGTTTTGAAGAAGAAGGAATTTTCAATCCTGAGACCGGACAAAGCTTTTTAACTAATATATTAGAAAAAGGCGGTTCCCAAGAACCGGCGGAATTATTTAAAGCGTTCCGCAAACGTGAGCCAAGTATTGATGCACTGCTTCGTCACTGTGGTATAAACGTTTAAACATCAAAAACCACTATCTATAGCATAACAAAGTGATCTCCTGCTTTGTTATGCTTTATTATTAACTAAATAAGCCTTAAAAATTCATTATGGCTGATTAATTTACACCATCTTTTCGCTCTTAAATATTGGCTGTTTTTCATACTGGCTACTACACTGAAATAAATTCGCCTAACAATTAAATTTTTTTAACTTGTTAGCGGCTTGGCCCATATCAGTGAAATAAAGAGGAGTGTGTTATGGAAATATCAAATTGTTCTACGATGGATCCTAACATCTTATTAGGAATTGCAAACGATAAGCTACGGCATGAATGCGGAAATTTGCGCAGTTTAGCATCTATGATGGAAATAGACGAAAATAGACTTGAAGATAAACTCGCAGGAATTGGTTACCACTATGATATAAACCTCAATCAATTTAGTCCTGACCTGCAATAGCTTTCTCTTATCCTTTAAGATTTTTAGACCATTTAGTACCAAACTATTTATCCCTAGTTTGGTACTTTTTTATCTTCAGCTTATTAATTTTTATCGAATGTTTTTTGAAAAATAAATAAACCACATGTACACTCATTAAATGACATCATTAAAATATGACGCTGCTGTGTTGAAGTATATTTTATCTTTTTTACTGTTTACCTCATTCGCTACCTTTGCGAATAATACGCAGTGGAGCAGTTTTGGTACGCTTGGCATCACGCTGGCTGACTCAAACACCTTTGGTTATCGTAACGACATTAGTAGTGATAATGGTGTTTATTCTGGTGATATCGACTTCAAATCTAACTCATTATTAGGTGGGCAAGTAGAAACGTCTTTCACCAAATCGTTCGATTTTATCGGCCAGGCCGTCATTAGAGATCTTATTGACCCCGATCCTGATGACTATATTACGATGGCGTTTTTACGTTATACGCCGTCAGCTAAATGGTCAATCAAAGCTGGTCGATTAACCCCTGACCTTTTTAGAATTACCGAATATCGTAATATCAACGTTGCTTATACTTGGGCCAATGTACCAAATGAAATATACGGTATGATACCGTTTAAATATCTTGATGGTTTTGATGTTACTTACAGCAACCGCTTAGCGAATGGCACACTGAACTTAAAATTCTTTAGTGGTGAAAGTGGCTCAGTAATCCATGCCAGTGGCAATAGTGAAAAGGCAAAACTGAAAAACTTGTATGGTTTGTCGATGATCTACGATAAAAATGATTGGAATTTACAAGCCCGCTACACCCGTGGCGAAATAGGTAATAATGGTGATTCTGCTGTGTTTATGGCGCAGCAAATTGAAAATGTTCCCGACTTTCTCTGGCCCAATAAATCGGCCTTTGCCGAACAGTTTTATTTAAAAGGCAGATCGGCTGAATATTTTTCTCTCAGTGGGCAAAAACATTGGGATAACTGGTTACTGAGCTTTGAACTAGCCAAAGTGAATTCTGACAATGTAGTAACAGCGAACTTAAATAGTGGTTATATAAGTGCGGCCTACCAATCAGATAATCACACCTATTATGGGGTTTATGCTCAAACCTCTGCCGATAATTATGATTTTAATGAGCCAGTTGATAGCTCTTATTTTCCTGAATTAGTTTATGGTATTGAAAGTGTTATGAATTTTTATAGCTCGAATCAAAATACCCTTTCATTAGGTTGGCGTTGGGACATTAATGCCAACGTGGCTTCGAAGTTACAAATCAATACCACTGAAATCGACAGTCGCGGAGCAACACTTTGGATCAACCCATCACAAAATCCAAATGGTAGAACAGTTTCCAGCTTAATGTACACATTGAGTTTCGCGTTATGATTAAAATATGCACGTTCTTATTTGTAACCCTATTTAGCTGCATTGCTTCTGCGAGTGCCTCTGAACAATTAGTGATTGTTGTTAATAAAAACAACCCTGTTGAGCAACTTTCAAAATCAGAAGTAATCGATATTTTTATGGGTAAATACTTAGCTTACCCTAACGGCGACTTTGCCACACCGATTGAACTACAAGACAATAATTTAGTTAAAGAAGTATTTTACCAAGACCTTATTGGCCGTTCACTTGCGAGTGTAAATTCGTACTGGGCTCGACTCAAATTTAGTGGTCGAAAACGTAAAGCAGAAACCTTAGAGTCAGAAGAGGAAGTCATAAAATTAATCGACGAGACTAATTTGGCTATAGGTTACATCAGAGAATCAAAATTAACTGAAAATCTAAAAGTGGTATACAGATTTAATGAATAAAAGTGGCCTTATTCTTAGGCTGACAGTAGTGGTATTATTCGCAACCTTTGCTATCGGTTTAATATTTTCACAAGTTTTTTTTCGCATTACCTACATCAATGAACTTGAAACGGGTAAGGTGAAAATCACACAGTTGTATAAAACCGTTTCATCTACTGCTTCTATTGCAACTTATTTGATTGATAATGAATTAATTAACGAGGTTATTTCCGGATTAATTAGTAATGACATTGTTAAAGGTGTCTCAATTTCGACCGAAAAATTAACCAATCAGTCAAAAGATTTTGACACCAACGACGCCAGTCAAACTTTTCCGCTTTATTCACCTTTTGAGCAAACAAGGCAAGTTGGCTCAATGACAATCACGCCCAATATTGTTGAAATAGAAAAGCGGGCAACTAAGATCAGCTGGGACAATCAAGTTTCTATCGCAATTCAAGCTACCATCATCGTTTTAGTGATCATCATTGTTTCTTACATCGTAGTAACTCAACCAATTATTTCTATTGCCAAGCGCTTACATCAACTCAAAATTGGCAGTGAAGAACGCATACAGCTGCCCAGTTTTCATAATAAAAGTGAAATCGGCTTATTAGTCGAAGATATCAACGTGTTGTTAGAGCGAACTGAAAAGCATATTGGTGAAGAACGGAAATTACGTCTACAAGTTGAAAAATTATCCCGACATTTTAAATTACTTTTTGAAAACTCAAGTTCACCAATTGTCTTAACTGAACCCAATGGCGATATCGTTTTATACAACAGTGCTTTTACTCTTTTACTCGAAAAGCTCGCCATGCCGCTCAAGCAAAATTTTGGCACTTATTTAAAAGAGCTTTTTGATAATCCGTCAGAACTAGAGCACTTAGTTGAAAACGCATTTAATAATAATGAAATCGCATCTGGCGAGCTCAAACTGAACTTTTTTGACCACGATAAACCTATTTGGGTACAGGCGATTATTTCAGCCACTGTAACTGAAGATTTTAGAGAGTTTTATCAAATTACCTTACACGATATTTCTCAGCGTCGGTTAGAAATAGAGCAATTAGATAAAAAAGCCCATACCGATCAATTAACTCAGCTGCTTAATCGTCGCGGTGCTAAACAAAAATTAATTAAACTGATCAATAATAAAGTGCCTTTTTCACTATTATTACTTGATCTAAACCGCTTTAAACCCATTAACGATATTTATGGTCACGAAGTCGGTGACGAAATTTTAAATCATGTCGCGACACAGTTAACAAAAGCGCTGCGCAGAAGAGATGTATTATCACGTTGGGGCGGTGATGAATTTGTTGTTATTTTGCCTGAGCTCAGTAAAAACGAAGTGCTTCACGTCAGTGAAAAAATTATCAAACATATCGAAAAACCCTACTTTTTGCCGCAAAGCGAAAGTGCTATCTCTGTTGGCGCAAGTATTGGCGCAACCTTCTATAACCGTGAAAAAACGGATATCAATCAATTGATAAAAGAAGCTGACACCGCTATGTATCACGCTAAGGAAAGTAAAGAGAAAGTTAATGCAGTGGTATTTTATGACGAACTTAGTTAAGCCATCAAACAAGTCAATATGGCTAAACCTATGGTAGAAAACAATGCCATTGATCGGGTAAAGCTCACACTTAAACTGATTTTTTGTACCCTGCTACTTTTTCTATTCAGTGAGCTCACCTTAACCGAATTTAATAATATTGAAACCGCACTGCTCATTTCTTTATCGATATTGGCACTGTTATATCTGTGGATTAATGAAGACACAGTGCAAATCGTCAATGGCTTAGTGTTATGGGGCTCTTGCGTCCTTATTTTTACCATTTCATGGGAAAACTTCGGCATTTATGATTCTGCACTGACGGCCTATCCTTGTATTATGTTATTAGCCATTATTATGGGCAGTAAAATGCTGTTTATACCAATAATATTGGTGATATTTTTACAGCTGTTTTTACTCTTTATCGCCCACAAGTACGGTATTATCAATCCGTCAGAAGAGCTGATATTTTCACATGAAATGAAGTTTATTGATCTCTGCATCATCTTTTTATTATTTTGTGCCATCGCCTATTTTTTCATTCAAAATGTTGAGAAAAAATTAGCGAAAACAAACTTCGAAAAAGCGCAATACATTAAAAAACTGCAAAAATCACAAAAACTCTTACATCAAGATCCACTGACTAAATTACCGAACGAGCATATTTGTTACAGCGAAATAGAACCCTTTATTGCCGAGGCAAAAGCCAAGCAATCTATCTTATCTTTTATGGTCCTAGATATTATCAATTTAAGGCAAATTAATAACTCGTTTGGCCATAGTATTGGTGACCTACTACTTATTCAAATTGCGAATCGCTTAACGACCTTATTACAAGAAAATGAATTTTTATATCGCCTTAACGGCAATGAATTTGTTTTAGCAAAAGCTGGAACCGACACCAAAGAATTAGATATTTTTAAAGAACGTGTTTTGCAAGCGATTATCAGTGAATTTACTATCGCTGAATATGACATTACCGCGCTCTGTTCAATTGGTATCGCTATCGCCCCTTTTAATGGCGACTGTATTGACACTCTCAGAACAAATGCCCATTTAGCGCTGCAACAAGGTAAAGACAAACATAAAAATAATGCTCAATATTTCAAGCCTGAAATGAAAACTCAAATCGACAGTAAATATTTATATATTAGCTCAATTAAAGAAGCGATTATCAATCAAGACTTTCAGGTTTATTATCAGCCCAAATTCAATTTACAAACTAATAAGATTATCGGGGTTGAAGCCTTAATACGTTGGCATCATGAAACGAAAGGCTGGATACCGCCAGACCAGTTTATACCTATTGCTGAAGAAACCGGCTTAATTGTCGACATCACTAAGTTAGTGATCCAACAAGCCTGTCACGACTGTGCAACCTGGCATAAATTAGGTTATAGCGATATTAGTGTTGCTATTAACTTATCTGCGGTTGATTTTAAGCGCGGAAATCTACCGCAATTAATTTTTAAAACGCTTAATAAAACCGGCTTGTCACCGCACATGCTTGAATTGGAAATTACCGAATCTACTATTTTTGACGATATTTCACATATTCAATCGCAAATTAGGCAACTGCAGCAAAAAGGCATTTCGTTTGCTATTGACGACTTTGGTACTGGTTATTCAAACCTTGGCTACCTAAATAAATTCAATGTTTCAGTACTGAAAATAGATCAAACTTTTGTTAAAAAAGTAGCTACTGCTAATCATGAACAGCACATTATCAATGCCATTATTATGATGAGTAAAAGTTTGCAAATTGTTAATGTTGCCGAAGGTATAGAAGATGAAGAAACGGCACTTTGGCTAAAAGGGGCTGGCTGTCAAATTGGCCAAGGTTATTTCTGGGCAAAACCTTTACCTTTGGCTGATTTTTTACAGCGCTTAAAAGACGAAACGCCGCAAAGCAATAATATTCCTGATCTTCAGTTGATAAAATAAACAAACCTCGAGATAGTGCTTTTTAAAGATGATATTTGTCTATATCATCACTTCTTTTCCATGACCTTTGTATAGGTTTTTTTACTGGCTATGAAAATATGAGCATCGAAAAAGTTCAAGACATCTATCACCGCGCGGCAGCAAGAAAAGGCGGCGAACATGCTTTAGCGCTGTTACTTGGTGACCACTTCCCCGATCATTATGTTGCTGAACTTACCGATGACCGAATTTTGTCCGCCTTTACCAAAAAAGTATTTCAATCAGGTTTTGTCTGGCGAGTTGTAGAGAATAAATGGTCTAATTTTGAAGAATCATTTTTCAATTTCAATATTGAAAAAATATTAATGATGCCCGAAGAAATGCTGGAACGAAAAGCAGCCGACCCGAAAATAATACGTAACTTTAACAAAGTTAAAACCATCAAGGCCAACGCCCAAATGATTTTTGACGAACAGCAAAATGGTCACAGTTTTGCTGAATTTATTGCCCACTGGCCAAGTAATAATATGATCGGTTTATGGGCTTATTTAAAAAAGCATGGCGCGCGCTTAGGTGGTAACACTGGTCCATATGCTTTAAGAGCGTTAGGGAAAGACACATTTTTATTATCTCGCGATGTCGAAGGTTATTTTCGCGCTCACGATATTATTACCGGCGGCATTCAAAGTAAAACTAGCTTAACCGCCATTCAAAATACCTTTAATGAATGGCAGCAGCAATGTGATTTAAGCTTAAGTCAATTAAGCCAATTAGTTGCCTATGCAACTGGTGATAATCACATACAGATAGAAGCGCAATAATGACCACTCTCACCAATAACATTGCTATCGCCTACCTGCATAAAACTGATATTGAGCAAGCTAAGCGCATTGCTAATCACTGGCATTTTGAATTTATTGGCGCGGTTACAGCCGCTTTAAAGCGCACAGATTTAGCATTTTTATTACAGGTCAATGATCACGCGCTGGAATTAATAAAATGTGATGAGCCAAAATTGGGCGCGATTAAAGTCGATTTTGTTGAAGGAGCCGCCGCTCATCGTAGAAAATTTGGTGGCGGACGCGGTCAAGACATCGCTAAAGCCGTGGGTTTAAAACATGGCTTTACGCCAACCGTATTGGATGCAACCGCAGGATTAGGACGCGATGCCTTTGTACTCGCGTCATTAGGCTGCCAAGTGACAATGTTAGAACGTATGCCTGTGGTGGCAGCATTACTTAAAGACGGCCTCGAGCGGGCTGAGCTAAATAGTGAAGTAAACGAAATTACCGGCCAAATGTCGCTCATTCACGCCTCATCAATTGCCGCAATAACCGGCCAAGCACAACCTGATGTTATTTACCTCGATCCTATGTATCCACATAAAGGTAAATCAGCGTTAGTCAAAAAAGAAATGCGCGTATTTCAAACCTTAGTAGGTGAAGATAATGATGCCGATGCTTTATTAGATCCGGCCTTAGCGTCAGCCAAATATCGCGTTGTGGTTAAACGCCCAAGTTATGCCGAACCACTTGCAGGTAAAAAACCATCAATGAGCATCAATATGAAAAAAAATCGTTTCGATGTCTACGTCAATCAAGCCATTCCAAAAGCATAAAGGGTAAAAATGAAAGAACCGTTAAACAGTGTTGCTGAAACCATTGCCAAAGCTAACGATGTTTTTTCTCAGCAATACAAGCATATCGACACCTTAATCGGCATCTTAGACAAAGCCCTACGCAATCAAGGCATTCCTGCTGATGCTGTGACCATTGACTGCCCTGCTGCCGATAAAAAGATCGTGTTTTTATTACATGATAACCAACCCGATGCTGTTGAAATTGCGTTAGGAAATAAAGTCGGCGATATTTTTTCTTCGTCAAAATTACCACTAAACGAGTTAATCGTCGGTAACGTTATTGAGATAATGCAACAAAACCTGATCACGAATTAAGCAGGAAAATCACTTAACCGTAGAGGTTTAGCATAGTTTCAACGTTCATTCCTATGTAATCAATCCGTCACAAAACCGTAACACGGTTGTCATATTTATATAGCACACTCAGGCTGCGATTTTCTATTATGAGGTTTTTACTCGTGCGTGTTTCCAGTTTTTCTCGTATATCTGTTATTGCTATTAGTGCATTTGCCGTCATTTTTGTCGCCACTATGTACCATGTTGTTACTACGCTGACTGAAAGTCGTGATCAACAAGATGAATATCAAGCCTTAAAGTCATTAGCCACGGTGAAATTATATCGCACCATTGCTAGCTATTTACAATCAGGCGACGCTAGTTTATTAACCGTGGCAAGCAAACAATTATCAGCAATTCAAAGCAGCGCTAAAAAGTTGAAACTTCCTGATTTTGAACAACAAATTATCGCTAATACAACACAATTAAATAACGATTTAGAAGTGAAGTTTCGCGCTTTAGGTAAGCTAAGTGGCGACCCATATGCGTTATTACGTAATAGTGAACAAGGCATGGTGTCATTAAGCAATAACCTAACGACCTTTGCCGGGCAAAGTAAGTCCTTAAATAATGCCCAGCTTTTGTCTTACTTAGCCGCTACCAGCCGCATCTCAAAAACCTTACATGAACTAATAAATGCTCGCGAACAGCTATTTGCCAGTGAAGAATATAATACCAACCACATTCACCAAGTGATCGCTCAATTAAACCGCAACAGCCAAGCACTTAATCACTTTCCGGCTTTGGCCATTTACCCGTCAGCAGACGATGTCGATGACGACGACTTATTATTAGATGACGACGAACCCGAAGATTTGAGCGCCGATGTTTTAAGTGAATTACAGTCGCTGGCCAGTCGTTACAATAGCGAATTATCAAATACGCTAACCTTAGCTAAACAAAGAAAAGCTGGCTTAACCTTATTAAGCCAAGAAGTAAAAAAGCTCGAAACTATTATTCTTACCGCTGAACAAGCGATCAGCGCCGAACAACAGGCAATTAACTCAACTTTGTCGTTAATTGTTACCGGGCTATTATTATTTTTAGTGGTGTTTTTAGCGACTAATTATTGGTTAATGCGCAGCGTGGTGCTAAATCCACTGCGTAAACTACGCGATAGCTTTGTCACCCTCGTCACAGAAGGGCGCGTTGATAATATTACCGGTATTCAAGCTAAAACCGAACTAGGTCAAATCGCCGGGAGTTTTAACTTAATGGTAAGTAAATTGGCCGAAGAAGATGAACAAAAAGCGCAGCAGTTAAATTTAGTTTCGAACGCAATGCAAACGATGGAAAACCAAGCCCAACATATTCTCAATTCATCATCGAGCACCTCTGAACATTTATTAGCGGTTGACGAAATTATGCGCGCGTTAACACAGGTGACTGACACAGTTAATACCTTATCACAGCAAGTAGTAGAAAACGCACAAGCAACTCAAGGGGCGATGAACAACAGCCAAGCGCAAGTTAGCGAAGTATTAACCGCCAGCGAAGCGACTAACCTGGCAGCGCAATCAGGCAAAGAAGCCATTATTTCATTAACCCAATCGGTTGATAGTGTTGGATTAATTCTTGAAGTGATCAGTTCAATTGCCGATCAAACCAATTTATTAGCGCTTAATGCTGCCATTGAAGCCGCTCGAGCAGGCGAACATGGCCGTGGCTTCTCGGTAGTCGCTGACGAAGTGCGTAAGCTAGCAGGTAAAACACAAGAGTCATTAAAGCAAGTGAGCGAGGGATTAGCGCACTTAAATCAGGCAAGCAAAGCACTAGAGAATAATATCTTTGGTATTGAGAGTGCTTCGAGTCAGCAAAAAGAAATTGCCGCATTATTAAAAGACAATGCCGAAAATGTAGTGCGCCAAGCAATTACCTCAGCGAGTGTGGCACAAAACTCATTAGAGCATATTAACCAACAGCGTCTACATTTTGCTAATTTTGAACAAGCAATGTCGAGCGTAAATACCGAAGTTAACAACTCACGCAAACTTGCTGAAAATATTTCTCAAGATGTCGCCGCGCAAGTACAAGACATTAACCTAACCCTCAAAACTTCATAAAATCTTACCATTAAATATGACACGAGCTGATGCGTTAGCTCGTGAATTCATCTACACTTATCTCAAGTTAATTAGTGGAGGCAGCAATATGGCCAAATCACTATGTAAGTGGAAAAAAAAAGACATTGAAAAAAATGTCCACGAATTAATTCAGATTGTCGATAAGCCAAGATACCTTTGTAAAGACTGCGCGCGCGTAGCACATGACAAAGGCTTTTTATGTAAACCCATAAACCTACATTAAATAGGAACCCCAATGATCCAAGCAAGCCAACCAATACCAGAAGGCCAATTACAAGAACGTAAAAATGGCGAAATGAACACTTACAATACGCTAGAATTTTTCTCAGATAAAAAAGTAGTTTTGTTTGCCGTACCAGGGGCATTTACTCCAACATGCTCTGAAGCACATTTACCCGGCTATGTTGTTAACTTTGACGAATTTAAAGCAAAAGGCGTTGACGCTATTATTTGCTTAGCCGTAAACGATGCTTTTGTTATGGAAGCATGGGGCAAAGCACAAAATGCTGAAAACCTAATGATGTTAGCTGACGGCGATGGTAGCTTTACTAAATCATTAGGACTTGAAATGGATACGGCTGCTTTTGGCGGTTTACGCTCTCAACGTTATGCCATGATTGTTGACGATGGTGTAGTAACCAGCTTATTTGTTGAAAAACCTAAAGAATTTGAAGCAAGTAAAGCCGAAACAGTTTTAGCCGCATTATAACAACGCGATTACGAACTTAGTTCATAAAGATAATAAAAACGATTATCATTATATCTTACTGTTTTTATTGTCTTTTTTATATTTAAATGCTTGCGATTTTAGTTTAAAACAGGCAGAATTTGCTCAATTTTTACCAAAAGAGATTTATCATGTTAAAAGCACCTATGGTTGAGAAACTCAACACTCAAATTAATTTAGAGTTCTATTCATCAAACTTATATTTACAAATGAGTGCTTGGTGTGAAGAACAAGGCTTTGAAGGTGCTGCTGCTTTTATGCGTAAACATGCTGCTGAAGAAATGGATCACATGACCCGCTTATTCACTTATGTAAGTGAAACTGGCGCATTACCTATTTTAGGTGCGATTGACGCGCCGCCACATGAGTTTGAATCGTTAGCTGATATTTTTGAAAAAACTTACGAGCATGAATGTTTGATCACTGAGCGCATTAATTCGTTAGCGCATGAAGCATTTACCAATCAAGACTATTCTACTTTTAACTTCTTGCAGTGGTATGTTGCTGAGCAGCATGAAGAAGAAACATTATTCAAAAGTGTTTTAGACAAAATTAATTTAGTCGGCCACGACGGACACGCCTTATTCTTTGTTGATAAAGATTTAGCAGAAATGGCAAAAAACGGTAGCAATGGCAGCATTATGACCGACTAAAACAGCTGATTAATTTAGCTAATTTGGGGCTAGCAAAAACTAGCCAATAAAGGTTAATGTTGATGAAGGGGCTTTTTAGCTCCTTTTTTATTGTTCAAATTTAAGCATTTTTTACAAACCACAGCGCAGCTAAATAGCGACATTTCAAATAACGCCAATAATAAAATTGCGACTAAAATCCCGATAACAATCGAGTCGACATTTAATACCACGGTATAGTTATAGTTTTGCCACACCTCAGTGCGTATTTCCTTAACCGGCTGTAAAAAAACTTGCATATAAGGACTATGAATAGACTGGTTAAATGACTGCAAAGCTTGCGTTAACAAAACATTACGCGCCACTAAGCTACCAATACTGGCTCCACCAGCAATTATTACGGGATCCGCTTGGCGTTGATAATGGTCAAGCAAGCGGGTTAAATCGCCGGCAAAGTATTTATCCGCGTCAGCTTGAAAAGCGGCAATGCTATGTTCTGATTCAGACACTCGCGCCGTTAAATTTTTTCCATACTGATCGACAAAACCTGGCACTTGAATGCCAACTAAAATAGCCCCAACAAAAATGACTAATTTGATATATTCGAAAAGCTTATGAAAAAACATCATAAATTAAACACTGACACCAGATAAAAGTTATGATTAATAATTTACTCCTAGATCAGCACTTAATAAAGCGCTAAATAAATCAGCCGCTATTAATAACGGCTGATCTTCAACACAATAACCAGCTTACGCAGCAGAAACAAAAACGTAGCCATTACCACGCACCGTTTTAATATATTCATGGTGATTTAAGCTATTAAGCTTTTTACGAATATTAGAAATGTGCATATTGACGCTTTTACTGCAATAAACCAAATTACGATTAAAGATATTTTCAGCAATATCGCCGCGCGAAACCACACGATTAATATTCGACATTAGCAGCTGTAACAATTCAAATTCAATCGCGGTGATCTGAATATTTTCGCCCATGAACTTCAACTCTCGGCTTGCTAAACATAATGACAATTCATCAATAATGAGCTTGTTAATTTCAGCCACACCACCCGCAATATTTTTACGTCTGAAAAAAGCGTCAATTCGCACCTGCAATTCCTGTTTACTGGTTTTTTTAGCAAAGCAGTTATCAGCTCCGGTTTGTAAAAATTCAATAATATTAGTTGGTTTTAGCTCGGCAGTTAGTAGCCAAATCACAATATTAGTTTTTTTACGCAGGTAGCGGATAACATCCAATAAATAACCACTATCCTTGCGTAAATCAATCATGATCAAATCGTACTTTTTCACCGCACACTTTTTTAACACCTCACTTGGCGAGCAACAAACGCTAGTGGTTATATTATTCGCCGTCAAGGGTGCTGTAAAACCTAATGAGTCAGATAAAACTAACAAGTTATTATTCATAGAATTCTTAAAATCACTTAATTAATTTGATGATAAACCTAGCTGATAAAAGCCAGCACTACTGAGCTGAGATTGAGACACGATAGCCGCTTGGTGCTGTTTCGTCGGTTTGTAAAATCATAAATTGCTCGGTTGATTCTTCATTCAAAGTCAATTCAAACGAATTCAAGATAATATCACTACTACCACTTTTCGCGACCACATAAGCTTTGTAGGTATTATTTAACAAAGTGATATTGGTATTTTTCGCATAAGCAGCAATAGTTTTATAAGAAGCGGTGTCGATCAACTCATTGCTCTTGACAAAATAAACCTGCACATAATCAAAATCATCATTATCGATTAAGTTAATAATCTTGATTTGATGGTCATAAATACTTTGATTATTGCTATTTTCAACGATTAACGAGTGAATATTTACCTCAACTTCATCAATAATACCGTCGTTGTTTTCATCAAAATCGCCATCATTATCATCATCAATATTTTCTTCTTCTAAATAGAAAAAAACAGTTTTATCGGTATTTTGCGGTAAGGTAAATAAATGGTTCGCCAACAAGTACTGCTCTGTACCTGCAATGGTTAAATCGATAGTGTAGTCACCACTTTGCTGCTGCTGAGTAGTGCTGAATTCACCAAAACTAAGTGAGTCTATCGCGACCGAGTTTTCAATACTGGTAAATTTTAAAGATAAATCTCCAGTATAATCAGGCACTAAATAATGTTGCTCAACCGCATTAAAAACCCGTAAATTACTTTCCGTTTGCACATCAATATATTCAGTAACCGCTGAGTTTGAAATTCTATCAATAACATATGGGGAATCACCCGCTGCGGTATTTTCGCGAACAACAATAATATACTGAGAAGCATAAGCAAATATCACTTCATCTGATTGAAAAATCACCTCACCAGTTTCAGGATCAGTAATATAAAATATATAAGTGTCTTGTTCGTATTTAACATTATCTGACAGCACACCTTCATTAAGTTGACCAATTAATTGTGCTTCATTGAAGGTTTCATCGTCTTTTGAAACATACAAATTAACCACATCATTCGCGCCAACCATATTCAATAAACGTAAATTAAAAAGGTCATCATCGTCGTCAATATCATCATCAATCAGTGGAATATCGAATACTGTCACTACAGGGTCATTAACACCTGCGCTCAACACCATCAACTGAGTACTTTCATTAATAATATTAATGCTGCCCTCATTAATAATGCTCAGATCTTCACGTGATTTACTGTCATCACTTTGATATGCAATTTCATAAGCGTATTCGCCAGTACCAATACTGGTATAAGCACTTATCGCGGTAAAACTAACCCCGGTATAAGTTTTTTCAAAAGCGTCATCGTCTTCATCAGTTAAGTCTTCATCAACAGTTAAATAAATTGCCGGCGAATTTTTCGAAATATTATAAAAACGTAAACCGCCCTCACTATCATCATCGCTACTTGATGAGTCGCAACCTGTCACCAGTAAAATAGAGAGAAAAACCATCATGCTCGATTTTTGGCAAAAATTACCAAACACGCTTAAATGTTTTGTTAAATACATGTATAAACCTTATAAAATTAATGCGGGTATTCAAAAGTTAAATAACGTGATCTGTGGTGCCAACGTTATTTACAGCAGGTAGACGAGTAAACAAGTCATAAAGTTCGCTAAATAAATAAAATTTTACACTTCTTTATCTTTCTCATACCGCGGATGAAATAAAATATTCACGGCAATCATAGACTTAACTTTTGTTAATTATTGTTGTTTAATGTTATTGAGTGTTACCCATTTTATCGCGCTGATAAGCATTTCTAGCAGCCTAGCTAAAATGCTTTATAATGAGCTCGAAATTTTATTCGGGTAAATTAAGTGTGATTACAACTGACGTTCTTATTATTGGTGCTGGTGCTGCTGGCTTAATGTGTGCAGCGCAAGCGGGCTACAGTGGTCGAGATGTTATCGTGCTTGATATGGGTAAAAAACCCGGCCGAAAAATTTTAATTTCTGGTGGCGGACGCTGTAACTTTACCAACGAAAGCGCCAGCCCCGATAACTACCTATGCCAAAATCCGCACTTTGTAAAATCAGCGTTAAGCCGTTATACCGCGCAAGACTTTATCGAATTAGTCGACCGCCACGGCCTTGCCTATCATCATAAAACCTTAGGGCAATTATTTTGCGACAATAGCGCGCAAGATATCGTTGACATTTTGATGACCGAATGTGAATGGGCAGGGGCAAAAGTTGAATTACGTAGCGAAGTTAACACCATAACAAAAACTACCGTCGGCTACCGCGTTGACACCAACAACGGGAGTTACGAATGTGCATCGCTCGTAGTTGCTAGCGGCGGGCTAACCATGCCAAAACTGGGCGCAACACCCATCGGTTATAAAATAGCAGAGCAGTTCGGCTTAAATGTTTTACCCACTACCGCTGCATTAGTCCCTTTTACCTTGCATGATTTTGACAAAGAACGCTTTGACGGTTTATCTGGTATTAGTATCCCCACTATTGTGAGCAGTGAAAATGGCGTGAGTTTTAAAGAGAATATTTTATTTACTCACCGCGGCTTATCAGGGCCCGCAATTTTACAAATATCATCATTTTGGCAAGCTGGCCAGTATGTAAGTATTAACCTACTACCCGAATTTAACACCACTGAATTAATCACTAAATGGCGTGACGACAGCCCGAAAAAGTCACTTAAAAACATGCTTGCAACCGTGTTACCTAAAAGCTTTATTGAAGCCATGGTTAGCCAGCATGAAATTATCGACAAAACCATCAATCAACTTAGCAAAGAAGAAATTACCAAGCTCAGCGATTATTTACACCACTGGCAAATAAAACCCAATGGCACTGAGGGTTATAGAACAGCTGAGGTAACTTTGGGCGGCATAGACACCCACGAATTAAGCTCAAAAACCTTTGAAGCAAAGAAATCGAAAGGGTTATTTTTTATCGGCGAAGTCATCGACGTAACCGGCTGGCTCGGCGGCTATAATTTTCAGTTTTCATGGAGCTCAGGTGTAGCGTGCGGGCGAGTAGTTTAATATGTTAATTTTTAATTGTACCAAAGCAGCAACCGACTTTTTTACCTCCTCTATCAAAGGAAAAAAGCATTCACCCATTGAACCTACAGATCATAAAACTATTGAAGATGCGATTCAGGCGCAGCCGTCAACCCTTGTACAAGTGGGTAAAAACAGTGTTAATAACTGGCATTGGCTGGTGCACGTAATTACGGTAAAGCGCAAAAAATCGATCATTGTTATGGACTACCATTCACGTTTTTCAATGACCTTAACCGGGTTAAAAAAAGGGGATGAAATTGCCTTTTTAAATATGTTTGACCATCACATAAGTTTACATGTTCAGCAACTAATGCAAATGGCCATTGATGATGATGACCTAGTTGAAGAAAGCTTAAATAATTATAATGCGACTCATGACAATTGTGCTTTTCATCAGCGTGGTGACCGTTCAGTACAAGCAACCATAAATGATGTTTCGTGGTATTTTGACAGTGAGGTTCATGAAAATGGTTATACTCCACAAGATTTTGAATTAATAAGGTTTGATGCTTTTGTTAATCAACTTTTAAGAAAACACAAAAATCAAAAAGAATATTTTTCACCCCATCATGAATTTTTACGAAACTGGTTAGAAAATTATTCCGGCTTAAATGATGAAACAATCACTGACAAAATTAATCAATTTAAACAAGACGAATCGGTTTTTTTCGAACAAGAAAGCGAGCATGCTGAAGATATTAATATTGAAGCAGCAGAGCAAAAATTAGCAAACAGTGTAAGTAATGTAAGCAGCACAAGTAATGTGGTGTGTCTTGACGCTTTTAGAAAAAACGCTAAAGCACCAAAAGAATAGCGTACCTGCTTACGATGTTTTTAATGGGTTAATATGAATTATTAACCTCAAACACTCGCAAGTATTAGCAACCCCTTCGCCCTTTCCGACCAAATAAATCTAACGGCACTGAGGATTATAGAATAGCGGAGGTAACTTTGGGCGGAATCGACACCAGCGAATTCAGCTAAAAAATGTTTAAAGCAAAAAAATAGAAAGGTATATTTCATCGGCGCAGTGATCGACGTACCGGTTGGCTCGGCTGGTATAATTTTCAGTTTGCGCGTAGTTCTAGGCTAGTTGTTTAATCAGATTACTTAATTATGATCAGTTAGCAATCCCCCTTATAGTCTAATGAATATGCTTTACTACTAATTATTAGAGTAAAAATGGAATTAGTTAAGCAATTTAAAATAGTAATTTTAGTAACTATCATTATAGTGGCTGGCACATACCATCTTTATGTCGATGAAGAACTAAACCCTAAGGCCAAAAAGTGGATCGAGTATTACTCTAATCCCACAGATTTAAAACAAAATGCTTTCATTGGATTAATCGCCTTATCTACTTCTAATACTATATCTAACGAGCAAGCCCAAGGTTTATATAAAGCTAAATTAAGTGAAATTACAAAGGGAACTTTAGGTTACTCTCAGCAACTAAAATACCCAAACGGTAGTGGTTTACCTGATATATTTAGTAATAAAGCTTATTTCTGCGAATTTAATAAAAATAATTGCTTATCAGAAACAGCTAAAAACAGAGCGACTCTTGAACAAATAATTAATAAGCTACTCAATGTTACTGAACACTATAGGTCTTTATCAAAATTAACCAATTTCGAACCACTAAATTCTACCGCTACTAAGCCTGATTTTGATGCGCTTATTTCAATTCAAAGACTAGCGTTTTTAGAAGTGTACTTTCATATATTAGATAACGACTTAGAGTTAGCGGCACTTCAATTGTCACAACTAATATCTTTAGAGCGAAAATTTCTTAGAGCCGCTACGGAAGCTGTATTTCATGCGTTACCGATTGTTAATTTTGAGTTTTACTACCAACCGCTGTTGAGCAAACTGAAAGAACAAGGTTTCGCTAATTGGGAAGTGTTTGGTGGTGCTCTTAATCCCTTATCGTTTGAAGATATATCTATGAATAGGATGTGGCTCATGAAGTTTGCACAAGGGACAAGGGCATTTCAGTTTAAATATTTAGCTAAAATAGATGAAGGCGTAGGCCATCCCTTTCATAACTTTCAAGCTAAAATAAAATATAAAGAAAACATGACGTTAAATAACATGTTTGAACACCAGAAGTTACAATTAATTCCAACTAATGCGAAAAAAGAAAATCTTCTTAGTTTAGTCAAAATTGCAGAAAAAAATGAGAATATACATTCAGAAAAGTTAAGAAATGCAATGAACAATCGATTTTGGTTCACTATCAAAAATTACAGAAATATTGTTGGTTCTTACCTACAGACAGCTGTTCTAGCTAAATTCTTTGACCTTTATGAAGAGAAATTCAAACTAGACCTTCGATTACTATTGCTCAATATAATGATCAATGAAGATAAAGCAGCTCTAGCTAGTATTATTAATTCAGATAAGTACAAAAATCCATATACAGGCGAATCTCCGACGTTACTTGCTTCTCAATTGTGTTATCAATTATCAGGGGATGAGGTTTGTATCGACTTGCCAGCCGAATAAGAACTAAGTCAACTTAGTTTATATTCAATATCAATGAAATACGAAGTGGGGGCCCCTCGCTCACTAGACAGTTTCTAGTCCTGAAAATATAGGAAGGCAGCTGCTCTTTTCTAATACAAAAGATAGTTAAGTCGTTAGAACTTAAGTTGCACTTATTTATGGCTACTTCATAATAGTCAGCAGAAAAACACCCCGTTAAAAAAACCTACAACCGCTCGCAGGAATACACATGAACTTAGAACAAATTTTATTTTCAATCGTCGACATTAATGACAATGAAATACCGGTAGCAGGGCTTGCGGCGGCAAAAGAAAACTGGTCAATTTTTTATCCTGAATTAGAAAAAATAATGGCTGAATTTATCGCTGATCACACCAGCGTGACCGAAGAGCGACAAACCATATTATTCTATGGCACCTTTTTGTGTGCTGAACTTAAATACAAGCCAGCACTACCAAAATGTTTGCAGCTATTTTCTCAAACAGACAGCTATTTCAGCCCACTTGAAGCGGTTTTTGGCGCTACTTTAACCGAATTGATTTCTACGCTTTTTTATAATATTGGCCAAGGTGAAACCCAAACGCTATCTGATTATGTTATTGATGACCACGAAGCTATGTATTGTAAAGCAGCCGCGATTGAAGCGGTATTTGCGCAGTTTGAAATGGAAGAAATTGAATTAGCCGTATTAGAGAAACACATTACCCGTTGGTTTGATGCCTTTGTCACTAGCACTCATGCAAACAATCCGTTTTTACTTAGCGTAATAGCCAGTAACTGTATTGATTACCAGCTTGACCAATTTCAAGCAGCTTTTATCAGTTTAGAGAGCAAAGAACGCTTTGATGAAGAGTACTTATCAATGGCTGACTTAATCGCATGGGACAGTAAAACCGCCTATAAACTGATTGCACAAGATTTGATACAGCCAGCATTTAATGTCGTTGACACTTTCACATCATGGGATGCCACGGAGCATAACGACTTTCCGAATGCCTTTGTAAATGACAATGCGGAAGAGAACATGGAAGGTAATGTGGAAGCCGATGAATTTGACAACACAATCGCAGAATTAATGGCTGACAATGGCATGTTTGCGAATATGTTATTCGATGAAAAAACCATCATAGAGAACAGCGTGCCCGTTAGCGAATTAATTAAGGTGGGTCGTAATGATCCTTGCCATTGCGGCAGTGGTAAAAAATATAAAAAATGCTGTTTAAATTAACATCAACGATTAAAAGAATCTCAAAACAACATGAAAAAACTATCAAAAGTACAACTTAAACAACAAGCCGCGGTATTGTCGGTTGCAAACACAATAGAGCAGCAAGCTTTAGCTGAATTAGCGGGTATGGAAGAGTGCTGGTTTGATATGGATTACGATGCCTTTCCCGGTTCGTTATTACTTAGATTTCAGTTTAAAAGCGAAGCTGACATGCTTGCCGCGAAACCTGAGTTGTTAACGTGGCAAAAACGCTTAAGTGGTTTGTTATTAAAAAAAGGGATTTTGTTAAAAGATATGAAAAAACATTTAGTTTTTACCCTCGCGGATGATCAAAGTAGTCACTAAACACAAACCCTAGTTAAAGGGGATTAATTACCGCTATTGCGCTTGTGCAGCTTGATCGACATAATAAAACGATTATTTGATAAATAATTTAGCTTTATGCGTAACTTATTGTGTTTACTGATCATTGTTTTTTTAAGTGCTTGTAGCACAACCTACTCTAATCAGGCGATCATCGGCTTAAATTTCCCTGCTGTCAGTGGCCAATCACTCGCGAAAAAAGTAGTAAATATCCCTGAAGATTTCCGTGGTAGAAAAACCTTATTATTGCTCGGCTATAAACAAAATTCGCAGTTTGATATTGATCGCTGGTTAATCGGCCTAGATATGACACAAACACAGGTTGATGTTTATGAGCTCCCAACTATTCAAGGCATGTTACCGCGCATGTTTAAAACCACGATTGATAACGGTATGCGTGCTGGAATTCCAAAAGAATTATGGCGCGGGGTCGTCACCATTTATCAAGATGGTGACTTAATTCAAGCATTTACTGGCAATGAACAACCCAATAATGCCAGAGTGATATTACTCAATGAACAGGGCTCTATTATTTATGCTTATCATCGCGGCTTTTCTGTCGGTGCTTTGAACCAACTGCGCAGCTTACTTGAATAGACTTATTTGAATAGAAAACGTAAATAGACAAAACCTATTTACGTTTTCGGCTGTCGTTTCTACTGTCTTTTCGTGGCTGCGATTTAGCACCTAACGCCTTTTTTCTTACATTCTTTTTAGAAGGTGTGCGTTGTATTTTTCGGCCATTTTTGGCTGGTTTATTTGGATCGGGTTCATAACCCGGCAACCACTGTGGTAATAGCTGAGTATCAAGTACTTCTTCCACAGCTTTTAACAGCCATTCTTCATCTGGGCTCATTAACGACAAGGCTAAACCCGCTTTACCTGCTCGGCCTGTTCTACCAATACGGTGAATATAATCTTCGGCGATATAGGGTAATTCATAATTAATCACATACTGTAAATCAAGAATATCGATACCACGGGCAGCAACATCGGTAGCGACCAATGCGCGGGTTTTACCGGCTTTAAAATCGGCTAATGCTTTGTCACGTGCACCTTGCGATTTATCACCATGAATTGATTGGGTTTTAATGCCGTCTTTACACATCTCTTTGGCAAGGTCATCCGCGCCCTGTTTAGTACGTGTAAAAATAAGCACTTGTCGCCAGTTTTTCGAGCCAATTAAAAACGAGGTTAACTCGCGTTTTCGATCCGCGTCTACGGTATAAACAATTTGTTCAACTTCCGCGGCCGCTGTATTACGCTCACCCACTTCAATTAATTTAGGATCATTTAAGAGCGTTTTACTTAGCTTGAAAATACTGTCGTCAAAGGTGGCTGAAAATAACAGAGTTTGTCGTTCAGGCGGCAGTCTATTTAAGATTCTATCTATTTCATCTTTAAAGCCCATATCCAGCATTCTGTCCGCTTCATCGAACACTAAATACTGTAAGTCGGCTAAGTTAAGTGAGCCATTAATTAAATGGTCAAGCAAGCGCCCTGGGGTTGCAACGATAATATTAGCGCAGGCATTAATCGCGGCTATTTGTGGCTTAATACTAACACCACCATACAAAAGGGCTGATTTAAGTTCGGTATGTTTAGCGTAGGTCTCAATATTTTTAAAAACTTGCTGCGCGAGTTCTCGGGTTGGCGTTAAGATCAGCGCTTTTACACTCGGTGTGATCGGTTGCGCTAAAATATGATGCAAAATAGGCAAGGTAAAAGCGGCGGTTTTTCCGGTGCCGGTTTGTGCCCCAGCCATTACGTCGTTATGGTTTAAAATTGCGGGAATAGCGGCAAGTTGAATCGGTGTCGGTTGTTCATAACCTGACTCTTCAATCGCTTTTAACAAAACAGGATTTAACGCTAACGAGGTAAAGCTCATACATTTTCACAATAAGAATTTTTTAATGGCGCGATTATATCAGAGATAAAACGACATCAAGTATTATCATCAGTATTTTTAATCTTGAGCAAGATAAAGTATAGAGTATAGAGTATGGAGCATGGAGCAATGATGATATATATTAATAAAATGAGTAGTAGCCAGTAATGAAAAAACAATCATTACTGGCTGTACCTTTACTTTAATCAGCCTGCGACCAAGTTTAATAACACGCGCAATTTAAAAATCAGCCTTGTTTTTTTGTGAAATCATCTCTTTATATTCTTCAATTTTATTGTCTGCTTCGTCACCAAAGAGTATTTCACAAGCCTCTTTTAAGCCCGGATCAGAAAGAATATCAGCTTCACTCAACACAATAGAAATTTTTGATCGACGACGTAAAAAGTCGTCAAGTTTTGTTACCATTTCCCTTTGCGAAGCATGCTCTAACTCAACACGTAAATATTCTGCATTCTTTATCAGTAATTCGGCTTTTTCTGGGTTTTCTCGGATACTTTCCAGCATGTTAATTGCATTACGGCCATACCTACGCCAAAACCTTTGCGTTAATGGCTCGGATGATGATTCTGGTGTTAAGTCATCAAAATTCATTAATGTTGCACGGTGCATAAATTCAGCTTTGATACTATCATCCGGTTCGCCATACCACTTTTGATTAGGGTAAGGCAGTTCAATCCCGAAATTCTCGATAATGCCAGCAACCTCGTCGCCAACATTAATGCAATCAGTAAGTTTACCGCCAAATATCGACATATAAGAGTTGTCTTTATTAATATCGATAGCGTGTTTACGAGACAATTGTACCCAATCAGCCTTGCCGTCTTTCCCTTTAACGGCCAACGGACGAACCCCACAGCGTTCAGAAATAACATCGGCTTTAGTAAGCGGTTTTGTTAGATCGAGTAATTTATTCACATTGTCGAGTACAAATTGTCGATCTTCATCAGTTACATGGGTATTAGGACTTTCAACTTGAGTATCAGTAGTACCAATACAGGTTTTTGTTCCCATAGGTATAACAAAAAATAAACGACCGTCATCAGCAAAAAAAGTTAAAACTTTGGTACTTTCAGTAATTTTATCAACGATTAAGTGAATTCCTTTGGAAAATAAATGTTTATAATCTGTTTTTTCTTTATTCACTTTATTCATTTCGTCAACAAAAGGACCACAAGCATTAATAATACTTTTTGATCGAATTGTGATGTTTTCACCCGTGATCGTATCTTTACTTTCGGTTATCCAAATATCACCTTCTTTTCTCGATCCAAGTGATTCAACATAGTTTGCCGCAATACAGCCGTAGCTCATGCTAGAACGAATAAAGTTAAAAACAAACCGAGCGTCATTATCGTATAAATAGGCATCAGAATACTCAAAGCCGCCGGTAACATTACTGGTATTAATAACAGGTTCTTTTTGTTTAATTAAAGCAGCTGATAAAAATGACGGCATTTTAGTAAAAAACCGTCCCATTACCCAATATAACAAAGTCCCCATATAAACGAATACCGGCGGGAAACGAAACCCCTTTTGAATACTAGTTAAAAAGCGAATTTCTTTAACCGTAGAGGGGTAGCTACGCATTAGATGATTACGACTTTTACAGAGTTTATTGACCAAACCATATTCGTAACTTTCTAAATACTTTATCCCACCCCAAGCAAGGTTTGATGAATTTGAACTGGTAAAGCCCGCGAAATCACCTTTATCAATTAAGGCTACTCGCCCACCTTTGGCTGCAAGTGCCGCTGCAGCAACGGCACCATTGATTCCACCACCTAAAATGAGAACATCAAAGGTGCTTTCTGGCAGTTTTTTTATGTTACTTTTTCGTAAATTATTCATACTAAATTAATTCAATGGTTATGTTAATTGGAAATAGTGTCGTTGTTTACCCAAGCAATTTCTGCTCGTTGTCCGAAGATTAGTCGGTTCATGACCAATGCAACAACGACACAAGAAATTAAAGTAACGAACATTAAGTGAATGTAATGCAAGCCAAATGGCGCATAAAAAGGTGAAAATTCAAATGACATAGCGCCGTAAAGAAACACACCAAAAATAACCGCGATAATGGCAGCATTAGCGTGAACATTTTTAAAGACTAAGCCAATGATAAAGACTGATAGTATTGGCATACTTAACAGACCATATAGCTGCTGGATCAGGTTAATAATACTGTCAGCTTGTTGATAAACCGGTACTAATAAAATCGTTAATACGGTTAATAAAATTGTGACACCGCCGCTTAATTTGGGCACATCTGGTTTGTCGTTGATATATGCCTCATGAATATCACAAACATATAACGCAGTGGCGGAGTTTAAATTGCTATTAAAAGTAGTTAGCACAGCAGCAGCCATCGCGGCGGCAAAAATACCGGACAACCAAGCGGGTAATAAATCCCCCACAATTTGACCATAAGCGGTATCGCCGATATCGCCATATAATTTATAAGCAATAATACCTGGAACAACAATAATTGCTGGCACAATAATAATACGAATAATGGCCGCGGCAAACACGCCTTTTTGTGCTTCTTTTAAACTTGGGGCAGCCATTGCACGCTGGGTAACGACTTGATTAGTTCCCCAGTAGAACATTTGAATAAATATCATTCCCGTTAAAAGTGTATGCCAAGGGATTGGAGAATCATCGTCACCGATAAATGTTAATCGCTCTTGAGGAATCCCTGAGAAATCATAATCAATGGCATTTAAGGCTAGAACAACCACTACAACCGCCATTATCAATAACAACACACCCGAATAAGTATCTGATACAGCAACCGCTCGTAAACCACCTAGAATGGCATATAAAGCGCCGACAACAGCAAAAGTAATTGCGATATAAATTAACGGAATATCGACATCAAACATTGATTGCATGAATAAAGAGCCCGAATAGATAACCGCCGGACAGAATATCAACGCACTACCTAAAAAAAACATAACACTAATAACAGCACGGATATTACGATTATCGTAACGTAGCTCTAACAGTTCCGTGGTAGTAGTACAGTTGAAGCGGTAATAAACAGGTAAAAACACTTTTGCCAGAATAATCAGGCCAATAACAGCAGAAAACTCCCACAAAGCTAACAACGCCATTTGTTGACCATTCATGCCAACTAGCTGATCAGTACTTAAATTGGTTAATGTGATTGATCCGGCAACAAAATACCAAGCCAAGCCCCCACCCGCGAGAAAGTACTCTTTTGTTTGGCTCGCTTTACTGTGCCCTTTGCCGCGGCAATGTAGGTAAGTAAATAAACCAATCAAGGCAGTAACAAGCAAAAATACTGCTATTTGAATGATATTTTCTGACATTTTAAAATCCCCCTCCAACTTGAATATTTTTTATAAAGCTGGTTGTTTTTTGTTAACTTCACCCACTATTATTTTAATAATGGCTATTTATTCACTTCTATCTTTATATTTTTAATTTTTAATAAATCTTCTTTGACATTGTTTTTTTGTATCAAGGTATTCAATTGCAGTATAGAAATAAGCATGCCATGAATGGCGCTTAAATAACCTTTTTGGTTAAGTAATACTAAATCTTCCGCCGACATGGTCTGTAACTTATCTTCATTAATAGTACTTAAGCCGGTGATCTTCTGCGTGCTTTCATCTTCATAACGAATCAATAAGTTAATCGCTTTACATAAGCCTAATTCAGCTAATGTTTGACCAAAGTGAAAGGTATTAATATCGTTTTGAATATCGCCTTCTAATAAATTTTTAATACGCCCTAAAAATGGCGACGCTTTCCCTATGCCCTCAAATAAAGGGAGACCTTGCTCAAATGAAAAAGCGCTATTTTTTTCATCGATCCCTATGGTGTATGCCTTTTCTTCCTTTGGAGATTTCATAAAATAAAAAGGATACGTTTGAATTGATGTTGGCTGATACGGAGCTAACCATTGGTCCTTATCCACCAATAAACTTTGCCCTGGGCTAAAGCTAGTGATAGCGGATAAACGCCATAAACCTTGTTGTGGCTCTTTCGATAAAAAAACCGGCATACTACAAACACTCTGCCCAACTTCATTAATACGTATATTTAATAAGTGTTGAGACGCTGCAAATGTCATCTGACTGTTGGCATCAATTCGCAGCTCTTTATGCGCTGTACTCGTTAATTCTTGTAATTCTAACATCCGAAAAATCCTTAATTAGTAGTAGCAAGCCACTTTGTAATGTAGTCACGATGTAGAGGCAAATTTTGCAACATCTGCTGGGTTATTTGGCTGTTACGGTTAATGATTTGTGTCGCTTGTTGCTGTTGATTAAACAAATATTGCTGGCGCGTAAAATCAGGTTTAAACTCCATTCCATAAAGCACATATTGATAACTTGCTGCTGGAAATAACTCCATCGCACTGGTGAAATCACCGGTGGTAGGGCCACGATATTGCCACATAGCCAAATCATCTTTTAAACTTTGCGGAATAGAATCGGGCTGACAGTGAGCTTGCCAATATGGTTCAGGTCGTTTAGTTAACATGTAGTGAAATTTTAAAAAATCGATAATCCGACCCCATCGATAATCCATTTGTTGATTAAAACGCTTGGCGACCAAAGGCATTAAACTTTCGTCCGCCGGTAAATGCTCAGCTATATAACGAGCAGATATTTCGATTAACATAATAGCGGTGGCTTCTAATGGCTCAACAAAACCAGCGGCCATACCAACGGCAACACAATTTCCTTTCCAAAATTGCTCCCTGTGGCCAGACTCAAAACTAATTTTTCTCGCCGTCAGATCTTTAGCTGATTCACCAATATAATTGCGTAAATTGGCTTCCGCTTCATCGTCACTTAAAAATTCACTGGCATAAACGTGTCCAACACCACGTCTATTTGTTAAACCTATATCCCATATCCAACCAGCATTTTGTGCGGTTGCTATGGTATGACAGGCAATCGGGTCTTCATCATCTTGATATGGGACATGCATTGCCAATGCGCTATTATTAAAAAGTACATCGTCAACTTTTTTGAACGGTACACCTAAGGTTTGACCTAATAATAAAGATGAAAATCCAGTACAGTCGACATATAAATCAGCGGTTATTTCACCGGTTTTGTCTAAAATAATAGCGTCTATTTTGTCTGTTGATTGGGCACGACAAGTTTTTACTGTATCGACAATATGGGAGACATTGAGTTTTTCTTTACAATGCTTTTTTAATAAATCAGCAAAAGCACCGGCATCAAGATGGTAACCGTAATTACATTGACTTTGATATTCCGATTCAGCAAGTGATCTTGGGGCTAATCCAGCTTCGCATATTTCTTGTTGAAAGTTTGACTCTAAGGCAAAATTTTCAATGTTATTAACATAGGGAGCTAAATCAATTCGTCCATACCCTAAAGGAACCGTGAATGGATGATAATAATAATCACCATTACCATGCACCCATTCAACAAACTTACCGCCTTGTTTAAACGTTGCATGGCAATATTTAAACAGGTCTGATTCTTTAATACCTATTTGCTGAAGCGTATTCTTCATGGTTGGCCACGTCCCTTCACCAACACCTACTGTTGGTATGTCTGATGACTCAACTAGTGTGATATTTAATTGGCTGGCATCGGCATGCTGATGATGTGATGCAAGCACAGCTGCGGTTAACCAGCCAGCTGTTCCGCCGCCAACCACAACAATATCTTTGATCGCTTTTGGCATAGTGTTTCCTTTACTCTATTACTAACCTTCAATAGAGTAGGCATAAGTTTATTGATACAACAAGAAAAATTGATAGTGTTTCACTTTTCTTAAAAAAACATCCGTAACAAAGGTATTTTTTTGAGAAAAATGGCCTGATTCTATTTAAGAATACAGGCCACTGAATTAAGTTTTTTAGAACTTAGCTCTTACACCCACGGCATAACGAGCACCGTTATCTTCAATATTGTAGATTTGGTTCGCAAAACGCCCCGTTTGAACAAGCTCTTCTTCGGTAATGTTAATACCTTCAAAGAATACTGAAATATTGTCATCAACATCATAGCTTGCGCTAATATCCCACTGACCAAAAGTTTCAGTATTTACTGGTTCGCCTGTTGAGCCACCTGCTGATGCATTGTCGATATAACGCAAGAAGCCTTCGCGATTGTTATAAGCAATACGTGCTTGCCAGTTATCCGCTTCATAAAAAGCAATTAAGTTTTGTGAATCACCTAAGCCTTCAAGTGCAAATGTTGTTGAGGTATCGGCACTAATGCTGATATTACTATCAACAATCGTCGCATTGGCAGTAAAACCAAAACCATTATCAAAAATATGTGTTAATGCTATTTCATAACCAGTAACTCGTGCTGCTTCACCATTTTGTGGTCGAGTTACATTGTATATTTCAGTTTGCCCGTTAAGTTCATCTTCCGCTTGTGCTCTGGCTGGCGTACATAAATCACCACTACAGTTAAAGTCAGGACCAACACGATCCGCTAAAGTGAACGTTTCATCACCCGATAACGTTACAATGAAATCCGCGACTTCTTTATTGAAAATAGCAAAAGTGAATAAACTTGCGTCGCTGTAGTACCATTCGTAAGAAATATCCCAGTTTTCTGAAGTAAACGGCTTCAGGTTTTGATTACCACCTTGTGCTGTTAAATTTTGGCGGCGCGGTTCATTAAACGTTGTTGCTGGTGATAATTGCGACATAGTAGGACGTGTCATCGAATCATAAGCAGCAAAACGTAAAATCATACCGTCTTCAATTTCTAATTTTACATTTAAGCTTGGTAATAAATTAGCGTAACTACCTGTTTCAACAATATCTTGAGCTGGACCAAATTGGTTTGAAAATAAGGTTAAATCAGATGTTGCTACTACGTCAGAAATATCACTTTGTACTGCTCGAGCATTTACTTTCGTTGTAGAATAACGCGCACCAAGGTTAACCGTTAACGGCATATCACCTACTTCATGACTAAACGTGAAGTCGAAGTACATACTAGAGATGTCTTCTGCAATGGTATAACGGTTATTTTGTAAAGTTGGCGTAATCGGGAAGCCTTGATCACTTAAGTAATCAACATAAGCATCACCATCATATGAATAGAAGGTGTCGATTAAACCAGAAAAATAGTTTTTAGCGGTAAACGGTTTAAAGTCAACCGTGCTATTTGGCGCCGCAGTACCATAGCCACAAAATTCACATTGATTACCAAAAATTTGGAAACTAGATTTTTCTCGTTCTTGGCGGTAAACACCAAATTGTAATTGTTCGAACACATCGCCATCGGCTAAATAAACAAAATCAGCTTTATATTCAGTTACTTCATCTTCATCTGTAAATTTATTGCCTTTTTCGTTGTAGTGTAAGCGTGAAAGATTTGCATCTGGTAAAGCACCATTAACAAAACCATCATGCTTAACCGTAGGTATGCTACCTCGGCCATCAAACTCATAATTATTGATAATACCAATAACGTTAAAACGGTCTCGGCCAGCACGATTATTTTCAGCACTTGACGTTGAAACATCAAAAGTACCTTTGAATGCTTCGTTGAAATCCCAATCAACATTAATACCAAAACCATCATTTGATACATCACGAGAGTTACGCGTATGTGATACAAAATCAGTTGCTGGATCGCCACTACCTGTAGCGCCTGTTACACCATTACCGTGAATACCAATTTCTTGTGTAAAAGACGTTAATGTTCCAGTCGCTTCATCAATTGTCGCACTACCCACTCGATCAGGCTCAAACCAAGAAGCTAAATCAGTTGCTTGTGACTCAACTTCAAATTTTGAGACAAAACCATCAACAGTAATAGTGATTTCATCTGTTGGTGCATATTGCGTAACTAATGTAGCATTTGTACGCGTACGCTGTTGATTATCTACAATTTGATCCCAATTGCGCGGAATATACGCATTGGTGAATAAAACTTCATTACGGTTTTGAATAGTTTGGCCTGAACGCCAGCCTGCGGTTTCAATACGATTAATTTGCACTTCACGTTCAGAGTGACTGACCGCAAATAACACACCTAATCTATCATCATTAAAAGTATTACTTATTAATGCTGACACTTGCGGAGATGTTTCTTCAGAAAGCGTTTCGTACATTGCTTTTGCCGAACCAACTAACTGAAAACCTTGGTAATCAAACGGTCTAGCGGTTGAAACATTAATAGTGCCGCCAATACCCCCTTCCTGTAACTTAGAGGTGGTTGTTTTAAATATTTCTGCGCCTGTAATTTGGTCTGCGGCAATAATATCAAAATTGAACTCACGGCCAGGACTATCGGTAGCAATTTGGCGTCCATTAACTAATACTGTGTTAAATTGCGGACCAAAACCACGTACGGTTACGGCTTGACCTTCACCACCACTGCGATCAATAGAAACACCGGTAATACGTTGTAATGATTCAGCAACGTTCAAATCAGGGAATTTACCTAAATCTTCCGCTGCAATACCATCAGAAACTACTGGGGCTGTTTGCTTATCAGCCATTGCACGTTTTAAACTGCTTAACATGCCCGTTACAGTAATAATTTCTGTATCTGCTGCCACTTCTGCTGCTTGCACATTAACATTGGTTAATGTCCCAGCAATGGCGAGTGCTAATGCTGTCTGTTTACCTAAACCTTTCATTGTTGTTTTCATTTTATATCTCCCCCTAGAAGATTTTTTTGCTTTAAAGATAAGCCACAATTCTCGATACCCTAAAAATTAAAAAACATCAGTACTTGTTAACAAAAAAGAAATAATTTAATTCGTTTTAGCTTCGTACTTTTCTAACTGCATTTAACCACTGGCTATATAGAGAATCTGTCAACTCGGTATCCAATGTTGGCGTAAATGATTTTTCACAATGCCACATCTTTTCCAACTCTGTTGTTGATGAAAATACCCCGGTATGCAAACCAGCTAAATAGGCTGCACCTAAAGCGGTAGTTTCTGTAATTTCAGGACGTTCGACGTTTAAATTTAAAATACTGGCAAGAAAATTTAACGTCCAATCGCTTTTCACCATGCCACCATCAACTCTTAAAAGGGATGGTTTTAGACCATCTCTTTCCATTGCGTTTAATAAATCTTTGCTTTGATAACAAACGGACTGCAGCGCTGCGGTGGTAATTTCTTTGATACCAGAATCTCGCGTCAATCCTAAAATAGCGCCACGAGCTTCAGCATCCCAATAAGGAGCACCTAAACCAGTGAAAGCAGGAACAAGAAATACGCCATGATCATAAGGGGTATTATTAGCAAGTTGGTCCGCTTCGCTGGCATGCTTAATCATCTGCAGGCCATCTCTTATCCACTGTAGAGTCGCGCCGGCCATAAAAATGCTACCTTCAATCGCATACGTTGTTTTTCCGTTTAAGCGATAAGCAACAGTGCTAAGAAGTTTATTATTTGAAGTTAAAAGTTCATCTCCGGTATTAAGGATCATGAAACAACCCGTACCATAGGTACTTTTAGCCATGCCTTTTTGAAAACACGCTTGGCCAATAAGTGCTGCTTGCTGATCACCTGCAATCCCTGAAATAGGTAACGCCGCACCGAATAATGAAGTTTCTGTCGTACCAAAATCAGCAGAGCAATCCATAACTTCAGGCAACATTGATGCAGGGATTGAAAATAGCGTTAATAAGTCCTGATCCCAACATTGCTCGCGAATATTAAATAGCATAGTTCTTGATGCGTTCGTCGCATCCGTTTTATGTGCTTTACCACCCGTTAAATGCCATAAAAGAAAACTATCAACCGTGCCAAAGGCAAGTTCACCTTGCTTCGCTTTTTCTTTTGCACCAGCAACATTTTCTAAAATCCAACGAATTTTGGTCGCTGAAAAATAAGAGTCGAGTAACAACCCTGTTTTTTCGTTAATTAGCTTTTTGTTTTCATTTGATGATATTGAATCGCAATATTCGGCAGTACGTCGGTCTTGCCAAACAATGGCGTTATAAATAGGAATACCGGTTACTTTATCCCAAACAATAGTTGTTTCACGTTGATTCGTTATACCAATAGCAGAAATAGCATCGGCTTCGATGCCACCTTCTTGCATAGCTTGCTTACAAGTTTCGATAACTGAAAACCAAATATCGTTTGGATCATGTTCTACCCAACCGTCTTGCGGAAAGTATTGAGGAAATTCTTGCTGAGCAACGGCATGCACTTGCCCTTTTTTGGTAAAAAGAATGGCGCGTGAACTCGTAGTACCTTGATCAATGGATAAAATAAAACCTGACATATAACAATGGCTCCGTTACTGATGCAATCAATTTAATTCGTTAACGAATAAAAAGCAACAAATAAATATTCGAAATCGAATATAAATGTTTTTTTACTGTTCTTAAATTGATATATTTAATAATAACAAGCTTAAGCATAGTCTATATTTTGTATTTTGTTACCTCGTTTAACATCTTTTACTTGAAGTTAACAAACAACAAAAACACAAAGCAAGTAACTGTAAAGTATAGTTATTTCATAGTTACTTATGAATATTGTGATATGCAAAGGGTGGAGGAAGTTGTTTTCAGAAGAAAATCAATTTAAACATTCACAAACAAACATGAACATCCTTTTTGTTTGATTTCTATATTATTACGGAGTTAATAATAACAAATGATGAAAAATAAAATTATTGCGGCTAATTGGAAAATGAACTGTTCCTATGAAAAGGCAATTACGCTGTTATCACAATACAACGCGCTCGATAGCTTAAATAATATTGAGGTTATTGTATTTCCACCGAGTATTTACCTTGAAACGGCGGCCAAAACGCTGACAAGTGAAAAGATAAAATTAGGCATTCAAAACGTATCAGAATATGATTTAGGTGCTTATACTGGTGAAATATCGGCCAAAATGTTAAATCGATTTAAATGCGAATATGTTATTCTTGGTCACTCAGAGCGTCGTGCATTATTTGATGAGTCAAATGAAATAATCGCCGCTAAATTTCTTAACGCCATCGACGCTAATATTACGCCAATTCTTTGTATTGGTGAAAACCAAGAGGAACGTTCAATGGGGCTTACCAATGTAGTATTAGGTAAGCAGCTTGCTGCTATTATCAATAGTGTTGGGGCAGATAAATTTAAGCATAGTATTATTGCATATGAACCGATCTGGGCTATTGGCACTGGTAAAACAGCAACGGCCGCAATGGTTTCCGAAACCAATACTTTTATTCATCAGTTTTTATCCGAACATTGTCCCCGAGTATTTGATTCCATCTCATTATTATATGGTGGCAGTTTAAACGATAAAAATGCCGCTGAATTATTGCATGCCGACTACGTAGATGGCGGTTTAATTGGCAGCGCGTCTTTAAACTTTGACCAGTTTTCTGCTATTTGCCAGAGCGCATAAAAATATAACGTTTCATTCCATTCATTATTACGACAAAAAAGAACAAAATATGTCAATATATTGTTCTTTACGCTCGAAAGTACAGCTTTGTGAAAATTTTAATCATGTAATTCCAAATTTTATGGTATAAAATAGCGCCTTAAATCTTCATATATAAATTCAATTTAACTATCGCTAAATTAAGGGGGAATAATGGCACAGAATAAGAGACAAACAACACTTGTTGAATTTCTACAAGACAAGGGCTTTGTGACTATCGATGAGCTTGTAAAACATTTTGATGTTACCCCACAAACAATAAGACGCGATTTAAACCAACTAGCCAATGAAGACCTAATCATTCGTCACCATGGCGGCGCAGAAGCAACAACATCAACTACAGCCAACACATCATATCAATCTAGAAAAATTTTAAACTTAGAAGCTAAAGAAAAAATTGCCAAAGAGCTTGTACAAATAATCCCTAACGGCGCTTCTTTATTTATTAATATTGGTACTACCACTGAAACCATTGCCAGAGCGCTGTTAAATCATAAAAATTTAAATATCGTTACCAATAACATTCATGTCGCGACCATATTATCCGCGAAAGAAGATTTCACAGTGATCGTTGCTGCTGGTGAAGTAAGACACCGTGATGGCGGTATAATTGGTGAAGCAACTTGTGACTTTATCAGCCAGTTTCAAATGGATTTTGGCATTATCGGCATAAGTGCTATTAGTAATGATGGTTCACTACTCGAATTTGATTTTCGAGAAGTGAAAGTTGCCCAAGCAATTATCGATAGCTCTGACTGTGTTTTATTAGCGGCTGATAATTCTAAATTTGGTCGTAGCGCTATGGTCAAACAAGGTAGCATTACTCAAGTTGATCATTTATTTACTGATATAACTCCGCCTGCTGACATTAAAGAATTACTCCTTAGTAATAAAGTAAAAACTCATATCGCGAGCTAAAACCTCTTGTTAAACCACCGGTAGAAAAACCCATAACACAGTATCATTCACCCAAAAGCCAGCTCCCTGAGCAGCTGGCCATTGCTTGAAATAACAGTAAATATTTAGAACAAAATAAATTCGTTATGCTAAACCGCTGTTAATTCGAAAATAAGTGATGACTGCGGGAAAAGCCTAGGCAGTTGCATACCACAGTTTATTAAAGCAGAACCGGTAAATTCTTTGCCATTAACTTGTTTGATCACCGACGGTGAATATTCCTCGAATACAGACGGCCATATTAAGTCGACTCTATAGGTTTTGTTTGCATCTAAGCCAATAAAACGGTATTTAGGCTGGTTTGTGCGATCAACTTCTTTAATACTGTTATATGAATATAACGCCTGTGATTTATCTTGATTAACAATCCCAAACTCAACTGAAAATTGATTGTCGTTCATGCGCACCAATTCACCCGAATGTATGAGTGAACGATGCTTTTTATGTAGCGAAATTATCTCTTTGAGTAACGCACTTTCTTCATCAGTCAATTCACGCGGATCCATTTCTATTCCCATATGACCAAAGAAAGAAACAGCTGAACGCATTGCCATTTTCACGTTTCTACCCGTGATGTGGCAATCTCTAGGGCCTACATGTGCCCCCATAATCTCAGCTGGGAAAAAGAAAGAACAACCGCGCTGAATTGACAGTCTATCGAGCGCATCATTAGAATCCGATGTCCACACACGATCAGTATGTCTTAGTACTTCATAATCAATTCGAGAACCACCAGAAGAACAACTTTCAATTTCAAGATGAGGATGCGCGGCTTTAATCCGATCAACAAGCTGATAGAAAGCTGTAGTTTGCTGATTTATTGCAGGTTTTCCTTGGGCATTGCCCGCATGATTATAGTCTCGATTATTATCCCACTTAATGTAGGTAATATTCGGGTATTCGGCCAAAATATTATCAATAACTTCAAATAAATAGGCCGTCACTTCCGAGCGAGTTAAATCAAGTACCACTTGATTTCTAAAATTCATTTGCTCACTACCTTCAACAGACAACACCCAATCAGGATGTTGTCGAAACAGTTCACTATCAGGATTAACCATTTCAGGCTCAAACCAAAGACCAAACTCCATGCCTTTAGCATTCACATGGTCAATAAGCGGCGTTAAACCTTGCGGATATATTTTTTTATCAACAAACCAATCACCTAAACCAGCTTTATCGTTTCGTCGACCATTAAACCAGCCATCATCAAGCACAAATCTTTCAACCCCCAAGTCCGCAACCTGGTCAGCTAACGACTTTAATGTCTCAACGTTATGATCAAAATAAATACCTTCCCAAGTGTTGTAATGCACAGGGCGTGGTTTTTGCGCGATGTTTTTTGCTAAAATATTACTACGGACAAATTGATGAAACTGGCTTGATAAGCCACTAAACCCCTGGCTTGAATAGGTCGTATATAAATAAGGGCTTTGATAAGATGCCTGTGCTTCAAGAACAACTTCGCCGGGTAACAACAATTCACCTAATTGTGCATAATTTCGGCCTTCCGGTAGGTGCTCAACACGCATTTTATTATTACCACTCCACCCTAAATGAAAACCATAACACTCGCCTTGTTGCTCATCAGTAAGCTGATTATGAACAACAAAACCAGGGAAATTATCGTGCGATGTTTTGCCTTTTCTATTTTCACGAACAAAACTACCTAAAAACAGATCAACAGTATTTCGCAAAAACTCATTTGACCATCGACCTTCAAACGAAATTATTTTATTCATATTGTCTGGTAATGGCATCGTTGGCGCAGCACAGTGATTAACGGTTAAAGCTTGCTCACTTAAATTAGTTAGTGTTGTGCCGGCTCTAAGCACGCCAGAATTAAAATCCAAATCGAGATGGTGTGCTATTTTAATATTGCGAATATCGTCAACACTTTCAAAAATCACTTCGCTTTCACTGACCTGAACAATTGACGTGATGTCAGCATTTAAGCTCCACGCATTATTAGCGTTATGAACCTCAATGCCCGGATTACCAGTAAAGCCTTCACCAAGTAAAGGAGATAGTGAAATAGGGGCTTCTACTACTAGCGCACAATTAACTTCTTGCCTTGTTGATAATTTTTTAATACTTGCGGCATCAGTGGTATTACTCAGTTTTTCACCAAAATACAGCACCGCAGGTGTTCTTAATTGGCAATCAATTATAAGCGAGTTATAACGACTATTTAATTGAATAAAGTTAGGGGTTTGGCTCATAGGTACTTACCTTATTTCATCTGTTAATGTGAGTAGTATTATTACTTTTTTAGAGTATAGCCTACTGCTATTTCACTAACCTTTACGAAATGAAAATTGCTTACTACAGTTCAATTACATAATAAGCAGTGAATTAATTGATAGTAATATTAATTGAAGACGAACAACAAATCACCATAAATATTCACTTTTGTTCGTTAATGTTCGAAATATCTTGTTTGTTATATAAAAAAGGAATATTTTGTACTCTTGTAACTAAAATGATAAAAATTTCGAAGGTGGAAATAATATGCTTGGTATTTGCTATTACCCAGAACACTGGCCTGAATCAATGTGGGCTCAAGACGCAAAAGAAATGTATGAGCTCGGTTTACGTTATGTAAGAATTGCCGAGTTTGCATGGTCACGAATAGAGCCGGTTGAAGGGCAATATGATTTTGAGTGGTTAGATAGAGCTATTTCAACATTAGCGGCTGCTGGCTTAGAAGTTATTATGTGTACACCGACAGCGACACCACCGAAATGGTTAATAGATAAATATCCAAGTATCTTACCTGTTGATGTAAATACAGGACATGTACGAGGTTTTGGCTCAAGACGTCATTATGATTTCTCTAGCCCTGATTACCAAAGAAAAGCAATCGAGATATCAGAAATTATCGCCAAACGTTATGGTAACCACCAAAATATTTGCGGTTGGCAAACAGATAATGAGCTGGCATGTCATGACACCACACATAGTGGTTCAGCAAGCGCGAAACAGGCCTTTCAACAATGGTGTCAACAGCGCTACGACAATATCGACGCATTAAACAGCGCTTGGGGTAATGTCTTTTGGTCAATGGAATATCAAAACTTTGAACAAATTGAATTACCAATCCTTGCGGTAACAGAAACAAATCCTTCACATCAATTAGCTTATCGACGGTTTAGTTCAGATCAAGTAATTAACTTTCACAACAAGATGATCGACGTCATTAGACAAAATTCACCTGATAAATTTATCACCCATAACTTCATTCCGATGGCAGATACACAAACAGATAATTTTGCTCTAGCAGAAAATTTAGATTTTGTGAGTTATGATAATTATCCTTTAGGTCGCTCAGATTTATTTTTTAGTGACCTGCCCGCGGAAGAATTTAAACCTTATATGCGGACCGGGCACCCAGATTTTGCTAGTTATGCCTTTGATCAAAGTAGAGGATTAAGCAAAGATAATTTCTGGGTAATGGAGCAACAACCAGGGCCAGTAAACTGGGCATTTCACAATCCACGCCCAGAAAAAGGAATGGTTAAGTTATGGTCATGGCAAGCTTTTGCTCATGGCGCCGAATGTGTTTGTTATTTTAGATGGCGCCAAGCACCGTTTGCTCAAGAACAAATGCATGCGGGCATCAAACGCAATGATAATTCTAAATCACAAGCATGGTATGAAATTAGCGAAGTACGTGATGTGCTAGCAAAAATCGATTTTTCTACCAAAGCGCCAATTACCGCGAAAGTCGCCATTGTTACCGGTACTTTAAACCAATGGGTTACTGAGATTGAAGTTCAAGGCATAAATTACAATCATCAACAGGTTGAATTTTCTTATTATTCAGCCCTAAGACAACTGGGTTTAGCGGTTGATTTCATATCTATTGATAGTGATCTTGCACAATACGACATGATTATTGCTCCGTGTTTGCCTATCGTTGATGATGCTTTTATCGACAAATGTAAACAAGCTAAAGCCCAGTTAGTTTTTGGCCCGCGCTCAGGCAGTAAAACGGATGAATTTTGGCTAGCACCAACATTAGGCCCTGGTTTAATTCAAGCACTTATTCCGATAAAAGTTATTTCAACTGAGACTATACGCTCCACTTGTGGTGAAAAATTACATCTACAAGATAAGGTTTTTGAAAGTAATCGTTGGCGTGAAGAGTTATGGTTAGATGAAGGAGTAAGTACGGTTGCTAGTTACCATGACAACACCCCTGCGGTGGTTTCCTATAAAAACATTACTTATATCTCGACTTTAACCTGTGACGCTTTCTTAATTGCTTTATTTAAACAGCTCGCCGATGACTTGGGGTTAAAGACCTTAGCTTTACCTAAAGATGTCCGCATGATGCAACGCGATAATATCGTGTTTATGATGAATTATTCTGGCGAAGTTAAAAAATTACCCGATCATTTAGGCAAGTACATAATAGGTAAACAAGATATCCAGCCTTATGATATTTCGATTATTGAAGTGTAATTTCCTAAACTAAAAGTAGAATGCTGATAGTATTTGAACGATAAAAATAAATAAGCCCCGCGATTAGGCAGGGCTTATAAATTTAACAAACATACTGGCGGTTAACCTTATTTAGGTTGTTGCCAAACTCTTACATATTCAATTTCGTAATCAACAATACCGTCGTCTTTTTCACCTTCAGGGCTATTGAGTTCTAAATCTTCTTTTGAGTCTGGATATCCGCGCCAAGGAAACGCTTCCGAGTCTAACCAAAGGTGCATCGCTTTATCGATGACATAGCCTTTGTCACGGCCTTTTTTCTTAGCAAATTCTTCAATAGCAGCGATTGGCGCATCTGAGAATAATTTACCGTCGATAAAATAACGAATGCCAGTTTCTGTCCACTCAAAACCATAGGTATGAAAATCAGCAGCAACTCTAAAACCTAAGTCTTTGGTTTCGGTATAAGTTACATTAGCACCATTTTCGTGGCCAAACTTTGGATCCCAATCATGAATTGTCCACCACAGATCTCTGTCGCGGTGCGCTTCACCTGCCATACGATGGCTACCAAAGTGCTCAAACATATCAAGCTCGAGCTCAGTGTCATTGCGTTGGCCGTTTGGCGTTTCGTGTCTAGTCATCCAAAAAGCACTAGAAACTTCAGCGTCAGCTGCTTTAGCACGTACTTCCATATAACCATATTTGAATACTTTACGGTTGATCACAGCCGCAGTAGTGAAGTTTTCATATTGCCACTTAACGTTATCTAAACCTTGCTCTGTCGTAAACGGAAAATCAGGCTCCCAGCGCGTTGATAGTTTCAACATGCCATCTTCTAAACGGACATTACCGCCTGAAAATTGCGCGGGTGCACGGCCAATCCATACTTCACGTTCTGGATGATCTGGGTCTTTATAAACCGGCTTACCATTTTCAAGTTTGCCAACAATAAACCAGCGGTCTTCATCTAATACTTCACCGTCAAATTCATCACTAACGTCAGTATTTAACACCCAGCCACCGGTATTTTTAGGGTCGCTTAAAGGTAATAATGTTTTTGTGCTGGCTGGCACTGTTGCCGCTTTTACTACTGAAGATTTTTCAACAGTGGCAGATTCGGTGCTGTTATCACAGCCAGTAACTTGTGTTAGCACCAAAAAAATACTCGCTAGGCTTAAACTCTTCTTAAGTGTTTTTTTTGTTAGTGCTTTGCTAATTAACGCTTTGTCAGTAAAGCTATTAACTAAGCGATTCAATTCTTTATTTATCATGTGGCTACGCCTTTTTTAGTCGTGGTGTAGAAAGCTAAAGTTATAGTGATGTTGGTGATTTAAGTTAAAACTAAACTAACGAGTTAGCCTAGCGTTCCCCAACCACAAACATCATATGTTAACAAAGATAACACATTAAAAAAGAAAGAAGAAGAAAAAGTAATCACCCCTTAAGCATGTTTGATATATTTTTTAAGCATTACTGGCAACGTTGTAATATCAGTTAATAACGCGACAACCATAGCAATACTGGTTAATAAGCCAAATAACATACTCGGTACAAAGTTTGAAAAAATCAGTGAGCCAAAACCAACCACAATAATCGTCGTGGTGTAGATCAGCGCATAACCAACCGATACATTGGTTTTTAATACGTAATCAGCTTTATCGCCACCAGCATTTTGTTTTAATTCGTCTAAATAACGATGAACATAATGTATGGTGTCATCCATTGAAATTCCCATTGCAACTGCCGCAATAGTAATGGTCATTAAATCGAGCGGAATAGCAAAAAGCCCCATTACCCCCATAATAATCGCGGTGGTAATAAAGTTCGGCACTAAGGCAATTATCGCCACTTTAAAGGAAGAAAAGATAATCATTAAGGTAATTGCCATCGCACTATAAACTATCATTAAGGTCAGTATTTGTGAGTCAACTAAATGTGACAATACATCTTCATAAAGGATAAATAAGCCGGTTAAGGTATATTGTGTTTTTTCTATCCCTAAATTTGCTAATTCTTGATGAATATTGGCTAATAAGTCCGCCCTATTTAAATTTTCAGTACTATCTTGCACTCGCATTGAAATACGCACTTGCTTGTCTTGTTCTGAAAAATAAGCCCCAAACAGGCTTTGTTGTAAGGCCGGATCTAAACTTTTATAAAGCGCGGTTAATTCATATTCGGTTAGCGGTTTTCCGTTTACTACTTGCGCTATTTTAGTAAAATCAGCCAATGACGTGATCGAGCCAATTGCCGTTTGCTCAGCCAACATATTTTGAATATCAGTAATGGTTTGCACTGCGGCGGCTGAAATAATTAAATCCGTTTTTATTTCATCGGCAGGAATATCATATAAAAGGTCAAATGAGGTTGAGCCACCAAATTGCTGATCAATAAAGCTTAATTCTTTGCGAACGTCAGTCGACTTATCAAAATAATTTAAAAAGCTGTTTTCTGCCGTTAACAACAAACAGCCGACCAAACCAATAACCGTTAATAATGACGACAGGGCAATAATTCGTTTGGGTTTATGAGCGGCGGTAGTCGCACACCAGGTCATGCTTTTTTCAACCAATTTATGTTTGGCGACATGTGTTTGTTTGCCAAAAAAGGTAATTAATAATGCCGGAAAAAACACTAAGCTAACCAGAAAACTCACCAGCATGGCCACTACCATCATCCAACCAAAACTAATCACAGGTTGCACGCCGCTAAAAATTAGCGAACCAAAGCCAATTGCCGTGGTTAAACCGGCGTAAAAACAGGGATTAATTTTTTGTTTAATGGTTTCTAGCACCAACTTGGTGTGTGTCCAATCTTGATGTTTCAGTACTAGCTCTTGATAATGCACAATTAAATGAATAATCATCGCTAGCGACAAAATTATTTGTAAGGCAAAAACGTTGGCAGAAATCACGGTCACTTTAAAGGCTAATGCCGTTAATAATCCCACAGTAATAATAACGCTAATGGCGCAGCATACAATCGGTAACAAAACCCAGCTTAGTTGCCGAAATAAGTAAGCTAAAAGTATTACCACTAAAGCTAAAATAGCTGAACCAAAAAGTACCAAATCATTTTCTATTATTTTAATCAGTTCATACGACAATAAGTTGTTGCCACCTAAATAAAAATCACCGTTATTTTGATAAGGTTTAAGTAAGTTGCGAATCGCTTCAATTTCTTCAATGCGCTCTGTTTCTAAGGTTTTATTAATAACTGAACTTTGCAGTTTTAATTGTGTTAGTTCTTTTTGCTCAGCGGCAGTTAGCTCGCGCTTTAACAGGTGTTTTTTAATATTAATGATCTTGTTATTAACATTCGTTAATTCGATGCTTTCCTTAAACACAACCTGCATAGATAAGGCGGTTTGTGCTTTGTTGATCAATAAATCTTCGTAGAGCGGGTGATTTTTTAAACTTAATAATAAGGTCTTTTGAGCAAACTTTTTTTCTTGCCAAGTGAGTGAGCTAACATCAGCATCAAAACTTTCTGCAGCAGTAAAAATAGGCACATTTATAATGCTATTGACGTTTTTAACCCGTTTGATTTTTGTGATTTTCTCGCTAATCTCAGCGATTGTGGTTAGCGTTTTTTCATCAAAAACACTGTCACTTTTCGGCTGGTAAGTGATCAGAATAAATTCTTCTGAGCCGTAACGCTGATCTGCCAACTGGCTTAAAATATAATGTTTATTATCATCAACTAAGAGGGTATCGGCGGAGGCATTTATTTCAAAATTGCGAGCTTGCAAAGCTAATAGTATTGTTGCCACAGTAAAAACCAGGCAAACAATATAGGCAGATATTTTAACTGTTGGTTTAAACATACTTATTCCGTGTCTGGTTGTTGAAGTTTACGAGTCGCTTCTGCTGCTTGATCTCGCTGTAAACCTTGCAGATATAAATTTCGAATAAACTCATATTTATTTTCAACCTTGGCAACAATGGCTGGGTATCTTGAAAGCAAAGGTATTTGGCCATGGATACCATCAAAAATTAACAGTTGCTGCGCTGCATCTTGATCATGAATAAAATTAAGTGGATGGGCGTAAGAATTAAACACCGTAGAGCTTATTCCTCTAACATTCGTTGGCCCTAACAATGGTAAAACTAAGAAGCTCCCCCGGCCGACACCATAGGCAGCAAGCGTTTTATCAAAGGTAGTTTTGTTACTGGGGATATCCATCCAATCATTGGCTGGGTCAAATAAACCTACCAAGCCTAGGGTAGTATTGGTTAAAAACCGCACTGCGCTCTCACCACTTTCAGCAAAACTGCCCTGCAACAAATGATTTATCGCGTATAAAGGTTCACGTAAATTTGAGAAAAAGTTGCTGATGCCAGTATCAATCGGCTGTGGCACAATTTTTTGATAGCCTGAAGCTAGCGGGCTGAAAACGTATTGATAGGCATTGTCGTTAAAAGTAAAAATCGGTTCATTAATAAATCGCAGCGGATCATCTGGCGCTTCATAACTTACGACACTTGGCTGGTTCATAACTGCCGTTTCGTAAGGACCTTTTTCCACTTGAGTTGCCGGTCTAACTTCTTCGTTAATAGCCGAAGACTCTGATGGCACCGCACTACAAGCACTAAGCAAAAACATCAAAAAAAACGATAAACTGACATAACTAAGCTTTTTACTGATTTGATACGAATTTTTATTACTACCCGTAGTTAACATCGATAGATCCTTTATGTGTTTATATTAAATGCTACTCACCAATCTTCAGATAAAAATAACGCCACCAATTGCCGACCTGCCACTTTAATAAATAACAATCATGATGTTTATCTTTGCAAATATTAGCATGCATAAACAATATGTCTTCAAGTTCTTTCTCTGCTTTTAACCGCTAAATATCTGATTACGTTAAAGTACAGGGCTAATACATGGCGAATATTTAAGCTAAAGAGGTAACTTACTTTGTCCATTTACGCACGTATAAATAATATTTAATACTTCAAGCTGTTGATTTACAGGTTTATACCCTTTATAAATTAACTCTATTGCCTTTTCGGCGGTCTCATAACCGTATGTAGTATTTATGCAAAATAAAATAACGGCGCTTTTTCAATACACCAACGATAGCTTATTGGTTGCGGCAGAACACGACCCATGGCTAGTTTTATTATCCGTTTTGATCGCTATTTTTGCCTCTTTTATGGGTTTTCAAGTGGCATCTCAAGCGGCGTACAACACTTCTGCACGTAAGCACTTATCATTATTAGTTGGCAGTATTGCCTTAGGCGGCGGAGTTTGGTCGATGCATTTTATTGGCATGCTGGCCTTAGATTTATGTACCGACATTAGTTACCAGCTTGAAATTACCGCGGTTTCCGTTTTACCGGCGATTGCAGCCTCGTGGGTCGCACTTAATTTAATTACCCGTAAAAAAATAAAATGGCCGCAATTGGTTTTAGGTGGTGTGTTAGTGGGTGCAGGTATCGGCACTATGCACTACGTCGGAATGGCGGCAATGGAAATGGCGCCGCTGTTACGTTATGACCTGTTAATGTTTTGTATCTCTATTTTGGTTGCGGTTAGCTTAGCGATTTTATCTTTGTGGATAAGTTTTGGTCTAGATAAAAATAAAGCTTTGGTTTTTAGTAAAAATAGTAAAATTATTATTTCGAGCTGCGTTATGGGTGCGGCAATTTCAGGTATGCATTATACCGGTATGGCTGCGGCCCGCTTTGTCTTGCCTCCGGGAATTGAACTATCACAGCAGTCGAATGAAATTTCTTTGATTTTAGCAATGATAGTCACTGTCATTACGGTAGTGATTATTGGGTTAGTATTGGCGGCCAATTTAATTTTTCGTTACAAAGACAAATCAACCGCCGCAATTCACAACGAACGCCGACTGATTGCCACGATGAATACCGCTATTGACGGAATTATTACGATCGACGCAAAAGGCATTATTATTAGCGTTAATAATGCAGTTTCTAAATTATTAGGCTGGCAACCTGAAGAACTACTTGGCCAAAATGTAAAAATGATAGTGCCAATGCCATACCAAACAGATCACGACCAATACCTTGATAATTATTTGAAAACTCGCCAAGCTAAAATTATTGGCTCTGGTCGTGAAGTTGATGCCATGACGAAGAGCAAAGAAACCATCCCTGTTCGGCTGAGCATTGGCCATGTTGAGCTTGATAATCAGCATATGTTTGTCGCTTTTATTTCGGATTTACGTGCCCGCAAAGAAATGGAAAACAAGTTACGTGATAACGAAGCTAAAATTCGCGCATTAGTCACCAATATTCCCGGTATTGCCTACCGCTGTTTAGATGTGCCGGGTTGGCCAAATTTATTTATTAATGACGAAGTTGAAAAAATTATTGGCTACCCAGCCGAAGATTTTCTCTATCCTGATCCTAAACGCAGCATTGCCGATTTTGTGCATCCTGAAGATATGGAAGGTATTGGCGCAACCGATTTACGCCACCCTGATGGTTATAAATTAGAATTTCGCATCATTGACCGTTACAACGCAGTTAAATGGATGCTGGGATACGGCCGTGCGCTTAAAATTGAAAATTCAGACGATTATTATCTCGACGGTTTTATTATGGATATTACCGATCGTAAAAAAATGGAATCTGAGCTGGTTGCTGCCAAAGATAAAGCGGAGAAAGCCGCTGAAACTCGCGCCGCATTCCTTGCCAATATGAGCCATGAAATTCGTACCCCAATGAATGCGATTATCGGTTTTAGCGATATATTATTAGATGATGAATTGGTTAATCATCAACGCAAACAATTAAATACAATCAATCAAGCCGCTAAATCATTATTACATATTTTAAATGATGTGCTTGATAGCGCGAAATTAGACAAAGGAAAATTACAATTAGAATATCGCGATTTTTCTTTAGTTGAAGAAGTTGACGCTGTCGTTTCAACCCTTTGGCTGCAAGCGCAAAACAAGGGATTAGAAATTGCTCTTAACGTTGACAAAGCGGCTCAATGTTACTACAACGGCGCCCCTGACAGAATTCGACAAGTGCTCACTAATCTCATTGGTAATTCAGTTAAATTTACTGAACAGGGCAAAATTTCAATCACCATTAAAGAAAATACACCGGGCCTTTTAACCTTTTCAATATCCGATACCGGTATTGGTATGACGCCAGAGCAATTAGAGACTATTTTTGATGCCTTTTCACAGGCGGATGAATCCATGAGTCGTCGTTTTGGTGGTACAGGCCTAGGAACCACCATTAGTAAACAGTTAGTTGAACTAATGTCTGGCACTATAACCGCAAGCAGTGAGCAAGGTTTGGGATCAACATTTGAATTCACCATCCCACTTCAACAGGTCAATGCCTCCTCAGAATTACAAACTAAAGAGGAATCCGCGAAACTTCCTCACCTGCATATTTTAGTGGTTGATGATATTGAGCAAAACATTGAGTTATTAACCTTACTGCTAAAACGTAATAGCCACACAGTCTCTGTTGCCCGTGATGGCGAACAAGCATTATTGAAAATGGCTAGTGAGCAACTTGATATTGTCTTGATGGATATTCAAATGCCAGTGATGGATGGCCTCACCGCCAGCCGTAAAAGACGAGAATTTGAATTAGCCAACGGCTTACCAAGATTACCAATTGTTGCTTTGACTGCCAGTGTTTTACCGCAAGACCGACAATCATCGGCCGATGCTGGTATGGACGGTTTTGCCAACAAACCTATAGATACTCGACAATTGATGGGAGAAATTTCAGGCGCACTTTCCGCCAAAAGCTTCCAGCCAGCCATGACAGTTGTTACACCGAATGAGCAATTAAAAATAGATACCGAGAAAGGGATTAATCTGTGGGGTTCTAAAACCTCTTTATTTGTTGAAATTAACCGCTTTTTATCTCAGTCTGAAAACGATATTAGCTTGTTAAAAGTATTAATAGTAAAAAACGATTGGCTAGCAATTGAAGAAATCGCTCATAAATATAAAGGCGTTACCGGTAATCTAGCACTAAACCGCTTAATGAATATATTCGGTGAATTAGAGCAAGCAAGCCGGAAAAAACAAGAACAAGACGCTTTATTCGTTTTGACAAAAATTACAGCAGAGATCGTATCGATTAGTCAATGTTCGAATAAAATGAGTGATGGCACCGACAAAGATGGCGTTAACCAATCTTCTGGTGAACATATTTCGGACCCGCAATTAGTTGAAATTTTATTGCAGCTTCAACATCATGTTGAAAATAATGAATTTGATGAATCGTTATTAGATACCCTGCAAGCCATAGCCTCTAGTCATAACAAAGAAGTTAACACTATCATTACTGCGTGTAATGACTTTGACTTTGAGCTGGCATCAAAATACATTAACACCCTTGTCGATTCACTCAAGCCCGACAGCTAAAAATATTATTAAGCGAATTACATGCAGCATCATAAACAAAATGTACTGATTGTGGATGACGAACCCACCAACTTAAAAGTATTAAATAACATTCTCAGTAATACTTATAAGCTTACTTTCGCCAAAAGTGGCGCCGTAGCATTACGCTTGATTGAAAAAGAACAGCCTGACTTAATTTTGCTCGACGTTATGATGCCAGAAATGACTGGCTATGACGTTTGCGAATACCTAAAAAATAATCCACTGTATAAATCGATCCCTATTATTTTTGTCACCGCATTAAACGATGCTACTGACGAAGCAAAAGGGCTAAATATGGGGGCGGTTGACTATATAACTAAGCCTATTACGCCAGCAGTAGTGAAAGCGAGAGTTAAAACGCATTTATCTTTGGTCGACGCTGAAGAGCTTAGACGTACTAGATTACAAATTATTCAACGTTTAGGCCGAGCCTCAGAATATAAAGATAATGAAACCGGCATGCATGTAATGCGGATGAGTCATTATTCAAAAATTATTGCACTAGCTTATGGCTACTCTCCCGAAGAAGCCGATACGCTGTTTCATGCAGCGCCCATGCATGATATTGGCAAAATAGGTATTCCGGATAGGATCATGCTTAAACCAGGTAAACTCACTGACGAAGAATTTGCTGAAATGAAAAAGCACCCAGAAATTGGCTCTGAAATTCTTGGTGACGCCGACTCGTATCTGATCGCCTTAGCAAAAAGTGTTGCCATGACCCATCATGAAAAATGGGACGGCAGTGGCTACCCTAAGCAATTAAAAGGTAACGAGATCCCGATTGAAGGACGTATTGTTGCATTAGCTGATGTCTTTGATGCTTTAACTAGCGTTCGGCCTTACAAAGATGCTTGGACTGTTGATAAAGCGGTAGATTTTATTCAAGAACAAAAAGGCAAACATTTTGATCCTGAATTGGTCGATTTATTCACTAAGCAATTAAACAATATTCTTGAAATTAAAGAACGTTGGAAAGACTAAATAACCAATATTTAAATTAAATAACGGAATCATTCAGTCACTTTAATTTAGGTGTTTTTAGTTTTTAAATAACTCAAACCAGTGGTTATCACCTTGATAATCACTGATTTAATTTAAGTTAATATCAGTAACTAAATCTATTGATACTGATTGGAAATAAAACATCGACAACTATAAACCCTCTGACTCTTTTCACATTAAACTGACCCTGGTTAATGGTAAAAATATTTATTACCCACGACTTTGAATAAGAATTTCATCGTAAATTAAGGATAAATAAATTCGTTAAAAAACCATTGCAAATAAATTTATTTTAAGTTAGGGTTGTAAGTAACACCGGTTCAATCCATATTAATAAAGGTTATTCCGGTTTTTTAATGAAAATAAAGTGAACCGGTTCATAGTTGATTCTTATAATAATTAAGCTAGTCGGTACATATAAATAAGGGGTGGGAAATGAATTTTATTTTAGCTAAAAAATCATCAGAAGCGCTATTGGCAGCAATTTTGATGGTTGGCGGGGTTGCCGGTTGTGTTGATGAAGGTAAGCTCAACACTGACACGGTTGAATATACGCCAGAACAAAGACCTTTAGGTGTTATCGCTGGTGAAGGCGCCGAATATGAGCCTGGTAGCCCAGTAACATTACAAGGCCGTTTAGTTGGCACAACTAGTGGGCAAACGGTTTTATGGCGCCAAAAAAGCGGCACCCCGATTGAAGGCATCGCAGATTGGAACAAAGCGACCTTAAATTTTAATGCCCCTGATGTCCTTGGTATTGAAGCTTTTGTCTTTGAAATTGCTGCCCTAGAAAGTGATGGCTCTGCCGCAGTTGATAACAACGGCAATCCGTTAGTTGCAGAAACTAAAATCACAATTTTTGATCCCGCGACTAAATTATTTTATGACATTGAAGATCCAACTTACGCTGAATTAAAAGGCGTTGAAGCTGTAACTTCAGGTCATGACCAATATATTTCAGGTGCTCGTGGTGACAGCCACACCGCTGACATGACACCTGGCGCTACAGTTGAATACACCATAAATTCAGAGCAAGAAAAGTTCGTCACTCTTTATGCGGCATTTGCCTCGCCTTACTCAGAAAAAGGCGCAAAAGTTACCGTTAATGGTGTTGAATTTGAACTAATGGTACCTACCACTGCGGGTTTTAATGAATACCGTATTGGGGTGATCAAATTAAACGCGGGCGATAATATTATAGAAGTTGGCGGCGGTTGGGATTATTACCGTGTCGATTATATTATGACCGTACCTGCGGCGCAGCCAGCCGGCCCATTACCTGTTTTACCTAAACTTGTTAATGCCAATGCTTCGCAAAAAGCACTCGATTTAATGTTATTCCTAACGGAAAACTATGGCATGGCTACACTTACTGGCCAAACAGAGTTTCCAAATAAAAGTGGCGATGCTTTCCCATTAACTGAATTTGATAAAATTGTTAGTGCCACTGGCGATGACGCGCCAGCAATCGTCGCTTTTGATTTTATGAACTATTCCGCGTCTTCAACGACTGACTCTACTGGTTTAACAGAATCAATTATTGCTGAGCAGAATGCTAAAAACATTGTCGTTTCAGTATTACATCATTGGCGCGCACCAAGTGCTAATCATAATGCTACTGGCGCTTTTTATAGCAAAGATACTGACTTTGATTTAGCTGCCGCACTTGCTGATAGTAGCAGTGCTGAATATGCCGAGTTAATTGTCGACATCGATATTATGGCGGCTGAATTACAAAAATTAGAAGACGCTGGCATTCCTGTTTTATGGCGCCCTCTGCATGAAGCTGAAGGCGGTTGGTTTTGGTGGGGTGCTGCCGGTTCAAGTGCTTTAAAAGAGTTATGGGTATTAATGTACGACCGTATGACCACCCATCATGGCTTAGATAACCTCATTTGGGTATTTACTCATACTTCTTCATTAAGTGAAGATTGGTACCCGGGTGATGCTTATGTCGATATTGTTGGCTATGACGGTTATGCCGATCCTAAAAATGATGCGAGTGCGACATTTACTAGCCAATATGCCACCTTAAAATCTCGTCATAATGGTGAAAAATTAGTAGCACTAACTGAAACTGGCACCATTCCAAACGTAGCAACAATGCATGAGCAAAATGCCTGGTGGTCTTTCTTTATTACTTGGAACTCAGAAACTTGGGATTCAACGTCATTAATAGGCCCTGACGGAGCACTCCCTGCAGATATTGATGCTAATTATGCCTTCGACGGTTTAATCAACCTTGCTGATGTTCCCGGTGGTAGAGATAAAATTGAAGCTGGCGTTTTCGAAGACTTCGAAATAAGTACTGCAGGCTTTGAAGGACAAATTAACTGGTCACCATCAACCGGGCTTTCAGTATCAAACGGTTGGGCAACAAGTGGGGCACACGCCTTAACTTATACCAAAGATCTTAGTGCTGAAGCCGGTGCTAATGGCGTTATTCTACAAACCTACCCTGCTGATGGCATTAACGTCACTGATGTTACAACTTTAAGCCTTAGTGCTAATGCTATTAATGCTGGCGATTCAGTTACCATTAAATTATGGGCGAAAGATGAAATGGGGGCATGGCGCGATAACGGCGCGATAGCGCTTGTTGACGGTGGTTTAACCTTATCCATTGATGTTTCAGATATCGATCTAGTCAGTGGTTTTGGTTTACAGATTGAAGGTTTTGATGCAACAGCTACTAACGCCATATTCTACTTAGATAATGTACGTTTAGATGACAACGTTATTTATGACTTTGAACCTGATACTGATGGTTTTGAAGGCCAAATAAATTGGAGCCCTAAACCAGGTATCACCTTAACTAACGATTGGTCAACAAGTGGTGCACAAGCCTTAACTTATATTAAAGACTTAAGTGCAGAAGCCGGTGCCAATGGCGTTATTCTACAAACTTACCCAACCGGTGGCATTGATGTTACTGATGTTTCAGCCTTAAAAGTAAGTGCTAATGCGATGAATGCTGGCGATTCGGTCACTATTAAATTATGGGCGAAAGATTCTGCCGGTGCATGGCGCGATGCCGGTGCGACAGTGCTAGTTGATGGCGGCTTAGAGCTAAGTATTGATGTTTCTGATATTGACCTAGTTAGTGGTTTTGGTTTGCAAATTGAAGGCTTTGATGCTGCGTCTACCGATGCCATGTTCTACTTAGATAATGTTCGTTTAGACGACAAAACCATCTATGACTTTGAAAACACCGGTAAGTATGAGTTCCAAGTAAATTGGAGCCCTGCAGCAGGTATTCAATTAGCACAAGATTGGGCGGCGATGAATAGCAACAATGCCTTATCGGGGATCACTCAACTAGTTGATGGTGACGATAATATTATTCTTCAAACTTACCCTGCGGGCGGACTTTTATTAGGCGATGTTACTAGCTTAAAAGTCATGGCTAATGTGAAAGACGCCGGTTCTGCGGTTCAAGTACAGCTCTTCGTAAAAGATGAAAATGGTGCGTGGAGTGACAGTGGCGCTGTTGATATGGTTGATGGTGGCGTAGAGCTTTCTATTGATATCTCTAACTTATCTGAACTGAGTGGTTTTGGTGTTCGCTTTATGGGCGCGGTTAACTCAGCAACCCAATCTCAGTACTACATCGACAACGTTGAATTTGTCAAAGCAGCTACTGAATAATCTTCACTGATAACAAATAACACCATGTGTTAGTGCCGATGAGAGGCCAATAGCGGCCTCTCCTACTAACAGTTTGATAAAAAATAAAGTTAATAGGAATGAATATGTCTTCCGATAAAAAAGAATTTAAAAGAAGTATCCTGTCTGCAAGTATTGTTGCTGGCCTAATGTTAGTTACTGCGCCGTTATACGCGGCCGAAGAAAACGCCAAAGCAGCAACCAATACCGATGATATGGAAGTAATACAAGTACGTGGTATTCGAGGCTCATTAATTGAAGCAATGAACACCAAACGTTACTCTGGTAGTGTGGTTGATTCAATTTCAGCCGTTGATATTGGTAAATTACCCGATGCAACTATTGCTGATTCTTTACAGCGTATTACCGGTATCCAGATAACCCGTTCGGGTGGTGAAGGTGCCAAAGTTAATATCCGTGGTAATGGCAATGTCGCAACCACATTAAATGGCGAGCAAATGATCACCGCGGGCAGTATTACTACTGTTACTGCAGATTTTGCTGATATACCATCAACGATGGTCTCAGGTTTAGATGTCTATAAATCATCACAAGCCAAAAACATTATTAGCGGCCTGTCTGGTACTATCGATTTAAGAACTAACCGCCCATTTATGTTAGAAGATGGCTGGACTGCACTTGGTAAAGCAGAAGTAGCGTACGGCTCTCTTGGTGGTGAAACTGATCCAACTATTTCAGCATTTATCGGCTATAACGACGATAGAGAAATGGGCTTTACCCTAAACATCTCTAAATCAGACAGTCACCTAGCCGATTACACCAATGGCTCACAAGGCGGCGAACCTGGCAGTTATGGTGGCTGGTCTTTTATGGCGAAAGAAGCGTCTAACTTTGTTGATGATAATGTCGACGTTAATGGCGACGGCGATACTAATGATGTTTATTATGCCTTCCAAGGTCACCAAGCAGGTAATCGCTTTATTGACCGTGATCGCACCGGCGTTAATGCCTCGGCCCAGTATCAATTAACTGAAAACTGGCAATTAACTGCTGACGTTTTTTATACCAACTTAGAAGAATACCAATTTACTAATGCCCTAACCGCCAGCCAAGCATGGACAGGGGTAACTGGTTGGTTCACACCCGATCAAGTTAGTGAATATCCAAATATTACCCATGTAGATGGCGAAGCTGTGATTGGCGAAGGTAGTTTTTATACCGTGCAATCAGCTGATTACCAAGCACGCATGGTTAAAGCTCAATCTTCAACCCGCGTAGTAGAAAAAGAAGCGCTAAATACTAACCTAGAGTTGTCATATGACACAGGTGACGCATTAACCTTAAATTTCCGTTGGGTGCATGGTGAAGCTTCAGGTGATGAAACTAACAGTATTGTTGATGCCTTTGTCACTGATGGCTCTCAAATTGGTGATACTTATCATGGTCCAGGTAAAGAGTTTATTAGTAATGTCAATCCATGGGGCTATGCTGGCTTACCTGCATTATTACCTGACGGTACTGAAAGTGACAAACACACACAAATACCAGTCAATATTAATTACGCCAACGGTACCCAAAACTGGGCATTTGACGATGTTACTTTAGACAACGGTTCTACTGAAGTTTTTGGTAGTAACTTAAATCGATACAGTAACAAATCAAGTAACCTTTATGGTACCTATACCAACGCAGAATTTGACGCACTTCGTGTAGACGGCACTTATGAATTAGAGTTTGATTCAATTTATCTCGACATGCTTTCTTCTGTTAATTTTGGTATGCGCCATGGCAAACGTGAAGTTAAAAAACAAGGTTGGTATGGTGGTGTTGCTAGAACAAACCAATATGGCGATGCCTTTATCGCGCGCTGGAAAGATACCGCAACAGATGCACCGGTAACGGCTGAGTCTTATATTGAGCCCATTTCATTCACCGAATTGAATGAAAAAGGGATGATCAAAGGTATTAGCGATTTCCACGGCACCACAGGCTTAGGGGAAATGTATTTTGTTGACCCAAAAGCCATGAAAAACCCTATTGCTTGGCATGAAGAAATATATGGCACTAACGTGTTAGTTAACGATGCTGCCAATATTTATAATGTGGAAGAGAAAGTAACTTCGGCTTATGTGCAAGTTAATTTAGATGGCGAATTAGCCGGCTTTCATTATACCGGTAATATTGGCGCTCGTTACATTGAAACCGAATTTGCCATTACCCAGAGTGATTCTTTAGTGGGTAATGTCGCTGAGTTTAATGGTCAAGAGTATTTAATTGGCCCAGGTATTTTGCAACCGGTTGGTGTACAAACCAACACCATTAATAAATACAATGACTTCTTACCTGCTATTAACTTAGCGGTGGATTTAACCGATAAGCAAATTTTAAGATTCTCATACACTGAAACAATGTCAACCCACAATACTGATGCCTTAGGCGGCGGTTTGTCGGTTAATCGGGTAAAAACCTGTAACTTAACAACGTCAACCGGTGAGACTATCTTCTGTGCCACCGGCGGCTCACAAAGCGGTAATCCTAAATTAGAACCATTTCGAAATGATAATGTTGAATTATCTTATGAATGGTATTTTAGTGAAACAGGTATGTTCAACGTTGGCGCTTTTATGGTTAAAGGCAACACGGAATCAAGATCTGTCTTAGTTCCTCGTGATGATATTACCGACAGTGATGGCGTAATTCGTGGATACGATATCGACACTGATACTAATACCGGTGTTGTGCCGATTCAAACGACACAAAACTTCGCAGTTTCTGGCGATTGGAGTGATCCAGGTTTTGAAGTTGGTTACCAACAAGGTTTTGATTTTTTACCCGGTATTTGGGCAGGTTTTGGCGTAACAGCCAACTACACCTACTCACCAGGTGATAGTACACAAACCGATTATTATGGTAAGAATTTACCGGGTTCAGGTAACTCGAAACACCAAAGTAACTTTGCTCTTTGGTTTGAACAAGATGGGTTACAAGCACGTATAGCGCATAACTATCGTAGTGAAATGTTTCAAACCTTAAAACAAGAAGGCTTGTATCAATTTGCTTATTACACGGAAGCAACCAACTACATTGATGCCTCTGTTAGTTACGAGTTAAATGAGTCAGTAACACTTTCTTTGCAAGGGACTAACTTGACTGAAGAAGTGCAAAATAACTACCATCAATGGGCATCACATACTGATGGCCGCGTGTACGCTGAACGTCGTTTAACAGCAGGTGTACAAGTTAAGTTTTAGTCGACATGACATAAGCTAAAAAGCCCATATTTATGGGCTTTTTTTATTTATGCTTTTGTATTATTTAGGCTAAAAGCAAAACCATAGTCGTGAGTTACACCACTAGTTTACAACCAATTATCGTGCGAACGACTCTCACGAGGTGACATATCACTATTTCAAATTAAGGAACAAGATGAAATACAACTTATTATCGGCAACAATATTAACTTCCACCCTAATGCTTTCAACTTTTTGTAATGGCGTTGAAAGCTCCCAGAAAAACAAACACTGGCATGTAGGCGGCGGTTTATACGCCATAGTTTTAGACTGAGAAGGCATTAGAGAGGACGGTTTTACCGGTTTTTCATTATCTAGCGCTTATGCTTTTGATGATAACTTGGCGGTGAAGGCGCAATATTATGAAGTTAAAAAAGATCGAAGATCAATATTCGAAATTTCAGGAGTAGAAGCGTCTATTTATTACGGTACCGGGTTAGCAACTCAAAGTTTTAAAGCCTACCTTGGCGCTGGAATATACAGTGAAAAATTCAAGTTTTATCATTTAGACGATGATATTTCTGGCGCTCAAATTACCGGTGGCCTAGGTTATAATTGGCCGAAGATCTCACTGGAATTATCGCTAAACTATCGTTCTACTGGTGATTATGAAGATTTAGGCAATTACAACGACATATCCGCCACCTCAAGTTCATTGATATTATCTTACCGCTTTTAAATTAACTTACTGCCGAGCAGACCAAAAGGCCATATTAACCGTGGCCTTTATTTTACATAAGCCTCAAGAGCCTGCCGCAGTGATTCAAACGCCATATCTTCAAACGGTATTTTATCTTTATCGAACCACTGTGCCTGTAATATTTCACTCTTTTCTAATTTTAATTCCACCACTGATGCTAGGCGACAGGTAAAAACACAATCTTGAGTGTTATAAGTAATGTCTTTATATTCGTAGGTGTTTGGCTGTGACATAAAATATTGCCACTGATTAGTTTGTATATCGAGCTGTAATTCTTCTTGCAGCTCTCGACTTAGCGCTTGCTCTAATGATTCTTTTGGATCAACAAAACCACCAGGCAAGTCGTACAGCCCTTTGCCTGGCTCTTTGGCTCTTACGGTTAGCAAAATTTGGTTATTACATTCAATAATGCCAGCAACAGCGGCGGCAGTATTATGAAAGTAGACAAATTCACACTGTTTGCAGGTCCAATAATGTTTATTCACAAATAATAAATTGTCTGTTTTACATTGCGGGCAAAAATTAAACATAAGCTGCTCCTGCTTTATAGCATTGCGTCTAAGAAAGTGATCGCTTAGCGAGAATTTTTTAGATGGATTGGTATTAAATAGTATTTAAGAAAGTGTTGATAACCAGTACATCACCATATTTTTAGTCTTGTGATAGTACTTAAAAGCATTCCTTTGAGCTAGGGTAAATAAATGATTTTACGTTTATTGTTAGACATTTCTTGCCAGCCTTTGGCAAATTCAGGGTAACTGAAATATAACAAGTCAAAACTACCGTCTTGTTGCGCTATTTTAAGACCGCTTTCTATCCGTTTTGCTAGCTCGAGGTTGTGCTCATTGACAAAAAAATAATAGCCCGCTGAATATTTCAACATCAAATTTCGCTCCAAAACAAATGTTGAAAATTCGGCGTTTTGTAATTCACTCCAAACTTCATAAATACCACGGGGAAAATAATCCGCGCGTTTTTTTGCGAACATAGCGACGGTGTTTTGATAGTTCAGCGCAGTGACCAGTGGTAAGTTATTCTGTTTCATTATTTCGGTGTCACGCCAATAGGCTCCGACAATACCGGTGTAAGATTTTAACTGCTCAAGACTGGTAATATGATCAAATTTAGCTTGCGTCTCAGGATGAATAAGTAACAAGCGGTATTGATTCAGTCCTTTTAATATGTTTATTTTTATCGCTGTTAATTGTTGCTCTCGGGCTGGGCTAGACGTTCCCCAAATCACATCGATATGCTTTTGTTGTGCTAATAATTTTCGCATTCGCTCTTTCGGACCCAACCAAGGTTTTTCTATCAAGGTATAAGGACCATAAGCCGGTATGCTTTTATCTAAGGCAAGTTGTAATAATTTAGGAAAATAAGAATGATCACTGGTTAAATACGCGACGGTAATTGGCGCTTGCGGCACTGCACTATTAATATTCGCGTCCGCGGCAAGACATAACCGAGCAAACAATAAGCCAGCAATGCTGATGACGGTAAAACAGTTAATAAAAGCTAAGTGAAAAAGCAGTTTCATTATTAGCCTCTTATGTAAAAAGTCGTGTAGATGAAATTACATCGAAAAAATCGAAAGCATTCCCCGTCAAGCTCTACCGCTAGAATACACCGATAACACTATTATTATACGCTATGCTCAAAACCGACAAGCTAATTACATAGTAGCTTATAATCTTGGGCAATAAACATTAATTGTTCGCTTGGGAATGTTCAGGTCTGAAATAGCTATGTGAACGCGTCAATAAACTAAATTATTTAGCCTTTGGTGGAATATGGGAACGCCGCCAACTGATGCATTTGCCTATATTTACAAGTACATCAGTTGGCTTACCCTACATGCGTTTTAGTAATTCGCTGATCAAGATCAAGCCGGGTTTTGCTGCTTGATTGGCGTCTAATAAATAAGGTTCATTTGGCAGAGGAAATAACCACGACATTTCATCTAACCAGCTTTTATCATCACTTACGCCCCAAAAAGTAATACCGTCAAATCCGTCAAGCGCATAACAAGCGGCAAGCATGGCACGGTAATATTCACCTTGTGCTTGATATGGATCATTAGCGTTTTCAAATAGTCGCAACCGTGCTTCAAATTCAGTCAGTTGTACCTTTAAGCCCAGGGCGGTAAAACGTTTAATATAGTCAGTGGTTTCCGCTACTGAGGCTAAATAAAACAGCATATGGCCTTGCAAACCAATACCGTCAATTGGCACTCCTTGCGCTAACAAATTTACCACGAGCTGATAAAAAGCTTCGGCACGTTGGTCAGTGTAATTATAAAATTGCTCGTTTAAATAAAGCGTCAGTGATGCGTCGATGGTTTTGGCTTTAATGAAGGCTTGGGCTATGTACTCAGCGCCAAGGTGACGATAAAAAACATTTTCTTCTAAGCTGCCATTACTGAACATTTCAAGCGGTTCATTGATCACATCCCATTCAGTGATTTTACCGCGATAATGGTTTAAAACCCGTTCAAAATGGCGATCAACTAAAGCTTGTAATTGGGCTTTGCGATCAGCTGCGGGAAATTGGCTCAGCCATAGTGTTAGATCTGGTTTTTTGTAAACATCAGATAACTTGCCAAAGATCAGTGCATGGCCGCGCACACGCAGATTATTATTAAGCGCTTCATCAACTATCGCGTCGGCTGCGCTAAAGTCATATGCAAGCGTTTCGATATTAAACAAATCACCTAATTTCAATGCGTTTTCAGGGGTAACCGAAGTAAAGGTTTGTTTGAATGCCGGCGTTAACATTTGCGCTAAGTTACTAGGCGCAGCGCCGATATAAACCTGTGCCTGCTCACTTTGCTGCTTAACTTTTAGTTCAGTCACCTTTACTTGCGATTGTAAATAATTACGCTCAAAAGTTATTGGTTGCTGATAGATAAAGAGCCAGATCAAAACAACAAGGGTAATAACGCCGAGGCCTGATAATAAATATTTAGCTACGGCTCGAGACTTTTTAAAAAATAAACAAACCATACCCGCCAATAAACTCAGTAGATAAATGACCAAGGCGACAATATAAATCAGCATATAAATCCTTTTAATAATAATTAGTTATAACAGCAACAAGACAGATTAACGGGAGCTGAAAGCGGCGAACAAATCACCGGATTTAATCTCTATTCTCATCCATGTAAGTCCTGATTTTTTGTAACGCGGGTAAGCTTTCACTAAAAACCTCAACGCCTAAGTTCTTGGCAATGGCGCCAAAGCTTTGTGCTAGAGCCTGTAGCGCTTGAGCATGCATAAATCGCCCATGTTCAGTGATCACTACCAGCTTACCGCGGCCATCGTTAGGATCGGTTTCAACGCTGACATAAGCTTTTTTAGTCAGTTTTTGAATGGTATTGGTCATACTTGGCCGAGCGACTTGAAAGGCACTGGCAAGCTCAGCCGGACTCTCTTTTTTATTAACATTCGCTAAACGGTTTAACACGGAAAAGTGTGACGCCAGCATATCGTCAGGCAAAACCTTTTCCATTTGATTTCGCGCTAAACTTTCAATAATACTAATTTCTTTGAAAAAATTAAAAATGGGATTGTCATGTTTGTCGTTGTCAGTACTACTCATGATTGAACTACAGGTTCCTGGGCATTATTTTGCGTATATGATTGGGGTTTATTTCGATTAATGCAGTAAGAATACCAGAGAAAAAATAAGGCACTAATAAAAGTTCCAATAAAGGCGGTAATTATTAAGATAAAGCCGTGACTGTTTCGGTTCATCTCAAGTAAATTTTGGCTACCATGTTTAATTGCAATTTGGCTATTCAATAAGTTGTTTAAGTCGATAATATAACCGTCGCTAATACCGCCGTTGATTTTCAGCATATTAAGAATAAACAGTGAAAAAACAATATATAAAAAAGTTAAAATACTGATCATTGGCAAGGTTAACTTAGCCGCCGCAATATACGCAACCACCATCAAACCAAATGAAATACTGGCCCAAAACTGCATAATGGTCCAGATGCGATCGGTATGGACACTCATCATATAAACGATTTCATATTCTGACATTTTGTTTTCCTCAATGATTAAAATAATCGCTAATTAGCCTGACACAAGAATTGACGCTAATGGCCATCTTGGGCTGGGCGTAACCGCAGGACAATAGCCAACCCGCGCTAACATTTGTAATTTTTCTGGGCTGTTAATCCCAAGTTGCTGATGAATATCTTGATATAGATGTGTCATTTCAGGATATTCTTGTAATGTTTGGCTCACCGGCTGCATCGCTAAACCCAGTTGTGTCGCTTTTAAATTTAAACGCACATAATCTCGCCCTGCCTGTAATTGCTCAGCACGAGTATTGGTTGCAGAAGACAGCCAAACATAGCCTTTTGAGGTATTAAACGAGTTTTTTACGCGGCTTAAATAGTCTTTAGTTATGTCTGAATTAGGATCGGCGAGCGCGGCTCTTGATAATATCCCCGCTTTTATTAACAGTTCCATTCCTGCTCCCGTGATATCAATGCCATCAGGGTTCGCTTCTACTTCACTTTTACCCAAGCGCATTAAATCGGCACTTTCTTTGAGTGTGTGAGCGGTTTGAAATTCGGTTGCCATACCCTGATAAATCAACTGATTTAATTTTGTCACTTCACCGGTCTCAACTGTGCCAGCTGCGCGATTATTTTCGGTTAATTCCGCTAAGGTGGCAGAAGCTACCGGTAAGTTAATATCAAAAGGCTCTTTGGTTGAGCGACGACTAAAAACATAATTAAACAGCGGATCTGTCATTATCTTATCTTGATGTAAAGTGATCCGAGCAATCCGCCGATTATCTAACACCGGCTGCGGTTCACCATCAGGAAAACTTTCAACTACAGCGCGATAACCTAAATTGGCAGCCGCCATTTGGTAAAGCTCGATAAAACAGCCAAGACCAATAACAATTTGACGATTATAAGGGTCGGTATGTGGTAATAATTTATTGAGGTCACAATAAACATCAATGCTGTTATTATTGACTAAGCTGACCTGCCATGGCTGTCTGTTATGTGGATTCGGCGCTAATATCGCATAGGCGAGGGCATTTAATCGGACATCATTAAAGCTGCTGGTACTCGCCAAATCCCATGGTGCAAGCGCCTTGGTTGGGGTCCGAGTATTAAACCAAAAAGTACTTGCCGCTATTCCTGAAACCGCAATGGTTGCGCCGCTTGTTTTTAAAAACATCCGTCTGTTCATCTTTTCACTCAAATATAGTTAGACACCTAACCATAATAGTTAGACACCTAACCATAATAGTTAGACACCTAACCATAATAGTTAGTTACCTAACTAAGTGTCAAGTAATATTGATTAACTTTTTAGTCAGTCACTTGGTTATTGACCGAATATGGCATTAAAAAAGATGTTAAAACAGAGCCGGATAATTACTTTTACAACACTGCGCTTAATCACTAAAGATTATTGCCCAGAGCATTATGCGCAGTATATTGAAGCCGAAATTTAACCTAAAAATCATTGCAGACAAGTGCTTTCATTGGTTTTTTTGATGGCGTTTTATTGTAAAAAAAGAGATCGACAGATTGGTAAAACGTGAAGGAATGTATTGGCGCTCCCGGCAGGAATCGAACCTGCGACTTAGACTCCGGAGGTCCACGTGAGATCCACTTCACCACGGGAGCATCATTACAAGGTTGCGATTTTAGACAAAAGCGCTGTGCTTTACCAGCGCTAATAACATTAAATTCTACCCGCGCCATTATTCAACATTGTGAAGCTCAATACAGGGTTATTTTTTCGCCGATAAATACAAATAATAAGCGCCGTATTCTGCTCCGTTCAGGGAAGTAAAAATCCCTTCAAGGTTATGAACACCTTGAGATAAAAATACCTCAAAGGTAATGCTTTTATCTGTTGGTGCGACCGTTTGCTGATATTGTTTTTGATCAATAATTAACGCTGCTTTTTTTACGATAAATGGCTTAGCTGGTAAATTATAAAGCCTAAAGTTGGTATCAAGCCCTGCTACTTTCATATTTTCGAAATTATCGGAAAATGTTAAGCCAGACTCTTTTGGCCAGCGACTCAGTGTTATTTGATAATGGCCAGGGGTTTCAACATTAATATCCCAGAACCCACGCCCTTGAAAACCACTGCGCACATGTTGCTGGTCATAAGGTACTTTATCGCCATGCCAAGCTTGGCTGGAAAGCAACACTTGTGTTTGATGTTTAGTATTAATCACGGTTGGTGCATTACGAACGTTATGAGTGATGTCTTGCCACCATGTTTGATAATATTGTTGTAATTTAGCAACAACTTGCGGATGTTGTTGGGCAATATCTCGCTTTTGCGCCGGATCTTGCACAATATCATAAAGCTCATCACCGACTAAACGCCAACGGTTAGTCATAACTGAATAGTCTTTACCTTTGATCGGTAAACCATCTCCCAATGATTTACCGAAGCGCGCCTGATTATGAACAACAATAGTACGGCTATTAATCTCTTTGATGGCTGGTGCATGCTCAAGCGTAGCTTGCTTAATAAGTGGTGTTAAATTCATCCCGTCAAAGGCTAATGGTTTAGGTAATTGTAAATTTAATAAATCAACAAAGGTTGGTAGCATATCGATATGTGAGGTTAAATTAGTTAAAACTTGTCCTTGTTTTAACTGCCCTTTTGGCCATGATAAAAAGCCTGCAGCTCGGTGACCACCTTCATAAGCTGACGTTTTTCGACCGCGCATTCCGCCATTATAACCTGACCGTGGATAACCATCGCTTGGTCCTTCAAAACCAGCCGTTGTCCCGTTATCAGTTAAAAATAAAATTACGGTATTATCTGCTATGTTCAAGTCAGTTAAAGTAGATCTTAATCTAGCAATATTCTCATCAATGTTTTGAATCATGCCATAATAACGGGCACGCATTTCAGGAACACCAGCTTCAAGGTAAGGCTGCATATACTTTGCTAAAACGTTAAAAGGACCATGTGGTGTATTCGTAGCAAGATAGAGGAAAAAAGGCTGTTTTTGATTTTCGGTAATAAACGCTTCCGCTTTGTTAAACCAAACGTCGGTGCTGTAACCTTGGGTTTTTACCGGCTGTTCATTTTCAAAATAAGTGTCGTTAAAGTAGTTATTACCCCAATAATCAGGGGTTTCGCCAGCGACTCCACCTTTATGAATAAAGGAATAATCAAAGCCGCGATCTTGTGGCCGAAACGGATAATTATCACCTAAATGCCATTTACCTAAAATGCCGGTTTTATAGTTATTATGATGAAAAACATCCGCCATCGTAATTTCATCACGGTACAAATGGTTACGACCACCAAAGGTCAGCCAAACGCCAACTTTAGTGGCATAGCGACCGGTCATCAATGCTGCACGTGTCGGCGAACAAGTTGGATCGACATGAAAATTATCTAAACGCACGCTGTCATGGGCTAATTGATCTATATTTTTAGTCGTTAAATAAGGATTGCCATGCACCGACATATCGCCATAACCTTGGTCATCGGTGATAATAACAATAACATTAGGTTTTTTTACCGCATTAGGCGGTGTTTTCGCCGCTATTAGCGGGCTAAATAACGAAGTTATCAGCATAATAACGCTAATAGGTTTAATCACAGTAATACCTTCAACAACTACAAGTTTAATTGTTGACAATATTGACAATTAACAAATAAGTAAAGTTTATATACATAACTTTACTTAAGCCACACTGTTGTGTTTTAAATTATATTGTTTAGCTGCTTGATTTGATGGTCAAAAATGTCATTCATTGCTTTCATGGTTTCAGTTGCTAACTCAAAATAAAGGCCATTATCTACAATGACTTTACTGGCATTGACCAAATCATTAGTGATGGTCGTTATCAGCTGGTTCATTTTAACGCTGGTACTTGCAATTAATTGTCGATGCACACTTTGTTCTTCCGGTAAAAACGATAAATTCTGCAAAGTATGTTCGGTGATCTTAGTCATAGTTTGGGTGAGAAAATTCAGCCTGACTTTATCGACACTAGAACATAAACTTTTGGCCGCGACGCCGGTTCCCAAGGCTCGTGATTGACCAATATTTTCAGTTGCTAATACCAACTCGCGCCATACATAACCAACATTAGGTAAGGCTGGAATATATTCTGCAGTCAGAAATGAGTGCTCTGCGGTATCTTCTAATAAATATGCAAGATTACGGATCATCATAGTATGCTGATCGAAACTATTGCCAACAGAAGTTAGGTTGTTAAATTGCAATAACCGCGGCCAATGGTCAACAAAGGCAATCCAACGTTCATTTTGTTGTACTTGGGTGATTTCTAAACTTTTGATGACTTGTGATATTTGCTGCTTCAATACCACCAATTTAGTTTTTACTTTGCTATCACCACTTAACCAAGCTGATGTTAAACCGCGATGTTGTTGCACCAAAGTAATTAGCTGTTTGAGTTGGCCAATCAAAGTAATACCTTGTAATTGTGTCTGCTTTTTGTGTCGCTGACGTTTTTGTTTAATAAAAACCATCGTCGTGAAAAGTAAAACCACCAAACTAGTTAACGTTAATATCATTATCTGTTCCTTAAGCATGACTACTCTTGATCTTGTGTTAGTTTTCGTAAATGGTTGGCAACCGACTCTGACTGAATCGCGATGTCGGCATTGGCTTGCGCGCCTAATACCACCTTAGCGATATGTTCTGAAATTTCATTCGTTGCAGCCGCTTGTTGAGTTGAAACACTACTGATCGTTTCCATTTGTTGCTGCACCTCTTCCGTTGCTTGCTCTATTTCAGTAAACGCACGCTCTACTTCGTCAACTTTATTAATGCAAACTTCTGTTTGGTTAACGACCGCATTCATAGTCGCAACTATTTCACTACTTTCTTCTAACACCTCATTAATATTACTTACTATCGTGTTAGTTGAGCTATGCGTTCGCTCAGCTAACGCTCTTACTTCTTCCGCCACGACCGCAAAACCACGCCCGTATTGCCCTGCGCGGGCCGCTTCAATTGAAGCATTTAATGCTAATAAATTGGTTTGTTGCGATATTTGCTGAATAGACTCAGTTATTTTTTCAACATTTTTCACTAACTCATTCAGCGAGATCATGCGCTGCTGTGTGGTTTGTGCCCGTTTACTGACGTCGGTAACGGCTTGGTTTAATGAAACTAAACTACCTTTGCCATGTTGAGCTATGTCAGAAGCCTGGCAAGACGACGTATGGGTATTGGTGATTTCTCTATTAACCTCAACTAAAGATTGGCTCATTTCAGTGATTGCCGCCGCCGTTGATGTGGTGGCATCAGATTGTGATTGTACATTCGCTTTTACTTTCGAGGAGATTTCGATCACCTGAATGGCGGCGTATTCAACTTCTTTATTTTTTTCTTCATGATGAATATTGATCCGTCCCAATTCACGATAAGTACGTAGTAGTTGTTCCAAAAAAGTCGCATTCACTAAGCTATTAAAGTGAATATCGCGATGATCAAAATTCTTAGTATTGATAGCTTCAATCACATGATTAATTTGCTTGATTTCTTGTTTAATAATTAAAAAAACACCAATCACTAAATAGAAAAACAGCACAAAACTTGGTAACAAATCTGTTGGCGTAATATAAAAACTGGCAATAACATTTGTTACCGCTAATAAAAAGGCAGCGCAGATAGTTAGGCTAAAGCCCAAATTTTTAAGCAGTAAATAAATCGGAGAAAATAAAATGAACACAAAAAATCCTAATGTCAGCTTGATAACTTGGAAGAGCAAAATGCGATCCAAAAGTTAACAGACTGAAATTTAAAGATTATTTTTTAAAATGTTATATTATCGTGCGCTATGTTGGTGATGGTTAACCATCTTGCATCATATTGGTGAAATGATTAAACGCCTGAGTAGGCGCTTAAGGTAACATTAAGCGCTTAATTACTGAATTAAACGACAAAACATCGTACTAAACATTGAATAACAGCAAAAGCTAATAACAGCACATAAGGGTAAGCCACTGTTGGCCTCAGTGCTTGGCAGATATATTCTTTAATTAAACATAAACCACCGCGGCGATTGGCTAAAAATTCAGTATTAAACTGACAAGCAATGCCCACGGCTTCTTGCGATAATGATTCACTTTCGTTTTTTGCCAGCTGCGCCTCAACAAGATATAAACGCTGTTCGATTCGGCTTTGAAAAGTTTTCCAAATACCATCTTGCAACCACAATACTGCCATAACCAGTATCAAATAAAGCGAGTTAACTGCCAACGCGATGCCCGCGATAAATAACGTAATCGCCAGCAATTTTATCACTAACGACCACTTCTCATAACTGTCGTATTGGTTCTGTAAAAGCTGCCATTCAATGGTCAGATTACTCATAGTTATATTCCATCACAATAAAGCGACGTATGATGACGGTAACCAGCTTAATTTTCAACAATCTTGATTACTATCCTCGCATCCCTTACATTAAGCGCCCTAAGAACTATGAGAAAGAAAGTTAATGTCGACTGCACTTAAAAAGCATCATTTATGTAAAGTAACACTGTTAGGGAATTTAGTGTCTAAGCCAGAAATTCGCTACTTAGCCAATCCGGTTGTTGCCATGGCAGAAGTAACCCTGGCCACCCATAGCCGCTGGTTTGACAAACAAAGCCAACAGTATAAAGAATGGACGCACTACCATACGGTTAAAGTGATCGGCGACATTGTTGACCAAACCTTGCTGTATGCTGAAAAAGGCGAGGTGATGCTGGTTCATGGTTATTTATTAAATAGTAAACAAACCAATCGTGAAATTATTCACGCCAATTTTGCCCAAGTGTTTGCCAAAGGTTATGCCCAGTCGATTAATTTAGTGCAAGTTAGCGGTGAATTAAGTGCGCCAATTAAACTAATGACAACCGAACAAGACAAGTTATTAGGCGAAGGTAATCTGACGATAAAACACCAAGTTATTTCTCCTATTTCAGGTAAATTACAAGAATTCACCCTGACCAGAGCTTTTCATGTTTGGGGCAAACAAGCACAATATTTACACGACCACGCCAAGCCGGGCAGCCAAATGGTGATTGAAGGTAAATTAAGCTATATGAATAATGCCGATAAAACTCAGTTTATCGAAAGCCAACAAACGGTGTTATTAGCTAGTTAATTCGCTGTTTTTTCACCGTATATATTGTACTGCGCACTATGCTTATGCATACTAGCGCAAAGGTTATTTACAGATAAATAAGCAAAAACAAGCACCAATAGGGATATTCTCCGATCATGTTGTCAGCACTCATAAAAAATTCGGTTAAAGGTTATGACTTTATTAAGCCGCTCGTTATCCTTGTTGCTTTTTTACTTTCAAGCGCTGTATCTGCCATTCAACTTGATCATTTGGTCACTTTTAATAAGGTTGAAGACACCCAGTTTAACTGGCAACAAGTGCTTGCTCATCCCAGCAAACAAAACGACTTCTATGTTTTTACAACACAAGGGAAAATCTTAGAAGTTGTTAACGGAAAATTAGCAAGCACAGCCTTATTAGATGTCGCCAAGGAATTAAATAACCCTAAATTGTCCTTAACCGCAATGGCTTTGCACCCTAATTTTGCGTTAAAAGACTTACCCGGTCATCACATCTTTTATACTGCTCACGTTGAAAGCTTTAATGATAAACGCCGCTTAGTGCGCTTACCTAAAGTTGCCAATGAAGCGAATGAATTTGATCTAGTGGTTTATGAATGGCATATCGATATTCTCGGTAAAAATGTCGACGTAGAAAACAAACGTGAAATTATTCGCATTGCTTCACCAGAAAAAACAACGCAGATTAAACAACTGACTTTTAATCCGTATTTAAAGCCGTGGCAAGATGAATTTGGCAGCCTGTTTATTATTCTCAATCAAAGTGAAAAACATCAAGAAACGCCATTATATTCAGGCGTTGTATTGCGAATTAACCCAGATAAGTTTGGTTTGAGAAATTACACTATTCCTGAAACTAATCCTTTTAATAGCAATGCTGAAATCGACAATGAAATAATCGCCTTAGGTGCAAAAAACATTCATAAAGTGTTGTGGCAAAAGAAGAATAACCAGCAATGGTTCAGCATAGTCGAGCAAGCGCCATCAAAAGAGCAGCCAGATCACACGCGTATTTTAACGGTGTTGAGTGTTGGCGACGATTTACGTAAAGAAGTCAGCAAGCCATTATGGCAAGGTGCAAGTTTAGCCAAAGCACATCAAATTGCGTGGTACGAAGGCCGACGACTTGCCAACTTATTGTATAAATTAATTACCGTTGAATATGCTAACGGTGAATGGCAACTGCATAGTCTGTCAGTGGCCGAAGATAAAACTGTCGATAAAATTTTATTAGCCACTATCCCTAATATTGACCCACAAGCGCAATTAGGCTTAACCATTAATAATCAGTTTGAATTAATGTTATTGAATATTACCGATGGTGTTTTTAGTCAAATTAAAGCGATGGATATTACCGGCGATGCTGACAACTCAGGCGATGACAGTGATTATTTGTCACCCTACCAAGAAAACGATTACAGCCAAATATATTTATGGCTCGCAGTTTTTAGTGTTTTTATTATCGCTATTTTTGTCGCGCTTAAAATCAAAAACCACGACAAAGAAAAAAGCTTTGTGCGTAAGCACTATAATCGCTTCGAGCTCTCAAACTACAGTGAAAGCGTCGATTTATTTAAACGCCATCAAAAAACTGCAGACGTTTCGTTAAGCTTGTCAGATATTGCCGCCAGCCGAATATTACTCAACCATAAAGTTATTAATATTATTGATGAGCAACCAGAAAACAGATTTAGCGATGAAGACAAAGCGCAAATGAATCATATTATTGCCCTTGAACAGCGCTTAAAAATGGTTGATCACAGAGCGCGGGTCATTGCCATTGAAATCATTGATAAATCTGGTCATGTTTATACTTTGTGTTTATACGCGCGCCGCGGTAATCAGCGTTATACCCGTATTCATTATCAAGAATGTTTAAATATGATTAACAGCTGGTGCGTTACTATCAGCGAAACAATTAATGCACAAGATCCAAAAGTGACCGAAACTAGCTAAGTTTTTAATTGTTATGTTAGCTTCCACCCTTAAGCTTTCTTTAATCGCCATTATTATTTTAGTCATAGTGGCGATCCCAAGCCAATATTTATTTAATGACCCAAGCTTTCAGCAGCAGCTCAGTGCACGCTTACCTAAAGGGCTGATTGGGGCGGTTTTTTTATTACTATTCTTAGCCGGTTTAACCGCTGTTGGGCTCCCTCGGCAAATTGCTGCCTTTATCAGTGGCTTTAGCTTTGGCACTGGTTATGGTTTTATTATCGCGCTGATTGCCACCACTATTGGTTGTTACCTTACCTTAGTCGTGGCCCGACGATTTTTAACTGCCTACATTGATAAAAACTACCCTCGCCAGCAAAGCAGTATCGCTAGCTTTTTAGCACAGCAATTATTTTACAAAGCCATCATCATTAGAATATTACCCTTAGGCAGCAATTTTTTAACTAATATTATTGCTGGTGTTTGTCGGCTTGATAAAACACGTTATGTAGCCGGTTCATTTATTGGTTTTATCCCGCAAATATTTATTTTTTCATTAGCCGGCGCTGGCATTAAATTAGCCAGCAGTAGCCACTTAATGATCAGCGCAAGTTTATTTGTACTCGCCTTAATTGGCGGCGCTATACTCTATCAATCACAAAAATCAGCGCATCAACACTAAAACCTCACTCTTGCTGAAAATTCAAACAAATCAATCGACTATCAAATAAAATATCGCTATGATAAAAATTACGTCGTCACATTTGAGATTGTTCATGAAGTGGGGTTCTACCAAGACATTTTTAATTTTATTAATGTTAAGTTTCTCTGCCTTGGCGGATACGGGAAAAGTGACTGTGGTTTATCCTGACGTTAGTGCCCCTTACGACCAAATTTTTCAGCAAATCCTCAACGGTATCTCAACAGAATTTGATGGTGACATTGCTTATTTAAAGTTACCTAAAACTTTTGACCCCGAATTATTAGCCGCACAAATAACAACAGAAAAAATTATTGCCTTAGGTAAGCGCGGTATGCGCATTGCCAAAGAGCTTTATCAAGAAAAACCTGTGGTAGTGGGCGCACTGCCAATCAGACCAAACGGTATCTCTGGGGTTAGCCTGATCACTGACCCTGAAATATTATTTAATTCACTGCATGAATTAGCGCCAACAATAACCACTATTACCGTGTTATACAGCCCAACATCCGCTTGGTATATTAAACAAGCTGAGCTAACCGCGAGCGCAAAAGGTTTAACCCTTAATCATATTGCCGTGAACGACCTGCCCAGCGCGGTCAAAGCCTACAATAAAATTTTTGAAACGGCTGATCTAAAAAATATGGCCATTTGGTTACCGTTAGATCCGGTTACTGCCAATGAAAAAATTATTGTGCCGAATATCTTAGAAAAAGCATGGGAAAATAAAATGGTGGTTTTTTCCAGTAAACCAACCCATGCCAAACGCGGCGCTTTATTTTCGGCTTTACCCAACAACGAACAGTTAGGACAGCAACTTGCGCGGCTGATCAACACAGTTAATTATAAAGCGCGTCCGTCTACGGTAAAACTGTTAGACAATATCAAGCTCGCCGTTAACTTAAGAACGGCAGCTCATCTAGGTTATAACTATAATTCGAATGAACGCTCAAGCTTTGCCTTAACGTTTCCAAATTAAAGTGCTGATAAATGTTATTTAGTTTTTCTACCGATTCCGAGCGCAGCATAAGATCACAAGTGATCAGCTTTATGATTGTCGGCATTGCCTTGATGACCATCATTATCAGCTTAGTGACCACCGCGGGGGTCAATCATCAATCTCGACAATTAATGCTAGATAATGCTTTTCAAATATCTGAAGGCTTGGCCAAACAAGTGGTTTTTGCTTTGTTATCGGGCGACCCTGAAAATGCCTCCGACGCGATGACACAAGTAAAGGGCTTTCAATCGGTCAAAGCCGCAAAAATCATCTTCACCGATCACAGTAACTTTCTTACCATAGGTAACTTTCCTGACATTATTGAACGAGCACAAAGTACGCTTGCCAGCACCGCCATCAGCCAAGAAACTAACGAATATTGGCTCATCAAATCGCCGGTGTATGTCGCTGAACAGGCCTCGTCAGATGCTGAAAGTGAATTTGAACTTGAAGAAACTACCGAGCAAGCGCAAACCATTGGTTTTGTTGAAGTGATTTACAGTAAAGAGCATCTTAGCGACGCACAAACCCGCGTTGCCTTGTTAGTTGCCGCCGTAGGTATAGTGTCAGTGTTAATCATGGGGGCGATATTACGTTATGGCTTAAATCGGCTGTTCAAACCATTAGGTCAACTTGCTGATACTATGGCCGAAGCCAAAAATAGCGGCGAATATATTTTGGCTAGCATTAAAGGCGCTAAAGAAATTAAGAATATGGCAAGCTCATATAACTTAATGATGAAAGTGTTAAAACAGCAAGATAACGACTTAAAGCAACACCGCGACCACTTAGAAAATGAAGTACAAGTTCGCACGTTAGAATTGGTGTCAGCGCGTGATGAGGCGTTATCAGCAAGCCAACATAAATCTGAATTTATGGCGAATATGAGCCATGAATTAAGAACCCCAATTCAATCTATTATTGGGTATGGCGAATTAGTGATTGAAGAGCTTGAGCTCGAAGGCAATTTTACTTTGCTGGAAGATATGGACAAAATCGCTAAAAATTCAAGCCGCCTACTGTTATTGATTAATAGCCTGTTAGATTTAGCTAAAATAGAAGCGGGAAAAACCGACCTTCATCACAGTGAAGTTTTCATCGACAGCATACAGCAGAATTTATTAGACACCATTAAGCCACTCGCCCACAAAAACAATAATAGCTTTTTTATTGAGAATCACGCGGTCATCAACAAGCTCACCACAGATAAAGAAAAACTTGAGCAAGTACTGCTAAACTTGTTAAGCAACGCCTGTAAATTCACCGAAAATGGTCAAATATCATTAACCATAGCAAACAATAATGAAAGTATTCATTTTCAAATTACCGATACAGGCATTGGATTAACCGAGGCACAACAGGCCTATATTTTTGATGAGTTTCGACAAGTGGATTCTAGTCAAACTAGAAAATTCAGCGGCACCGGATTAGGGCTCGCAATTTCAAAACGCTTTGTTACTTTGATGGGTGGAAAAATTTCAGTGACGAGTAAGTTAAACCAAGGTGCTACTTTTACTGTGACATTACCACTTCACTCAGGTTAACAGCGATAACCAACCAAGCCAACTAACCTGCGCAAGCCGATAGCATATCATTCGAAAGATTCGCAATAGTAGCTGTTTCAGTGACGACTTAGATCAACCAACTTCGACATAAGCAGCGTCAATATCACCATTGATAACACTAATATCAACGGGGCGACCAATATAATAACCTTGGGCGTAATCAACGCCTAATTCAGCGAGCCGATCCAATGTCACTTTATCTTCAACAAATTCCGCAACCGTCGTTTTTCCTAACGCATGCGCAGTATCATTGATTGCTTTTACTAACACTTCGTCGGTTGGGTTATTCACCATATCTTGCACAAAAGAGCCGTCAATTTTAACGCTACCTGCCGGTATTTGTTTAAGGTAGGCAAAGGTACTAAAACCGGTACCAAAATCGTCAATAGAGAAGCGACAGCCTAATTCATTTAACTTAGTCACCAAGCGCTGGGTACCCGTAATATTCGACAAACTGGCACTTTCCGTTAATTCAAAAACAACGTTGGTGGCAGGAACTTGATAAAAATCTAACTTTTCGGCGATAAAACCAAATAACCGATCATCGGTAAAAGCTTGTGCCGATAAGTTTATCGCTATTTGTTTTAAAACCGGATATTGCGCGAGCGTACTCAACGCTTTATTAATAACATGGCGATCGAGCAGATTCATTTCTTCCGCTTTTTCCAATGATGGAATAAAGTCATTGGGGAAAATCATTTTACCATCAACAATTAAGCGTACCAGCGCTTCGTAACCAACAATTTTACGCGATTGGGTACTAATTATCGGCTGAAAATGCAGGACAACATTATCTTCACTTAGCGCTTGTTGTAGTTTTTGTGCCCATTCAAAGCTCTGTTTTAGCTCGCCGGTCATCTTGTCTTCTTGAGTAAAAACATGAATGCCATTACGGCCTTTAGCTTTCGCCGCAAACATTGCAATATCAGCTTGCTGCAGATAAATATCACTACTTGCTGCTTGACCATTAATTGCAGAAATACCAATGCTACAGCTGATTTTATAAACTTGCTGTGAAAACCGGAAACAAGTGTCGGCAATGGTTTGGCAAATTTCTAGCGCCAAATGCTCGGCTTCAGTCACCGAGGTGTTATTTAATAACATGGCAAATTCATCGCCACCAATACGGCACAACAAATCACTTTTCCGTGTTCTTTCACTTAATAACCTAACCACTTCTTTTAAAACAAGATCGCCATGGTGATGCCCTTGCGAGTCATTAATCACTTTAAAATGGTCTAAGTCGATATACAATAACGTGTGTTCATGGCCGGTGCGCTTGGCATTATTGGACAAGGCCTTTAGTTCATTATCAAAATAATGACGATTAAAAATACCGGTTAAGGTGTCATGTAAAGCAACATGCGTTAAACGCTCTTCTGCTTTTTTACGCGCAGTTATATCGTCGATAGTGCCTGAGATACCAATTAATTGGCCCTTATCATCATGGTAGGGTGTTAAGTTAAGCTCGCTCCAAAAAAAATTCTCTTGCTTGATTAATTGAATTTCTAAGTTTTTAAATGTTGATTTACC
>JBPOFN010000013.1:0-109205 GCA_051251725.1 Thalassotalea sp. | reverse complement strand
CTAGAAGCTAGAAGCTAGAAGCTAGAAGCTAGAAGCTAGAAGCTAGAAGCTAGAAGCTAGAAGCTAGAAGCTAGAAGGTTAAATTACTTTTTCTTCCAGCGCCTTATCGTATATAGGGCAGCTCGCGATTACTTCTTCTTCACCTTGTTTGTTATCTTGTACTAGTTTGATATCAAACTGCCATAAATAGTGAAGATGTTTTAAGACCTCGTGTTTTGAACCCGACAGCGGAATATCGTTATGCGGGGTATATTTTAAGGTTAACGATCTATCACCCGTAATATTGGCAGAAGTGACTTGAATATTCGCTTCAAGGTTACTGAGATTGTATTGTTCTGACAGTGCTTGTCTAATTTGGCGATAACCGGCTTCGTTATGGATCGCGGCGATTTCAACAAAGTTTTCTTTTTCATCATCATGAATTTGGAACAGTTTAAAATCACGCATTAATTTAGGCGATAAAAACTGGCTGATAAAACTTTCATCTTTAAAGTTTTCCATCGCAAAATGCACAGTTTCTAACCAATCACTACCGGCTATTTCAGGAAACCAATATGTGTCTTCTTCAGTCGGCTCTTGGCAGATACGTTTAATGTCGATAAACATATTAAAACCTAATGCATAGGGATTAATGCCTGAATAATAAGGGCTGTTATATTCAGGCTGTGCGACAACATTGGTATGATTGTGTAAAAACTCCATCATAAATTTATCAGTCACCAAACCTTCGTCGTATAAATGATTTAAAATACTGTAATGCCAAAAACAAGCCCAGCCTTCGTTCATCACTTGTGTTTGTTTTTGCGGATAAAAATATTGTGATATTTTTCTTACTATCCTTACCAATTCACGTTGCCAAGGTTTTAATAAAGGCGCGTTTTTTTCAATAAAATATAAAATATTTTCTTGTGGCTCAGCAGGATATTTGGGTTTTGCTTTCCTTTTACTGTTTTCATCGGCAGGAATAGTGCGCCACAAAGTATTGACTTGTGATTGCAGGTAAGACTCTCGATCTTTTTGTCTTCTTAATTCTTCATCTAAGGATATTTTTTGCGGCCGTTTATAACGATCAACACCATGGTTCATCAAGGCATGACAAGCATCTAAACAAGTTTCAACTTCATCAATGCCGTATTTTTGTTCGCAATCAGCAATATATTTTTTAGCAAATAAAAGGTAATCAATAATTGAACTGGCATCGGTCCACGCTTGGAATAAATAATTACCTTTAAAAAAGGAATTGTGGCCAAAACAGGCATGCGCCATAACTAAGGCTTGCATCGTGATGGTGTTTTCTTCCATCAGGTATGAAATACAAGGCTCAGAATTGATAACAATTTCATAAGCCAAACCCATTTGACCGCGTTTATAATTTTGCTCGGTTTGAATGAATTTTTTTCCGTAAGTCCAATGATTATAACCAATAGGCATGCCGACACTGGCATAAGCATCCATCATTTGCTCAGCGGTAATAACTTCAATTTGATTAGGGTAGGTATCTAATTTATACAGTTTTGCCACCCGAGCAATTTCATTTTCATATTGCTCTAATAATGGAAACGTCCAGTCAGGGCCATCACTTAACGGTGTTTGCTTCTTTTTAGTTACCATACTTTTCTCCTGATTAAGCATCCCTTAGGCCATTGATTCGGTCTTAAAAACTTGGCACTTACAAGATACGTTACTTTTACGTTTCTTCTGTTGTTACCTATCCGTACTTACCGCGTTACTTATCAGCCAGCTTGATAGTAACCCCGCTGGTTATTGAAAATATAAGTGATTTTACGCGGCGGTTTCGGTCGACTTTTTAAATAAATCCCTAAACACGGGATAAATGTCATGTGCGGTTTTGATATGCCGAATGGCAAATGAATTATTGGCATTTGCGACTTCTTGGTATTGATTCCACAGTGTTTGATGAGCATGTTGGGTAATTTCGATATAACTAAAATAACGTACTTTTGGCAAAATTTTATCTAATAGAATCTTTTTACATGTCGGTGAGTCATCGGCCCAGTTATCACCGTCAGAAGCTTGTGCACCATAAATATTCCAATCGCCAGCGTTGTATCTGTCTCTAATAATTTCATCCATTAAAACCAGCGCTGATGATGCAATTGTGCCACCAGTTTCTTGTGAATAAAAAAATTCTTGCTCGTCTACTTCCTTCGCTTGGGTATGATGGCGGATATAAACCACATCTATTGACTTATAAGTACGAGTTAAAAATAAATACAGCAAAATATAAAAGCGTTTAGCGATATCTTTGGTGGCTTGATCCATTGACCCTGAAACATCCATTAAACAAAACATTACTGCTTTTGAAGTAGGCACGGCTTGTTTGGCATAATTTCGAAAACGTAAATCGAAGGTGTCGATAAACGGCACTTTCGCGATATTGGCTTTAAGCTCGGCTATCTCAAGCGTTATTTCAGCAATACGGCTAGAATTTCCTAGTTCATTTTCTAACAGCTTTTCAAGCGCTGCTTCTAATTCTCGTAACGTGCGGCGCTTACTTGCCGTCATCGCAATTCTACGGGCAATAGAGCCTTGTAATGATTTTACAATATCAATATTGGCAGGTACGCCTTCGGCACAATAACCCGCGCGGGTCGTTTTATATTCGATCAGTTTGTCGAGCTGATTTTTTTCTAAATTGGGCAGGGCTAAATCTTCAAATAATAAATTTAAATATTCGTCTTTGCTGATTGAAAACACAAAATCGTCATCACCTTCGCCAGAATCGCTGGCATCACCTTGGCCAGCGCCTTGCCCTTGGCCGCCTTCAGGGCGCGGAATGCGGTCTCCAGCGGTAAATTGGTCGTTACCGGGGTGAATGCGATCACGCACACCGCCATGGTCCTGATGAAATATGGGCTCAGACAAGTCTTTTCTGGCGATGGTAATACTCTCGCCAGATTCAACATCAGTAACGCCGCGATTATTTATCGCGTCGGAGACTGATTTTTTGATTTGACTTTTATAGCGACGGATAAAGCGCTGGCGATTAACCGTGCTTTTATTCTTACTATTTAATCGTCTATCAATAAAGTTCGACATATAACCTCCTTTTGCTAACTACTTAAATAACACTTAAGAGGATTTTCTAACACGTAAATACCATTCAGATAAAAGCCGCACTTGCTTTTGGGTGTAGCCTTTACTCATCATGCGTTCAACAAAATCATCATGTTTTTGCTGATCTTCGTTTGAGGTTTTGGCATTAAATGAAATAACCGGTAGTAAGTCTTCGGTATTTGAAAACATTTTTTTCTCAATCACAGTGCGCAGTTTTTCATAACTGGTCCAATTCGGATTTTTACCGTTATTATTGGCTTTAGCACGCAAAACAAAATTGACGATTTCATTACGAAAATCTTTTGGATTACTAATGCCTGCAGGTTTTTCTATTTTTTCTAATTCATTATTTAACGCTTCACGATCAAATAGTTGTCCGGTTTCTGCGTCTCGGTATTCTTGATCTTGGATCCAAAAATCGGCATAACTGACATAACGGTCAAAAATATTCTGACCATATTCTGAATACGACTCGAGATAAGCGGTTTGAATTTCTTTGCCGATAAATTCAATATACTGCTGAGTTAAATAGCCTTTAATAAATTCTAAATAACGCTCAGCGGTTTCTTTTGGTAATTGCTCACGTTCAATTTGTTGTTCAAGCACATAAAATAAATGCACTGGATTGGCGGCAACTTCTAAATGATCAAAGTTAAAAACCCGTGACAGAATTTTAAACGCAAAACGCGTTGAAAGCCCCGACATGCCTTCTTCCAGCCCGGCATAATCACGATACTCTTGATAAGATTTTGCCTTGGGATCTGTGTCCTTTAAGCTTTCACCATCATAAACGCGCATTTTAGAATAAAGACTAGAATTTTCAGGTTCTTTTAAGCGTGAAAGCACAGAGAACTTAGCTAAGGTTTCCAAGGTGTCAGGTGCACATTGCGCGCTATTTAATTCACTGTTTTCAATTAGCTTTTGATAAATCTTAACTTCTTCAGATACCCGCATACAATAAGGTACTTTGACAATATAGACGCGGTCTAAAAAGGCTTCATTGTTTTTATTGTTGCGAAACGTTTGCCATTCTGATTCATTAGAATGAGCTAATAAAATTCCCTTAAAGGGCAGTGCTGATAAACCTTCTGTTGGATTATAGTTACCTTCCTGAGTTGCGGTTAATAGCGGATGTAGCACTTTTATTGGCGCTTTAAACATTTCGACAAATTCCATCAACCCTTGGTTGGCACGACATAAAGCACCTGAATAACTGTAAGCGTCAGGGTCGTTTTGGGCAAAATGTTCTAACTGACGAATATCAACTTTACCGACTAAGGTTGAGATATCTTGATTGTTGTCATCACCGGGCTCAGTTTTTGCGATGGCTAATTGATCTAAAATAGACGGATAAACTTTTACCACGTCAAATTTAGCAATATCACCGCCAAACTCATGTAAACGTTTTGACACCCATGGCGACATAATCGTATTTAAATATCGAACCGGAATATTGTATTCCTCTTTTAAAATCTTGCCGTCGGCATTTGAGTCGAATAAACAAAAAGGGTGATCATTCACCGGGCTACGTACACCATTGGCACTTAATACATAAATAGGTTCACGCTGCATCAGCGCTTTTAATTTTTCAGCGAGTGATGATTTACCGCCGCCAACAGGGCCTAATAAATACAAAATTTGTTTCTGCTCTTCTAATCCCTGAGAGGCATGTGTTAGGTATGAGACAATTTGTTCAATTGCGTCTTCCATGCCATAAAAGTCTGAAAATGCAGGGTAGCGGGCAATAACGCGGTTAGAAAAAAGCCGACTAAGCCGAGGGTTATTGGCGGTATCAACCATTTCAGGCTCACCGATTGCCGTTAACAAACGTTCTGATGCCGAAGCATAGGCATTTTTATCTTGGCGACAAAGGTCTAAAAACTCTTGAATAGAAAAACGCTCTTCTTGGGCTTCATCGTAGCGCGACTGATAATGTTGAAAAATACTCATAACCTTCTCCCAAAACAGAAAAATAAACGTCATCAACAATTAAATTTACATAGTGCTGTAAACATCAACGTTAAGTAACTAACGCTATCCTTGTTAAACGCTTTAGCTTGTAAAAATAGATAACCGCGAGAATCAGCTATCTATTTCTAAGTTTAGTAAAAAATTTCAGAAGCGACTGATAAATTAAGAATTATTTTTTATGAGGGGGATTAAAGGGGCAAGAGGGGGAATAAAAGGCAGAGATAAAAAAACCGGCAAGCTTGCCGGTTTTTGATATTAACTAATAGTAGCTAATTAATGATTATGCGAAGTTTGCTGAAGCAAAATCCCAGTTAGCTAATGCCCAGAAACCGTTTAAGTAATCTGGACGTACATTGCGGTAATCAATGTAGTAAGCATGTTCCCATAAATCAACAGTGATCAATGGCGTTACGCCTTCATCTGTTAATGGTGTTGCAGCATTTGAAGTGTTAACAATTGCTAAACTACCGTCAGCTTTTTTAACTAACCAAGTCCAGCTAGAGCCGAAGTTGTTAATTGCGCTGTCAGTGAATTTTGCTTTGAACTCAGCAAAAGAACCAAAGCTTGCATTGATCGCGTCAGCTAAAGCACCCGTTGGTTCGCCGCCGCCATTAGGGCTTAAGCTGTTCCAGTAAAAAGTGTGGTTCCAGATTTGAGCTGCATTGTTAAATACGCCACCTTCAGAAGATTTAATGATATCTTCTAAAGATTTACCATCAAAATCAGTACCTTCAATAAGGCCATTTAATTTAACAACGTAAGTGTTGTGATGTTTGCCGTAGTGAAAAGATAATGTTTCAGCTGAAATATGTGGTTCTAATGCATTTTGCTCGTACGGAAGGGCTGGTAATTCAATTGCCATTGTTTTCTCCATGATTTATTAATGTTGGCCAATTCAACGAGTAAATTGGTTAATAGCTTAAATAACTAATCAATTAAGCTGAATTCTGTTATTTATTTTTGCGCAAAAATAAAGAAGTTGTTTGCTTTTGATAAAAACCTAGTAAAATACTCAGGAATTATTTAAGCATGTATAGTTTACTTAAAATTATTAGCTTTGCCATCGATTTTTAGGGCACCAAATGATTTAATTGGGCTCAAAACACATATTAGTAGTTATTTGATTATTTAATGGCTTCCTGTCATTCAACTCTTTGTCATTATATAATGCAATAGCTATTCAGAATTAGAGGTTACTATGGAAACGATTGAAAAGATTAAAGCACAAATTGCCGAAAACAGTATTTTGTTATACATGAAAGGTTCGCCAAAATTACCAAGCTGTGGTTTTTCTGCGCAAACAGCGCAGGCGATGATGAACTGCGGCGAAAAGTTTGCTTATGTTGATATTCTTCAAAATCCAGATATTCGAGCTGAATTACCTAAGTATGCTGACTGGCCAACTTTCCCACAATTATGGGTAGATGGTGAGTTAATTGGTGGTTGTGACATTATTTTAGAAATGTTTCAACAAGGCGAATTAGCACCGATATTAAAAGCGGCAGCAGCTAAAGCAGAAGCATCAAGCGCAGAATAAATTTTATCTAGAGCGTTGAAAAATTTTATAACGCCACAATACTAGTTGTTGAATTATAGATTAATTATTTAATCATTAGTGTTTCAAACTAAAACAGTGGTAGCAATATCACTATTTATATAATAAATGGAGAAAAAAATGAGTGTACTAGTAGGTCGTCCAGCACCGGACTTTACTGCAGCAGCCGTATTAGGTAGCGGTGAAATTGTTGATAGCTTTTCTTTAAGCGAAGCAATCAAAGGTAAAAAAGCAGTTTTATTTTTCTATCCACTAGATTTCACATTTGTATGTCCTTCAGAGTTAATCGCTTTTGATAAGCGTATTGCTGAATTCGAAAAACGTGGTGTTGTTGTCATTGGTGTTTCAATTGATTCACAATTTACTCATGCTGCATGGCGTAACACGCCAGTAAACGAAGGTGGTATTGGCCCAGTTAAATACCCATTAGTTGCTGACGTTAAACATGAAATTTGTAAAGCATACGACGTTGAGCATCCAAGTGCTGGCGTTGCATTCCGTGGTTCTTTCTTAATTGATGCTACTGGTGATGTTCGTCATCAAGTTGTTAACGACTTACCATTAGGTCGTAACATCGATGAAATGTTACGTATGATCGATGCCTTAACTTTCACAGAAGAACACGGCGAAGTTTGTCCTGCTGGCTGGCAAGAAGGTGATGCAGGTATGAAGCCAAACGCTGAAGGCGTTGCATCATACTTAGCTGGTAACGCTGATAAATTATAATTAGCGTGAGCAAATAATTTTACATTAAGTCATTTGCGAAAAATAAAAAATCCGAAACCTAGGTTTCGGATTTTTTTTGCTTTTAAAACGGCTACTCGATTTAACCTACTTGATATAATTTAGTACAGCTATGGCTGGTACTTGTAACTATCAAGACTAAAAACAAGGAAGATAATTAAATTTTAGTGACTAACACATCAACTTGCCGTTTGTTATTTTGCTCTGAGATCACAACGCGTATCTCATTACCGTTTTGATGAAAAGTTAAGGTTAAGCGCTGACGCTTAGTCTCTTGTGATAATGCTGTGCCATATTGCTCAAGATAAAAATCGATAATGGTTTGCTTTTCTGCTTTAGAAAAATAGTTAACCACAGCTGGTAATGATTCGGTGAAAGATGCAAACACTTGTGCATCTGGCATCGTTGATACGTCAATACTTGTTTCTTGTTCAGCAAAAACTAAGCTGCTGTGAAAAGCGTTTAATAACAATACACATGCTAATTTTTTCTTGAGGTTTTTCATATAATTTGCCTTACTTAGCTTTGCTTCTCTTTACCTAGATTCTTCACAAAGATAAGGTAACTACGAAGAGCTTTATTCCTTACACTGTAAAAGCGAAATCCAATTAGGTCAACTTATATTGCGCTAAGCCTTTGCTATTAAACCTTTATTAGCGGTTTATATTCATCAACCCACAGTGCTGTTGCGCCGCAAATGGCGACAGGCATGACTACCAAGTTCACAATTGGCAGCATTGAAAATATACTGGTAGTAATACCAAAACTAAAACTTATACCTTTGTTTTGCAATAGTATAGAGCGCATTTGATGAAATGGAATGCGGTGGTTGTCAAACGGATAATCTTTATATTGTATTGCCATCATCCAAGCGACAAATAAAAACCAAATTACTTGGCCGATGATCGGCAGAATAAAAAATATTAATAAAAAGCCAATCGCACGAGGTAAATAATAAGTAAATTTTTGCCATTCACGGATAAAGGTTCTTGGGATGTCTTTAACTATTTCGCCAATATTACCATCCGGTGGTGATTCATTGGTTAATAACGCTTCCATTTTTTCGGATAATAAACCGTTAAACGGCGCCGCCAACCAATTAGCGACAGAGCTAAAAATAAAAGAAAACATCACTAACATACAGACTACCGCTAACGGCCAAATTAAGTGCATTAACCATGAAAACATTTCTGGAATATAGCTGTTTAATTCTGCCATATAATATTCCATTTTTTTGTAAAGGTATGAAAACGCGAAGTAAAATAAAACTAAGTTAACAAGTAAAGGCACAAATACAAAACGACGAATGCCTTTCATTTTAATTAATTTAAAACCGAGAAAAAAATATCCAGCGCCGCTAGTCGCTAATTTACCTGATGAACTATGCATAATGTATCAATTGAGATTGGAATACGCTTATTATATAACTGATAACGCAGATGATAAGCAGATAAATGTTACAAATTAAGATATTACTATTGGCAAGATGAGAGACTAGTGAATATTCATTGTTGGTATTTTAACCAGTAATAGGGGTTTCCATCGACTATTATAAAAAAAAGTACTTTTTGTGGTTTTTCTACTGGTTTATCAACGCTGACCGTTTTATTATTATGCGCAATTAATAAAGCTTAAAGTGTTTATTAGCTAGAAGTTTTATCTTTTTCAGCGAAAACCTTTAAACACGCTTAATAAAGTTTACATGCGCTAAAAATTCAACTGAAGCATGTTATCCAAGATTATTTATTAAACATATTTAATAAGTTAGCTATTAATATAAGTAGGTTAAATATTTTACTAACTTAGGTTCACACCACAGGCGAGATGATGGAATACGATATAAGAACAGCATTAATGATCATCAGTGCTATCGCAATCTTTGCAATACTATTGCATGGCATGTGGAAAATTAGAAAAAATAGAAATCCATATAAATTAAAAACTAAAACAGAAAACATTGGTCCTTTGTCTCGAAACTTTGATGGTTCAGGTTTTGATCAAGATGGTGTGGGCCAAATCAAAGCGATTAGCGGTAATGCGCTAACTGGCGAAATTGAACACCCGCCTGAAGATCACGAAATTCCTCATCAACCAGCGCCAGCGCCAGAATTTAATATCGACCCAATTCCAAAAGATGTCGTTGAAAAGGAAAAAGCGTTAGCGGCTGAGCCTGAAGTTTTACCGGCAGATAAAATAGAATCTTTTGAAGTGACTCAGCAGCCGATAGTGGTTGATGATCAAGACTTAATTCCTGAAATGGAAACGCCTGACAATATCAATGAAGTGCTGCAAGCCAAAGCTGAAAATAGTCAGCTAAGTGAAAATATTCAACAAGATAAAGCTGAAACGGCGCCGGTTAAAGCGGTTTATGATACCCCCGTGAGTAACCCTAAACCTGAGTCAGTGAAACCACTGAAAAAAATCAACCGAAAAAGATCTAAAAGTGACGATCAACTGGGTTTTAATTTTGGTGAAAGTTTAAGCTTTGAAGATGACGAAGAACCGGTAAACACGGCCGCACAACCGGAAGAAAAACCGATGCGAAAAGTCGATATTGAGCCTGAAGTTATTGTGCTAACGGTGATTATGCCTGAAAACCAAATGATCAGCGGCGCCGCGTTATTACCTACGTTATTAACCTTAGGGATGAAATATGGTGAGATGAATATATTCCATCGTCACCAAGACAATGCTGGTAATGGTAAAGTAACTTTTAGTTTAGCGAATATGATGAACCCAGGTACCTTTGACCTTGATGCGATGGAAAGTTTTTCAACTCAGGGGGTAAGTTTATTTATGACCTTACCTAATCCTGGTGATGCCTTTCTTGTTTTTGATCAAATGTTGGGCGCGGCGAAGCAAATAGCGCAAGAGTTTCGTGGCCAACTATTAGATGACAAACGCAGTGTGATGACCAAACAAACCGAGCAGCATTACATCAGTAAAATTAGAGAGTTTGATCGCAAGTATCGAATAGCGGCTAATTAACCTTATTATTAGAGGCCTCCGAAAGGGGGCTTTTTTATTGAACAAACAAAAAGTATTTAAAGCATCATGAATATAGCAGAGCAATTAGAACGTTTAAAACAACAAATTAATTTGTATAACCACCAATACTACGTGTTAGACGAACCAAGTGTTCCGGACGTGGAATATGATCGGCTAATGCGGGATCTGATCGCTATAGAAACTAAAGCACCAGAGCTTAAAACGCTAGACTCACCGAGCCAAAAAGTCGGCGGCGAAGCATTGAAATCGTTTTCTCAGGTCAACCATCAAATTGCAATGTTATCGTTAGATAATGTTTTTTCGCAGGACGAATGGCAAGGTTTTGTTAAACGCCTGCAAGATAGATTAAAAAGTCACGGCGACATTACTTTTTGTGCCGAGCCCAAATTAGATGGCTTAGCGGTTAGTTTACGTTATGAAAATGGAGTCTTGGTGCAAGCGGCAACTCGTGGCGATGGCTTAGTAGGTGAAAATATTACTGATAATATTCGCACCATTAAATCGATTCCTTTGAAATTAATCGGAGATAATTTACCGCAAGTGTTGGAAGTGCGCGGTGAAGTTTTTATGCCAAAAGCGAGTTTTGAAGCTCTCAATGCAGCGGCGCTGAAAAAAGGCGATAAAGCTTTTGCTAACCCAAGAAATGCAGCTGCCGGCAGTTTACGCCAGCTGGACTCTAAAATTACCGCGAAACGTAATTTAGCTTTTTATGCTTATGGCTTAGGTTTTGTTGGCGACTTGGCCGAAAACGACTTATCTGATAGTTTCCTTGAAAACTCGCATTACCAACGTTTATGTCAGGTTAAGGCATTGGGCTTACCTATGTGCCCTGAAGTTCGTTTATTGTCGACTCAAGATGACTGCCAAGCGTTTTATCAAGATATATTAGCTAAGCGCGATGAGTTAAGTTATGAAATTGATGGTACGGTCTTAAAAGTTGATGATATTCAATTGCAAAAACGCTTAGGTTTTGTTGCTCGAGCGCCGCGCTGGGCGACCGCTTATAAATTCCCCGCGCAAGAAGAAATCACCCTTCTTGAAGATGTAGAATTTCAAGTTGGCCGTACGGGTGCTATTACGCCAGTCGCCAGATTAAAACCAATTTTTGTTGGCGGCGTTACTGTGAGTAATGCCACACTTCATAACCAAGACGAAATAGCGCGTTTAGGCGTGAAAATTAACGACACTGTGATCATTCGCCGTGCTGGTGATGTGATCCCGCAAATTGTCTCTGTGGTTGAAGCAAGGCGCACTGAAAAGGCGCTTGAGATTGTTTTCCCTACGGTCTGTCCGGTTTGTCATTCACCTGTGCATCAAGGTGAAGGCGAAGCGGTTATTCGTTGTACTGGCGGCTTAATTTGTGGCGCTCAGCGAAAAGAAGCCATCAAGCATTTTTCTTCGCGTAAGGCGTTAGATATTGATGGTTTGGGTGATAAAATCGTTGAGCAATTAGTTGATGAAAACATGATTGCGACACCGGCCGATTTATTTTCGTTAACCTCGATACAAATTAGCACATTAGATCGTATGGGGAAAAAATCTGCTGATAAGTTAGTAACATCATTAACCGCAGCTAAACAAACTACCTTGGCTAAATTCATTTATTCACTTGGGATCAGAGAAGTAGGTGAAGCGACGGCAATGAACTTAGCACAACACTTTTTGACTTTAGATGCGATTAAAGCTGCTGATTTTGAACAGTTAAAAGAAGTAAATGATGTCGGAGAAATTGTTGCCCGTAATATTTTAAGCTTTTTTAGCCAAAGCATTAATATTGACGTGATTGACTCTTTATTAAAACATGGCGTGCAATGGCCAGCGATTGAAGTTAAATCTGAGGCTGAGCAGCCGCTGAAGGATTTAATTTATGTTATTACCGGCTCGTTTTCGCAAATGGGACGTAGCGAAGCAAAAGCAAAATTACAAAGTTTAGGTGCGAAAGTATCTGGTAGTATCTCAGCTAAAACTGATTATTTAATTGCCGGTGAAAAAGCCGGCTCTAAACTCACTAAAGCACAAGATTTAGGAATAGAGGTTTTAACGGAAGCTGCTCTGGTTGAATTGTTAAATAAATATCAAGCTTAAGCTTGAGTCTCTAATTAGGCTTAATTATTCATACTGGTCATTAGGTCTAATGGGGGGAATAGTCAGTGATTGGTGGTTAAAATAATAACTGTTTGAGGATAAAGTAAATCCTTTAATTTATCTAAAATGTTAACACAAATATTAGATGATTAAAGGATTGTTACTTTTATACTACTTGACTACCGATATATAGGATTAAGAGAAATAATAACGAATAAAACATTGTTTTTTCTATCGTATTATTTAGTTTAGGTTTGCTACTTTTATGTGATGGATGCCAATGTAACATAGCGACCTCCGGGAACTCATTAAACGAATGAATGTCAAAACCATGACAACTGTTTAAATCCTTTTTTGCTTTCTTTTTTTACGTTATAGATCAATGTTTCTTTTGATCGTATGTTTATTTTATACGTTAACTTTTATCACTTATCAAGTACCTTTATGAAAGTATTTACTAAAACATTATTGCTAGCGGCATTACTCTCGCTGATGTTGACGGTTTTTTTAGTGTAATAATTAACCGATTATTGCAACAGCGCATAAATAAAAGTCAGGCTTGGCAATGGCAGCAAAATAGTAAATAAAATGGCTTCGCTCCATTCAACGATAAGATAAAGCCGGCGCCAAAAATCTTGTTTAGTTTTTCGTGACGGTAATTCTTGAAAAAAGAAAATAAAGGCACTTAAAACGAGCGCCTGTAATGACGCGAAAACAATAAACAAAGTTAACCAAATTAAGCCATTGGGTGTTGAAAACTCAATTTGTTCGGTTAATAAAAGATACAGCACAAAACCTAAAGCACTCCATAACAATAACCGCCAACGATATATTTTTAAGTAGCGGGCGACATTATTAAAAACAGCAGGAGTAAAATATAATTTCATGCAGGCTCCTTTATTTTATTTATCGTCGGCTTTAAATTTTATTTTGATGTTATTAATAATAGCAGGTTATTTTGTCCGATTAAGTTAAGACCTTAATAGCTAGGAAAAATTTCATCATTTTATTGCCAGCAACTTGTGATAGTTTTGTGATAACTTTGTGAATCTCTCACAACATTTTGCTTTCATAATCATTTCCGATAACAAATTATAAACCAAGGAAATATTATGAAATTTAAGTCTGTATCTATTCTCGCCTCAATGGCTGCTGCGTTAAGTGTTACTAATGCCTTTGCACAAGATCTCGAAATAACCATTCAAAACTTAACTCAAGGTATGACTTACACGCCTTTCATTGTTGCAGCCCATGATGCTGATACCCGTTTATTCCAATTAGGTGGTCAAGCGTCTGCTGAATTAAAAGCAATGGCCGAAGGCGGCAGTATCTCTGGTCTATCTGCGGTTTTAACCGCTGCTAATGCTGATATTGTTGAAAACCCAGCCGGTGGTCCACTTGCTCCTGCGATGTCAACGACAACGATGTTAATGACAGATGCAAGCAACATGTATTTGTCTTTAGCGGCAATGTTACTACCAACTAATGATGGTTTTGCCGCTTTAAATGGCTGGAAAATCCCACAAGAGGTAGGAACTTATACTGTTTATATCAATGCTTATGATGCCGGAACAGAAGCCAACAATGAATTAGTATCGGCAGATGGCGGCGCTGCGTTAGGCATTCCTGCAGCCCCTTTTGTTGTTGCTACCACAGGCACCAATGGCACAGGTATTACCACAGAAGAAGCTAATCAATATGTTCATATTCACCGCGGCGCTATGGGTGATGATGATGATATGGGCGGAAAAAGTGATTTAGATAATACGGTTCACCGTTGGTTAAACCCTGTTGCTAAAGTTACTGTTATTGTTAAGTAGGGGAAGGTAGATGAAACTAAATATCAAAAATAATATAACAGCTAAACAAGTTATATATTCATTATCTGCGCTCGCAGCACTTAGTTTACTTTCTGCTTGTGACGATAATAAGAATGATAAAAATATGGATCCTGTGATTACTCCCATGACTTACCGTTATGAAGTCATGGTCACTAATTTAACTTACGCTCAACCTATGTCGCCGGTCGCGGTAGTTTTACATAATGAAGGTAAGTTGTGGCAAGTGGGTGAAGCTGCTTCTGTGGCGTTAGAAACCATGGCTGAAAGCGGTGATAACTCAAGTTTACTCACTACTTCTGTGGCCTTGTCATCGGCGTCAGGCGAAGGCGTTATTATGCCAAGCATGAACGAAGCGGTGATGGTTTCATTAGCAGAAACTATGCCGATGTATTTATCGGTCGCGACTATGTTAGTTAATACCAATGATGCTTTTTCTGGCTTGAACGCGATTGATATTTCAATGATGATGGTTGATCAAACTATGACTTACACCGTTGGCACTTATGATGCCGGGACAGAGAAAAACTCTGAAATGATGGGCACAATACCTGGTCCTGCTGATGGCGGGGAAGGATTTAACGCAAGCCGTGATGATGTTGATTTTGTTGCTATGCATCCAGGCGTTGTTTCATCAGACGATGGTTTAACTGGCTCAGTACTGACTCAAGCTCATAAATTTGACAATCCAACCCTGATGATTTCAATCAAACGGGTAGAATAATCGAGTAATTGTGAAATTTTTGAACTAAGTCCTGAAGTTTATCGGTCATGTCATTAGCTTTAATAAAAATAATAAAGGTAATGCATATGGCCGATACAGTTTTAGTCGTTGAAGATCAATTAGATATTGCTGAGTTGATTAAAATTAACTTAGTTGAATTAAGTTTAAAAGTTGAACTGGTCTCGACCGGGGAGCAAGCGATGACTTTGTTAGCAAGGAATGATTATGCCCTGGTAATGTTAGATATTATGCTGCCTGGTATGTCAGGTTTAGATGTCTGTAGAAAGCTTAGAGAAAGCAAACCTGAGCAGGCAATTTTAATGTTAACGTCAAGGGATTCAGAAACTGACCGCGTTGTTGGTATTGAACTTGGCGCCGACGATTATATGACTAAGCCTTTTAGTGTGCGGGAATTACAAGCGCGTGTGCGTGGCTTAATTCGACGCGTACATTTACTTAATCAGGTCCGTCAGCATCAAGATAAAGAAAATCAACCAGAGCGGCATATCTCGGTCGGTAATTTATTTATTGATAACCTGAGCCATAAAATAAGCGTTGAAGGTAAAGAATTAGACCTTACCTCGACAGAATATGATTTATTAAGGTATTTAGCTTCGCACCCAGATCAAGTGTTCTCGCGTGCACAACTACTCAGTTCGGTTTGGGGCTATCATCATAGCGGTTATGAACATACGGTTAACTCTCATATTAATCGCTTAAGAAATAAGATTGAAGAAGACGCCACGCGTCCTGAAATTGTGCAAACAGTTTGGGGTGTAGGTTATAAATTCAATCCGCAAGGAGTTTGTGCATGACATTGTCGTTATACCAAAGGTTATCATTTGCATTATTTGCAGTTTTTATAACCATTACTTTGGTATTTATTTTGTGGTGGCAACACGTTGAAACCCAAACCCGACAAGAAACCGCGCAGCGTTTACATTTATCACTCGCTGCCAACTTAGCCAGAGATAACCCATTATTGCAGCAGGGCATTTACGACCACAGCGCGTTAGAAAACCTTTTCCATACCTTGATGGTTTTAGGCCCCGCCTTTGAATTTTATTTTGTTGATCCTAAAGGAAAAATCCTAACATTTTCTGCTGACTCGTCAGCAGTAAAAAGGCAAGCTATTAGCTTAACTCCGATCCGAGCTTTAATTGAAAATAACGCGCCATTGCCTATTTTTGGTGATGATCCCAAAAACAGTCAACGGCAAAAAATATTTTCAGCCGCGCCAGTGTTTAATGGCATTGATTTACAGGGCTATTTGTATGTAATTGTGGCAGGCGAACGCTATCAAAATACCTTTGATGACGTGCAAATGCATAATCGTATGCAAGTTTCTGTACTGTTTATTATTGTCTGCTTACTCTTCTTATTTATTGTGATGTTATGGTTATTCAGTTTTATTACTAAACCTATTCGTAAATTAACCAAGCAAATGCTGGCCTTTCAATCGTCAAATTTTGATTTAGCGGCTATTCAGTTGACCGAATTAGCTGAAAATAATGACAATGAAGTCGCTAAACTAAGCTGTGTTTTTCGGGACATGGCTCAGCGTATCAATGCTCAATTAACGGTTTTAAATCAGGTGGATAATCAAAGAAGGGAATTATTAACTGAAATTTCACATGATCTACGAACGCCGCTAGCTTCTATTAAAGGTTATATTGAAACGATTGCGCTACAAGGTGAACAACTTGTACCTGATACCCGCCAAGCTTATATCGCTACTGCACTGAAAAGTGCTTCACAATTGAATGACTTAATAGATCAAATATTTGAATTAGCGCACTTACAAGGCGGTCAAACGTCGATTAATTTAGAAAGCTTTAACCTTTCAGAGCTGCTTTATGATGTGATTGCTAAATATAGTATTAAGGCCGAGCAAGCTCAGATCACATTAACCTTGACTGACATCGCCAATGATCTTTATGTTCATAGTGATATCGGTAAATTAGAGCGAATATTAAGTAATTTAATCGACAATGCTATTCGTCATACGCCGCCAAAAGGTGAAATTTCATTATCTGTAAGCCAAGATACTGAACAACATGTAATTGTTAAGGTGACAGATACAGGTACCGGCATAAAAAATGAAGAGCTCGCTTATATTTTTGATGCCCGTTATCGCGCAAGTAATGCCACCTCAGGTAAACACAGTGGGTTAGGTTTGGCGATTTCCAAAAAACTGACTGAATTATTAAAAAGTGATTTAAAAGTGCAAAGTGAATTAGGCAAAGGTTCACAGTTTAGCTTTAATTTACGCAAAGCATTTAGCTAACCTCAGTTTCAACTCAATTCAGCGATAAAATAACGAATATTGATAAACCGGTAATTTATTACAATAAAACATGTGCATTGCTCTACTTGCTTGCATAAAATGTCTTTATTAGTTTTTATATCGTTATTTATGTTATTAGATATTAGTACTCATAAATAACGACATTTGCAGAAAGGAAATATCGTGCAATTCAATAAATTTTTATCATTCGCTATTGTCACATCACTGTTAAATTTATCCGCTTGTTCAACATCATCAACAGGCCGTTCACAAATAATGTTGGTATCACCTGATCAATTAAATCAGATGGGAGCCAGTTCGTTTGAAGAAATGAAAAAGAAAGAAAAAATCAGTGCGGATCAAAAATTAACCGCCTATGTGCAATGTGTTGCTGATGCCATCATTCCATTTGTGCCAGAGTCAGCTCATAAAGGGACTTGGGAGTTAGTGCTTTTTGACTCAGAGCAGGTTAACGCTTTTGCATTACCAGGCGGAAAAATTGGCGTTTATACCGCAATTTTAAACGTCGCTGAAACGCCAGATCAATTGGCCGCAATTATTGGCCATGAAATAGGTCATGTAATTGAAGGCCATTCAAATGAACGCCTGTCGTCGGGACAACTCTCTCAAGCGGGCTTAGCGATTGCTGGCGCAGTAATGGATAGCCAAGATCTGCAATACAAAAATGAATTAATGGCTGGGCTGGGCTTAGGAGTACAATACGGTGTCATTTTACCTTATGGCCGCGCGCATGAAAAAGAAGCTGACATTGTTGGCCAAAACTTAATGGCGCAAGCGGGCTTTGATCCTATTGCCAGCATTGAGTTGTGGCAAAATATGGCAAAAATTGGCGGGCAACAACCCGCTGAATTTATGTCAACACATCCGGCGCACGACACTAGAATTAATAAATTAACTGACAATTTAGTTTATTCTCAGCCGTTTTATTTAGCAGTTTCTAAAAAGCCAAGCTGTGTTAAGCCACTAAATAAATAGTTAACTAAATAACGAATACGAATTAAAAGAGTTGGATTTTAAAATGAACAATAAAAATGTGGTAATTACCGGTGCCAATCGCGGTATTGGTTTAGCAATGGCAGCTATTTTTAACGCTAAAGGTTATCAAGTTTATGCTTTGTGTCGTCAATCAAGTGCGGCACTGGATGCGCTAAAAGTAAATGTTATTGCCGGTGTTGATGTTAGTACTAGTAGTGGTTTAGCCGTCATGGTGAAAGCGCTTAATGGATTAGAAATTCATATATTGGTATGTAATGCTGGCATCTTAAGAGATGAATCATTGGGTGATATTAATGTCGATACCATTCGCGAGCAATTTGAAGTAAATGCTTTAGCACCGTTACGGGTGGTTGATAGCTTATCAACTAACTTAGTTGAGGGCAGTAAAGTGGCAATGATCACCTCTAGAATGGGCTCAATTGAAGATAACGGCTCTGGCGGACGTTATGGTTACCGAATGAGTAAAGCTGCGTTAAATGCAGCAGCAATGTCATTGTCGAAAGATTTATCCAATCGTCATATCGCTGTTGGTATTTATCATCCAGGTTATGTGCAAACTGATATGGTTAATAATAACGGCGATATTTCAGCCGATGAAGCCAGTACTCGCCTAGTCGCGTTAATGGAAGGTTTAACTATGGCTGAAACCGGTATCTTTAAACATTCCAATGGGCAAGTGTTGCCTTGGTAATCTTAACTTGCTAGTTATCGCTGGTAAATGAATGCCAGCGAAACGACAATTTAGAGCGATGTGCCAATAACCCCAAGCGGTGCTAAACTTAAAGCTAATGGATAACTAAAAGAAAGTTGATAAGCTAGAAAGCGCAGCCTGGAAAACACAATCTAGAAATCATAACCTAGAAAGCACAACTTAGAAAAGACAGTTTAAAGATAACGGGGGGATTATGTCATTAGCGATTAGCAGTACTGCAGTAGTGCAAAGTAATGTTGAGACAGCTCAAGGGATAAAGACCGCGCAAAAAGCGAAAAGCCAACAAGAAATTGAAGGCCAGCTCGCATTAGCGCTTATTCAATCGGCGAATATAAACCAAGTACCTGCGCCAACCAATAGCAGTGGCAGTATAATCAATATCAAAGTATAAAATTGTGCAAAATGCGTTTTATATACAGCGCGCTGGTTTTGGTAAGCCGGCGTATTTTGTTGCTTGTTTTGCCGGCCCTTGGGGAAATAAACGATACAAGTAGCGGCTATTCGCCTTTTCTTCACCAAATTCAGCTTTCATCGCTTTCGTTAATGCACGAATTGCAGGGGAGGTGTTGTAAGTTAAATAAAACGCTCGCACAAAACGTATCACTTCCCAGTGCTGTTCAGTTAGTGTTAAGTCATCTTGTGCAGCTAACAAAGGCGCCAGCGCTTCTTGCCAATCTTTAAAGTTGATCAAATAACCTTGTTGGTCAATTTCAATTGTTTGCTGTTCAAATTCAATTACTGCCATGTGATCACTCGCTGATAAGAAAAGGTAAGTTCAACTAATTGTTCCATGGTGATCGCATTAACCGAAGAGGTTAGCTGCATTGCTCGTGCTGCTGCATGGGTATCAATAACAAAAAAATCTAACGGATTACGCTCAATGGTATCGAGCTTATCAAGCGCATTTAAACAATAACAGCCATCGTCGATTAGCACGACAGCATCATTGTTGTTAGCCGCCGTTAATGCATGGTTAAAATTATTATCGGCAAAACGTGAAGTTCGCACTATGTGGAGAGTTGTCATTGAGTTAGAACCTAAAAATAACGTCGTGTGAAAGTAGTTTTTGATAAAAATCGGCTTCATTTAGCACAGTAACATCATCAATATGAAAGCTCTCATTCAGCGAGCGTGTTGATAATGAACTACGGCAAACATAAACATGGTCAATATCGTAAAGTTCAAAAGCAGCGAAGGTTTTCAAATAATCTTTTTGACTGATTTGCTCAGGTTGCTGGTTATTTATCAGCTGCCAAACGCCTTCATCATGAAAAAATAGACTAACGTTTTGTTCGTAACTGCCAAAAATCAAGGCGAGATCAAGTGCATCTTTTCCTGCATTGTTAGCAAAGGGGACTTTACTGTTCACTATGGCGATATTTTTCATGATATAGCGGTTTTACCTAACGTTTAAATAACTTATAACTGGACCGTACGATCGGCTTTACTGGTTAATTCTACTAACTCACCTAAGCCCGAAATAATAAATTCAGGCGCAATATTTAAACTCAAGTCTTCTGTACCATCAGACAAGCCGCGTTTTTCTGCCGCGGTAATACATATATGTAATGGCAGTTGATATTCGCGGTGTAGGCGTTGCCACTGTTTAATTGCTTGAAATTCATCATTTGGCATAGTGATATGGCTATTTGCATTCAGGGCACCATCTTGATAAAAAAACACGCCTAAAACTTCAACAGCTTCGTTAGTTAATGCGGATTCAATATAATCAATTGCCGTGGCGGTAAAGTTACTATGTGGCGCCGAGGTAACGACTACCGCTAAAGAGGAGCGATTCATTTTTTTTACCAAGTTGTAATGAAGATTTAGCTATTAAAAACAGCAGCAAAAAACAGAAATAAAAAAGCCTCGCAAGCGAGGCTTTATATTATATCTAATAATAGATATTAGTCATCTGAATTTAAAACGCCTAATAAATGTAAAAGGCTAGTAAAGATGTTGTACACATTTAAGTACAATGAAACAGTTGCGCGAATGTAGTTACGCTCACCGCCATGAATAATACGGCTAGTATCAAATAAAATTAAACCAGACATGATTAAAATAATCGCTGAGCTTAACGCTAGTGAGATAGCAGGGATTTGAAAAAAGATATTAGCAATACCTGCAATAATCACGACAATTAAACCAACCATTAAAAAGCCGCCCATAAATGAGAAGTCTTTTTTGCTGGTTAAGGCATAAGCTGACAATGAAAAGAAAATTAACGCTGTTCCACCTAATGCTTGCATGATTAAAGAGCCACCATTTGGCATGGACGCATACATGTTTAACATTGGCCCTAAAGAAGCGCCCATCAAACCAGTAAAGGCGAATATCCAAATAAGTCCGCTTGCTTTGTCAGCTTGTTTATGAACAACAAACAATAAACCAAACGCAACTAAGGTCATAACCAATGCTGCGATATGAGATAGATTCATTGCCATTGATATACCAGCGGTCACTGCACTAAAAGCTAGTGTCATACCAAGTAACATATAAGTGTTACGTAGTACTTTATTTATTTCAATTGCCGAACTCTCAGTGGCGGCATGAAAACCCATATTTGATTGCATAAAATTTCCTCAATGAATTTTAAAATTACACAGTAGTTAAGATATGGACTTTTATTTAAAGTTCAAGTCTTAAAGCTAACTTTGACATATTATGGCACGACGATTTATAAATTACTATTGTATAAGCCATTAATTATTGATGAATTATTTTTGATTATTGTAAGTAAGTGTAACGGTAAATTGAGCTGATAAATTAAGAACCGTAAAGTGAGTTTTATTAGCGGGTATTTGTCGCCGTTTAAGCTTTGGTTAGTATGAATATGCTGCAAACTGATTAAAAAGTTAGCAAACAAACTTTTTTTATAATTTATCCCTTTACAAGAGGGAAGTCAGCCATTAATATTCGCCCCATCTTTGGCAACGCCAATAGATACCCAGGTGAGATGGCTGAGTGGTCGAAAGCACCGGTCTTGAAAACCGGCAAGGGTTTGTAGCCCTTCTAGAGTTCAAATCTCTATCTCACCGCCATATTTAGAAAAGCCCGTTAATTCGCAAGAGTTAACGGGCTTTTTGCTTTTAAATTATAAAGAGTGGGTTTGTAGCGCTAAACTTTCAAGTAGAGTTCAAATCTCTATCTCACCGCCACATTTAGAAAAGCCCGTTAATTCGCAAGATAAGCGGTTTTTTTTCGTCTGGGGTTTCAGATTTGTAATTATTGAGTCAAGTGGGTTTGTAGCGCTAAACCTTCAAGTAGAGTTTAAATATCTATCTCACTACCACATTCGAAGAAATCACTGATTTATTGGTATTTTTAACTCTAAAGTTTGCGTTAAGCATTTAAATTAGTTTTATTATCAAAACAGGCAGGTGTTAGAATGAACAACGCAATAAGTTAATAGGATAAGTTATGAAGTACGTAGTTTTAGTGGTTGTGGTTGCTTTAGTCATTTTCTTTTTCATTAAAAATACCAATAATAAGAATTTAGCGATAACAAACACTGCTATTGCCAAGGATTTTTTAGACAAAAATAAAGCTGTTAGCGGTGTGGTTGAAACGGCTTCTGGTTTGCAATATCAAGTTTTACAACAGGGCGAGGGCACTAAGCAGCCAAGCTCTCACTCAAAGGTGAAAGTGCATTATCATGGTTCGTTATTAGACGGCACTGTGTTTGACAGTTCGGTAGAACGCGGTGCGCCAATTAGCTTTGGTTTAAATCAAGTGATACGCGGTTGGACAGAAGGCCTGCAATTAATGTCGGTTGGTGATAAATTCAAATTTTTCATTCCGCCAGCGCTAGGTTATGGCAATAGCGCTGCTGGGAAAATAGCGCCAGGTTCATTGCTTATTTTTGAAGTGGAATTATTAGCTATTCAATAACTGAAATATTTAACCTAGCTCGCGTCAATCTGATGTGAGCTAGTTTAACTTTGTGTGAACTAGGATAGCTTATGTGGAATAGGTCACCTGATTTTTAATCGTCAGCGGCTTAATTACCAGTAATTGGCATTGATAAGTTATTGTTGCCAGCGGGCAAAAATTTCATCATAAGTGCCATTTGCTTTAATTGTATTAATGGCATGTGAAAGCTTTTGCACGGTAGCTGCCGGAGTTTGTAGACCACAAGCCAAATATAACGCTACTGGTGTTTCATTTAATTTAAAGTAAGTTTTAAATAATTCATCATCAATATTATTAAACTTCGCGCGCGCCTTTACGTTAATCGGATTAGCTAAAATAAAATCTATGTGTTGTCTGGTTGTTAACAGCTTCAACATCGAAGTACTTTTGTTAATCACATACAGGTTTTTATTGAGGACAAAACCTTGCCTTAATAATTCATAATAAGTTCGGTCTTCTTTTAAAACCGCTACTTTATATTTTTTCACATCATCCAGGGTATTAACTTTGATATCGCCTCTTGCCGATAAACCAATAAAATAATCATTGGTTGTTAAGATTGGTGCGACCCATTGAAAGTGTTGCTCTCGTTCTTTATCTCTGGACATTAAAAAAATACATGTATTCTGCTGGCCTTTTGCCAAAATAAAGGAGCGGGACCAAGGGTATAGTTTGATTTGATATTCGTAAGGCGTTAATGCGAGTGCCGCTTCAACAACTTCGGTGGTGAAACCATCAACTTGATTGGATTTATTGAGAAATTGAAAAGGCGGTGAATGTTCAGTAACAAATAATAACGATTGAGCTGATATTTGCGTACTAATGATAAAAGCAATAGAACAAAAAAGGGTGAGTATATGTTTGTTCTTCATCTTAAAATCCAGTCAGCTTTGATGATGTAAAGTTAAAATATTACCTTTTAATATACATTATTTATGGTTGCTGGCAATCGATGCTACGGAAAAGGACCATTAACTCGCGGTTTAGTTAGGCTTATTTGAGCTTAATTGCCACTTAGCGGGGTTTAGGTCTTAATATAAAAATTTAAATAAATTTTAGTTAAATTTAATAAATATTTAGATAAAAAATGGCAGTTAGCACCGTTAATATCGATGCTAACTGCCATTTTATTTAGGTATGAAATTTCATTTTAATTATTTACGAACCTATTTATATTAGCGCTTAAGAGGGTAATTACTGCGGTAAATTATTTACCACTTGAGCAAAATCGCCGGCTTTAAAGATATTGATTTTTTTGTCAGCAATATACTTTTTAAAGACGTGATTGATGTCAGCTAAGGTTAACGACTTCACTTTTGCTAGTTGTTCATTGTAATAATCAAGTGTATGTTGATTTTGAGCAGCATCAATTAATATATTAGCAATGGTGTTGTCATCAGCCCACTGTCGGGCGCGATTTTTAATATAAGCTTGAATGGCATCATTCAATTCTTGTTGTGTAAAACCTTCACTTGCCACCTTGTTAACTTCTTCTTTAAAAGCACTAATTGCTTTGTTGATATTCTCAGGCGCGGCGATAGCGTAAGCGTAAAAAATCCCTTGCTCTCCTTTAGGTTTATTCGGTATTTGTAAACCTGAGCCGACTGAATAACTTAAGCCTTCTTTTACTCTGATCCTTGCGCCTATTCTTGAAGTGAAAGTATCTTGTCCAAAAATTTGATTAGCGATAGTTAACGGCAAATAGTCTGGTGAGTCTTTGCTTAATGCCAACACATTAACAATATATAACTGGGCGTTGGCTTTATCCGGTGTTTCGTAGCTGTGTGTTTCGCCTTCTAGTTTATGATAAGCACTTTTGATTGGCTGATACGGTACTGCTTTATTAAAGCGGCTTAAGTGATTTTGTAACTGCGCAGACACCTTGTCAGGATCGACATCACCAATCACCGAAATAAAACCATGATTAAGGGAGAAGTGTTGCTGATATAACTTAGCGAGTTGAGCGGAAGTCATGGCATTGATAGCGGCAATTTTTTGCTCTGTTGCTAATGATTCATTTGGATGGCCGTTAGGGTAGTTATAAAGTGTGTTTCGAAGGCCGGCGAGGGCAACACTACCGGGATCTTTACGATTAGCTTCAATAGTGGCAATACTACTGCGCTTGAGCACCGCTAATTCTTTTTCAGGAAAGGTCGGATAAGATAACAAATCATTTAGTAGCGTAAGGGTATTTGTTAAGTTGTCTTTATCGGTTTTGATATTGATGTCAAAAGCGCCAGGCTCGGATGCAAAATAAAGGCTACTTTTCAATTGATCTAATTTGGCAGAAATTTCTGCTTTGTTATGCTTTTTATTACCTAAGTCGAGCAATGGCGCAATAAAATCAAAGGCGGTGCCGGTATTGTTAAGACTCTTTAAGTCACCTGTTGGTAGGTGAATATTTATAATGATTTCTTCACCGCGTCGTTTTTTAGGATAGACACTTAATTGTGTTCCATTTGACCACGTCGTTTGTACTAAACGCTGTTTAATATTCTCAACGGTATTGTCATAAACTTCGCCGGCGCTGGCTACCGCTTTGCCTTTGTAATCTTTCAATAACTCTGCAAGATCAGGCGCCGCTGGTAGCTCAGCGCGTATTGGCGTGTCAGTTGGAATAAAACGGCCTAATGTTCGATTACTTTGGATCAAGTATTTTTCTGCTGCCGTTTGTACCTGCTCTGTGGTTACGGCTTCTATTTGGTCACGAAAATAAAAATTATGGCGGTAATCGCCTTTTGCAATATATTCAGACAGTGCCATGCCAATACTCGTGACATTACGCATTGCTTGCGCTGATTCATTGGCCAGTTTCGCTTTCGCCTGCTGAACTTCTTCGTCGCTAATTTTATGTCGAGCTATCCCTTCTGCGATTTCCAGTAGGGCTTGTTCCATTTTATCGGTGTCGACACCTTTTTCACCTTGTGCAATAAAGATAAATTGTGAACTGTCTTTTAACATAAATGAAAATGCCGCCGTGCCGGTTGACAGTTTAGTTTCTACTAATTGTTTTTGTAGGCGCCCGCGGGTGTAATCAGACAGAATTTCTTCTAATACTGTCATCGCTGCCGCATCAGGGTGTAAGCCCGAAGGTAGATGATATAACAAACCGATGACCGGAATGTCGCCGGTTCTTCGCAAATTAATAACGCGCTCACCATCTTGTGTTGGCTCTTTTGTGTATAAAGGCGCGAGTGGCTGTTGAGGTTTTGCTATAGTGCCAAATTTATCTTGAATTAATTTTATTGTGCTTTGTTTATCAAACCGGCCGGCGACAGTCAGTACGCTATTGTCTGGGCGATAATGCTTTTTATAAAAGGCACGTAATTTGGTAAAGGGGAAGTTTTCTACATCTGAGCGCGCGCCGATAGTGGAATTGCCATAGTTATGCCACAGGTACGCCATCGAAGACATTCGGCTTAATAGCATCCGCACTGGGTTGTTTTCATTTTTTTCCATTTCGTTGCGAACAACGGTCATTTCACTTTGTAACTGTGCTTCGGTAAAAGTCGCATTGATCATGCGATCGGCTTCCATACCAATAGTCCAAGCGAGAGTTTCTTCATTTGCGTCAAAAACGCCAAAATAATTGGTTCTATCTAACCAAGTGGTGGCATTGGTTTGCATGCCGCGTTTTTGAAATTCAGTATCTATTTTTGGATAGTTCGTCGACCCTTTAAACAACATATGTTCTAACAAGTGCGCCATGCCGGTTTCGCCATAATATTCATTTATGGAGCCGACACGATAGGTAATATTCACTAACGTTTTTGGCTGGGCCTGATCTGGATATAACAATACCTTTAAGCCATTGGCGAGTTGGTATTCTTCAATTCCTTCTACCGTGCGAACATAAGTAAGGCTGTTATCTTGTTGACTTACCGCAGGCGTGATCGTGGGAGCTTGCCCTCGGGTGTCATCAGTAGACATACAAGCTGTAAGTAAAGAGAGCAGAGCTAACGATACCGAAAAAATAATGGCGCTGAATTTATTCATGTCACTTACCATTCCTTGAATAATTGATAATAGTGTTTACGTTATATTACCGTTAAACATGATGTTAACGGCGAATGTGATTTGAAAAATCAGCATATACTAAATTTAACGAAAGTCATTGAGTAGATAATATTTTTTAACAATTTAATGAGATTTAACTAAATAAAAAGTCTTGCAGGCCGATAGCATTATTATCAGGTCAATTGAGTATGCGTTTTGGAAGTTTCTCAAGTTCTCATCAATGAAATTGAATTAGGCACTGCGCTTAATCAATGTGTTCAGCAGGAAAGACGCTCAGACTTTAGTTTGATGTTAGCGATGCTGACGGAAGATGCTCGAGAGTTTAGTGAATTTAACTTGCCTGAACAGGCCGATGTTGAAAAGCGCCAAGATGAAGAACAGCTTCGCCGCTTATTTAATTTGCCAAAACCGCAGCCTTTAGCGTTAGCGCAACTTGATGATATTGACAGTTTTAATCAAGCTCATTTAGTTAATGATATGAATGAGATTCATTTTCGAAATTCTTTAAAGCCAAAAGCGTTAGCGTTTCGTGATGATGTAAAGCATATTTCATCGAATATCCTAAGTAATACCAGTTTGCATACCCAAAAAAGATATCATTCAGAAAATAAAGTGACTACAGCTAAGTTGGCGTTTAATACTAATGAGTGGCTCAATACTATTGAGCAGTCGATTGTTAATCAACAAGTAGCAGTTACAGCCTAGCTAAGAAAGTGCCGATTGGCAGTTTGATGTCGAATATAGCGTTATTATTGATCCTGTAAGCTATTTGGTAGTATTCGATTATGGTTTTTAATTAAGCCATCAAAATTAACGCTTGTTAATCAACAAAATATCATAGCGCTCTTGATAACAGAATTAGTCCAAGGCAGATTACACTCTATCAAGCATCAAGCATCAAGCATCAAGCATCAAGCATTCTGCATCAAGCGTTATTGACATGGTTTAATTGATTCAACAACCTCGCGGTGAGCGTTTAAATGATAAAGTTACCGCAGCACTGCTTATACTTTTTACCTTGCTGACATGGACAAGGTTCATTTCTTTTAATTTTAGCAAAAACTTGATTATCAACCATAAGGCCATCGTGATAATACCAACGCTCGGCAATTTTGATAAAGTTGGATTTTTCACGCATTAAACACAATTGATTATTTTCAATAAATATGGCTGAAAATTCTACTTCGCCGGTCTGCGCTGTCTTTTCGTTTATCGCTGTCTGGTGAATAATAAGGTTTATCCAACGGCAACTATCAGCCCATAATTTAATATCGGCGCTATTTTGCTGCTTTCTCACCTCGGGGCTATAAGTTGCAACTATATAGTCGATGTTCTTGGTTACATAGGCACTATATCGAGAGCGCATTAATTGCTCTGGTGTTGTTGGAAAAGTTTGTAATGTTAGGTATGGCTGACAACATTGGCTAAACGTTTTATTACTTTGACAAGGGCACTGCATGCCAACTCCCAGATTGAATTTTTATTGTTTTGCTACTACCGGTGATTGTAGCAAATTAGTGAATAAAAATTAGCACTAAAAATATTAAACAAGTTTAGTTAATGCCAAAACATAAAATGGCTATTCACGTTAATATTTAAAAACTCAAACTCAAACTCAAACTCAAACTCAAACTCAAACTCAAACTGAAAAAGTACATTTCAAAGGGATAATTTAATCAGTATAAAGTGATCAATAAAACTAGCTGCTAATTTTAATGTAAACCACTGACTTTATCCAAAACCATAAAAGTGGTGTTGGTTTGTTTAGCGCAATTTTTTAAGTGTAATAATTGCTCAGCAGGTAAATTATTTTCCATCAATACCACTGCCGAGCAATTTCCTTTAGAAAGTGCAGTTTCAATATTATTGGCATTTATTTTTATTTTACGGCTATTGATATGCAATATTTTCGATTTATCAATATTGCTTTGCTTATTCAGTGCCGAAATAGTTTGCTCTTGATTGTCGATAACCAAAAACCATTTATTATTATTCTGATGACTCAAACATAAATTAGTAATTCTTTCGGTAATAGAATCCTTGATTGTGTTGATGTGATTTAAATGATCTTGCTCAAACTTATGTATTAAAGATGCATCAGATTTTCGCAATAATGGGCTACCTAGCTTTGCTAATTTGATGATCTTGTTAGCACTTGGTTTGGCATGAGCTGGTACGTTGGTTTTGGTTTCTATTTGTAAATTATCTTGGTAAAAAGTAGTCATAAATATTTGCCTGTAGATATACTGTATAAATGTACAGTATATCTTTTTAGTTGATTAAGCAAGCACTTTTAAGTTGTTTTTTGTGCGACTACACTTCGCTTGAAAAGCAGCGGCGACAGCGCTTAAATAGCAAGTTAGCAAAATAGGCAGGCAGACTATTCAATTTAATTTGAGTGTTAACGAGTGCTGAATAACTGATTGCCTAAAGCCAACAGTAGGGAACGGACTGATAAGGTAATAATGGTAATTAAGGCGAGGGGCTAATATTATTAGCTAGGTGAAATATGTTTAAATGATAAATTTTGGCGATAAAAAAAGGCGATGCTTTTAAGCATCGCCTTTTTGATAGAAGTTAAATTAATTAACTCATATTAGGTTTTGTTGGACCCGCTTTCGCTGTATTTCTCACGTGAGTCACAATGGCATTTCTACCTGAAGATTGATGCGCTGCACGTTCAGATTTTTCTTTAAAGGCAACAGGTAATTCAACTACTGAGGTAATTGTTTCTGTTTTCGTCATTGGCGCTGACGATTTCCCTTTAATTAAACGTGTAACTTTCTTAACAGGTTTCGCTGCTTTTTCAGTTTTTGCTGCAACTTTTACTTTGGCAACAGGAGCCACAACTTCTTCAACCTTTTCAGCTTTTGGTTGCGCAACTGGTGCTGCCGATACTTCAGCTTCTGGCTTAGCTTCAACAACTGTTTCTACTTTCAGTTCTACTGTCGCTTCAACTCGAGCAGGTGCAGTATCTTCAACGTCTAAACTTAACTCTTGTTGAGCTTCATTTTTTTCGTTAGTGTTAGATGCTACTTCTTCAACTGTTGCTTCAGGCGCTGCAGTTACAGCAGCAGTCACTTCAACTGTTGATGTTTCTTCTAACGGCAGATCACCTTGTACTTCACTTGATGAGATTTCAGGTTGCGCTATTTGAGCAACGACTTCTTCAACTTTAGGCTCTGCTGTTTTTATTGCATCATCTGCTTGCGTAGTTTCAACTTGAGCTTGTGGTGCATTTTTTTGTTCAGTTTGAGCAGTTTGAGCAGGTTGGTCTTCATTATGAGGGTACCTAGCTTCAACTGGATCGTTGGTGATTTGCTCTGAACCATCAAGATTTGCTGTGACAACAGCTTGCTCATCGGTTTCTGACTTTTCACGACGACGTTTCTGGCCATGGGTGCGCAAGTGGCGAGGTGAGCGACGGCTACGCGTACGTTCTTCTCTTACTGGCTTGCCATTTTCATCAACAGCTACTTCAGTAGTACTTTCTGTTTTAACTGTTTTCTCAGCTTCAACTTTTACTTTTTCTTGAGGTTTTGCTTTAGTTTCAGACGGTAAAACTTTACTGTCAGCTGCTTGCACTTCAGTTGTTACAGCCGCTTTGTCTTCAGCTTTGTCATTATTAATACGTACTTTTTTACGGTTATTACGACGCTGTCTACGCTCGGCTACTTTCTCTTCTTTAGGCGCTACTGGCGCTTTATTTTCTTGCTCAGTTGCCGAAGCTACAGGTGCTTTACGCGGTTTACGGTTTTTATTCGGCTGACGAGTGTCTTTTGCTTCAACACTGGTGCTGTCCTTCACATCGCGCTTATCGTCACGTTGGTTACGATTACGTTGATTGCGATTACGCTGTGGGTTGCGGCCTTTGTTATTTCTTGGATTTGGAGTGTGTTGCGGTTTTGGTTGTACTACTTCTTTTTCTTCTTCAGCAAAAAGAGCTTTGAACCATTTAGCTATACTGGCAAATAAACTTGGGCTTGTTGGCGCGACCGCTTTAACTACTGGAGCAGGGGCTGCAGACGGTTGTGGTGCTGAACTTTTTGGTGCAGACATACCTTGTAAGGCAGGTTCATCACGTTTAGCGGCAGTTACATCATATTTAGGCATTACCGCTTCTTGTGCAAATGCTTCGGTAATTTGAATATCGTAACTTGCTTCTGATACAGTTTCGTCTTTACGAACACGTAACACCTCATATTGAGGGCTATCCATGTGTGGATTAGGAATAATTAACACATGAACATTGTGACTTTTTTCTACGTGCATCACACTGCGACGTTTTTCATTTAATAAGTAAGTGGCAACAGGTACAGGCACTTGCGCTTGTACATGCAAAGTGTTTTCTTTGGTTGCTTCTTCTTCCATTAAACGAAGAATTGATAAGGCTAATGACTCAATACCGCGCACATGGCCGGTACCATTACAACGAGGACATACACCTTGGCTAGTTTCGCCAATAGATGGGCGTAAACGCTGGCGTGACATTTCTAATAAACCGAAACGAGAAATACGGCCTAGTTGAATACGTGCTCTGTCTTGACGAACAGCATCACGCATTCTGTTTTCTACTTCACGCTGATGACGAACAGGTGTCATATCGATAAAATCGATAACCACTAGGCCACCTAAATCACGTAAACGTAATTGGCGCGCCACTTCGTCAGCCGCTTCCAAGTTAGTATTGAATGCTGTTTCTTCAATATCTCCGCCTTTAGTGGCGCGAGCAGAGTTAATATCGATAGATGTCATTGCTTCTGTTGGGTCAATAACAATTGAACCACCAGAAGGTAGTCTTACTTCACGTTGAAAAGCAGTTTCAATTTGTGTTTCAATTTGAAAGTGCGAGAACATTGGCTTGTCATTCTCATAAAGCTTAACTTTACTAAGAAAATCAGGGCGCATTACTGAAATAAGTTCTTTAACGTTTTCGTAAGTTTTTGGACGATCAATAAGTACTTCGCCGATATCACGACGTAAATAATCGCGAATAGCACGAACAATAACGTTACTTTCTTGATGAATTAAAAATGGTGCTGGGCGATCAGTAGCAGCTGCTTCGATGCGGCCCCAGTAATCTAATAAAAGGTTTAAATCCCATTCTAATTCTTCATAAGCTTTACCAACACCAGCAGTACGAACGATAAGTCCCATGCCTTTAGGTAGGTTTAGTTTGCTTAATGAGGTTTTTAAATCGGTACGTTCATCACCTTCAATGCGACGAGAAATACCGCCAGCACGAGGGTTATTTGGCATTAGTACTAAATAACTACCAGCCAGTGAGATAAAGGTAGTAAGGGCGGCGCCTTTTTGGCCACGCTCTTCTTTATCGATTTGAACAATAACTTCCTGACCTTCGGTTAATACGTCTTTAATATTAGGACGACCTTGGAAAGTATAACCTTTTGGAAAGTATTCGCGGGCGATTTCTTTCATTGGTAGGAAGCCGTGTCGATCAGCGCCATAGTCAACAAATGCGGCTTCTAAAGATGGCTCAATTCGAGTGATTTTGCCTTTATAAATGTTTGCTTTTTTCTGTTCGTGTCCAGGGCTTTCAATATCTAAATCATAAAGACGTTGGCCGTCGACAAGTGCTACACGGAGTTCTTCCGACTGCGTAGCGTTAATTAACATACGTTTCATATTTTTCTGTGACCTATTTATTGGTCACAGCACACTACATGCTTAGTACACAAAGCAATCTTTTGTTGCATTAACAGCAGTTTGTCAGCCTCACGGGTGTCAATCTTAATCGGCCATATTTACCGAATAAGCTGTTAGAAATCTGATTGTATTTCCAACTATGAATAATAAAACTATTCATAGGATATAAACTTTATGTGCTCAGCGACGGTGCTGTGCCAGTACGATAATCAGGTAAAGCTAATTACGTTCAATGTTGTTGAATCGGGTTAGTTAGCCGGTGAAAATAACCTAATTATCGTTAATTACTTTAAATGATACTTTTACGCAGGACTTTCTGTTTATGCTACTTTGACAACAAATTACACACGTTGATGGTAAACAATAGGCCGTAAAACTTAATGTATCAGGAATATTTCAGGTTGAAATAGTACATGTGTGTACAAGAAGTTGGCCGCAGATGCCTCTTACATATCGCTGAGTATCTCGGTTTTTCTATCGTTACAGGTATAAATCTTCCGTAACTGATCTATTATCCCACTATATCTAGGCAAATGGCAATGAAATCAGATGTTTTATTTCGTTAAAAGTTCATATTTTTATGATAAAGTGCGCGCCATGAAAGAATCTCCTAAACCTCAAGTTCGATTTTACACTATTGACGGCGACGAAGCCGGTCAAAGAATCGACAATTATTTATTAAAAACCCTAAAGGGTGTGCCGAAAAGCATGATTTATCGCTTGTTACGTAAAGGCGAAATTCGTGTAAATAAAAAACGTACAAAACCTGAATATAAAATTCAAGGTGAAGATATCGTTCGTGTTGCACCTATCCGTATTTCTGAAAAAACCGATACGGTTTCTACTTCACTTAATATAGTAGCGAATCTTGAAAAACAAATTTTGTTTGAAGATGATCTATTTCTAGTGCTGAATAAACCATCGGGCATGGCTGTACATGGTGGTAGTGGTTTAAGCTTTGGTGTTATCGAAGCGTTAAGAGCATTACGACCTGAAGCAAAAATGTTAGAGCTAGTTCATCGCCTTGACCGAGACACCTCCGGTTGTTTAGTGGTGGCGAAAAAACGTTCGGCTTTACGCTTTTTACATGAGCAGCTGCGCAACAAACAAGTTCAGAAATTTTACCTCGCGTTAGTGAAAGGCTCATGGTCAGCAAAATTAACTCGTGTTACTGAAGGCTTAAAAAAGAACGATCTCAAATCAGGAGAGCGTGTTGTTGTTGTTGATAATGTCAATGGCAAAGAGTCGGAAACGCGCTTTAAAGTTTTACAAAATTATCATGGCGCAACGTTAGTGAGAGCATTTCCGGTCACAGGAAGAACGCATCAAATACGTGTGCATTGTCAGTGTAAAGGGCATCCCATTGCTGGTGATCCTAAATATGGCCATGAAGACTTTGATACAGAGTTAAAAGATAAAGGCTTAAAGCGTTTGTTTTTACATGCTGCCAGTATTGAGTTTATGCATCCCAAAGAAGAGCGACGTATTACAATTGAAGCGCCGCTTGAGCCAAGTTTGCAAAAAGTGCTGAACAAATTAACTAAAGCTGGCTAGTTAGGGCGTGCTTAGTTGTATAGTTCAGCTGAGCTTTTACTCATACTTTTTAAATTAATTTCTAATACGCAATAGCTATTAATAGTTAAACAATAATTATTAATAGCTTAAGCATCATTAATAACAGCTAAGCACAAGATAAGAGCTACTTGTATGAATAATTACCAATTATATATTTTTGACTGGGACGGGACGTTAATGGACTCAGTTGGTCGGATTGTTTCTTCAATGCAAACTGCCGCGCAACTTGCCAACGTAACAACGCCATCAATTGAAAATGCGAAAGGCATTATTGGTATGAGTTTAGCGGTTGGTATTAAAAAGTTATTTCCTGATGTTAATGATGCCAAGCGCGAAGAAATATTCCATCTTTATAAAGAACAATATTTAGAGCTTAACGAAACCCCAACGCCGCTTTTTCCTCATACCATTGAAATGTTAACGGCGTTAAATAAGCAAGATAAAATCATTACCATTGCCACCGGTAAAGCGCGAGCTGGCTTAGATAGAATTTTTGCCGCTACTAAAACAGAACATTTTTTTCACAGTACGCGCACGGCAGATGATGCTGAATCAAAACCTAGCCCTGAAATGATTTTACAATTGTTACGTGAATTTAATGTTGCACCACAAAACGCTGTGATGATCGGTGATTCATTATTTGATTTACAAATGGCAGAGGCTGCTGGAGTTGATCGCATTGGCGTAACCATCGGCGCGGCAAGTCGTGAGGCGTTAGCACAATTCAAGCCGGTTGCGATTGTTGACTCAGTTGCTGAATTAGCTGAGTTGATTGTTTAACGTATCAATTAGGTTTTGCTGTTAAGGCTTTGTTTATTGTTAAAAGCTCAGCCTTAAACTGAGACATAACAATTGTATATAGTAAATTTAACTGATCGTAACTCATACTTAATCTGACACTTTTACTTTTACTTTTAGATTTTGCCTAACGTAACAGTTGAACAGTCTGCAATGAGCCTATGCTGACATAAGCTTTTGTAAAATAAATTTCTTATTTAGAGCGACTCTAGTCAACATATACTGCTTTGTTGTGATGCTGGTTTACTAGATGGATATGAACAAACAGAGTTACTACAAAGTATTCCTGTTTTGCATTAAAGTGACTAATAACTCAGTTACCGACAATGCAAGTAGTCTTTTCCCCCCATCGCGAGAATTGTAGGATTAGAATATTAGAGCAGGCGATTTACCATCTCTTTGACAACTAGGTATTGAACTTGCCTTAGCATCCTTAGTTCGCCTAGTCGCGCTGCACAAGGAGGTAGTTGTTCAATTTGCAGGTAAAGATTACTAAATTCTTCATTAATGCTGCTAGCTATACGATGTAACTCTTTGGAGGCTAACGTGTTAGGGATGCCTAATGTCTGAGAAAAAGCTAAAACATCTTCTCGTGTGACGTCACCAAATCGTTCCTTGTCGTTAATTGGTACAGATACCTTTTCATTTAAAGGATCAGTTCCTTCGGGTACGTAGATAATAGTACTTAGTAAGTCATAAAATGGCGTTAATTGAGCAAAGCCTTTCACATAAAAGAAACTGATGTTCTTTAAGTGCGCATCTCCATTACCAGTAAGCAGGTTAAAAATGACCCATTGGTACAACTTTAGTGACGTGATCGCCGGAGGTCTTACTCTTTTTAGTAGCTTTATATAAGTTTCTACTGTTGACGCTCTATATTTAGAGCCCCTGCCATACCCCAATAATTGGCATGCATCTACAATATGTTTTCGCTCTTGCTCGGGATAATTGCCAATTCTATCAAATCGCTCGACAATGTAAGCAGGCTCAGGGGTGTAGATAACATCTACATCAGGTACATCTATGCCTAATTGACGCGCCAACTTCATCATAAACCATTCGTTACGGGTTGTTTGCCAATAGCGATCTGGCTCGGAGTGATCCGGTTTTAAAATGTGTGTCGAAGGTGTGCCCTCATTACCTTCAAATAAGTCATCACCTAGCTTGATTATAAGCATCTTGTGTTGGGCGCCAGCCAGAGACATTCGACTGCCTTGACGACTATTAAGAGAGGCTCTCGGTAAGTTTTTTATTCTATCTGATAACTGCTCGTATGAGAGAAGCGTCGCATCGCTAGCTGGAAATTCAACAAATTCTTCTAATAACGTTAACGCTCCTGCTGATTCGATGCCTGACTCGGTAAGTAGAGCAAAAGAGTCTTCATGATCTACATCCGCTTCTTTGGCCAGCAATAGTCGTGCGTTTTCTTCTGGTAATAGGTTGTCGAAAAATCGCTGAACTGGGCGCGTTGTGCCAGAATCAAGATACTCACCCTCTTTTAATGGGATGTCAGGGCATATTGCAAACTTATTTGGCGATGTTAACCAAGCTTCGTCGTATTTGAAAGACCAAAACCCATTAGTATCTTGCAACTGCCCCATTAACTGTTTGCCTGCATAAACCTGTAGCTTTCTGGCCGCATCCATATCACTCATAATTCGATACCAGTTGTTGAATTTGATAAATCAATTTTCGTTTTGCTCCATCATCACCCTCAGGCAAGACGATATCAATTTTCAGCTCTAGTCCAAGTGCTTTCATTAAGGCGAATACGCGACCAACGGACATTGAGCCAGAGCCTTTTTCAAAGCTGCCAATCGTATTGATGCTGCTTCCAGAAAATTCTCCGGCGCTTTTCTGATCTAACTCTTGGCTTTTTCTAACAGCACCTACGATCTTACCCCATTGGTCGATGGACTTAATTGTGACTTGCATTAAAACTTCCATTAAATTCACAGTATTATGTGAATCATAGCGAAATCACACACAAAAAACAATGAATTCACAGTATATTGTGAAATCATGTCTATTGAGGATTAAAGTAGATTATATTCACAGTATATTGTGAATACGACCTAATGACCGTATATTCAATTAGCAACCATAAACAAAGTAATTTGATCGTCTATGAATGTTACGATGAACAGCCTTGTAGAAGTTGTTTTATGTTTCTTATAATAGCTAAAAATTTGGTTCTATCTCACAAAGGGAGCGTTATCGCCTTAGATTAACGCTCTAATTTTAAAAAGTTCAATGACAGCTCTGGTGGCTTACCTGTCTTTCAGATTGATTTTCCATTTAATAGATTTAATCCTCACCTCAAACTTCACAGCCTAAGTAATATTACTGCTTTGGCCTAATGCCCAATAACTGACTTTTCATACTTTGTTTTGCCCACTGGCGATATAAACCAAAAGATCTTACTTTTTGATTTTTACTGCTGATCCAAGAGCCAAAAAGTTTATCCCAAATGGCGAAAGTCGCGCCAAAATTTTTGTCTAAGTGAGTTTTGGCTGAGCTATGATGAATTTGATGCTGGGCGGGGCTTATAAAAATCTGCTCTAATTTACCAAAACCAATGGCTATATGGCTATGCCGTAAATTAGCGCCAGCGAGGTTAAATAATAAATTTAATATACTCACGCCTAATATTTCATAAACGCCAATGCGGCCATTAAAGCAATAGATGAAAATACCACTGATGGTGCCAATAACTAATAACGAACGGCAGCTGTTGAGCAAATATTCAATAAAGTGAATACGGTAAAGCGTTAGCGGCGTCATTATTTTTGCGCTGTGATGAACGGCATGAAAACGCCAGAGAAAGGGGACTTTATGATAAGCATAGTGCATTAAGAACCTTGAAAAATCATCAGCGATAAAGGTAACTAAGGTAAATGCCCAAAGCACATGAATTGATGGCCAATGAATAAAATCCCCCGCGCCAAACGTATTCAGTAATATTTTATAGCTGCCAATTGCCCATGCTAGTTGCCCTGAAATTATCGGTACAACCAGAAGTAATGCTAAAGCTTGATTGAGGAATATCCATTTTAGGTCAAGTTGAGTACTACGATTAAACCAGTATTTTCTACTGACAAGTTGTTTGAATATTGTTTTGATGGCGAGAGGTTGGCTTCGATAAAATAAAACAATAAGTAATAATGCCGATATTAAATATAACCAGTAAATGCGTTTGTTGGCCGTCAACAAATAGGTGACTGGCTCAATCAACTGATTAAGTAAATTAATAGTGTATTCATACATTGTTAAAAAGGCTACTCGAAATAATTCTTCGTTATAATACAAAAAAACAATTGATATAACAAATGATAACTATTATCATTTGCGTTATGTTTTAGATTTAATCAAAGGTTACTAAGGAAAACAATGTTTAATAAAAAATCAATGGTCATGATAATTGGCTCGGCAATTGCTCTGATCACCGCTTGTAATAGCAGCGACTATAGTGAAGAAGGCAGCGTAGCAACAGGGACACAAGCACAGATTAAACAAGAGCAAATTAAACAAAATTATGTAGCGATGGCATATGCTGCATATAGTGACTCTTTAACAACCGCTCAAACATTGCAAACTGCAGTAAATACTTTTATTTCAACGCCAACCGAAGTTAATCTTGATGCGGCGAAAGCGGCTTATAAAGACGCACGAATACCATATCAACAAGCTGAAATTATGCGCTGGGATAGTTCAATTACCTTATCACAAGATTTATCGGCTGATGGCGGCCTTGCCAGTGTTGATGAATGGGAAGGGCAAGTAAATGCCTGGCCATTAGATGAAAGTCATATTGATAGCTTAATTCAAGGTTCAGCAACAATTAATACCGAGTTATTATTAGCACAAAATGGCGCGAATGATTCAGAAGCGAATGTAACAACGGGTGTTCATGCGGTTGAGTATTTACTATGGGGCCGAGATACCCATGGCACTAGTGCTGGTGCCGGTGAGCGTCCAGCAAGTGATTATGACGTAGTGGGCTGTTTAGATACTTATTGTCAGCGTCGCGCGCAGTATTTATCGACAGTAACCAATTTACTTGTTACTGATTTAACCAATATGAAAGCTGAATGGAGCGTAAGTGCTGCAACAACAGCTGGTAGCTTGGCTTACAACTTTTTAAACAGTGAGTTTGCACTTGATTATATTATTGGTTCAATTCACGCGATGGCAACTGATGAGTTAGCGGGTGCCCGCATGAACTCAGGTTTATTTCTTGGCGACCCAGAAGAAGAGCATGACTGTTTTAGTGATTTAAGTCATGTTGCTATTTATTACAATTTTCAAGGGGTTAAAAATGCCTTTTATGGCAACTACGGCACTATTGTTGGCGTTGGGATTGGCGATCTTATTAAAGATTTAGATGCTGATACCTACAACGAAATTGATAATGCTTTAGTTAGTATTGAAGGTCATATGAGCAATATTTTAGCTTTTGGTGAGCGCACTGAAAATACGATTCGTTTTGATCAAATTATTGGTCAGTCTTCATCGTCAACAGAACGCATGATTGCAGAATCGGCAGTTACTGAATTAATTGCGCTTGATGTTAAATTTAGAACCGCAGCGCAATTATTATCACTTGACCCTATCGACATTGGCGGTGGTGGTGACAGCAATTAATTTGCATTAGTTATTTTTATTAAATTAAGCTCCTTTGATCTGACAAAAGATCAATTGGAGCTTTCTGCGTTTAAGCGAGCAAATGAAAAGTCTTATGAAAAAAATTATTACAGTGTTAGCCGTGGTTACTATTTTTATGCAAAGTTGCGGTGGCGGCTCAGGTACAACAGATACCGCCAAAAAACCAACCACGCCAGTTGTGGTAACGCCTGAATTTCAAGTAGAAAATGAACATCTTTCCGGTGGCGCAGCGGCAACTACTGACAATACCAGTGATGCCTTTTCTGATCGGTCAGTCAATATGACAGACACTACTCGTATTGCCAAATTTGAGATCGGTGATGATTTTTTTCAAAATCCATGGGTTGCCGGCAGTGCCAGTACCTCTTCACGTGATGGTTTAGGTGGGTTATTTAATAACAATGCTTGCCAAGACTGCCATATTCGTGACGGCAGAGGCCACGCGCCAGATGCTAATAGTGATGACTTCAACAGTATTTTATTTAGAACAGCGCGTCGTCAAATCGACACCGCGCAGCAAAATGCAATGCTCAATGCGTCAATGGCGAATGTTGCCGATACTAGTGTTGGTGGTCAAATTCAGCATTTAGCGGTGGCGAATGTTACGCCAGAAGTGGATTTATCAGTTACCTATGAGCCAGTAGTGGTAACTTTTGAAGATGGTCACCAAGTAACATTAAGAAAACCGCTGTGGCATTTTACTGCTTTACAACAAGCCACTGCCGGTGATTTTAACGATGACACTTTATTTTCTGCTCGTGTTGCGCCGCCGATGATAGGTTTAGGTTTGTTATCGTTAGTCTCACAAGAGGCTATTTTAGCCAAGCAAGATATCAACGACAGTGACAACAATGGTATTTCAGGTAAAGCAAATTATGTTTGGAGCCTTGAGCACCAAGATGTTCGTTTAGGGCGTTTTGGCTGGAAAGCAGGTCAGCCTAGTTTACTGGAGCAATCAGCAGGAGCTTTTGTTAATGATATGGGCTTAACTAATCGTCTTCATCAAGCGGAGTCGTGTTTGTCTCATCAAGTTGATTGTGCCAATAGCCAAAATGGTAACGGCGATAGCGTTAATGATTATCCTTATGAAGTTTCTGATGTTATTTTAGATGCGATTGGCTTTTATTCTACTCATTTGTCAGTGCCACAACGCAGAAATGCTTATGCCGATGACGTGCAGCGCGGCAAAGCTATCTTTATGAATGCCGGTTGCCAGCAATGTCATACAGAGCAATATACCACTGACTATTCAGCTGAGCAGCCAGAGTTATCTGAGCAAGTGATTTTTCCATATACTGACTTGTTATTACACGATATGGGCAGTGCTTTAGCTGATTTTACTTTAGATAATCAACCAGGCTCAGCAACTGACTTATATGAATACCAAGCAACGGCTACAGAATGGCGCACGCCACCGTTATGGGGATTAGGGCGAGCTAAAACGGTTGATCCGCAGGCAACGTTTTTACATGATGGCCGAGCAACGACTATTATCGAAGCAGTGCTTTGGCATGGCGGCGAAGCAGAAGCAGCTAAAAATGAAGTGTTAAAATTAACCGCAACCGAGCGCGCTGATTTATTAAGCTTTTTAAATGATTTATAAAAAGCCTTAATAGCAGTAAGTCCCAAAGTAACAACCGCGGATAAAAGAAAAGGCAGCCAACATTAACTTGTTGGCTGCCTTTTTAGTGTCTGGTGTGAATGACAATACCAATCCATCTAAATTACCGCTAAGCGATCACTTTCTTAGTCGCAATGGTATAAATTAAGCTCAGTTCGGGTTAAGCGCTTTTTCCTAACAATGCTATTTAAGCGGCTATTAACGTTATTTATCTGTTATTTATCCGCGTTTTATTTGCTCAGCTAAAACATCAAAACCATTTTGCGCTAATAGTTCGGTCAGTTTTATTAAAGGCAGGCCAATAAGGGTATTAGGATCGTCTCCTTCAAGTTTATCAAATAAACAAATCCCTAAAGCTTCACTTTTAAAGCTGCCAGCACATTGATAAGGCTGTTCAGCGAGCAGATAATTTTCAATGTCTGCCCCAGATAATATTTTAAAGTGAACATGAAAAGGTTCAACTAAAGACGTTACTGTCCCGGTAGTACTATTATATAAGCAAAGGCCAGTATAAAAGGTGACTTTATTACCACTAAAAGCGGATAATTGCTTAATCGCATTTTCGTGATTATGAGGCTTCCCTAATATTAGCCCGTTATGAACCGCTACTTGGTCTGAACCAATAATTAAAGCGTTAGGGTAAGCTGCGGCAACCGCTTTCGCTTTTTCAATGGCAAGACGTTCTACCAGCGCTTGTGGCGTTTCATTAACAAGCGGTGATTCGTCGATATCAGGCTTTGCACATTCAAAAGCAATGTTAAGCTTTTCTAATATCGCTTTACGAAAGGGCGAGGTTGAACCAAGCACGATTGTGGTCATATAGACTCCATGAATTGTTACTTTATAGGCGATATTGGGGTTAACTCTCATTTTTAAAGAAAATTGATCATTTTTCTTTTGACACTAGCCGCCAAGGGCTTTAATATGCGCGCCTTATGAAGAATCTTAAATTACCGATAACCATCGACCCTTACCGAAGCGCTCAACGTAGACTTGAGTGTGAAGGCTATTTTGAAGGATCGGGAATGAATAGATTGCTTGCTGCGACGATTAGTTGTGGTGAGCAAGTAAATGTTGATGTAAAATTTGATGTTGATGAACTGGGATTGGTAGTAATATCAGGTACCGGGTCAACAACAGTTTCATTAGCATGTCAGCGTTGCAACGAAGCGTTTGATACTGAATTGACTACCAATTTTTTGTTTAGTCCAGTTAAAAATGCCGAAGCAGCTGACGATTTGCCGTCATATTATGACGCAATCGAATTCGATGAGAATGGTGAGATTAGCTTGCTTGAATTGGTGGAAGATGAGTTAATTCTTTCTATTCCGTTAATTCCGAAGCATTCACTTAAAAATTGTGCAGCGAAAGCTGATACTATTTGGGGTGAGTTGCCGGAAGAGCTTGAAAAACCGAATCCATTCGACGTATTGAAAAAACTCAAGTAGATATATTTTAGTTAACAACGATTTTAGGAGTTTATAAATGGCAGTTCAAAAGAGCAAGAAGTCTCGTTCAAGACGTGGCATGCGCCGTTCACATGACGCAATTACACCAGAAAATTTATCAGTAGATCCAGTATCAGGTGAAACTCACCGTCGTCACCATGTGACAGCTGATGGTTTCTACAAAGGCGTTAAAGTAATCGCAATCTAAGCGATCTTTCAACGTTGAATAATCTAACCTTAGCGTTAGATATTATGGGGGGCGATCAAGGCCCCCATATTATTTTACCCGCTGCAATTTTGGCTGTGCAAACAATGCCAAATCTTCACCTTATGCTATGCGGCGATTCTGCTATTATTTCCCAAGAACTCGAAAAACATCAATTTTCTGATCACCCTCAGTTTACTATTATTCATACCTCACAAATAGTTGAAATGGACGAAAAACCATCTCAAGCACTCCGTGGTAAAAAAGACTCGTCCATGCGTAAAGTGTTAGACTTAGTTAAAACCGGTAAAGCCCAAGCATGTGTCAGTGCCGGTAATACCGGGGCACTTTTTACCATGGCGCATATTGTCTTAAAAACATTGCCAGGGGTTGAACGGCCGGCATTAATCACGTCGTTACCGACTTTAGATGAACATAAACATGTCTTTATGTTGGACTTAGGTGCTAATGTCATTTGTGATGCTGAAATGTTATATCAGTTTGGCGTGATGGGATCGGTTTTAGCCGAAGCGGTTGATGAAATTGCCAATCCTCGAGTAGCCCTTTTAAATATGGGTGAAGAAGAACATAAAGGTAGCGACCATATCAAGTTAGCGGCCAAAAAGTTGCAAGATAATCCACAGATAAATTATGTCGGTTTTATTGAAGGCAATGATATTTTTAATAACAAAGCTGAAGTCATTGTTTGTGACGGCTTTGTTGGTAATGTTGCGTTAAAAACATGCGAAGGTGTTGCTCGTCTTTTGTACAATAAATTAAAAGATATTTCATCTCGCAGTTTAATTGCAAAAATAACTGGTAAATTATTAACATCTACGTTAAAAAAGCTTTTTAAACCGCTGAACCCCGACCAGTACAATGGGGCAAGTTTGATAGGATTACAGGGCATTGTGGTAAAAAGTCATGGCAATGCGACTACTAAGGCTTTTTATGCAGCGATTATCGAAGCAGTAAAAGAAACAGAAAGACAAGTTCCAGCCAAAATCAGATCAAAATTGGAACATGGGTTATTGCAAAGGCCATAAATAAAAATTATGTATTCAAGAATTATTGGTACAGGAAGCTATTTTCCTGAACAAATCCGTACAAACGCTGATCTAGAGAAGCTTGTTGAGACAAGTGACGAATGGATCACGGAACGTACAGGGATTAAAGAACGTCGTATTGCCGCCGAACATGAAACGGCAGCTTACATGGGCGCTGAAGCAGCTAAAAAAGCACTAGAGATGGCGGGTTTACAAGCGTCTGATCTTGATATGATTGTTATGGGGACAGCAAGTTCTCATGCGGCCTTTCCAAGTGCAGCTTGTTATGTTCAACAATATTTAGATTGTCCTAACATACCGGCCTTTGATGTGGCTGCGGCTTGCTCAGGCTTTATTTATTCATTAAGTATTGCAGATCAATATATTAAATCAGGTATGGCTAAACGAATTTTAATCGTTGGCGCTGATGCTTTATCACATATGTGTGCTCCTGATGATCGAAGTACTTTGATCTTATTTGGTGATGCTGCGGGTGCTTGTATTTTAGAAGCCAGTGAAGAAGCCGGTATTTTATCAACCCATTTACATGCTGATGGTCAATTTCAAGCATTACTCGGTTGTGAAGCACCAAAACGTGGCCATGCCGAAAGTGTCGATGAAAGCTATATGTATATGAAGGGCAATGAAGTATTCAAAGTTGCTGTGACACGTTTAAGTGAAATTGTTAAGCAGACTTTAGCGCATAACAACTTGGAAAAATCAGACGTGGATTGGTTAGTTCCTCATCAAGCCAATTTACGTATCATTAAAGCGACGGCTAAAAAACTATCGATGCCGATGGAACAAGTCGTGGTAACTCTTGATAAACACGGTAATACGTCTGCGGCAACTATTCCTACAGCATTAGACATTGCTATACGTGATGGCCGTATTCAACGTGGTCAAACATTATTATTAGAAGCATTCGGAAGTGGTTTTACTTGGGGCTCAGCCTTAATTAAATACTAATTCTTAATTTTTTAGTTAACATTTTTAGGTTTTAAAAGATGCAAAACAATTTAGCCTTTATCTTTCCCGGACAAGGTTCTCAGGCAGTTGGTATGCTTGGTGACTTTGCTGAGAACGAGGTAGTACAAGCAACATTTAAAGAAGCGTCAGATGCCATTGGTTACGATATGTGGCAATTGATCAGTGATGATCCTGATGGCAAATTAAATCAAACCGATTACACACAACCTGCTTTATTAACGGCAAGTGTCGCGATGTGGCGTTTAATGCAAGCTGAAACAAGTGTGCAGCCAAAAGCGTTGGCAGGCCACAGCTTAGGTGAATATTCCGCTTTAGTGTGTGCCGGTGTTTTATCATTAGCTGATGCCGTGGTATTAGTTAAAAAACGCGGTGAATTTATGCAAACGTCAGTACCAGCAGGTGTTGGTGCTATGTATGCAATTATTGGTTTAGCGGATGACGAAATTATTAACGCGTGTGAACAAGCTTCACAAGGCGAGGTCGTTTCAGCGGTTAACTTTAACTCACCTGGCCAAGTGGTTATTGCTGGTCATAAAGCGGCGGTCGAACGCGCCGGTGAATTATGTAAAGCTGCAGGTGCTAAACGCGCATTACCTTTACCAGTAAGCGTACCGTCACATTGTGCCTTAATGAAAGAGGCTGCTGAGCAATTAGCCGCTGAACTTGAAAATATCACCTTTAATACACCAACCATTGATGTCATCAATAACGTTGATGTTAGTATTGAAACCTCTGCAGATGCGATTAAAACAGCATTAATCAAGCAATTGTATAGCCCTGTGCGTTGGACTGAAACGATTGAAGCATTAGCGCAATCGGGTGTTGAAAATTTAGTAGAAGCAGGCCCAGGTAAAGTTTTACAAGGTTTGAACAAGCGAATCGATAAATCACTGACATGTGTTGCTGCAAATACTCAAGCAACACTTACTCAAGCAATTGAATTAGTTAAATAGGTTAATAGTTTATGTTTTCTTTAGAAGGTAAAGTTGCACTAGTAACAGGTGCTAGTCGCGGAATTGGTAAAGCAATAGCGACACAACTAAAAGAATTAGGGGCTGTGGTTTTAGGTACAGCTACCTCTGAAAGCGGTGCCGCTAAAATAAGTGATTATTTAGGCGAAGGTAAAGGGCTAGTTTTAAACGTAACATGTAATGATTCAATCGCTGCATTGTTTGATACGATTAAAACACAGCACGGCGGCATTGATATTTTAGTCAACAATGCGGGTATTACTCGCGACAATCTTTTTATGCGCATGAAAGATGAAGAATGGAGCGATATCATTGATACTAACCTTTCTTCTGTTTTTAAAATCAGTAAAGGCGCAATCCGCCCGATGATGAAAAAACGTTTTGGCCGTATCATTAATATCGGTTCAGTGGTTGGCACTATGGGTAATGCCGGTCAAGTTAACTATGCGGCCGCAAAAGCAGGCTTAATTGGTTTTACTAAATCATTAGCTCGTGAAGTGGCTTCTCGCGGTATTACGGTTAATACCGTAGCACCTGGCTTTATTGACACCGATATGACACAAACATTAAGCGAAGAGCAAAAAGAAGGTATTTTTTCACAAGTACCTGCTAATCGTTTAGGTAAGCCTGATGAAATCGCCAGCGCCGTTGCATTCCTTGCTTCTGACGCTGCTGCTTACATTACAGGTGAAACGCTGCACGTTAATGGCGGCATGTACATGGTTTAATTTTATTGTTTATCGCGGCTTAAAATGTGATAAATAATAAGGTTTTTAACTCCTTGGCAGGTTAGACCAGTACTAAAAATGAAATTAGTTACTTGCATGGCGACCTGTTGACGAATAAACTACACGCAATTTGAAAAATGCACTTTCTAGTAAAGGGAAAAAAAATGAGTACTATTGAAGAACGCGTAAAAAAAATAACTATTGAGCAATTAGGTGTAAGCGAAGAAGAAGTTACCATATCGGCTTCTTTTGTTGACGACTTAGGTGCTGACTCTTTAGATACAGTAGAATTAGTTATGGCGTTAGAAGAAGAATTCGACACAGAAATTCCTGATGAAGAAGCTGAAAAAATCACTACTGTGCAAGCAGCAGTTGATTACATCAACGCTAATAGCTAATCAGAATTTTTGATTACTAATCAGGCGGTTATTAACCGCCTGTTTTTTTATCAGCAGTTTAAAGTTAATTCATAAGATAGTCGTCTAACGACAGCTAAATCAAACCTTTTCTTTCGGAGGTACCTCACGTATGAGACGTGTTGTAGTTACCGGTCTTGGTATGTTAAGTCCGCTTGGCAATACCCCAGAGCAAACTTGGGAAAACTTACTTCTTGGTAACAGTGGTATCAGTAATATTGATTACTTTGATACAACTGAATTTCCAACTCGATTTGCAGGTCTGGTCAAAGACTTTGATGCGCAAGCATATATGGCTAAAAAAGATGCCAAAAAAATGGATTTATTCATTCAATATGGTGTTGCCGCTGGCGTACAAGCCATAAAAGATGCTGGTCTAGAAATTACTGAAGAAAATGCAGAGCGCATTGGTGTTGCTGTAGGTTCAGGTATTGGCGGATTAGGTCTTATTGAAGATAACCATACAAAAATGTTAGCTTCAGGTCCTCGTAAGCTTTCTCCTTTTTTTGTACCATCAACCATTATTAATATGATCTCAGGTCATATTTCTATAATGTATGGTTTAAAAGGTCCAAATATTTCAATTGTTACCGCTTGTACTAGTGGCGTACATAATATTGGTCACGCTGCACGTATGATTGCGTATGGTGATGCTGATGCTATGGTTGCTGGTGGTGCTGAAAAAGGTTCAACCCAACTTGGGATGGGCGGTTTTGGCGCAGCGCGTGCACTTTCTACTCGTAACGATGATCCACAATCGGCTTCACGCCCTTGGGATAAAGATCGAGACGGTTTTGTTTTAGGTGACGGTGCCGGTGTTATTGTTTTAGAAGAATACGAAACGGCCAAAGCACGTGGTGCAAAAATTTACGCTGAACTTGTTGGTTTTGGCATGAGTGGCGATGCCTATCATATGACATCACCACCAGCGGATGGTGAAGGCGCAGCACGTTCAATGAAAAATGCGATTAACGATGCCAAAGTTGATATTAGCCAAATTGGTTATATTAATGCCCATGGTACATCGACACCTGCTGGTGATATTGCTGAAACGAATGCTGTTAAAAAGGTTTTTGGCGCTGACACTAAAACGCTAGTTGGTTCAACTAAATCAATGACCGGGCATTTATTAGGTGCTGCCGGTGCTGTTGAAGCTATTTTTAGCATTCAATCGCTTTATCATAAAAAAGTACCACCAACCATTAACCTTGATAACCCAGATGTAGGTTGTGACTTAGATTATATTGCGCATACAGCGCGCGATGTTAATTTAGATTACGCCTTGTGTAATTCTTTTGGTTTTGGCGGTACAAACGGTTCTTTACTGTTTAAAAAAGTGTAATCACTGTTTCGTGAATATTTAGCGAAATTAAGTAAATTCACTTGAAATCGATGATATAAGCCTGAATACTGGCAACAGTAATCAGGCTTTTTTTATGTTAGTAACTTTATGCTTTTCTATTCTATTAATGGCAAACCCGAAGCGACAATTTCTGTTATCGACAGAGGGTTAAATTATGGTGATGGCTTATTTACCACCGCAAAAGTTTGTCAGGGTAAAATTGACTATTTTGAGCAACACCTCGAACGCCTTAAAAACGGTTGCGATAAACTATTTATCGAAAATGTTGACTTTATTTGGTTGGAAAATTATCTCTGTACTTTAGTTAGTGAATATCCGTTAGCGGTCTTAAAAGTGTTAATTACTGCGGGTGCCGGTGGCCGCGGTTATTCTCGCCAAGGTGCTGAGCAGGCAAATGTTGTTGTTTCTATTCATCCTTTTCCTGAGCAATACCACTTATTAGCCACGCAGGGTATTAATTTAGGCGTCGCTAATACTATGCTGGGCGTAAACCCGCAACTTGCAGGTATTAAACACTTAAATAGATTAGAACAAGTATTGGTTAGAAAAGAGTTAGATGGTCGCGCTGAAGATGACTTATTGGTGTTGAATATCCATCAAGATGTGATCGAAACCTCAAGTGCCAATATTTTTTATCAAATTGAACAAAAGTGGTACACACCGGCAATTACCATTTCTGGGGTTGACGGTATTATGCGACAAGCTATTTTAACTAAAGCCGAAGACGTCACAGTCTGTAAAGATAATTTAACCGCACTGGCTGATGTGAGTGCTATGTTTATCTGTAACAGCATCGCAGGTATTATTCCTGTTAATCACTTCAATAATACAACGCTTGATATGCAAGCAGTGGCAAGTTTTAAGGATAAAATTTCGTGTTAAAAAAAGTGTTAATGGCACTGTTTCTAGTTTTTCTATTATCTGTTTATGCGGGTAAACATCTTTTTCAATATCATTTATCTCAGCCGATCTTAATTAACAAAGCTGAAATTATCGATGTTAAAGCCGGTGTAACCTTCGATGCTTTTAGTAAACTATTAGTCGCTAAAGGTTGGATTGAAACCCGCTTTTGGCTGCGTAATTTTATTCGTTTTAATGCTGATTTAGCTAAGCTCAAAGCCGGCAGTTATTTAATTGAGCCCAATACCTCGCTGCTACAACTTATCGAGTTAATTGTTGCCGGCAAAGAACATCAATATCAAATTACTTTTGTTGAAGGCTCAACCTTTAAAGAATGGTTAGTGCAATTACAACAAGCGCCACAGTTGAACCAGACCTTAGCACAGCAATCAATAGCGGATATTGCTAAGCGTTTAGGCATTAAGGAGCAAAATCCCGAAGGGTTATTTTTCCCCGATACCTATGCCTTCACAGCCAATGCGAGCGACTTTAGTATTTTACAGCGCGCGTATTTAAAAATGTCACAAGTACTAACAGAGAAATGGCAAGTAAGAGCCGCTAACTTACCTTATAAATCGCCATATGAAGCGCTGATCATGGCCTCAATTATTGAAAAAGAAAGCGGCGAGCAGGCCGAACAACCATTAATTTCTTCTGTTTTTGTTAATCGTTTAAATAAAAAAATGCGCCTACAAACCGATCCTACCGTTATTTATGGTTTAGGTGAGCGTTATCAAGGTGATATTAAATATAAACATTTAAGAGAAAAAACGGCTTATAATACTTATCGAATTAATGGCTTACCGCCAACGCCGATTGCTATGCCAGGCTTAAGAGCAATAGAAGCGGCAATGCAACCAGCGTCGAGTGAATATTTTTATTTTGTCAGTAACGGTGCGGGCAAACATATATTTTCAAAAAATTTAGCTGATCATAATAAAGCCGTTCGTAAATATCAGCTATCAAAAAAATAGCAAAACAGTAGTAGGAATGAAGTGTTATGAGCCATGGTAAGTTTATCGTTGTTGAAGGGTTAGAAGGTGCTGGTAAATCGTCAGCGATAAAAGTGATTGAACAAGTACTATCCGATCACCAAATTCGCTTTGTTAATACCCGTGAGCCGGGCGGTACCGTATTAGCTGAGCAGTTAAGAGAAATTGTTAAATCAGCCGATCACCAAGAGCAACTTACCCAAGAAACTGAACTGTTATTAATGTACGCCAGTCGCAGCCAATTATTGGCCAATGTTATTCAGCCCGCGTTAGCAATAGGTGATTGGGTGATTGGTGACCGTCATGACTTATCCTCGCGAGCCTATCAAGGCGGCGGCCGGCAATTTGATAATGCGGTGATGGATGCAATTGCCGATGTCACCTTAAAAGGTTTTAAACCGGATTTAACTTTATATCTCGATTTAGATCCTAAAATTGGTTTAGCACGAGCAAAAGCACGCGGTGAGCTTGATCGCATTGAACTGGAAAAGTTAGATTTTTTTCAGCGTGTTCGCGACAAATACCTTGAATATGCAACTACCGATGAAAATATTATTATTATAGATGCTGCCCAGGCAATGCCTAAAGTGCATCAAGATATCAAACAACAATTAACCCAGTATTTGAGTGATCAATAAGTTATGTCAAGTTCTTGGATAATTCCACACCAACAATTATTAACGCAGCAATTTCAGCAAAACACTTTGCCCCATGCGTTAATATTTTCCGGCGTTAAAGGCGCGGGCAAAAAAATGTTGTCACAGTGGCTTAGCCAAGTATTTTGTTGTCAGAATACCCATATTTCAGAGCAACAAATTATTGAACCTTGTCGGCAATGTAAGGCATGTTTACTGTTTACTTCGGGTAATTTCCCAGATCATAGTGAATTAGTACGAGAAAAAAACACCTTAGGTGTTGATATTATTCGCCAAGCAACACAGTTTTTACAAAAAACTGCACAAATGTCAGGTTATAAGTCAGTACTTATTCCTGAAGCACATTTAATGACAGAGTCAGCCGCTAATGCTTTATTAAAAACATTAGAAGAGCCTAGTAATAATAGCCATATCATTTTATTAACCAGTGATATTGAACGTTTATTACCCACGATTATCAGCCGTTGCCGTGTTATTGATATACGGCCAAATGTTGGTAAAAAGCTCAATGACGAGTTAGCAATTGAATCCTTAGATAACTTTACTAACTTAAGCCATTTAAATGAACTACAATCGCAAGAGAAGTTAGCGAGTTTTACTGAACTTACGCAAGTGTTTTGCTTGTATTTAACCAATCAAAGTAACCGACAATCATTAACGCGTTTATTAGTTGCTGATGAAGACCATACGATGCGATGGTTGGAAAAAATATTAGTCGACTTAATGCGACAACTTAACGGTTGGCAAACGGCTTTAGCGCCAAATTTGTTAAGCCAGTTAAACACAGGTAATATTAGTTATCATGATGTTTATCAGTGCTATAAAATCTTTTTACAAAGCCAGCAACAATTAGTAAATTTAGTACAAGCAAATAAAAATATGGTGATTGAAAAAATGCTAATTGCATTTCATCAACATCTTTCAGCGTCTTCAATTGAGGTTATCAATGAGTAGTATTTTATTGGATTATGTTTCTGAAAAAGAATTATATTTATCCTATATGCCTTTCTTAAAAAATGGTGGCTTGTTTGTTCGCACCTCAGACTACTATGCTATTGGTACTGCGGTCGTTTTAGACGTGACTTTACCTGACTCGTTAGAATCATCAGAAGTTAAAGGGGTGGTTTGTTGGCATACGCCACCTGGCTCTCAAAATGGTACGCCGGTTGGTATTGGCGTGAGTTTCGAAGAAGATCCTGATAAAATACGTCATCAAATTGAAAAAGTGATTGGTCGCTTGTTAAATAGCTCAGATCCCACTTTAACCATGTAAAACGATAATTTAGCTAACACCTTTTTATGCTTTAATTATCGCTGCTTACCTTTAGGAAATTTAGTGTTTATTGATTCTCACTGTCACTTAGACAGACTTAAACTTACCGATTTTAATGATGATTTATCTAGTGTTGTCGAAAACGCACAACAAGCCAAAGTTAATACATTATTGTGTGTGAGCGTAACGCTTGAGGATTTCCCTCAAATGGCGACTACCACCGCATGTTTTGATAATGTTTTATTATCGTGTGGTGCGCATCCATTAAACCAAGATGAAATGATTGAAGAAGAAAACTTGTATCAGCTTGGTCAACATGAACGTGTGATCGCGATTGGCGAAACCGGTCTTGATTATTTTTACGCGCCAGAAACACAAGCGGTACAACTTGACTCTTTTCGCAAACATATTCGCGTTGCCAAACGCCTTAAAAAACCGTTAATTATTCATACCCGTGATGCACGAGAAGATACCCTTAGCATCATGGAAGAAGAAGGTGCGGCAGAAGTCGGTGGAATTTTACACTGCTTTACCGAAAGCCTTGAAATGGCAAAAGCCGCAATCGCTATGGGTTTTTATATTTCGTTTTCAGGCATTGTTACCTTTAAAAATGCACAAGAATTACGAGATGTCGCGAAAGAAATTCCGGACGATAGAATTTTAATCGAAACAGACTCGCCTTATTTAGCGCCGGTACCGCACCGTGGTAAACAAAATCAACCAGCATATGTGGTTGAAGTGGCGAAACATTTAGCCAGTATTCGCGGCCAGTCGGTTGAGCATATTGCTAAAATTACCAGTGATAATTTTAATCGCTTATTTGCTTTATAAGCCAGTTATCAGTAATCCCTAATGTGAAACGCGAGCGACTTGCGTTTCACATTGTTTAGTTGACACTAAACAGCCTAAGCCTAAGCCTAAGCCTAAGCGGTAAGTAGTAAGCCTAAGTAGTAAACAGTAAGTATTCAAGCGTTAAAACCGCAATAACTCGAGCAAACCCTAAGCTCAAATTTTTATCAATATTCACCATTCACGAAATTATTCGCAAACTTCATATCGTCTTTTGCCAAAACTGACGCGAGATAACTGATAACCAACAAAAACCAACAAAAACCAACAAAATCAGACAATAGGATGATATTTTCAGCACTAATTATATGCTAATGTTGTTACTTCTCGGACTCGCTATACGTATAAGTCGATAATTAAAATATTTGGAATCGAATAAATGAAAAATAAATTGAGTAAAATATTTATATTAGGTGCAGTAATGGGCGCGGTTTCGTTACCAACGTTCGCGCATGAAATTGGTTTACAGCTTTATAGTTTACGCAATCAAATGAAAGAAGATTTACCGCAAGCAATTAAACAGGTAAGTGACTGGGGCATTCGAAATGTTGAAGCGGGTGGCGCGCTTTATGGTTTTTCTGTTAATGAATTTAAAGCTGAGTTAGAAAAAAACAACTTAGCGTTAGTCAGTGCTGATACTAGCTATGATGAAGTTAACACTAACCCAATGGGGGCTGTTTATAAAGCGAAATATTATGGCGCCAAATACGCGACTTTTTATTGGATCCCCCATAATGGCAAAACAGGCTTTACTATCGACAAAGCACAAGAAGCGGTCGCGGTTTTAAATAAAGCCGGCAAGTTGATGCAAGCGCATGGCATTACCTTGCAATATCATCCACATGGGTATGAGTTTCAAAAGTTTGAAGATGGTACTGTGTTAGATTATATGCTGAAAAATGTTACCGAAGCGAAATTTCAAATGGATGTTTTTTGGATGAAGCAGGGCGGTATGGATCCATTGGCATTATTGCAAAAATATCCTGGAAAATTTACTTCCCTACATTTGAAAGATAGGTTAATAGGTAGCCCTAATTCAAGCAATGGCGCCGCCGATGTTGAAACACAAGTGGTATTAGGCTCAGGTGATGTTGGCATTGCCGGAGTCGTTGCCGAAGCGAAAAAGCAAGGTATTCGTTATTTCTTTATTGAAGATGAATCATCTCGTGTTCTTCAACAAGTACCAAAAAGTTTACATTATTTACATCAATTAGATGGTCGACATTAATCCTGTTATCGGCAAATATTTTTGTAATAACCAGATTCAGGTTAACTCATTATCAAGCACTGTTACGGCAGTGCTTTTTTTTGGATAAATAATGCCAATAACCAAACCCGGTCAGTAACAGAATAACCAATAGCATCGATAGCAATATGGTCGGTGCTGACGAAGTAAATGCGATGCCAAAAAATCGCTGCGCTGGTGTATTAATACCAATGTTTTGCACGGAAGAGCTTTCTAATTGGCTATTACGGATTGATAATCCGTAAGTGTAGCTTTGACCCGCTTCGGTAAAAATATCGATAAAGGGCGACTGTGTGCTCCAATAATGGCGGCCATCATTACGTACTATCTCGATATCGTAGCCAGCAGGTAATGCCTCTTCACTTTGCCAACTTATCACGACTACTTGTGCTTGATTGATTTTCGCCTGTAGGTGCGTGATAAAATCCGTAGTTACCCAATCGCTTGGTGAAGTAGCCAGCGGTATTTCCCTTCTTAGCTTTGGTCGATCAAAAGGGTAAGTTTCATTGGCCACTCTTGGATCGGTCAGCGAGTTGCTTAAAAAGGCGATCATTGCTTTACGTTGGCTTTCGGTAAATTGAAAGTCATACTTTTCACCATCAGGTAGTTTTGTCGCCATTAACTTAAAAGGTACATCAGCGTAAGCATCAATTACTTCTTCTAAAGAGCTGAATCGGCCATTATGCATAAAGGTTTTTTTCAAGCCGACATTGCGTAAACTTGGGGTTTTCATAGCGCCGAGATCTTTTTTATCGCGAGAAATTAACATCCTTCCCTGATCGACATTCCGACCTTGAATACCAATATTATAAAACTTATTATCGGTAAAAAGCGGTGGTTGATGACATTGCGCACAGCCGCTTTGTTTAAAAAATTCAAAACCTAAGTTTTCTTTGTAACCTAAGTTTATTTGTTCGTTAATGCCAAGGTTGGTTTGTTGGCTATTGTCATTTTCAATTGCTACTGGGCGGTTTATTGCCAGATCCCAAGGCGTTTGATCGGCAATTAAACTTCTTTCATAGCTGGCGATAGCAAATGCAATGCGTTTTAAGCTAATACTATTACTGCCAAAAGCGTTCTTAAAAAGTGCAGGGTAGCTAGGTTTATTTATTAATGCTGCTGCGATATCAGCAGGAAAACTTGTTGCCAGTGCTAATGGTTTCGCGTGGCTAAGTTTGTTGATAACTTCGCTTGGTAGTTGCCCTTGTTTGGCCATTTCTACCTCACTCATTAGTGGCCCCAACACTTGGTTTTCTAAGGCACCACCAGATCTAATTGCTATCTCCATTGTTTGTGGGTCGATAAATTCACTCACTGCTCTGCCATCCCAAAAATTACTGTTTGCCCACAAACCTGAGAAATAAGGCTGTGAGGCGCGGGAAGTGACTTGTTGGTTGTGTTTAAAGATGGCGTGATTTAATTTTTGACCTAAATGATCGCGGCTGACTACACCTAAGCTTGCTAAAATGTCATCTTTTGTATTTATTTGATTATCAAAGCCGGGCGCTAAAGCAATGCGCGGATCGGCGCCACCTGCTGCAGGTAAATGGCAAGTGCCACAAGCGGTGGAATTATCGCTTGATAATTGCTCATCCCAAAAAAGTATTTTCCCCAAAATTCGTTTTGCTTCACTGGCTGGATTTTCAACAGGATAAGGCACTTGTGGCCAAGGATAATTTTTTACCTTAATGTTTTTATTGTCTTTAGTGGCGGTATTCACGTGGCTGTTAACGTTAGTGTTAGCTTCTACATGGCCGATCGTTAAAAATAACAGGCTAAAGTGTAGCAATATTACTAATTGTCGAGCTTTAGTTTTAAATGTTGGCTGATAAGTTATCATGGTATTTTAGCTAGCTGTGGTGAATTTTTCGCAAACGTAAATGAATTAATCGCTTACTCACATAGATGAATAGGTATACTTTTATTTATCTATATTTGATATGTAGACTACAAAAATATCAGGCAGAAAGAAAGCTAAATAAGTATTTTGCAGGTGAAATCAAGTTTTAGTTTTAGCATTAAAAGAAGGAAATGAAGTGTCTCTTATTTAGGACTGGTCAAAAGTTGCAATAAAAAAAGGCTACTTATTAGTAGCCTTTTGAAGTTTTGAGCAATTAGAGGATAAAATTATTTTATTCGGGTTGTTTGAGCAACTGTTTTATCAATCAGCATTTGCATGCTTTTAACCCGCTCAGGATTTTGCGTTGCAATATTGTTTTGCTCGCTCGGGTCAATGCTAAGGTCAAAAAGTTGTGCTTGATTGATCATACCACTTTCAATGTTTTTATTATTTTTGATCCAGTCACCGCCACCGGCTGTTGGGCTAATATACTTAAAGTGATTGTTTCGTACTGACAGCGTGTAAGCTTCTTCGACTAAGACATCTCGGCCAGCTTGGTTAGCATTAAACCACGCAGCAAGGTGATCTTGGCTATCAATGGCTTCGTTAGCAGCTAAATCTAAATTTAATAAATTTGCTAATGACGCATAAACATCGATTTGGCTCATTAAGCTGTTGCTCACACCGCTTTTTACTTTTGCTGGGTAATGTAAAATTGTTGGCATACGAGTTCCTGCTTCATAAGCACTGTATTTACCACCGCGATATACACCTGCTGGTTTATGATCGCCTAACAGCTGGATTGCTTCATCGTCATAACCATCGGTTAATACCGGACCATTATCCGAGGTGAAAATAATAATAGTATCGTTTAAAACACCTTGTGCTTTAAGCTGATTAACCACTTGCCCGGTGATCCAGTCCATTTGCACAATAGCGTCACCACGTAAGCCCATTGAGCTTTTGCCTTGAAACATTTTGTTTGGCAGGCGCGGTACATGGATATCATGGAAAGAGAAAAATAAGAAAAATGGTTTTGTTTTATTTTCAGCAATAAAGTTATTGGCTTTGTTGGTGAATACTTGGTAAAAATCTTCGTCTATCCATTCAGCACTTTTACCACCGGCCATATGACCAATCCGGCTAATACCATTGATAATGGTCTCGTTATGTTGATCATCAGCCACTTGGCGTCTTAATTCAGGGTTTTCATAACCCGTTGGGCGATTACCGATTTTTTTCTTATAACTTACCGATATTGGATCATTTTTATCTAGGTTTAGCACATGATGGTTTTCAAGATAAACTGCGGGTACACGATCGCCTGTCGCCGGTAATAAAAAGCTGTAATCAAAACCAATTTCTAATGGCCCTGGGCTTACCGCTTCGTTCCAATTTAGCTCTTTTGTGCCATCCCCTAAACCTAAATGCCATTTACCGACTACGGCGGTTTGATAACCCGCGCGCTTTAGTAACTTAGGTAAAGTGTGCTGATCAGTGCCTATTAATAATGGCGCATCACCTTTTAAAACGGCCGCATCTTTACGAAAGGCGTGTTCGCCGGTTAATAATGAGTAACGTGACGGCGTACAAGTAGCGGCTGAGCTGTGGGCGTCGGTAAAGTTAATCCCGTTTGCAGCTAATGCATCAATATTTGGTGTCGTTACGCCGGTAGCGCCATTAACACCAATATCGCCAAAACCTAAATCGTCGACATAAAAAATCACCACATTCGGTTTGTTGTTTGATTCATCTATGGCTGTTACAGCTGATGAAACACTTGCTTCTTCATTTGAACAGGCAGAAAGGGTGCAAATGATACTGGTGGTTAACAGCCATTTAGCGGTATGTTTAAACATTTTTTACTCCATTACTTCAATGTAAATTAAAGGTGATTAACTTTTCTGGTTACTTAAATCTGTTAGTTAAAACTTAAGCGGTAATTAACTTAACTGCTCAAGATATAAATAAAAGGCCGCTTTTTCTGACGGCCGCTGGTCTTTATCGTCGGTAAACCAAGCGGTAATTTTTTGTTTACCTTGGCTAAGTTTTAAATCGAGGACACAATGTGAAGCTCGGCCATAAACTGCAGTGACATGTTGTTGACCATTAGCGTCAATGACACAATATTTTTTTAATACCGGTGTTGCTGCTGGTTTGTCATGATAATAAGCTTTTACTTGGTAGGTTCCAGCTTTTTCAACATTGATATACCAAGGTAGGGCATAATATTTATCTTCTTCGGTAAGCCAGTGAGTATAACTGTATTCTTCAGCTGGCGCTTGATGACCAATAAACCAAGGAACAGGTTGTTTATCTGGTACTTCCATCCAGTCCATCGCATTTAAACGCACTGGGTTTTCCGCCGGATTACCAACACCAATGTACCGGTCTTTAAACCCTAATTTAACGTTCTCATGCCACCATGCTTGTTTTTCTGCTTTGAGCGAACTGGCGATATCAGGATGTTGTTTAATAATGTTTTTTTGCTGGCCAGGGTCCGTTTCAATGTTATAAAGAAAGGCTTTTTTACCTTGTTCGATATAACGCCACTGTTTTTTGGCAACCATAGTAGGACGTTCAGCACTTGGGTGATAAACGCGCTGGTTGGTAACAATAACAGAGCGCTCGTCTAATGTATTATCGCTGCCTTGCGTGATTAAATGAGCTAAACTTTTACCATCAGCGTGGTCAATTTTATGCTTAATGCCGGCTAAATCTAATAGTGTTGGCATCACATCAACATGGGCGGTTAATTGTTTATATTCGCCAGTTTTTAACTTGCCATTAGGATAGGAAATAAAGAATGGCACACGGTGGCCACCTTCATATACTGAGCCTTTATAACCTTGCATGCCCCCGTTGTGTTGCCAAGTTGGATTATCAGCCATTAGTTGAGCTAAGTGGCCATATTTTTTCTTATCCAAAGTCGTGCCGTTAGGACCCGTTGGCTTAAATGAACTACCGTTATCTGTCATAAAGATAAAAATAGTATTATCTTCTTTGCCAGCTAATTTAATGGTGTCGCGAAGACGTTTCACTTGTCTATCAATGTGGGTGATCATGCCGTAAAAGCTTGCAGCAGCACGATCTAAACCTTTATCTAAATAAGGCGTAATAAAGTTTTCAGGCGCGCGATAAGGGCCGTGAGGGGCGTTAAGGGCAATATAAGTAAAGAACGGTTTATTGCGATCTTGTTTGATATATTCAATCGCATTATCAAACCAAACGGTAGTCGCGTAGCCTGTTGTTTTTTCTTCTTTACCGTTACGGTAATAGGTGTCATCAAATTGCGTATTACCCCAGTAATCAGGGGTTTGGCCAACACCACCACCGCCATGAATAAAGACTTCATCAAAACCTTGGTCTTGTGGCCGGTATGGATAATTATCCCCCAAATGCCACTTGCCAAAAATACTGGTGTCATAGCCGTTATCTTTTAATACTTCTGACAGCAATTGATGCTCGGGGCCAATCATGTAACGGCCTAAAATGGTATGCCATACACCCGCTTTTAATGAGCCTTTACCTGTTAATAAGGCCGCGCGCGTAGGAGAACAAGTAGGGTCTACATGAAAGTTTTCTAAGCGCACACTTTGCTCGGCAAAGTCATCAATATTGGGGGTTTGTATTATCGGGTTATTATTACGACCTAAGTCGCCGTAGCCTTGATCGTCGGTAACGACAATAACAATATTAGGTTTAGTACTTGTTGTTACTGATTCAGCAGTCATCATTTTATCGATATGCTGGCATGCTGAGAGTAATACCAGCGTACTCGTGAATAACGCTGAAATTTTTGTAAGGTTATGTAAAGACATTCTTAGGCCTTAAAGCAAAAACCCAGATTAGGTATCTGGGTTAAAGTTAAAATTATTTAGCGACTAAGCTGAAGCTATATTGATATTTTCCTGCGGGTATTTGATATTGCTTGATTGGGGCTGCTCGCCAGCTCCAAGAGTCATTACCACCTACACCGGCTTGAATTAAATCAATATTGACGGTGAATTTACCTTGTTCGACTAAATCGTAAGTATGAGTGCTATTACTTAAGTTTTCTGTGCTCCAAGGCCATACAGACATACTTAGCGGCTCTTTACCGTCAATTGTTAAGGTTAAGGTCTCATTACCTAAAGATAGCCAATCAATATCGGTGCGGTTTGAGTTTTCTTGAGGTCGGACATAATGATTAATAAAATCAGCTACTTTACCGGTATAAAGATCAATGTCAGCGCCGTTATTGCGATCGGCATAGTTTTCAAACGGACCTCGACCAAAAAAGCTCATAGTAGAAAGTGCTTTATTAACCGTTGTTGTCATCCCTAAACGCGGCATGCTTGACAGTTTTTCATCGGCATTTAAGCTAAAGCTAACGTTAATTTCACCATTACCCGTAATTGTATATTGCAGTGATACTTTAATACTGTCTTCAAAGCTATGCTCTGCATTAATGGTTACTTCATTAGCTGCTTGTTTAACGCTAAAGCGGTTGAGTGCTAAGTGATCAGTTGCTTGTTTCCAAACGCCTAAGTTTTTATCAATTAACCAACCAAGTCGGTCATTGTCAGTACCTGCGCGCCAGAAGTTAGGCGTTAAAGCGCTTTCAACAATTGATTGCTCGTTAACAGTATAACTTGTTAAATAACCGGTAGTTTTATCAAAGACAGCAGTAAAGTTATCATTGAAAACAGTCGCCTTGCTGTCCGTTTCTTTTAACGTAACAGCTTTAGTGCTGACTGATTTTGTTGCTGTCGCTTGGTTTGTTAATTCAAATTGCTGTTTTGCTAATTCAAAACCGGCATCAGCCCATTTTTCATTATTGATAGTACGTAAACTTAATTTAACAAAATAGCGGCTACCTGCTTTCATTTTCGGCAGGGTAAAAGGAACCGTTAACAGGCCTTTTTCATTAGCGGCAATATCATCAATTGAAAGGCTACCATGTTGAAGCTCTTCACCGTTTTCAGATAAAGTCCAATAAACGACATAATCATTTAAGTTATTAAAGAAAAAACGGTTTTGTACTTCAATTTGACCTTTTTCAAGATTCAGCGCGGTGAAATTTGCCGGTTGGAAAACATATTTTGCTTCCCATAATTTCGGTGTCGCTTTACGGTAAGAGTCAACAATACCATTTAAGCAGAAGTTAGACGCATTGGGCGTATCACCAAAGTCACCTCCGTAGGCTAGATAAGTTTCACCTTTATCGTTTTGAGTTTCTAAGCCTTGGTCAATCCAATCCCAAATATAACCACCAATTAAGTTGTCACGTTCGCGGATCATATCCCAATATTCCGTTAAGTTACCAAGTGAGTTACCCATAGCATGCGCATATTCACACATTAGAATAGGGCGCTTAATATATTTACTGTCTGATAAACCTTGTAACTCTTCTAAAGAAGGGTACATACGGCTGATCACATCAACAAAGGCTGGATCGGTCGGGTTTGCTTTTGGTGTGTGAAACTTAGCTGATTCTTCTTTAGTTGAATAACGTTCAGATAAACCAATATATTCAGGGTGGTTAGGATCGCCTTGCGCGCCTTCATAATGAATGAAACGGGTGTTGTCGATATCTTTTACCCAACCAGACATAGCGGCAAAGTTAGGGCCGGTGCCTGACTCGTTACCAAAAGACCATGAAATAATTGACGGGTGATTTTTATCACGTTCTACCATGCGAAGTACACGCTGCATCATGGCATTGTTCCATTCGGGTAAATTAGCTAATAAACCGCCAACACCGTGGCTTTCAATATTCGCTTCATCCATCACATAAATGCCGTATTCGTCACATAGCTCGTAGAAGTATGGGTCATTTGGGTAATGAGAAGTACGCACTGAGTTAAAGTTAAAACGTTTTAATAATAAAACATCTTCTAATAAATCTTGGCGATTAAGGGCTTTACCTTTTTTATAGTCGTGATCGTGACGGTTAGCACCAATTATTTCAATGCTTTGACCGTTAATTAACAGCTGGCCTTTATCATTAATTTTTACATCGCGGAAACCAACACGAGTACTACGAGTTTCAACCAAGTTACCTTGATTGTCTGTTAATGATAAAACTAAGGTATAAAGGTAAGGTGTTTCTGAGGTCCACAAATTTGGCTGATCAATTTCTGCGGTTAATAAACCGAAAGAAAAATTATCACGTTGCGGGTACACTTGGCGAGCAACAGTCAGCGCGCTTACCGTCATAGATTCTGCTAAAACTTCTGTTCCTAAAGCATCGTATAATTGACCTTCAATATTCCAGCCTTTTAATGCTTTACGATCAGGAAAGGTTAACTCTGGACGAATATCAAGCGTTGCGGTTTGGTAATTTTCTTTAAAATGAGTTTTAACATGAAAATCATTAATTGCTACTTTAGGTTGGGCAATTAACATTACTTCACGGTGAATACCACTCAAGCGCCAGTGATCTTGATCTTCTAAATAACTGCCATCGCTCCAACGAAATACTTGTATCGCTAATGAGTTATTACCTTTTTTAACAAAGTCGGTAATATCAAATTCTGCGGGTAATCGACTGCCTTGCGAATAACCGACTTTTTTGCCGTTAACCCACAAATAATAAGCTGAACTAACGCCGCCAAAATGAATAATGATTTGTTGATCTTGCCAGTTACTCGGCACTGTAAAGTCAGTTAAATAGGAACCTACTGGATTCTCACGCGTAATAAAAGGCACTTTAATGCTATTTTCATCCGTCGCACCATCTTTAAACATTGGATATTGCGAGTTGGTGTAAATAGGTGTGCCATAACCGTGTAATTCCCAGTTAGCTGGAACCGGAATAGTTTTCCAGTTCTTACTATTAAAATTACTTTGGTAGAACTTTAGCGGGCGATCTTCAGACTTAGCAACAAAATTGAATTTCCAATCGCCATTAAGAGACTTAATGCTTGCTTGGTTTCTATCTCGTTTAAGTGCCTCTTCTACGGTATCGTATGAATAAGAGGTCGCACGGGCTGGTAATTTATTGATGTGAATAACTTCAGGGTTTTCCCAATCATTAGCAGCATTGGCAACGTTAGTTACCGTAGTTACTAACAAAGCGCTCGCAAGTATTGAGCGAAGTCCATGGGTAAAGTTTCTTTTCATTATAATTAACTTCTTTGTTGGATGACTTATTTGTTACTGTTTATAAATGCGCAGTATTATTACGTAAATGCTATTTATAAAAGCAATAAATGATGTTAATTAACTGCGTTTGCATGTTAAAATCATTTTTTATATATAATATACTTTAAAGCATTTATCGATTAACAACAATAGATTTAATGTGCTTTATGTCAGATAAATGAAATGAACTATTAAGGATATGCAGCCGGTGAACAAAATGTGCAGCTATCTATTTAACTGAAAATTAGGAATAACTATGACTGACCGAATTCGCTACTGCTTAGCGCTTGACTTACAAGACGACCCAAAACTTATTGAAGAATATATTGAATATCATCAGCCTAAAAATGCTTGGCCGCAAATTACGGCTAACATGGCTGAAGCCGGTATTTTAGATATGGAGATTTACCATGTTGCGGATAGGTTATTTATGATCATGGAAACACGTCCTGATTTTGATCCTAATGCGGCGCCAAAAACGCAAGCTGGGCAAATTAAGTCAGATGAATGGGAAGCTTTGATGTGGAAGTTTCAAAAACCATTAAGTGTGGCAAAAGCCGGTGAAAAATGGATTCGTATGGATAAAATATACGATCTAAAAAATGCGTTATAACGGGTAAAATTACCGACTATTGATAAAGCGCTTATTTTAATTGTAAATACGCGCTTTATTTTTATCATTAAGATCATTTTCAACTGTTCATTTCGACCATATCTGCTTAATATGTTTGGCTAAATCTTAAACATTATTTGTCACCTTTAGGCACTTACTGAAAGAGATGAATGAGCTTTACTATAAAACCTGAACTCGGGATAATAACTTGCTTTCTAGCGACTGTTTTTCCTTATTACAGCGTTAAATTTGATTGCAATAGACTCGCTATTAACGCTCAAATTTGCCTTGTACTAAGAAAAAACATCTATCTAGAATAGGTGAAATATCAAAAGTATATGTATTTCATATTGTTAGCTAATTTTTTATCCAGAGTTCAGGTTATAAAGTAATAATAATAAACGAAAATGGATATTCTATGAGCCCAATATTTCAAGCCTTAGCAAAACTAACATTAAAATCAGCCTCTAAAATAAAGTCCAGTCGCAAAAAACTGCTATTAACCAGTGTCACTTTTGCTTGCGTATTGGTTGCATGTTCAGAGCAAAAACTGGATTCAAAAACGGTAACGCAAGCGCCAGTGCCAGATATGGCATTAAGTAATATTACCGACAAAGCCTGGTTAAGAGATTTATTGCCAAATAATGCGTTAGGGTATGCACGTATGCCTTCACTTTGGTATTTGTTTAATGCACAGGATAACGGTTTTCAATATGCGCAAGGCAATGAGAGCTTTGTTGCACAAATTAAACAGTTGCAAGTAGCCGTTAAACAAAATTTATTTACTAAATTTAAGCTTGAAAGTGGCTTAGCTAAATTTATGTTAACGCATTTAGATGGCCCAGTTGAAATGGCTGTTTTGCAACCTGAATTGGGTCAAATGATGCCGGTATTAAGTTTTGCTTCTTATTTAGATTTTGCGGATAGCGCTGAATTTAAAACAAATTTTGAACAAGCGCTATTAAGCGAGCATCTTGTTGCTTTGAATACGCCCACCAATGAACAAGGTAAAGGCGTTATGTCAGCGCCGAACATGCTGATTAATTATCACTTTGATGCTAAAACTAAACGTTTTTCACTGAATGCAGGTTTAGGTATCGATACTGCGGCTATTGAGCGCATCCGCCAGACATTAGTCGTCAACACTGACCATACTATGTTTGCCGCCGAGCAAAAAATTGATGAAAGTGGTTTAGGTTTATTTGTTTGGCTTAACCCTAAAATGTTGTTACCTGCTGTTGTACCGTTAATCGGGCAAGAAACCGTTGCACAATTACAAGCCGCAGGCTTAAATCAAATGAACGGTATTGCCTTAGGTTATGGCGTTAGCGATAAAAAAACGCGCTTGAAAACCTTGATTGATATGCCAATGGCCGGTTTACGTCAATACTTGCCGGCGATTAACAATGACATTAAGTTGACGGCGGTTGGCGATATTGCTCAGCTAGCGGTATTGTCTTTGCCAACAGCTAAAGATTTAGGGAAATTCGAACAAGGCTTTATTTCGGTGAAAGGCGAGTTACCCGCTGAATATATTGATTTTAAAACACAAGTTAAGACTGAATTAGGACAATCACTCGAGGGCCTAATGACGTTAGCTGGCCCAGAAATGCTTTATTTCTCAGATGAAATCAGCGATTTTTTTGCCATTAAAGTTAACGATGAAAAAGGCTTATTAAGCTTTTTCGATAAACTGGTTGAAAAGGGCGTAGTTGAATTAGCTAACCGAAACGTAAAAGGGCAAAACATTTATCAATTGACCATGACGGGCGATATGATGAATGAAATATTAACGGCAGCTTTTAAAGATAAACCTGAAATTGGTGAGTTATTTAGCAATATTAAAAGTCGTTATTACTTTATTTTTGAGCAAGGTTATTTGATCAGTAGCAGTATTCCACAGCCATTGCTTGAACGCCAAGCAAATAGCAAACGTACTGATATTAACACTTGGTTAGCTAAGCAGCAGCATCAAGATTTTTCGGGGTCGTTATTGGCTTATACTACGTCAATTGATGACTTAAGCCGCAGCTCTTACCATGTTTATCTTGCTGTTTTGCAGGTTTTAGCTGATATCAGTCAGGCAAGTTTTGATATCTATACACTGCCATTAGCCAGTGAACTTGCCTTTAATGATAAAGGTACATTAGGAATGAAAATTGATATTTCAGATCCTTTTATCGCGGTTGAAATTAGTTTTGAACAAAGTCTTTTCGATGTTTTTTATGCCGGTGGTTATGAAAGTGCGGCAGTTGTCGGCATCTTAGCGGCCGTGGCGTTACCTGCTTATCAAGAATATGTTGAAAAAGCGAAACAAGCACAAAACACTACCACACCTTAATTAATCGGGCTTGCTCCAACTAAACTTCAATTTATTAACTATGATTGATAAATTGAAGTTTGCATTTCATTTAAAAACCAAGTCATTAATAACCAAGCTATCAAAATTAATATTGACCTAAAACTAAACGCAAATATCAATTTTATACAAATTAATTTTTGGCGTCACCAATATTTTATATTTTAAAACCCTTTTATAACAAAAGCTTGTTTGTTTATTTGTTTTTCTGTAACTTTCTCTTTTGACGAATTGTACATGTTTTGTCAATATTGCCTTGAATTCAAAACTAGAAGTAAAACAAAATGTTTAAATTTATTTTATCTGCCGTTACCACCTCTGCCTTATTCGGTTGTACTTTTGATGCGAATCAAGCCCATAGCGCTGACGCATTAAATAAACAAGCTGCCCCTCAGGTTGAAGTAAAGCAGCCCTATCAAGCAACATGGGAATCAACCAAACAGCATCAAACCCCTGACTGGTTTTTAGACGCTAAATTCGGTATTTATTTTCATTGGGGTCCGTATTCGGTGCCGGCACACAAAACCGAATGGTATTCAATTTGGATGTACCGTGAAGGCCATCCTATTCGCCAGCATCATGAAAAAACTTATGGGCCATTAAATGAGTTTGGTTATAAAGACTTTATTCCAATGTTTACAGCCGAGCATTTTGATCCAAATGAATGGGCTGAATTGTTTAAAAAATCCGGCGCTAAATTTGCTGGGCCTGTTACTGAACATGCCGATGGTTTTGCGATGTGGGACAGTGATGTAACTAAATGGAATGCTGCTGATATGGGTCCTAAACGCGATATTGTGGGTGAAATGTCAAAAGCCATTCGCGCACAAGATATGAAGTTTATAGCCACATTTCATCATCAATGGAAATACGCTTGGTATCCGACTTGGGATGAAAACACAGATGCATCAAACCCTGATTATGCCGACCTTTATGGTCCCAAAGTGCCTAAGGGCACTTTTCAAATGGCACACCCGGTAAAAGCAGGTGACTTATTACCTGATCAAAAATTTAATGATGAATGGTTAGCTAAAATAACCGAAGTGGTTGATAAATATCAGCCTGATCTGGTTTATTTCGACAATAAAATGGATATCATTCAAGAAAAAACACGCTTAGACTTTTTAAGTTATTACTATAATGCCGGTGTTAAGCAAAATCGCGATGTGGTTGTTACCTACAAGTTTCATGATTTAGCGCAAGGGTCTGCAGTGTTAGATTTAGAGCGTTCAAGAATGAGTGAGAAGAAAGAATTCCCTTGGCTCACAGATGATTCAATTGACTGGGATTCTTGGTCTCATACCGTTAATCCAAATTATAAATCGACCAATCGTCTCATTGATTTTTTAATTGATGTGGTCAGTAAAAATGGCGGCGTTTTATTAAATATCACCCCGACAGCACAAGGTGTGATCCCAGCTGAAGTGCGTACACGTTTATTAGCCATGGGCGAGTGGTTAACAATAAATGGTGACGCAATATATGGTACTCGTCCGTGGAAAATATACGGTGAAGGGCCTGCCGAAGTTATTGAAGGTCATTTAAGCGAACATAAAAATGCAGATAACACCGCTAAAGATATTCGTTTTACTACGAAAGGAAATAAATTATTTGCCACTGTTTTAGCATGGCCAACCGAAGCAATACAGATCCGCGCTTTAGCAAAAGGCGAAGCTGATATTGCATCGATTCGCTTGTTAGGTAGTGATGAAAAGCTTAATTGGCAGCAAAACAGCCAAGCTTTAGTTATTAATGCACCCAAAACGAAAGTTGGTAAACATGCCTTTGTTTTTGAGATCAGCCAGTAAACATTAGCTAGCGTTATTGCCAATTCAAACTTATAGCTTCAAATTAGCGATAAACCTTTAAGCTAATCGAATGCATAATTGTGTGAATTAAAATGCCGAGCAATGCTCGGCATTTTTGTCGGCTTAATATCAAAGGCTGAAATTCAGACTTTATTTGTTAATAAAATCGTGTTTTTATATGTAGATGTTTTTATTCGTAGTTATCCTATCTTAATAAAACGTTCAGATTGACAGACTGTTCGGTTTTAATATTTTTACTCGCTTAGAAACACCCGCAACTTAGTAAAGGATCAGCTATGGCAACGATGGCCTATTTTAAGAAAAAAGTGATATTTAAACCGTGCTTGGCATTATTGAGCTTATGTTTATTTAATCTCAGTTTTTGTGTCTATGCGGTAAATATTAGCTGGCCTGAGAATAAGGATGATCCGCTGATCAGCTTTGCTTTAACTAAAGTTAAACAGGCGATTAAGCAACCTAAACAGTCTCTGGTTATTAAGAATATCAGCTTAACGTTAGATGAAAAACTCACCGAGCAAAGTTTTCAACTGCGTTCAAATGGTCACAATATTAGCTTAGTTGGCGCCGACTCAAGTGCCTTAATGTACGGTTTGTTGGAGTTGAAAGAGCAAATTGAATTTAACCAAAACCAAAGCGCAGATCACTTTTCTCCCAAATTAAATATTTCTCAAACGCCTTTTATTAAAAAGCGCGGTTTAAAATTTAATATTCCGCTAGATGCCAGAACGCCTTCTTATGATGATACTGGCGATTCAGCTCAGCAAAATATCGCTACTGTTTGGGATATCACGTTTTGGCAAGCGTATTTAGACCGTATGGCCGAGCATCGATATAACCAATTGACGTTATGGAACCCTCAGCCGTTTACCTCGATGTTAAAGTTAGCAAAATACCCAGGCTTAGCGCTTGATGATGTTTATGTTTCTAATGCTGCACTTGATAAAAAAGTCGGTGTCTGGGGCGAAGCTGGCGGTGTTTCGCCATTAGTATTAACCGACCTTCGTAAAGTGAAAACACTGACCATCACTGAAAAAATAACTTTTTGGCGAGCAGTTATGCGTTATGCCAAACACCGCGGCGTTGATGTGCATTTTGTCACATGGTCAATTTACACCAATAGCATAAATGGCGCTTATGGCATTGATGATGATATTGATAACCCTAATACCATTGCGTTTTTTCGCGAAGCAGTAAAAGAGCTGGTTTTAACTTACACTGATCTAAAAGGTATCGGTATTATAGCGGGTGAACGCATGCCAAGTGACGGTGAGGTTGAAAATTGGTCACGTGAAAAATGGCTATGGCAAACTTATGGTTTGGGTTTACAAGACGCTAAAAAAATCAATCCGACACGACAAATAGATTTTATGCATCGTTTTTGGTATTCGGGTTATGCCGACATTGCCAAATATTGGGGTGATTACCGGATCATTTTTCGTTTAGTTTTAAATATTTAATGGCGCGTATTTATTCTTCACCTGCGCCGTCGCATATTGCACAAAAAGTTTTGCCAATGTTAAGTGAAAACCCTGAAATTAAAACGTGGTGGAATTTACGTAATGACGATATTTTTGTCTATCGTTGGGGCGATCCTGACTATGTAAAAGCGTTTTATCAGAACTTACCAATGGCGGTAACAGAAGGTATTCATATGGGCTCAGACGGTTATGTTTGGGCTAAAACTATCGCCGATAAAGTGCTTGATGATGACAACTATTGGGAAATAGATAAACATTGGTACAAGTTTATGATTTGGGGCCGACTTGCTTATAACCTTGATTTAACCACTGATTTTTTCAAAAAGAAACTTAAGTTTAAATTTCCGCAAGTTAATAACAATAACTTATATCTGGCTTGGCAGGCGGCATCAAAAATAGTGCCGGCGGTTAATCGTTATCAATTCCAACCTGGTGATCGAAAATTTGCAGTAGAAACCTCTTCTTCGCGAGAAACCTTTCGTTACGTTAATGACTTTCAAGTTGCACGCTCAATGCCGCAATCAGGCCAGTTAAACGCGCGCGAATATGTGCAAGCATTTAAAGCTGGTCAGTCATTAATTGAGCACACAACGCCATTACAATTAGCTGACTTATTGGAAGAAAACGCACAGCTGGCATTAAGTTTAACGAATAAAATAGTTTCGGCTGATCCAGTTGAGATTAAAATCAAAACCCAAACTAACACCAAAAGCCAAGCTGAACTTCAACGAACGCTTGATGATATCCGCGCTTTTAGCTATTTAGGTTTGTATTACGCAGAAAAAATTCGCAGCGCCACTGCGTTAGAATTTTATGAAAAACTGGCGCAAACACCACTTTATAAAAACCAAGCGACTACGGCTATCAATAAAGCGCTTGGCTATTGGCAACAATATCGCAAAGTGTCAGAGAAAAACTATCAACCGCAACTGCTGGCGCGGGTAAATAAACTTGACTGGTTAGCATTAGAGCAAGAAGTGAAATACGAGCAAAAAATTGTGGCGCGTAAGCTTTTAACCCCGTTTCTGTTACCGACCAGCCATGATCCGAAAGCGCAATTGAAAATATCGTATCAACCGACATTAACCGGCGAGCATCGCCATCAACGTTTACAAATAGAAACACCAGATAACGGTAATTTTATGGTGGAAGTTTTTGAGCATGACGGGGTTTTTATCAATAATTATCACGCTAGCGGTAAAGGCGCTATGCGCTGGGAATGGTTACAAGAGCTGCCTAAAGGCCGAAGCTATTATCTCAATTTAACTTGGCAGGGATTAAACCGTGTTATTAAAGTTAAAAGCTAATATTTAACCTGAACTCGGTTTAATGGGTTTTATAATAGGTTGATTTATAGTAAATAATTCACGTGTTTATTTTGTTTCACCTAGTTTATTTTAGACGCTTAAATAGCATTATTGAGTAAAATAGCTTAAACCGAATTCAGGTTATTTATATTTTATCGAGTAGTTAATCATGAAAAAAAGCACTTTATTGTTGCTGTTAAGTTTTAGTTTGTCGCTAGTGTTAACATCATGCGGTGTTGTAAATTTAGATCAGACAGAAAACCCGCACAAAACAAATATTCAGCAAGTAGAAAACCAAACGAGTCTTTTTCCTAAAGAGGTGAAAAGGGTTTTATTTGTTGGCGACAGCATTACCTATGCTGGCGGCTATATCAATTATATTGAAGCTTATATTCGCTTAAAACATCCTAAACTTGCCATTGAATTTATTAACCTTGGCCTACCAAGTGAAACTGTTTCTGGCCTGTCTGAGCCAAACCATGCACAAGGGCGTTTTCCTCGTCCAGATTTTGCAACACGCTCTCAAAGGGTATTAATACAGACTCAACCTGATTATGTGTTTGTTAATTATGGGATGAACGACGGCATTTTTTTACCCTTTGACGAACAGCGTTTTCAAGCTTATCAACAAGGAATGGTGAAATTTCATCAACAAGTCGTTGCTTTAAATATTCCAATTTTTCATATCACGCCGCCTATCTATGACGAGCGAAAAGGTAAAGCTTATGCTGGCGTTTTAGATATTTATAGCGATTGGTTAATAGCACAAGGCAATAAAAGTGGCTGGCAGGTAATTGATGGTCATTGGCCAATGCAAACATACTTAACCGCGCAGCGAGCAACAAAACCAGATTTTTATTTGGCGAAAGATGGTATTCATCCAAACCTTAATGGCCATGGCATTATCGCGATGCAAGTATTGCAGTTTTTAGGTTATGAGTTTAGCGGCAATATTGTACCCGGTGATGATCTGGTGACGTCAATGCCAAATGGCAAAGTAGTATTACAGTTAGTGGCAGCAAAGCATGCACTGATGAAAGATGCTTGGTTAACAGCTGTTGGTCATACTAGGCCTAATATGAAAGTCGGTTTAGCGTTAACCGAAGCAAAATTAAAAGAAACTGAAATCAATAAAAAAATAACGGTTTTGTTATCCGCGATGAATTAAGTATTAAGAGCCGTATTAAGTTAAGGGAGGTAATCTGTTACAAAGCTCAAAGCTCAAAGCTCAAAGCTCGATGTGTGCGGAGGAAATAGGCTGAAAGCTATTCCTATCATTCGTTTGTAATTATTTTTCGCGTCATTACTTATCTAAATTTGAGCCGTTACTTTACAAAAATAGATTTGCTTTGCTGAGCGAAGCGTTGAAACATTGGATGTTATCTATATGATTTAGCTTTGAGTTTATTTTATAACGATTATTTTTATATATGACCCGCCCTTAAGCAAGTACATTTAGCTTGGCAAAGACGCGGTAATGATCAAGCCGTGCTAAACTTTATTCCATTGCCTGTGGCTGTTGCCGGTGGCGATTTAGGTGTTAATCAATATGGTTATCCGGCTGATGCTCGGGGGACAAGCTTAACTTTAAATAGTCCGTCCTGCCCATTGTTTAGATGTTTGGCGTGCAGTGATGGAATCGCAAGATGCGCAGGGAGAAAATGACAAAACCAGTGATTTTCAAGCAGCGTACAATGGTGATAATAGTTGCACTTATACTTATATTACTCAGCCTAGTTTAACGATTGATTACGATTCAATCAGCGGTGAAATACTGATTAATAAATAGCGGGCCCAAGTACTGGTAATAAGCACTAGCCAATAGGGCAGTGCTTAACCATAAATAGGGCAGCACAACCTTTGTGGCAGTAACAGACAAGAAGCTGAATTGATAACGCGTGTGGACTACTACCGTGCATTTTTTCTAAATTGCGTCGGGGTTACGCCAACAATTTTTTTAAAAATAACATTGAAGGTCGCTTTACTATTAAAGCCTGCCATATCCATGATATTGATCATAGTGGTGCTTTTATGCTGATCTTCAATTAATAAATTTTTAGCCTCTTCCACGCGATAGCGATTAATAAATTCAAAGAAATTCTTCTGATAATATCGATTAATAATGGTTGATAACTTACGCGGTGACAAGGTTAATTGGCTGGCTAAATTCTCAATATTTAATAAGTGATTTAAATAAGGCTTTTGCTCATTCATATAACATTCTATTTTAGCAATGACCTCATCAGAAAAGGTTTGCTCGTCGTTACCTTTATTTATGATCGTGTCATGATCCGTTTCAATACCGGTAAAAACACTGGAATATTTTAAGTTGTAAAAGATTAAGTAGCTGATTAAAAATAAATTGATAAAGTTCGAGGCTAAACCAAAAAATTCGTGATCGATACCAACATTTAATTCAAAAGATAAAATAATAGATAAGTGCACGGTAATAGCATCGGCGTAAATAAAAACAAATCCAATCACTAATATTTTTAGCCAAGTAAATTCTTTATCTTCAATGTTAGAAAATACATCTCGTATTTTCTTTTGGTAGCGTCTTAATTCAAGTATGCACAAAACACCACACATAAACCGAAAACACTCACGAAATAAGCTAATAAATCGGGCAGTTAAGTTATCTTCTTCAATGGCATAACTTTCTAAGGCAGCAACTTTGACCTCGGTCGGTAATAAAAACCAACCATCAAAAAGATAAAGGGTATATAAAAGCGCCGGAATAAATAAACAATAGTGGTGTTTTTTAAAGGTAAAATCTCGGTAGATTAAAGACTGCACATATAACAATAAAATAGGCGCTTCAATCCAATAAGCGATGCCAAAAATATAGAAAACATCAGGCATGGAGGTAATGGCATAAGCGCGAAATGATTCACCAAAATTTATTAAGTTATCTAATGGAATTGCGGCGTATGATAATAAAAAAATGGCGAGCAGCTGATTACTTAATTTCTTTTCTTTAATAGATAACACCAGAAATACGGCAAATAATAGACATTGATAAATACTTAACACCAACACCATATCGTAGCCATTAAACAAGACTTCTTTCATTGTTAATTACTAGCTGAAAAACATGGTTTTATAGTAAATAAAAGCGCCTGCAACTGATAGTAAGGCGCTGATTATTTTAGTTCAAATTTGGGTAATACCGGTATTTGAACAATATCTACCGAACTTTAGACGACAGTTAAGTGTTTTTTTAGCAAAATTATCCCACGCTAACAATAATAAGTGGCCTCAGTAAAACCTAAGTCGCTAAATACTTACCAAAGAATGGGGATAGAAATGTCGAAGATTAAATACGTGGCGCTAGCGCTATTGCTGATAATATTAAATGCTTGTGGTTCATCAGGCGGCTCAACGTCTGAGCAGCAAGCCGAAAAACAGCCGCTGCCGATAGTTAATGCGCCAATCACACCTCCGGCTATTAATGCCGTTGACGGCACAATAAAAATCAACCAAGTCGGTTACCTTAATCAAGGGCAAAAAATTGCAATCATTCCGGCAAATAATGCTACTGAATTTCAGTTAGTGAATGTAGAAAATAATACCACTGTTTTTACTGGGCCTTTATCTAGCGAACTTAATTGGCCGGTTGCTGGCGATGACTTAATTAAACAGGCAAACTTTACTGAATTTGAGCAAACAGGCAGTTTTAAGCTGGTGGTTGAAGGGGTTGAAAACTCGAATGCCTTTGTGATCAGCAGCGGCGTTTTTGACGCAGTATTAGCGGCCAGTATTAAAAGTTATTATTACCAAAGAGCCGGTCTTAAACTTGATGAAACATACGCAGGTATTTGGCAGCGCCCAGCGGGGCATTTTGATGAAAACGTAAGCCTTCATCAATCAGCAAGTTCGCAGGTAAATAAAAATGGCGATACGATCGTTGCCAATAAAGGTTGGTATGATGCGGGCGATTTTGGCAAATATACGGTCAATTCTGGCATCGCTACTTATACCTTAATGGCAGCTTATGAAGATTATCGTGAGCGCTTTATTAGCTTAAATTTGAATATTCCTGAGTCGGATAACACCACACCAGATCTACTTGATGAAATTAAGTGGAACATTGACTGGTTAGCAAAGATGCAAGCTGAAGATGGCGGGGTTTATCATAAATTAACCACATTAAACTGGCCAGGACAAGAAATGCCACATACAGATACTGAAACCCGTTATGTTATCGGTAAGTCTGCGGCTGCGGCTTATAACTTTGCTGCAGTTTTAGCGAAAGCTAGCCAAATTTATGCCGCGTTGGACGGTGATTATCAAACTCAGGCACATGAATGGTTAGTGCAGGCTGAAAAAGCATGGCAGTGGGGGCAGGCGAATCCGGCTAGTTATTACCAACAACCTGATGATGTGCACTCGGGCGCTTATGGTGACAATAATGTAACCGATGAAGCCTCATGGGCAGCAGCAGAGTTGTTTCTAGCAACTGAAAATAATGATTATTTAAGTAGTTTTAAGCAATACCAAGGCGGAATTTCTACGCCGAGCTGGGGTCAAGTTTCAGCTTTAGCTGTACTGTCATTAAGTAAACATGGCGAGCTGTTATTAACTGAAAATGAGCATGATTCGCTAAATATAAAAATTGTTAATTTAGCCGACAGTTTTGTCAGCCAGCAGCAAACGTCAGCTTATGGGATCCCGATGATCGCGAGTGACTTTGTCTGGGGCAGCAATGCGGTAGCAGCTAATAAATCGTTGATATTAGCACAGGCGTATCACATTACGGCTGATGCTAAATATAAAGTAAGTATTAACAATTTATTAAGTTATGTTTTAGGAGTAAATCCGACTGGCTATTCGTATGTGACGGGTTATGGTGATAAATCGCCGCAACATATTCATCATCGCGCATCCGAAGCTGATCAAGTAACAGCGCCAATTCCGGGGTTCTTGGTTGGCGGTCCGCAAAACGGCATGCAAGATAATTGTTTATACAATGCCAATGAGCCAGCAACGACTTATTTGGATGACTGGTGTAGCTTTTCAACTAATGAAGTGGCGATTAACTGGAATGCCGCTTTAGTGTATTTAATTGCCGCTAATGACTAAATCATCGCCTTAGCGATAATAACTTTGCCTCTGATGCTTTATTTAACCATTTAGGCTCACAACTTAGGTTAACAATATAAGCTAACAATTTAGCGTAATAATTGGTAAAAAGATCAGCGGTTATTTAGCTGATCTTTTTTGTTTTATGGGTTAGGAATATTCACTACTTAAACTTAGGGGCTGTTGATCTTTCGAGATTGTTTTTGCAGCAGTTTGTTGGGTATTTATACAAGGCAGAACCTTTGTCGTGTGGTTATTCCACATAAGCAATTATCAAGAATGACTAGGCTACACGCTGCTCGCCGCGATTAAAACGGTTTATTATCTTTAAAGAGCCGAACAAAATTTAACCGCGAAAGATCAACAGCCCCTAGTGTATTGCTAACAGCAGTATGACTAATCGTTCTAATATAACGCGTTGTTCCAATTCATTTGAACACCTATTTAAACGCTAACTTTAAACATTAATTTTAAACACTATTTTAACTCTGATAAGGCTTGATTATGATGTGGGAAATATTGACAAGTTTTGTCGATATAACGTTTTAGCTTATCCATATCTACTTTGAGGTTTGGCGGTAATACCTCAGGCTTTTTATCACTGGTTGGAAAAGCGCCAACACCGGCTAACATCGCTTGCCAAGAAATAGCTTCAAATAAATGGCTAGCATTTATTTGCTCAAATATATCTTCACCGGCATACCAAGTTTGTAAAATATTAATAACCGCCGCTGAGGGTTTGTGACTTCTTGTCGCTTGCCAGTAGGGGGTATCGTTTCTGGAATTGGTGAGGTAATGCAATTCAATATAATCTTTCACAGCGTTATAACGTGTCGTGAGCTTTTTATTGTAAGCCTCAATATCGGCGGTTTGAAAAACAAGCGAATCGGCTAAGTCGACAAAATCAATGATCGATTGGCTAACAAAATGTAAAGCGGTTGCCTCAAGCGGCTCGATAAAACCTTGGGCTAAACCAATGGCTAAACAATTATTCTGCCAACCTTTGCTGAATCGGCCAACACGCATTTTTAAGTGATTTGCTTCCCCTTCGTCAGCAGCTAAGCCAAGGTGAGCTCGCAGCTCTTTTTCAGCATCAGCATCAGAAATATGTTTACTGCTATAAACATAACCATTACCAAAGCGATTAGTTAATGGGATCTGCCAAGCCCAACCGCACGATAAGGCGGTAGAAGTAGTGACACACGGGATTGACTCACTGATGGTTGTGCGAATAGTTACCGCGGCGTCATTGAGTAAAGTATCTGAAAAACTGAGGTAAGGCACTTCAAGTGTTTTACCTAATAATAAAGAGGTAAAACCAGAGCAATCAACAAAAAAATCAGCGTTAATTTTTTCACCACCAGCGAGGATGACATGGCTGAGGTTATTATCGGTAGTTTTACCGACTTGCTCGATAGTACCAATAAGATGTTTTACGCCCCAAGCCTGTGCTTTGGTTTTTAAAAATTTAGCTAATAGTCCGGCATCAAAATGATAAGCGTAGGTCATTTTAAAGGGTAAATTTTCTGGCGATATCGGCGCTTTATGGTGTTTACCAAGCTCAGCCGCGACGATAAATTTATCAGGATGGGCCTGAACATCAATACCTTTGCGTTTTAAAAAACAGTTTTGTTTAAATTCGTGTTGATAAGTATTATCCAGCGGCGAATAAAAAGGGTGAAAATAACTTTCGTAATTCTCAATACTTGACCAACCATCAAATTGTATTCCGGTTTTGTAAGTCGCAGAGCATTGTGGCATCCATTCTTGCTCGCTAATATTTAAGCGCTCAAAAAAATGTTTTATTGTCGGGGTTGTGCCTTCACCGACACCAATAGTGCCAATACTGTCAGATTCAATTAGTATTATTTCTACTTGTTGTTGCCATTGTTTCGCCATTAATGACGCACACATCCAACCGGCGGTGCCGCCACCCACGATCACTATTTTTTTAATTTTAGAACTATTCATCGTTATTACCTAGTGAGCTTTTGGCATCAGTGACCAGTGTATTTATTAATGCAGCAGCGGTTGGAAAGTTCAACGCACAGCCAGCCATTAATGCCGATATTTGGGCAATGTCGTCATTAATTTGTTCGATATTCTCATAGTTTTTATGTGCTGGCGGGCTTAAATTAAGCCCTGAAAATAAGCTATACCAAGTGACTTCATGATAAACATGAAAGACTTTTCTGGCATCGAGCTGGATGTCTTGTCCGGAAAACCATTGTTGGATCACCGGCAATAACAACTGCGGTGCTAATGACTGGTCTTGTGGCGTGTTCCAGTAATCATTACCTTGTTTACCATTAAATAAATATAAGGCGTTATAAAAAGTTAAAGCGTCAAGATAAGCAAATTGGATCACTTGGTTAAACTGTTTTTTTACCTCTTCACTAACGGCGTTTGCATCAATAACTTCAATTATTTTCGTTAGGGTATGAAAGCTTAAATAATTCTGGCAATGGTTGAGTGGCTCTAACTGGCTATAACTATCACCTAAAGCGATAACGTTGTTTTTCCACATGGTTTGTGAAATATAAACCTCGTGCGGGCAACAAACAGCAGCGGAAACTTCTAAGGTATTTACCGCACTATTATGTGTTTTTATTAAGGCTGTTAATTCAGTTTCCGCCTGTACTTTCGATAAACGACTATCGTTAAAATAATAGTGGAAAACAAAACCTTCCTCAGAGGGCGTTTTAATGGCATAGCCATTACTTAAAGCAATAACGCTGGTTTGATGCGGTGAATTTTGATTTGCTGAAACTTGCTCACTGTCGTGATGAACATGCTGGTGCTTAGTTGCAATAACCAACTTAGCATTGTTTGTTCGAATGTTATTTAACTTAATTTGAGCAGACGTCTCAATACTGAAATTGCTATGCTCGGTCTTCGAATTTAAATTGATCAATAAATCGATATTTATTGTGCAACTCGGTGTTTTTATCGCCGTTACATTGCCTTTGTCATCATTATTTACGGCAATAGGCTGTTCTTTATACAAGGTAATATTATGGCCAGTCAATAAGGTTAACAAATAGTGTTGTAGCTTTTTACTATCAATATGACAGTGATAGTCAAGGTCAAAAGGGAATTTTTCTGATAGCGGAAAACGGCCTTGTTCTGCTAGTACTTGGCCAAAATAAAACGCTTCGGTTTGAAAGGCAATATTATAGCCTTGGCGTCTTAATTTACTGATTTCAAATAATGTTGGCTGATGAAAAATATCTAAACCAGATTGCTGCGGAATATAAAAATCTTGTTCTGACCAGCCAATAAACTTATTCGTGGTGGTATAGCTGGCTTTAGTTTTACGTAAAAAATTATCGAATTGACTATCAAGCTCGCGTAACAGATCAAGCTGATCTTTACATAAGCTGGTTAAGCTAACCTTGTTTGGCGATAGTTCCCCAATCACTGAAATTTGCCAAGTTTGTCCAAGGGCTGAATGTTTGAGGTGTAGTGCTGCTAATAAGGCATCAACAGATAAACCTAAAATTGCTAAATTACCGTTCGGCTTTGCTTGTTGTTCAGTTTTTTGGTTAGAGATCATGCGCTTCACTTTTGGTGATTATTATTATGATATTAATTTTATGGTGCGATTAAATTTCAACTATAACGCTTAAACGATAAATTAGCAGTAGTGCGTCATACACGTCCATTATTAAGCTAAATGTGCTTAGCTAAGCGCATTTAGTTAGCACAGATTTAGCTAAACTAATTACTACTCTGCCAATAACTGCTTAGCCGATAACATTAAGCCAATACCTCTAAAACTATAATTCTGAGCCAATTACTACTCGTATTGTTGGTAGCTTAAGCTGCTTTGTAAATTTATGTAAAGATTTTTTACTTAAAATTTAGGCCACTCTAAGATGAATGGATGTCACATCAAATTTAAATTAAATGTATCATAAGTAAAAAATTAGGTAAATTAATCTAATCTTTATATTGAGAGAGAAATGAAACTAAAATCAATAATGCTGCTTTCTTTAGCCTTTGTAATATCTGCATGTAATGACAGTAATCCTTCAGCTGAATCACAGCAAGTAGATGGTGAGTCGGGTAGTCAAATCAACAAAACAAGCGTAGCACCGAAAAATGTGGTGTTAATTTTAATTGATGATCTTAGTCATTATGGGGTTACTGCTTATGGCGCTAATCGATTACATAGCTATGACGGTGAATTTACCAATAAAGAATTTTCAACGCCGAATATTGATCAATTAGCGGCCGGCGGCTTAAGAGTTGATCGCGCTTTTGCTTATCCTATTTGTGAAAATACTCGGATCGCATTAATGAGCGGTAAACGTAATGACCGTAACTATTTAAAGCCTAAATCTCAACATCATTCAGATTTAACTTTTGGTGATGCTTTTCAAAAAGCAGGCTACACCACCGGGCTTTATGGTAAATGGAAGCAAACTCGCGGAACAAAAGAAATTGCCGGTAAAGATTATATTAGTGAATTTGGCTGGGACGACTACGCGGCATTTGACGTGGTAACGGAAGGTCAGCGTTTTATTAATCCAAATTTAGTGGTTAACAGTGAAGTTTTTAATTATAACGGTAGAACAGATCTTGATCCGCAAACGGGTCGACGTTGGTATGGCCCTGACATTGTTAATCGCCATGCCTTGCAATTTATTGAAAAGAACAAAAATAAGCCATTCTTTTTGTATTATCCGATGATGTTAGTGCATGACGATCATAAACCGACACCGGATACTATGCCGCATTCTGTCTTTGATAATTTTCCTGAAAATGCCGATTACAATAATAAACGCGGTGATGATCGTGAGTATTTCCCTGATATGATCGAATATGCCGATAAACTTATCGGTCAAGTGGTGCAAAAACTTGATGAAGAAGGGGTACGTGAAAATACCTTAATTGTAGTTATGGGTGATAACGGAACCAAAGAATCGTTTGCGCATATTTTGGCTGACGATACTATTTACCCTGGTCGTAAAGGTGGTAACGCTGATAATGGCTTACATGTTCCTTTAATTTTGAACTTTGCTAATGCGATTCCGTCAGGCGAAAATGGCCAATATCGCACTTATGACGGTTTAGTAAACTTAACTGATATTTACCCGACCATTGCCGAAGCGGCCGGTATTGAGATGCCTAATGCAGAGCAAATTGATGGCATCAGTTTTTGGCAACAAGCGACGGGGCAATCAATTGTAGAGCCACGTGAACATATTTATACTTGGTATATTGGTAATGAAACCTACAAAGATAAAGATATTGTTTTACGTTACGCTTTTAACAAAAACTTTAAACTTTATGCGCCGGATAAAGACTTTCCAAATGGCCGTTTTTTTGATTTACGCAGCGATTTATTAGAGCGTGTTGGCGATACAGTTAAAGAGTATCGTTGGGGTTTATTACGTTATAGTGGTCTTGATAAAAATAAACTAACCGCAGAGCAACAAGCGGGTTATCAAGCCTTAGTTAAAATACTCAAGGAACATGAAATTCAAGCGGTCAATAAATTATCGATAAAAGCTGACAAATCAAACCTGTCGGTTGGTGAAACGGTATTACTTACGAGTGTTGTTACGCCACAGCAAGCGAAACGCCAAGGTGTTATTTGGACCTCAAGTGATGAGCAAATATTAACAGTGAATAAATTTGGCGAAGTTAGTGCCCATCAAGCAGGCAGCGCGACCATTAGTATTTATTCTTGGGATGATGCTTATCCGGTGGCTGCGAACAGAAAAGAAACATTTTATCGCAACGGTATTTCGGCCAGTCAAACCTTTACGGTGAAATAACCATTGGCTTAATCGCTTAGCTATTAGCCAAAGCAATTAAGCCAAATATAAAGAATATAGCTAAAAAAGATAGGTAAACCAAAAGGGCAGGCAATTGCTCTTTTTTATAACTAATAAAAAATCATGACAAATTTATATAAAAATACGCTAATACAAAACAACTATAAAATGGAAAACAATCGTGTTGATATTAAATAAAACGATAACCAGCTTGTTATTGGCAAGTACGTTATCTGGCTGTATCTCGTTAACTGATGTTGCCACTGCACCGATAAGGGAAGGAGAAAAACTCGCGCCGGTACCGAAATTTAATACCGGTGAGCGCATTGTTTTTATTGGCGACTCGATAACCCATGGCGGCAGTTATCATAAAAATATTTTTCTTTTTAATGCCACCCGTTATCCCAATAAAAAGCTGCGTTATTACAATGCCGGTGTTTCTGGTGACACAGCAGCAGGCACCATCGAACGCTTTGACGAAGATGTAACGCGCCATCAACCTAGCATTGCCACAATTATGTTAGGCATGAATGACTCAGAGTCTTGGTTATATGAACAAGCGCCGGTAACAGCTACAGAGCAAGCTAAATTTTTAACTGAGCAAAGCCAAATTAGAGGCAAGTATTTAGCCAATATGAATACGTTAGCTGAGTCGTTAACTGCACTGAACAGCCAAATAATTTTTATCAAACCGTCTATTTATGACGACACCGCCCAACTGCCGAAAACATCTTTAATTGGAAAAAATGCCGAACTTATTCACTATGGTAAAGAAATTGAGCAATTGGCAAAAAAGCATCAAGCCACTATTGTCGACTTTCAAACGCCATTATTAAAGGTTAATAAAAGCTTACAAGCGCAAGATCCTAAAGCCAGTGTTATTGGTGCTGATCGTGTGCACCCAGCCGAGCAGGGACATTTTGTGATGGCCTATAGCTTTTTAAGCGCACAGGCTGAGTCGCAATATGTCTCTAATTTTCAAATTGATGCCAAAGCGAAACAGTTAAACACTTTTACGCAATGTGACTTAACCCAAGCGGTAACTATTACTAGTCGTTCTGTCGATTTTTGGTGTCAGGGGAAAACACTACCGTTTCCAGTTGAAGTCGGCCAACAAGAAGCGGCTAAGTGGGTGCCATTTCAGGCTGAATTAAATCAGCAATTTTATCAGGTGGCCGGTTTAGAAAAAGGTTTATATCAGCTGACTATTGATGACACAATTGTTGGCAAGTATAGCTATCAAACCCTTGCTAAAGGTATTAATTTAGCGGCTAATCGCAAGACCCCTATGTACCAACAAGCGCTAAAAGTAAAAGCATTAAACGACCAACGCGCGCAATTATCAGCGCAAATAAGAACGGTAATTCATGTGCATTACCGGATGTTAAAAAACTATCCAAATGTAGATAAAACGGACTTAGTACAAGTTAAAAGTGCATTGGCGAGCCATGTTGAGTCGGCTAAAGGTAAGCCTTGGTATGGCTAATTAAAAGCTCAAGCTGAAAAGTATTTTAAGGTTGTGGGGGCGCTTGACGATAATAGGAAAAAAATAGAGCGATTATTTGATGAAATATATCAGGTTAATCAACCAAAAGTTCATCACTGGCATTTAGCTAAAATTTAATTTTTCTGCCAGTGTCTTTAAGACACTGGCAGCTATTTTAGATAGCTATCAGCTTTGTATTAATTTTTTGTATGACATCTTTCAATCATAACTTTGTAGAAGTTAGATTAATAAGCGGTTAGTTACAATAATTAATCAGAAACCGTGGTTTTTATTATAAAGCCCAAACAGCAAATTCATTACCGCTCGGTTCGATAAAGTGAAACCGACGACCACCAGGAAAAGTAAAAATAGGCTTAACTATTTTACCGCCTAAAGATTCTATTAGCGCTTGGGTTTGCTCTAGGTTCTCGCTTTTTAATACTAATAAAGCAGCACCGTTTTGGCTGGTTGAAATTAATTGGGCTTGATAAAAACCGCCATCAAGTCCTTGATCGCTAAAAGCAGTATAGTCAGGGCCAAAATCTTGAAATGTCCAGCCAAACGCCTCTTCAAAAAACACTTTAGTTGCTGGAATATCACAAGCAGGAAATTCGACATAATTTAATTTTAAATTCGCTGGCATAAGCTCAGTCCTCAAAAGTACTTAACGCTGATTATGGCGGCATATAATATTTCAAACTGTCTCGGAGCAAAAAATACCATAGGCTTCACCGATTATTTTTGTATCTAAATTAGTTAACTTTGATACAGCCTTTATTTGTTTGCATTACAATAGTGTAAGGTAAAACCACGGTGTCTGAAACAACTGAAAAAACGGTATCAATAACAAAAAAAGGAACATGATTAACTGAACTGCCCATATTTTCTCTTTTACTCGGCTCTCCATACAATAGACAAAAATTATACGAAACACCGCTATATATTCTCGGGATTTCGTCACAATAACTTTTTTTACCGTAATGTGAGATATTGATATGGTTTTTGGGCGGGTCAAGGGTTTTAATCGTCGCACATGAAAATGTGCCGAATGCTAATAATAGCGTTACGAATCCTTTCATCAGATAGCTCCTGCTAATTATTGTGAAATTTTGCCAAAAATAACTGGTTAGAAAAATGACAGTACTCAGTTGGTAACTACGGTAAATATTGCCGATTAATCTGCTCTTCCTAAATAGGCGCGAATAGACTTTATCTTGTTATTGTCATCAAAGTTAATCACATCGACGACATAAAGTACTTCGGTTTCGTCAACTACAATACGTAATTCACCGGTAACTGCTGTTTTCGACTCATAAGTATGCAATACCTCTATCGCAATTGTTTTGGCTGAGCGAAAGTTTTTTTCAGTTTCTGCCATGGCGGCAGATTTTCCGGTGACTGAAATTTTCCAATCTCTTAACAAGACATCATCAGCGAACATGTCTGCAATTTTTACGATGTTTTTATCTGCGTAAAACTTTAAATAAGCAACAAACTGATCATGATATGACATACATTATTATCTCTATAGTTAAATCATCGTTAACATATAAGTGCTTGATGCCCTGTGCTAGGTGTTATACCTAATAAATTATTTAACTATTTTATGGGCCATAATTTAACATAAAAATCATTTGAATCAAGCTGTTAAATTTAGCTTTAAAATCAATTCAGGGGGGAATGATTATAAATAACCTGATGTTCACACAGCTGGAAATATCATGGGTTAAATAAAAACAGGCGAGAAAATAGCGGCATAAATAGCAGGTTTAGTAAGCTTGTCTTGCTCGCAATTAAGGTATTATTTTTCTTAAAACCCCCTTTGTTATTTTAAATGATAAATAAGCAAACATAATGATGTGAAAAATGTCATTGCAAAGGTAGAATTGCGGTAATTATTTCAACGCTTATTTTATGTTGTTTCGCAAAAGGGTGAAGTTAAGTTTATGGATTATTTTGAAGAGTTAGGTGTAAGTAGGTCGGCGACCACTATTGAGATTAAAAAAGCCTATCGAAAACTTGCTAATAAATATCATCCTGATAGAAATGATAGTGCGGAAGCTAAAGAGAAATTTCAATTAATTCAAGCAGCTTATGATGTTATAGCTGATCCGAAAAAGCGTTCTTTGTACTTAAAGAATAACTATACGGTAATAACAGATCCGCGAGAAATTGCTGATGCTTTTTGGCAGAGCGCATTAAATTAGTGCTTAAGCCTTGCTTCGCTTTGTTTGGTGAGAGCTAACATTAAGGGCGACAGTGTGTGTTATCCATTAATGATTAACGCACAGGTTAAATAAAAATTTTAGTTAAACTTTCCATTAAGTTTTACCTAGGAAAATAAATGCAAACCGAAACCAGTATACCCGAGTATTTAGCCGATGATTTTTCTATGTATTTAGAAAATATGACGTCATTAGCCGATCCAGAAAATCCTGAGTTATTAAGCTCGTATTTAGCTAATTTATTCGAGCAGCTCAAACAAATGCCGTTATTATTTACGGGTATGGTTGATCAACTTGCGATGGCGATTTCAACCAAAATTAGAATTGATAGTAAAAGCTTGTCAACGTTAGCATTAACAGCCGAACCGACTTGGCTTGAGATCAAACCGTTTGTTGGCGTTCATGCCGATGCGCGAACTTGTATTACTGAAATAATGGAAAATTCAGAGCAAGACTTAAAAACAGCGGTATTACTGATTCATTTTTACAGTAGCTACGATGCTAAACCGTTAAAAGCCGAAGTTGAAGACGATGACTTTGAGCACAGCAATGGTTATGAAGCTGATGATTATGACGAGAACTACTAATATAGCTGCTCAGGTTAGCTAAAAGTTAAACTCATCAAGAACACCAATTAATAAACCGAACTAATAGAAAATAAGTTTAAGGAACCACTTTGACAAAAAATGCATTAATTCTTGCTAGCGATATTATTGAACAAGCACAGCATAGCGGTAGACGTGCGGGGACCTCATTAGAAGCGATAGCTTCATCACAAGGTGATGAAACCATGCTTGCGGTTTTAACCGAGATGGATATTTTAACCGTCGCTAAGATTGTTAGAGAGCACGACGCGACCATTCCTTCGATAGCAACTTGGTTAATGGACGCGGAAGCGATCAAACAACTACTAAATGTGGAGCCATCGTATTGGCAAAATATTGATGAAGATGAAGTTTTTTGTGCACAAACTGAAGCACACAGCTTATTATCGCAAATTTTTCTGTCATCAGATGATGAAGAAAAACAGTTGGAAGTATTAAAAGCAATTGTTGCCGATGACTTTGGCCTTTTATATTTGTCTTTACCTTTTGTTGGCCATGACTTTTCAGAAATTGAAGAAGATGAAGAGCAAACTTCTGGCAGCATTGAAGAGTTATTAATGAAAATTAAAACCTTAGATGAAGATGCTTACAATGAAGTGATGACGGTTAGTACCAATGGCACGCTCGACAATATTGAAAAAGTATTAAAACAAAATGCTAATAAACAACGAGTTACTGCTGTTGAAATGGATACCGACGATATGTTTGCGCCGCTTTAACAAACGTTGGCTAGCACCATATTTATATCATCAAAGATGAAAACGCTTTAATTGATTAAGGTTTATCAATGAATATTGCAGAGTTAAGAAATCACCCGTTTCTGCTTTTAGTCTTAAAAGACGGAGAAAACGAGGGTTATTTCTCGCCAGAATTTATCCATAAAACGAAACAACAATTATCTGATATGTCGCTTCGGATCGCTTCAGATAATTTATCAATCATCTATGCCGATCAAATTAAAAAAGGCTGTGAGATTGTACTTGGTTTGAGCAACTTAGGTTTATTAGACCTTTGTGATAATGATACCGAAAAAGCGAAAGAGATCATTAAAAGCCAAGGCATTGTTTATTGCTTTAGAGCGGGTTGGGCCAAATACGCTCAATTAAAAAAAGTGTCGCCGTCATATTTTGAAAGCATTTCACTTACCCAATATGCGTTATCGGTTAATGATACGGCTGATATTAGGCAGGTGCATGCTGGTTTTATGACTGAAGGTTACAAAAGTGCCAAGTTATTAGATGTCTATAAAAGTATTGCCGCGAGCTATTGCGCTAATACGGTTTTGTTTGATGATGATGAAGAAATACTAAAATTTGAATTACAAAAATTTCTCAATACCGCCATTGCTTTATTATTGATTGATTCAGATAAAAAAGTGTTTACCAGTGTCTTGTTTGAGCAGTTAACTAGCTATTTAAGTCACACCGATAAAGCGGCGCTGCTGGTGAAAGTTGATGAATCTATCACGTTATTTACCCGACAGTTGCCGGTTTTAGCCAAAGGATATTTACAAGAGTCGGGTTTTCTAACATTCACCGAACTAAAAGGCATTGTTAACCAAAACACTAATATCGCTATTTATATGCAAGAGATATTAGAGTTGCCTATTACCGTTGCCAATGAATTAAACGGTGATTTTGAAGGCGGTTATGACGATCACGCCGATGATGACGATGATATCGCTTATTTAAGACCTGACAGGCAATAACCGCTAACGTTAGTCAGCGAAAAAATACTTAAGCACTATTACTAAGCACGAATATCTAAGCACTATTAATTTTTCATTAACAAATTAATAGTGCTTTTTTATGATCGAAAATTGCGCTGAGGTAAACATCCGCTATGGTCTGATTGTTTTTAACGTTACAATAGCCGCATAAATTACGGCCAGCCTGCTTAGGTGCGCCGCTTCCTTGGGATAAGAGCAAAAGCCGAATGAAACCATATGAAAACCTTGCAGAATTAATTGAAAATTTAGAAGCTGAGATCAAAACACTTGCTGATAACGTAGAGACCTTAAAACAAGAGCCACAAAGCTTTAATGAACAAATAATTTTTAAATATATTGATACCCGCAGTACCGGAAAAACCAAAGACTTTGTTAGAGCCTTAGGCGTAAAAGCAGAGCGCGGTTCGTTTTTCTCATCGGGCGATGTTAGTAAATTAATTAAAAGTGGCGCTGACGATATTTCCCCTGAGTTATTAGCTATTGCCAGACAAGTGGCGAGTATGAAAAAGAAAAACGGTTAACCCGTAAGTTAATTTTATGTGTGCGTGTGTTTGTTATTTCACGGCGGGCTTAACGATTTTTTCTGCAATAGTTTATTAATAGTTCATTAATAGCTGAGAATAGTTCAAGTGTTGTTTAACGAGGTTAATTAAACCTTTGAGCTAAACCACTCAATTAATGCTAAACAGTTCAGCGTTCAGTTAACGTTTTAAACTAAAACATGCAATTAAAGTTTTGGCCTAACTAAGCGTTTTGTTAATAATTGCTTAATACTGTTTGTTGGCGCGGCCGCGATTGCCTGCTGGGCATGCTTTTTAGCTTGCTCATCAGCGCCACTTTGCAACAGTAAATAAGCTAAGACCGTATGCCAATGATAAGAAAGATTAAGCCAGTGGGGCACATCAGCTAATTTCAAAACAGCTAATCCAGCCTCAGGGCCTTGCCACTGAGCTGTGGCGATGGCTCGATTGAGCTGATGCAGTGGTGATGGTGCTACTTGCTCTAATAGCTCATACGAGGCAATAATTTTAGCCCAGTTTGTTTGCTCAAATGACGGTGATAAACAATGTTCGGCCGCAATGTTGGCTTCAATATGGTAGCGTGAAATTTCATCACCTTGTGCTGATTGGGCGAGCAATGCCATTGCGATAGTAATGTGTTCTGGTTGCCACTGTTTACGGTCTTGCTGCTCTAATAAAAGTAGAGCGCCGCACTCTGTTTGCCTGCTTTTTATGCGCGCGAGATTAAAATACATCAGTGCCAATAAAGCGTAACTGTTAGGCACAGCTGTTAATTTAGTATCAAGTAATAAGCGAGTTAAGCGGATCGCTTCATGACACAAGTCTTGCCGAATAGCGATATCGCTATGTGAAGACAAATACCCTTCAGTAAACACTAAATATAACACGCGATGAATCGAGGGTAACCGCCTACTTATTTCATTATCAGTTAGTTCATCAAGTGTTAAGGTTTGATTTTTTAGTGTGTTTTTTGCTCGCTCAAAGCGCTTATAAACATTTGCTTGGCTGGTAAATAACCGCAGTGCAATTTCTCGGATGTTAAAACCACATAAACTTTTTAAGGTAAATACTAGCTGTGATTCAACAGGAATGGCGTCGTGACAAGCGGTAAATAACATCCGCAGCATAGCGTCTTGCATTTCACTATCAAAGGCCACATTAGCCAAGGTAATATCTTCCGACTCAACTTTATGGTTGTCGGCTGCGGCGAAATGTTCGGTTAATATTGCGTTTTTACGCTGGCCAGTACGTAATTCGCTCAGCAGATGATGATAGGCCACTTTATAAAGCCAGGCAGAGGGTGAGGTAGGAGTATCTGCTCGCGGCCAAAATTCCAGCGCTTGGGCCATCGCCCATTGTACCGAATCTTCAATGGCATCAAGGTGTTCCATACCAGTTTTACGCAGTAATAACGCCACGAGCTTACCGTACTCGTGACGAAATAAATGCCCTACTTGTTGTTGACTCAAGGTCTGCAGATTTCTCTAATTTCGACACTGGTCCCCGTATTGGCAACCATAGGACTTGCTTGAATTACGGCAATCGCTTGTGCTAGAGTTTCCGCGGTTAAGGTCATATAACCGCCCACAATCTCTTTTAGTTCAATAAATGGGCCGTCACTGATACTGTCGTGACGAACAACACTACCGGTTGCGCCTAACTTGTTGCCCATATCGACAATGTTGTCTGAAAATTTTTGCTGCCAAGCTTGATACTTAGCATACATAATTTCCATCTCTGAAGGTGATGGTTGCTCACAGCCGCCACTTTCACTGCGTAATATGCACATATAGGTATTATTTTTCATTATTTACTCCGTTTAAATCTTAAATTTTTTGTGTAATTTATTCTGTTTACCTAGTAATAACGCACGAGCAGACGTTTTTTGGACACTAACACGAAAATATTTTAACTAACCTGATGTGATGGTCTCCTCCCAATACGGCATCTATGTGCCATGATTGAAATACTAACTAACAATCAAAATGGGAGAAGACCATCACATCAGGTTAACTATTTTTATCTTTTAACCTTAATTTACCCTGCTACCAGCATTAATTAATCAGGCAATATTAGTAAAGATAGCATGGCGTGCTTGTTTGCGTTTAACCAATAGCGGTAGAAATTGAAGACCCATATATATCATCAGCATTCGTGGCTATTATTTACCTCTTATACCGCTAGCCTGCTAAATAGTCAGTGATGGTCGTTTTAATAAATTTGATCCGGTTGGCTAAGATTGAGTGGCGATTAACAGCTAAATAAAGGCTTTCGCTAACAGGTTTTTCAAGCGGATGAATTTGTAATAAAGCTTGCTGATGAAAGGCTTTAACGGCATGTAATGGCAGGACAGTAAAACCAAAGCCTTTGCTGACTGGGGTTAAAATTAAGCTTATTTGATTGGAAAAACCTTTATGGTTAAATTGCGTGATGTTTTCAAATTCAGGAAAGTTTTTACTTAATAATAACTGACTGTGATGAGCCGCATCAGGATGAGCAATAAAACCTAATGTAATTAAGGTTTGCCAGTTGATGGTTTTAATTTTATTTGAAGTGACTAACACTAATGGCTCATTAGCTATCTTTTGGCTGGTTAAATTAGCCAAGTTACTTAATCGGGTGATCAAGCCTAAATCAATTTTTCTATCGGCTAAGTCTTGCTCAATATTCTTATTAGGCGCAAAACTATAATCAAAAATGAGCTTTGGATATAACTGCTGAATTTCCAGCAGGTAAGGGTAGAGCTTTAAACCAACACTGCCGGGGGAGGCGATGCTAATTCTACCTTCATAAGGATCATCATGTTTAATTAAATTTTCTAACTCTTGTGAATATTTCAGCAGCGCTTGCCCTTTCTGCTGGAGTTGCAGGCCCGCATCAGTTAATGAAAAAGACTTACCCTCTCGAATCAATAGCGGGACACCAAGTTGCAGCTCAAGTTTTTTAATATGTTGGCTAACGCCTGACTGAGTAATAAAAAGTTTATCTGCTGTTTGGGTGAAATGGCCAACCTGGGCCAAAGTACAAAATGTTTTTAACCAAACTTGATTTATCATTACAAAACGTACTCATAAGTACAACAAAAGATAATTTTTTATACTTTACCATGAGGGCTATACTTTCGCCATCTAATGCCGCTCAAGCAAAGGCAACCGGTATCAGCAATAGTAATAACAACAGAGGAATAAATGATGAGTAAAGTATACCCAAGAACATTTTCACATATTGGTATCTCGGTCCCTGATCTAGCAAAAGCGGTTGAATTTTATACTCAAGTATTAGGCTGGTATGAAATTATGGCGCCAACAGAAATTATTGAGGATGATAGTCCTATTGGTGAAATGTGTACGGATGTTTTTGGTGCTAATTGGGCAAAGTTCAAAATTGCCCATTTATCGACAGGTGATCGAATAGGGGTTGAGTTGTTTGAATTTGTTAACCAGCAGCAACCGGAAAATAATTTTGAATACTGGAAAACCGGCGTTTTTCATTTTTGTGTGCAAGATCCAAATTTAGAAGAATTAGTAGAAAAAATTGTGGCGGCAGGTGGGAAAAAACGCATGGCTGAGCCTCGTTATTATTACCCGAATGAAAAACCTTATCGGATGATTTATATGGAAGACCCGTTTGGTAATATTCTTGAAATATATAGCCACAGTTATGAACTAACTTATGCTGCGGGCGCTTATTAATCGTCAGTAATTCTTTTTATCAGATTAACGGGTTAGCTGGGAATGGAAAAATAAAACCGCGATTAAAAAACAGTCGCGGTTTTTTACGTACTTATTTAGGCGCTTTTTAATGACGCTAATAAGTCATGAATTTCAGCTTTTAGCTCTTTATCGACAATTTTATTACAACTGATTTTAGCTTGTTCTAAATATTCAATTGCCGCCGTTTTATCGCCGATTTCTAATTTTAAGCTGGCAATTGAGAAAGCAATTGATGAGCAAAAATCTTTAGAGTTTATTGCTTGGGCTTTTTCTAAGGCTTGTTGATAAATAGTAACAGCAAGCGCTAAGTCGTCAGTGAAATCAGCGAGTGTTTCCCATTGCACCGGATGGTCTTTATCGGTGTTATTATTTTCTTCACACACTTGTTTTAATTCTGAATAATAACCATCGAATTGTGCTTGGTTTTCTGCTTCAGCAGCTGTCATTAAGCTATCAGTAAGTAAAAGTACCTGCTTGTATAATTTGGTATTCATCTGTGACCTTATCATTAGGGGTAACGAGAATTAGCTGCACATTATAGAGCTTTTATGACAACTAAACAGAAACTTAATACGATAGTTGCTAAATTTATGTTCAGTGCTCACTTTAAACCTGAAGTGTTATCTCGCCTGTAGAGTATTTTACTTAAAACTGCTGTGCTGCATTGACTATGTCAAGAATGGCCGGATGTTTTATCCTCCGCTCAGGCGAGATAATATAATAGCTTTCTTTAATTTCATCAGTACGACCCACAATTTTGACATCATAGGTATCTGCAACGTACTTTTCAATAAGGGTAGGGCTACTAAATATTCCGAATCCTGCTTGTCCGAAGGACTTCATCAACGCACTATCATCGAATTCTGCAACAATATTTGGAGATATATCATGCTTTTCTAGCCATGATGATAAACGTGCTCTTACGGCTGATTTTTTGCTCTGCATAAGCCAAGGGAAATCCGATAAACATTGTGGGAACTCATTACGACAAGTTTGAAATAGCTTTTCGGTAGCAAAAAACGTAAAACCACTTTCAACAAGCAGATGGCTGTAAGCTTTAATATGACTTCCCAACTGAAGCGGCTGGTCAGTCATTATGCAATCGATCTTATTTATCGACAAGTCGGCCAACAATTTATTTTGATCGCCTTCTTGACATAGCAATCGTATACGCTCATTCATACTTAACACTGGAGCTAGCAATTGGTGTGCTAATACTTTGGGTATAACATCTGTTATCCCTACCGTGAATGTATGCCATAGCCCTGGTTGTTTTCTTTTTAAGATATGCTTTACTTCATCGCCCAACTGAAAAATTTCTTCAGCATAGCTGTATATCAGCAATCCCATTTCAGAAAGAGATAGCTTTTTCCCTTTTCGCTCAAATAGGTTGACACCTATTTGAGCTTCAAAATTAGTAATTTGTCCACTGATCGTTTGCGGAGTCAGGTTTAGTCTTGAACTTGCTTTGGTGATACTACCTTCAGTTGCAACAACATAAAAATAAAAAAGATGGTTGTAATTAAGAGGACTCATACTTTCCTAATACTCAGCTTTTTCGATGATAATGACAATAATATTCGAATTTACCTAAAACAACAAGTGAGCTATAAATAAGGAGATACTCGAAGTGTATTTCTTGAGATGGTTATACTGCTCATCAAAATATATGCACTGCCTATTTGTTTTACATGTGTATTTTTTGGTTGTTGGGTGCAAGCAGATGTTCTAATTGCTGTATTAAAGATGTCACTTCAATCAGGTTAATCTATAGATAGAAAGCTAATTAGGCACGAAGGTGACCAATTCTTGATTACAGCTTGTTACGCTTTTATAACATAGCAGTGCAAAAAGGGGAAAATCCATGAATAAACATGTTTTGGTGATTGCGGACATAGAAGATGATGATTTACTCTCGATAGAAAAGGCGCGCGATATTACCCTCCCGATGAAAGCGACGGTGGAAATAATCAAGTTCATACAAGACAGCAAAGACTCAGGCATAACACTTGAACAACAAATAGCAAAGGCTGAACAATCACTCTCAGCCATTATTTTTAGCGTTTTTGATGGCTCAATAGAAATTATTAGTGAAGTAGTTGTGAGTGATAACATCGCTGACTGGGTGATTAATCGCTGTGGCCAAAAAACTGTCGATCTTGTTATAAAAGGTGGGCACCGCAGTGAAACATTGTTTCACATCCCTTCCGACTGGCAATTAATTCGTCACTTACACTGCCCAATATTGATCGCCAGCCACATTAAGTGGAAAGACAAAGCTAATATTTTATTAGCCGTGGATTTATCTACCGCAGAAAGTAATCATCAGCAACTAAACTCCTTAATACTAGATTGGGGGGAAACTTGGGCCCAGGTCACCCACAATCAATTACACGCCATGTATAGTATTCCGGTTGCTAAACCATTATTGGAATTTGACGTGGTGGACAAACACGCAGTAATGCAAAAAAAAGGGCCTGCTGCGAAAGAGAAAATGCAAGAATTATTGGCACGGTTTGATATGAATTCCGTAATCGACCATATCACAGTAGGGCCACCAGATAGCTCTATTCTCCATCAAGCTAATGAATTACATAGTAGTTTAGTGATTTTAGGCAGCGTAGCGCGTAAGGGGATTAGTGGTTTGTTATTAGGAAATACCGCCGAAAAAGTATTGCATCATTTGCGCACCGATTGTTTGATCATAAAACTACCGCATGAATAAATAGCTTCGCTAAATACTTACGGTATTTAGTCGAATGACATGACAGTAATTTTATATCTATTGATAAATTATCAAGGGAGCAAACATTTATATGCTCTGTTTTGTAACGTCATAAAAACGGTACGTATTACTGAAAATAAAAGTGAATAGATAATGAAGATTGATATTCAAAATAGTTTAGTGGAAGTCGACCAGACAATAACGGCGGATATTCAGCGCAGACTTAGACTCGCCTTATCAAAAATGGAATCGAATATTTCTTCCATTACCTTCAAGATATCTGATGTTGCAGAACGCAATAGCAAATTTGATAAGTATTGTTCACTAACTATTTCACTTTACGGTATCTCAGACGTAGTCGTTGAGGAAACTCAAACCGATCTACATTGCGCAATTGACCGTGTTATTCAAAAAGCAGCTCGACATGTCGCTCGAAAACTTGGCAGGGTGGATTGAAAATTACCCAATATTAAGATTTCTATTACTATTTAGGGATGAGGATTTATGAAGCATATTATTAGCCTATTTTCGAATTTAGCCATGTTTTGGTTGCTCATTTCAGGCCATTACACTGTGCTAATTTTGTTGCTTGGCATCGCCGCTATTGTTTTAGTGTTAGTGATTGCCCATCAAATGGATGTTATTGATCAAGAATCCCAACCGATGTATTTAACGCGTAATATCTTTGGCTACTATTGTTGGCTTATCAAAGAGATTATTCAATCCAACATCTCGGTGGTAAAGCATATTTGGCTGGGTAATAAAAGTTTATCTCCCACACTAAAGAAAATTAAAATTGGCCAAAAAACTGATATGGGAAAAGTCATCTATGCAAACTCTATTACTTTATCGCCAGGGACAGTAGCAATCGACATCCTAGACGATGAAATAATTGTACATGCTTTAATGTATAAGGATATTGCGACATTAGAAACGGGCGAAATGAGTCGCAGAGTTAGTTTGTTGGAACGCTAATGTTAATTGCTGCCACACTTGCCATTTTTGTTGCCATGATTTTAGCCATCATAAGAGGAATTATTGGGCCAACACTTTATGATCGTATTTTAGCGGTTAATATGTTTGGCACTAAAACAGTACTGCTGATTTCTTTATTAGGTTTTGTTATGGGACGGCCTGAGTTTTTAGATATCGCTATTGTTTATGCTCTCATCAATTTTATCAGTGTCATAGGTGTACTTCGTTACTCAGATACTGATCAATTTAAGCACATACCTTCCAGTAAAGCATCGACGGAAACGGAAAAGGAGCCTTAAATGGATATAGTTATTATTATGATTAGCGGCTTGTGTCTATTGATTGGTAGTTTCCTCTGTATCTCTGGTGGTATAGGCATTTTACGCTTTCCTGATTTTTATACTCGTATGCATGCCGTTGGTGTCACCGATACCCTTGGCGCAGGCTTGATATTAATTGGCTTGATGATTATCAGTGCTGATTTTTTAGTATTTGCCAAGCTAATGATAGTGCTGTTATTGAATCTGTTGATTGGCCCTACAACAAGCCATGTACTTGCCAAAGCCGCCTTACATAATGGTTTAATGCCAGAACTTAGCAAAAAAAATCGTGAGCAAAGCCCGCTTGATCAAAGTGATATTGTTCAAATGAGCAAAGAGGAGGCTTCCCCATCGAATCCTTAACTAATATCGTATTATTAACCTTATTGGTGGTGGTGGCTATTGCCATCATTCGCATGAACGACCTGTTTGCGGTCGTCATGCTATCAGGTATTTATGGTTTATTGTCAGCAAGTTTTTTTGTTGCTATGAACGCCGTTGATGTCGCCTTCACAGAAGCTGCTGTGGGTGCAGGTATATCAACTTTACTCATGTTAGTTGTCATTACTATGACTGGTCGCAGTGAAAAACCAAAACGGCATAAACCTTTATTAGCACTATTTGTTGTTTTTATTACCGGTGGTTTACTGATCTACGGCTCCTTGGATATGCCATATTTTGGTACCAACGACGCTCCGATCCATGGTCATGTTGCCCCTCGGTATATTAACGATTCAATGAGAGAAATTGGCATACCTAATATTGTCACATCTGTGCTGGCAAGCTACAGAGCGTTTGACACTTTCGGTGAGGTGGTGGTCATCTTTACTGCTGGTATTGGGGTTTTGGCATTGCTATCTGTGACTCGCCGTCAAGAAGATGATAACAAAATAGCATCGATTAATGATTCTATGCATGAGCAGCACTTAGTCGTGCGCATCGTCACTAAAATGTTGATCCCTTTTATTTTGTTATTTGCATTTTATGTACAATTTCATGGCGACTTCGGCCCCGGTGGTGGTTTTCAGGCCGGTGTTATTTTCGCAGCGGCAATTATTTTGTATGCGATGTTATTTGGTTTAAGTACCGCTCGCAAAGTCATTAATCAAGGTTTTATCCAGTTAATTGCTGCAACTGGCGTTTTACTATTTGGCAGTGTTGGTTTCGCCTCTGTACTCAATGGAGGGAATTTCTTTGACTACAATGTTTTAGCCAAAAATCCAATTGATGGCCAGCATTTGGGCATTATCTTAATTGAGTGGGGGGTCGGCTGTACGGTTGCTTCAGTCATGATCATTATTTTTTTCAATTTTGCTGGGCGTCGGGAAATACAACAAAATGGTGATAACCAACACGATATAAACCAGGAGTCACTTTAATGTTTATGGGACTTTTTAATTACTGGATTGTTGTCGTGCTGATGATGACCGGATTATACATAGTAATTGCTCATGGTAACTTAATTAAAAAAATTGTCGGACTGTCAATTTTCCAAACGTCTGTATTTATCTTTTATATCAGTATGGCAAAAGTTAACGGGGGAAGCGCGCCAATTTTAGCTGACGATATCATTTTATATGCTAACCCCTTACCGCATGTATTAATTCTCACCGCAATTGTGGTTGGCATTGCCACTATTGCTTTGGCTCTGTCACTTGTGGTTCGTATAAAAGAAGCTTATGGCAGTATTGAAGAGGACGAAATTCAACAACAAGATACCCCAGCACAAGCGGAGAACAAAGAGAGAGAACACACGTGATTGCCCACCTTCCTATTTTGCAAGTGATCATACCGCTGATGGCAGCGCCTATTTGCTTACTTTTAAAGCGCGCTCAGATTGTGTGGCTATTTTCGCTTATCGTCAGTGGCTTGGCATTTTCTATCAGCATGTTGTTGTTACAACAAGTGATGACTTCAGGTGTGATCAGTTATGAATTAGGAGGTTGGCAAGCTCCTTGGGGAATTGAATATCGAATTGATAAGCTCAATGCCTTTCTTTTGTTAATAATTTCAGCGATAAGTACCCTTGTGTTGTTTGCAGCCCAAACTAGCATTGAAAAAGAAATAGCTGAAAACAAACAACCCTATTTTTATGTTTTGTATTTATTATCGCTTACCGGCTTGTTAGGAATTGTCGCGACAGGCGATGTCTTTAATGTCTTTGTCTTTTTAGAAGTATCGTCGCTATCTGCTTATGCGTTAATAGCTATAGGTAAAAACAGACAAGCGCTTTGGGCCTCCTATCAATACCTGATCATGGGAACTATTGGCGCCACTTTTATTTTAATTGGCATTGGCTTGCTCTATCAAATGACGGGCACACTGAACATGGAAGATCTCTCAATACGGCTACCCGAAGTAGTACAAACACGCACCGTACTGTGTGCTTTTGTCTTTATTATTGTTGGTATATGTCTGAAGCTAGCCCTGTTCCCGCTTCATCTATGGTTACCTAATGCCTATGCTTACGCGCCTTCTATTGTGACCGTATTCTTTGCCGCAACAGCAACCAAGGTAGCCATTTATTTACTTATTCGATTTACTTATTCTGTTTTTGGCGTCTCTTTTTCGTTCACAACAATACCGTTACAAACCTTATTTATGGCACTTGGCCTTGTGGGGGTTTTTGTCGCTTCAACTTTAGCTATTTACCAAAATAATATTAAACGGCTCTTTGCCTATTCCAGTATCGCTCAAATTGGCTATATGATTGTTGGTTTTAGCATGAATACCGTAACAGGTTTAACCGCAACCTTATTACACCTGTTTAACCACGCGCTAATGAAAAGTGTCATTTTTTTAGCTTTGGGTGCTGTGATGTATCGACTAGGTAACGTTCAACTCACTAATTTTCATGGATTAGGTCGCCAGATGCCGCTGACGATGGCTGCGATTGTGGTCGGTGGTTTCAGTTTAATTGGTGTGCCGTTAACTGTTGGCTTTATCAGTAAATGGTACCTGCTTACCGCATTGCTTGAACAGGGTTGGTGGCCTGTTGCTGTGCTTATTCTGTTAGGGTCAATATTAGCGGTTATTTATGTTTGGCGAATTGTAGAAGTCGCTTATTTCAAAGAACCATTAGTGAATAAATTATTAGTCAAAGAAGCGCCAATGAGCTTTCTAATCCCCATTTGGACACTAATATTCGCGAATATTTATTTTGGTATAGATACTCGCTTTAGTGTTCAGGTGGCACAGGCGGCAGCCATGAGTTTGTTTGGGGTAACCCCATGAATTTTTCTTTGGAGCTGATGCTGCAACTCTCTATTATTGTTCCTTTGATGGCGACTTTAGTTATTGTCGCGACGGGAAACAAACCGAACCTTCGTGAAAGCGTGACAATCATAACCTGTTTAATATTGATCTATTTAGTTATTAACCTACACCAAGGACTCTCACAGGGAGAAATCATCAGTGTTTTTTGGTGGGAGCTTTTACCTGGTCTAACAATAAGTTTTGATATTGAGCCACTAGGTATGTTATTCGCGTTAGTTGCCAGTTTTCTATGGCTAGTCACAACCTGTTATGCCATTGGTTATATGCGTAGTCATCAAGAAAAAAATCAAACCCGATTTTATAGCTGTTTTGCCATTGCTATTGGTTCAGTGATGGGCATTGCTTTTGCCGCGAATCTGTTTACTTTGTTTATTTTCTATGAAGTACTGACCTTATCTACTTATCCATTAGTGACTCACGCTGGTACCGAAAAAGCTAAAAAGGGTGGCCGAACGTACCTCGGTATTTTGCTTAGTACTTCCATTGCGCTTTTTCTATTAGCTATTGTCAGTACTTGGCTTGTCGCTGATACATTAGATTTCAAACTTGGCGGTATCTTTGCAAATGATGTTGATAAAACACTGGCAGGCGTACTACTGATACTGTTTGTTTTTGGGATTGGTAAAGCCGCAATTATGCCTTTTCATCGCTGGTTACCGGCCGCAATGGTTGCACCAACTCCCGTGAGCGCACTACTACATGCGGTTGCGGTAGTTAAAGCGGGAGTTTTTACCATTCTAAAAGTATGTGTCTATATTTTTGGACTGGATTTACTGTCGCTTTTACCCACAACTCAGTTTTTGCTCTATTTAGCCGGAGGCTCCGTATTACTTGCTTCACTAGTTGCCATGCGCCAAGACAATTTAAAAGCAAGGCTAGCCTATTCTACCGTTAGTCAATTGGGGTACATCACTATTGGTGCTCTGTTGGCAACATCATCAGGCGTTATTGGCAGCTCCATGCATATAGCCATGCATGCGTTTGGTAAAATCACCTTGTTTTTTTGTGCAGGAGCTATTTTAGTTTCCTTGCATAAGTCAAATATAAGCGAAATGCGTGGAATTGGTCGACAAATGCCGCTGACAATGGCCGCATTTTTTATTGCTAGTCTCAGTATTATTGGTGTACCACCAACAGGGGGAACATGGAGTAAATGGTTTTTAATGATGGGGACAATTGAAACTGAGCAATGGCTTGTAATGGTGATTTTAATGCTGAGCTCTTTACTTAATATTGCTTATTTGTTGCCGATCCCTTTTTATGCTTTTTTCCCTAATACGTTACCTAAAACAAAGTTAACTAAAGTGACTGATGGTGGGAAGTTATTTGCACAAGCTCAACTAAAGGAAGCGCCTCTGCCTTCATTAATCGCCATTGTTATTACAACGATCGGTTGCTTAACATTATTTATTTATCCGCAACTGTTATTTGAGTTAGCCTCGGGTATTTTGAACAGTAGGGAATAATGCATGAAAGACAAGAAGAAATACCTATTTGACGATCCTAAAAACATAAAGCGCGTTTTACACATGTTTTATGGATGTTGTGCCTTACTGTTTGTATTGGACTTTGTTATTCATCGTCATATTAGCCATGGCTGGGAAAATCTTTGGGGTTTTTATCCTCTTTATGGTTTTGTTGGCTGCGTTATTCTTGTGTTTGTTGCCACTTGGATGCGAACTTTTCTTAAGCGAGATGAAAGTTACTACGAAAAAAAAGATACTAAAAACAGAAATGATACAAACAAGAAAAAAGAAAAATTAGACGACAAAACTACGACAAAAGCAGGAGAACATCATGTGGATGATTGAAACACCTGTCTTTGTACCGTTTTTTATCGGTGCCTTGATCGCCGCATTCACTCGTGGTGCTTTGCGCGGTGTACTTATGGTTGTAGTACCTATAGCCAGTGCCTTACATCTATGGCTGATACCAGAAAGCATTCATCTGGAATTTGTATTCCTAAATTATCAACTTATTCCTTTCCGTGTTGATAAGTTAAGCCTAATGTTTGGCTATGTCTTTCACATAGCTGCACTTATTGGCATTATTTATTCTTTACATCTGCGCGATACCTTACAACAAGTGGCAGCAATGCTTTATGCGGGTAGCGCTTTGGGGGCTGTTTTTGCCGGTGATTTGTTAACCTTATTCATTTTTTGGGAGTTGTTAGCTGTTACCTCTGTGTTTCTTATTTGGGCACGTAGAACTCAGCGTTCCTACGATGCAGGGATGCGCTATCTCATCATACAAGTATTATCGGGTGTAATCCTCCTTGCGGGCACGATTTTTTATGCGACTGAAAATAACACATTAGCGTTTGGTTATATTGGTTTAGATAGTGTAGCGGGATGGCTTATTTTCATTGCTTTTGGCATTAAGTGCGCGTTTCCTTTTGCCCATAACTGGTTAACTGACGCCTACCCTGAAGCGACCGTAACTGGGACAGTGTTTCTCAGTGCATTTACCACAAAAATAGCTGTTTATGCGCTTGCTCGTGCTTACCCTGGAACGGAACTACTCGTTTATATTGGTGCTGCCATGACCTGTTTTCCCATATTTTTTGCGGTCATTGAAAACGACTTACGTCGGGTATTGGCCTACAGCCTAATAAACCAAGTGGGATTCATGGTGGTTGGTATCGGTATCGGAACGGCGCTTGCTATTAATGGAGCCGTTTCTCATGCCTTTAATGATGTGATTTTTAAAGGCTTGTTATTTATGTCTATGGGGGCGGTATTGCAGATGACAGGAAAAATAAATGGCTCTGAGCTGGGAGGGCTATACAAAACTATGCCTAAAACGACGGTACTTTGCATAGTAGGTGCAGCGTCTATATCAGCTTTTCCACTGTTTAGCGGTTTTGTTAGTAAATCAATGGTTATGTCTGCAGCACTTGCAGAAGGCTATGATTGGATCTGGTTAATGTTACTCTTTGCCTCAGCGGGTGTATTTCATCATGCCGGGATAAAAATCCCCTATTTTACTTTCTTCGCGCATGATTCTGGTATTAGAGTAAATGATCCTCCTAATAATATGTTATTGGCAATGGCGATAGCTGCCGCCCTTTGTATTGTAATTGGTATCTATCCACAGGCACTATACGCATTGTTACCTTTTGACACAGGTTATAACCCCTATGATGCAACCCATGTGCTGGCACAGACTCAGTTGCTATTCTTTTCAGCGCTAGCGTTTGTTTGGCTTAACCTCAAAGGATTGTATCCCCCTGAACTTCGCTCAACCAATTTAGATTTCGAGTGGCTTTACCGTCGTGCATTGCCAAGAGCGTTGCAAAATATGTTTACTGTCATTTGGCAAGTGGATCGAGCCTTACGGCAAGAAATTAAGCTAAGATTAACGAGTTACTTAACTTATATCGCAGGAAAGAATAATCGATTAAGCGGCTTGTTTTCACAAAATTATCCGTCAGGAAATATGGCTATGTGGGTTGCCGTGGTGCTCGCTACTTATTTATTGCTGAGTTTTATTCAATAAAATACCGTTTAGTTTTCAGATGAAAGAGATTTAAAATGAATAATTAAGATAGTAATAAGCTCAGCGTTTTTATCATCTCCCCCATGACGCTCTAGAGGTCACTTCTTTAGATGGATTGGTATTATTTATCAAAAGAGCATTATACATCATGCGTTATATTTGGGGTTGCTTGCTGCATATTAGCTAAGCAGTTTAATATCTTACCTCTTGATAATTATCTAGCTGCGCTATTTCTTCATGCTTTTGGCGGTTTGATGTGTCTGTTTTTGGTTGAAAATTACCCTTTGAAGATGGTATATAAAATAGCTAACTCATTGTAAATATTAATTAACCTTAAATTTATGATGTTGTTGTCAGAATTCTTGCCATTAATGACAGATACCTTACGACAATTAAACACAAAATCACCTTAGGTAAAGTTAATGCAATTCACTGGTTACAGTAAATGATATTTACTGGTGTTGTTGGATGATAATGACTGGCATTTTTGATGTCATTGGCAGGTTAAGCTGATGTCATTATTCAAGCTAAAGCAGTAATAAAAAAGCCTTAAGTAATTAACTTAAGGCTTTTGGTTTTGCAGTTAGTCCTAACGATAATCTTTGTTTTAGTATTCGTTATATAAAGCTAATATTGCTGATTTAGCCGTTAACGATTATTTACTAGTCGCTTTAGCTTGAATCGTTATATTAGCATCGGCTAAGTCTTTACCTGTTACCTTAATATTAATAGCGCCGGACTGACCTTTAATACCTCTGACAATTAACATTGCTTTACCGCTAAAGGCATGACGATAGTTAGCTTGAAATGGCGCCAATGTTGCTGAGTCACCATTACCAACAGCGGCTATCTCGCCAGCACCCGTTACTTGAAAATGTAATAAGTTAACTGCTTTGGGCGAAAAATTACCATCTTTGTCTTGCATATTAATGGTGATATAGGACAAATCTTCGCCATCAGCGGTGATCACGTCTCTATCGGCAAGTAATTGCATTTTCGTTGCTTTTGATGCGGTTTTAATTACTTTTTCCGCCACTTTAATCCCTTTAGTATAAGCAACAACCTTTAATTCACCGGCTTGATACTTCACATCCCAGCGTAAACGGTAAGGTGATTTATAATCTTTTTGGCCGAGCTTATCCCAGCGCATAAAATCGATTGGGATCGCTGCTTTATCAACACCTTTGGTTTTGATACCTTGCGAAACGCCGTTAATAAATAGCTCAACTTGTTCGGCATTGGTATATGCAAATACCGGTATAGTAGCTTCTGTTACATTGGCTAAATTCCAGTGCGGTAATACATGCACCATAGGTTTAGTTGTCCACTGGCTTTGGTATAAAAAGTATCGATCTTTTGGAAAGCCCACTAAGTCGACTGCGCCAAATGACGAGCTTCTTACTGGCCAATCACCATTCCAATAACCATTATCGCTATGATCTCGACCGCCATAAGGGGTTGGTTCACCTAAATAATCAAAACCTGTCCACATATATTCACCCATTACTGCTGGCGTTTTAGCAAGGTATTCAAATTCAATATCCGGTGGATAAGCCCATACTGGGCCAATAATATCGAAACTGGTCACATACTTTGATGGGTGGGTTTTGTACTTTTCAAGCGGGAAATGATAAATGCCCCGAGTACTGGTAATTGATGAGGTTTCACTGGCAGCGATTAACCATTCTGGGTGCTCTTTATGAAATTGTTCATAGTTTAATGGTTTGTAATTAATGCCTCGAATGTCAACATGTTCGGTTAGTTTGTTGTTAATTGCGCCAAATGGGTTGTTAAAACCAGCACCAACTAAACGCGATGGATCTTCATCTTTGGCAATGTCGGTTAAAGTTTTTGCGACTTTCCAGCCATCTTTTAAGGCTTGTTCCATAATTTCATTACCAGTACTCCACATATAGATAGACGGGCTATTACGGTGTTGAATGATCATGTCGCGCAAGTCTTGCTCATGCCAGTCATCAAAAAATACTTGGTAACCATTAACGACGGTACGCTTTTCTTTTTTCCAAACATCAAATGCTTCTACTTGTAATAAAATACCCATTTTATCAGCAAGTTCTACTAATTCAGGCGAAGGAGGGTTATGTGAGGTACGGACCGAATTAACGCCCATACTTTTCATAATTTCTAATTTACGTTCAATCGCGCGACGGTTAACAATAGCGCCTAACGGACCATTGTCATGATGTAAGCAGACCCCTTGAATTTGTACTCTACGGTCATTTAGCCATAAACCGTCATCAGGCTTAAATTCAATTTTTCTAACCCCAAGCGGTGAAGACAGTTGGTCAATCAGTTTATTATTTTGCCAAACTTGGCTGACAACTTCATAAAGATAAGGGTTATCAATATCCCAACGTGTTGGCTCAGCTAAAGTGAGGGTTTGTTTAATTGTTTGTTGGTTTGTTTTGTCGGTGTTAGCACTTTTATTAGTTGCGCTTGAAAGTGTTGTTTTTTGCTCACTAACAATATGGCCTTTGGCATCTTTAATGAGGGTGGTTAATACCGTATTACTGGTCGCATCATTAACTTTGGTTTCTACTGCAACGGTGGCACTGTTTGTTTCTACCACTGGCGTGGTAATGTAAGTGCCCCATTTCGCAATGTGGGTCGGCTGATTAATTTCAATCCAAGTATTTCGATAAATACCAGCACCAGGATACCAGCGGCTAGCGAAATTTTTCGGTGATAGCTTTACAGCAATAATATTTTCTTCACCTGCAGGTGCTAAAAACTCAGTGATATCGTAGTTAAAACCAATATAACCAAACGGACGGTTGCCAACAAACTGGCCGTTGACATAAACATGAGCGTTATACATAGCGCCGTCGAAAGTAATCGAGACCTTTTTGTCTTGGGTATTACTGGCTAAGGTAAAGTGCTTGCGATACCAACCAGTACCAAAATAAGGTAAGCCACCGGCGCGGGCGTTATATTTAGGATCAAAAGGGCCTTCTATTGCCCAATCGTGAGGTAAGTTAACCTTGCGCCAACTACTATCGTTAAAGTCTGTTTGTTCAGCATTAGGTTGTTGGTCTTTGGCAAATAACCAACCTTGGTTAAAGCTTTCTTTTTGGCCGAGGTTGTCGCTACTATAGTTAGTTGTGAGTTGACTTGCGTGTGCAACGTTAGCTAAGGTTAAAAAGGCTATGCTAGAAAATAATAAACCTGATAAAAATATGGTTAATATCAATCGAGCATTAGCCGCTTTCGCTGGTTTTAGTGTAAATGTTGTGTAAATCATTCTTTCAAATCTTATATTTAATTGTGTAAGCGTTATATTTGGTTTGTATTTTTTACATATAAATTTATAACACGTATTTTAATCCAAAGGTAATCAATAAATGTCTATCGCTTCCGAACGCCTTGAATTACTTAAAAAGCTTTACAAAACTTTACTCTGTATTTCATTCATCTGTTGCTCTACGGTTGTATTGGCTAAACAGCCTAATATTATTCTTATTTTAACTGACGATCAGCCTTATGGTTATTTGGGCGCGACAGGCAATAAGGTGGTTAAAACGCCGAATATTGATGCGATTGCAGAGCAAGGGGTGTTATTTACTAATGCCCACGTTAGCAGCGCTATTTGTACGCCTAGTCGTATTTCTATTTTATTAGGGCAATATGAGCGTAAGCACGGGGTTAATTTTAATTCAGGTACCAGTGTCGCTAAAAAAGCATGGCAAAATTCTTACCCAGTAAAAATAAGAGAAGCAGGTTATTACACGGGTTGGGTTGGTAAAAACCATTCGCCAATTGGCAAAGGCGGTTATCAATCGGGATTAATGGAAAAAAGCTTTGATTATTGGTATGCCGGTCATGGTCACTTACGTTTTTATCCAAAAGATTATTTTGGCATTTTTAGCGAAGCGAATGCTGATACCCAAGTTGAAATTATTGAAGAAGGTATCGATGACTTTCTAAATACCAATGAATATAAATTTAAAAAAGCGGTGACCTTTTTAGATAAACGCCCAGCAGATAAACCTTTTATGTTATCGGTTAATTTTAATCTTCCGCATGGCGCTAGTACTTCAAGCATGGAACAAAGGGAAGGTGACGATGATATTTACCGAACCAAATATCGCGATCAAAAGCTACCTTTACCAAAACATTATGTCGCTAAAAAAGATATAAAAGCGCCTAAATTACCGGCCGAGTTATTACGAACTGAAGATAGACAGCAAGGCTATAATTGGGTTGATGATACAGAAGCCTACCAAGAACGCTACACGCGACAATTACAAGCGATGACCGGCATTGATCGTTTGGTGGGTAAGTTAATGAAAAAACTTAAACAACAAAATATTGCCGATAACACTATTATTATTTTCACTTCTGATCATGGTTTATTTGCTGGTGAGTTTGGTTTGGGCGGTAAAGCGTTATGTTATGAAAAAGTCACTCATGTTCCGCTTATTATTTTCGACCCTCGTAATACGACGGCTAATGGTCGAGAAAGTAACGCTTTAGTGCAATCTATTGATATTGCGCCAACAATTTTATCCCTTGCTGGCGCCGACATACCGGCGACAATGCAAGGGGAAAACATTACGCCAGTGGTTACCCAACAAGGGCAATTACAGCGCGACTACACTTTTAGCGAAAATTTATGGTCAACACACTTTGGTAATCCGCGCTGTGAAGCTATTCAAGATAACCAGTGGAAGTACATTCGCTATTATCAAAATAATAACCAGTCGGCTGCTAAAAAAATTGAATTAGCGAAACAGTTGAATATTCCGGTCAATAAAATGCTTTATGGTGTGCATGATAATGATATTGCCAAGTATCGTGAAATGTTAGAAGGGCCGCTTAATGGTGAAGCCGCGGTTTATGAAGAGTTATATCATTTAGCGGACGATCCTGATGAAACAAGCAATGTTATTGATAATAAAAAGCATGCAAAAACATTAGCAAAATTAAGAATGAATTGGCTGACGCAATTGAAACAAGCCAGAGGTAATGACGTACCACTGATTGAAAGGTACACTCTTGATTTTCAGCAAGAAACTAACAAAAAGGTTCATTTGGAATAATCATGCTTAAAAACGGTAAATACATCGTAGCTTTTATAGTTGCGCTACTTTTTAGTGTTAGTAGCGCTAACTGCTTTGCCTTAACAAGTGTCTTAGCAGACGATAAGGGCTTTTTATTTACCGGCCGTGTTGACTTCACCGAAGTGAAAAAACCGCTACTTACTTGGCCTGGTACTAGTATCAAAGCCAATATCAGCGGAAATCATTTGAGTGTTATTTTTGATGATCAACAAGGTAACAATTATTTTAATGTGATCATCAATGGCAAGGATCAATTTCCTATTGTGTTGGCGTTAAAAAAAGGGCTGCATGAATATAACCTAAGTTATCTGTTAGCAGACTTAGATCTTGATACAGTAGCTAATTCGACAACCGCAATAGAAATATTTAAACGCACGGAAGGTCATGAAGGCGGCACGGTTTTTCATGGCATTAAGTTAGCAGACAATGGAAAATTATTAGCAAAACCGAAAGCGCGGATACGTAAAATTGCTTTTTTTGGTGACTCAATTACCACAGGTATGGGCAATGAAGCGGCTGATAATGACAAAGATGATGTTGTTGCTGACAAAAATCACTATTGGTCTTATGCGCCGATCACCGCTCGTAATTTAGATGCTGAATTTCATACTGTATCGTCAAGTGGTATTGGTTTTATGGTGAGTTGGTTTGATCACATTATGCCGCAAGTTTACGATCAAGTGTCAGGTGTTGGAAATAACGACAGCAAGTGGGACTTTACCCGTTGGCAGCCTGATGTGGTGGTGGTTAATTTAGGCCAAAACGACAGTGGCTTAATTGATCGGCAAAAACGTTTACAACCAGCGCCAAGTCAGCGTGACATTATAAATGCTTATAAAGATTTTATTTTATCGTTAAAAAAGGTCTACCCCGATGCGCAGTTTGTCTCTGTACTAGGCAGTATGGATGTGACCAGCCCCAACAATAAACATTGGCTTGCGTATATTCAAACCGCGTTAGATGAAATCAACCAAAGCGATAAACAAGCGAATATTGATTTAATTACTTTTGATTTTACTGGTTATTATGCTCATCCCAGAGTACATCAACATCTTAATAATGCGAAAAAGTTAACGGCTTATTTGAAAAATAAAATGTCTTGGTAACGGATATCCTCCACAATAAATCAACAGATAAAAAGCATGTCACTCGACATGTTTTTTTGTGGTTAAAATTGCGTTTAAATCTACTTAACCTGATGTGATGGTCTCCTCCCAATACGGCATCTATGTGCCATGATTGAAATATTATCTAACAATCAAAATGGG
>JBPOFN010000012.1:0-113263 GCA_051251725.1 Thalassotalea sp. | reverse complement strand
GGGTAAAATTAATGTTTTTAGTCGAGTCCTATGCTTTTATGAAGGAACTCGACTTGTGATCAAGAGACAGGCTTCTAACTTCCAGCTTCCAGCTTCCAGCTTCCAACTTCCAGCCTCCAGCTTCTAACTTCCAGCTCTCAGCTTTCAGCTTTCACCTCTCAGCTTCCAACTTCCAGCCTCCAGCTTCTAACTTCCAGCTTCCAGCTTTCAGCTTTCACCTCTCAGCTTTCACCTCTCAGCTTCCAGCTTCCAGCTTCCAGCTTTCACCTCTCAGCTTCCAACTTCCAGCTTTCACCTCTCAGCTCTCAACTTCCAGCTTCCAACTTGTACCTAAGCTGATGTGATATTTGTCTTTTACTTTTGATGCCAAAAGGGCGTATCTAACGTTGGTGTACTTGGGTGCGCAGTTTGGCGCTCTGCCATGGTACCGGCCAAATAAGCGAGCTCTCCAGCTTCTAACGCTTTAGCAAAGGCTTGTGCCATTAAAACCGGATTATCAGCAAGCGCGACAGCACTGTTTAATAACACTGCGTCATAACCCATTTCCATAGCTTGCACAGCGTCAGAGGGTTTACCGATACCAGCATCAAGAATTAACGTGGCGTCAGGTAAGCGCTTGCGAATGGTTTCGAGGTTATATGGATTCATCAAACCTTTACCTGTGCCAATCGGTGATGCCCATGGCATGATCACTTGGCAGCCTAAATCATATAATCGTTGGCACATCACTAAATCGTCAGTGCAGTAGGGCAGTACTTTAAAACCATCAGCAAGTAAGATTTCGGTCGCTGCTAATAATTCAATTGGATCAGGTTGTAAGTTGTAATCATCGCCTACGGTTTCCAGCTTAATCCAGTCGGTTTGAAAAATCTCCCGACTCATTTGGGCGAGTGTTACTGCTTCATTGGCGGTTTTACAGCCGGCAGTATTGGGCAATAAAAAACCGTTGGTGGTTTTCACTATGTCTTGAATATATTGCCAAATTTTGTTGCCAGCATTTCCAGTTGGATTTTGTCTTTTTAATGAAAGCGTGATCACTTGCGACTGACTCGCCAAAATAGCCTGTTTCATAATATCTGGTGAAGCATATAAGGCGGTGCCAATTAATAATCGGCTATCTAATGTTTGCCCGTATATGTTTAGCGGCGCGGTTAATGGCATAGCTTAGCCTCCAACAATAGGAAATAAAATATCAAGCGCGTCGTTTGGCTTAATGCTGGTTTCGCCATAGTTTTGCTTGCTAACAAATTGGCCATTTAAGGCAACGGCAAAACTTAATTGTGTTTGTTGCTCGGTTAAAAACAGCTCAAGGGCGGAAGCGACGGTATTGCTGTTTGTTGCCGTTAACGAATAAGTGTTACCGTTAATAAAAATATTCATAGTGATACTGCTTTTACTGTAAATTTAGCGATTAAAAATTGGCTACGACGCCAGTTTGTTATCAAAAGTTGGCTCATCAAGTAAGCTAATGGGCAATAAATCAGAATAGCGACAAGGGCTATTAAGCGCTTTATTACTTTGAATTAAATTCACCAAATCGAGTACTTGTTGTAATACCACGGGCGAGATTAAATAGCCGTGGCGAAATAAACCGTTTACTTGAATAAGGTGATGATTAGCGAATATTTTCGGCTGGTTATCATGAAATGCCGGCCGTAGCTGGCTAATTTGCTCAATAATATTGGCTTCTGCAAAGCCAGAGCACACACTGTAAGTAGCACTTAATAATTCCATTGCTGAACGTACGGTCATCGGCGAGCTGTCTTCACTTTCAATTTGTGTTGCTCCTACCGACACGTGGCCATTTCCTTTGGGAGCAATATATAGCTGATAGCGCGGATGCATCAAGCGAATTGGCCGAGTGATATTGACATCAGGGGCGTAGAGTTTAAATACTTCACCGCGCACCGCTCTTAATTCACTTAACTGATGATTTTGGTTGTCAGTGTTAGTGTCAGCGCTACTGTTAGAGCTTGTCGCTGCTGTTTTTTTAGCGCCAATCCCGCGACAGTCAATGACTAAATCTACATTGAGTTTATGTAATTCACCGGTTTTATCTTCACTGTGCTGGCGATAATAAACACTATGTCCATGTACTTGTTCTTGCTGCATTTTTTCAACACAAGTGTTATCACACCAAGTTATCTGAGTTTTTTCAATATCATGTGCAAGCGCGTTTAATAACGCTAAGTTATCAATTTGCCCTTCTTCTGGCAGTGAAATACCATGATGAAAAGAGCGACTTAAATCGGGCTCTAATGCTAAAAGCTGCGCGCGATTTAAGTTGTCAATTTGATGCTCTGGGTAATAGTTTTTGATAAAACGATCAAAACGTTGATAGTCGCCGTGGTCTTGTTCATGGCTAACTAATAATGAACCTTGTTGCTGAAAAAACACCGGTTTTTCCAAGCCAGATAAAATTTCAGGCCACAGCTTTAAACTGGCAAAGCCCATAGCGACAATGTTTTTTTCACATTGCGGGGCTTCACCAAGCGGTGTTAACAGGCCAGCCGCCGCATAAGCGGCACTGTTTTTGGCGTTTTTGTTATCTTTATCAAACATGGTTATTTGGTAGCCTTGCCGCGTAAGCGACAAAGCGACTAATCTACCTATTAAACCAGCGCCAACAACGGCTATCGTTTTGATCATTTAATATCAATACCCAGTAAAATACTCGTTATCTTAAGCGTGCAATTATTTCGCAGGATGATAGATTTCACTACCCGTAGCTTTAAATTCAGCTGACTTTTCAGCCATGCCTTTTTCCATCTCGGATTGCGTGGTATCACTAGCATCTAATATGATGGTTTCATCCAATAATTGAATTTCAATTTTACCATTGATTTCTTGCTCAGCAGCATAATCGCGTACTTCTTGCGATATTTTCATTGAACAGAATTTAGGACCACACATTGAACAGAAATGAGCCACTTTACCTGATTCTTGCGGTAAGGTTTCATCATGGTATGACTTTGCTCTTTCTGGGTCTAAACCAATGTTGAATTGATCGTACCAGCGAAATTCAAAGCGGGCTTTACTCATCGCATTATCACGAATTTGCGCGCCTGGATGACCTTTAGCTAAATCGCCAGCATGCGCGGCAATTTTGTAGGTCATCAAACCTTCTTTTACATCTTCTTTATTTGGCAAACCTAAATGTTCTTTAGGTGTTACATAACAAAGCATGGCACAGCCGTACCAACCAATATTAGCCGCGCCAATACCAGAAGTAATATGATCATAACCGGGTGCAATATCTGTCGTTAATGGGCCAAGCGTATAAAACGGTGCTTCACCACAATGTTCAAGTTGCTCGTCCATATTTTCTTTGATCATATGAAGTGGTACATGACCTGGGCCTTCAATAATCGTTTGTACGTCATGCTGCCAAGCGATTTTTGTTAACTCGCCTAAGGTGCGTAATTCAGAAAACTGCGCTTCATCGTTGGCATCAGCAACAGATCCTGGACGTAAACCATCACCTAGTGAAAACGAAACATCGTACTGTTTTAAAATTTCACAAATGTCTTCAAAGTGCGTATATAAAAAGTTTTCTTTATGATGCGCTAAACACCATTTCGCCATAATAGAGCCACCGCGCGAAACAATGCCGGTGACACGTTTAGCAGTCATTGGCACGTAACGTAATAACACGCCGGCGTGAATAGTGAAATAATCAACACCTTGTTCAGCTTGCTCGATTAAGGTATCGCGGAAAATTTCCCAGGTTAAGTCTTCAGCTACGCCATTTACTTTTTCTAACGCTTGGTAAATAGGTACGGTACCAATTGGCACGGGTGAGTTACGCATGATCCATTCGCGGGTTTCGTGAATATTACGACCCGTTGATAAATCCATTACTGTGTCAGCGCCCCACTTGGTTGACCACACTAATTTTTCAACTTCTTCTTCAATTGAAGAGGTTACCGCTGAATTACCAATGTTGGCGTTTACTTTAATTAAAAAGTTACGACCAATGATCATTGGCTCACATTCAGGGTGATTAATGTTTACAGGAATAATGGCACGGCCGCGGGCAACTTCGTCACGGACAAATTCAGGGGTGATTTGCTCAGGAATGCTAGCACCAAAAGACTGACCTTTATGCTGCTGAAGTAACATCGCATCTTTAACTTCTTCACGCTTAAGGTTTTCACGAATGGCAATATATTCCATTTCTGGCGTGATAATACCTTGGCGAGCATAATGCATTTGGGTAACGTTTTTGCCTTTTTTAGCAATACGTTTAGTGGGTAAATGTTCAAAACGAATTTCATCAACATTTTCGTCGTCAAGACGTTGTTGGGCAAATTGAGAGTGTGTTGTTTGAAACAGTTCAACATCATCACGAGCATCAATCCAGCTTTCACGTAAACGCGGAATACCTTTGTGCACGTCAATTTCTACGTTGTCGTCAGTATAAAACCCCGAAGTGTCATAAACACATAAAGGTTCGTTTTTTTCATACTGCGGGTTATCTTTTGGGCTACCTGGTAATAAGGTATCGGTTAAAGTGATTTCACGCATACCGACTTTAATATCGTGAATTTTTCCAGGAACATAGATTTTTTTAGAATTTGGAAATGACTGATCTGAAACGTTTTTAAGAAAGGCTTCTGCCGCTTCACGTTTTTCACGTCTGGTTTTAGGTGCAGGTTTAGCTGCGCTAGTAGAATCAATACTCATGTGTCTCTCACCTGATGTTTAAACTTTTTAAATGTTTTAAAAGTAAATAAAATTAGGCGGAGTGATGCTTAAGCTGTTAGCTTTATTTTTGGCTTTTTTGCTTAGTAATAACAAAATTATTATTAAGCATTAGTGTATAAACGAGGAGTAACGAGAAATGAAAAATTACTCTCTTGTTCCCTTCGCAGATGTTAATCTGAATCAGGTTCTACGGATCCCGCTTTCGCGATCTCAGCCTTTAGGCACTCCGACAAGTTACTAGCCGGCGAACCAGCTAAGTGGAGTATACTAGCGATAGTTTTTCTTTCCCGCAACACTTCTTAACAATTAATTTTACCCTTATGGGCTATTACCTTGTTTTTGCTCTTAACAATGGTGTTCATTAGCGAGCATAAGGTTTAAAATCTGCGCCAAGATGGTTTTTAACTGTAGTTAACATTTTTACCCAAGGATTTTTAATGAAAAAATTAACAATATTAGCGTGTTGCTCGTTATTAACGAGCTTGCCAACAATAGCTAATGATATCTCGGTTGATTTTAGTGATGATGTTTTTAATCTCGATTTTATCTCTGATCGAATGATTGATGATGGCGAAGTAGGTTTTGGCGCGTTAATAAAAGATAACGATATTTCGTTATACAGTGTTAAAGCGATGATTAATGGTGACGTTGAGCAAGTTCAAAACTTGCATGCGGCTTTAGGTGGTAAAGTCTATTTAGCTAAATTCGATAGCGAATATGTCCAAGGCTTTGGTTTAGGTGGTGAGCTAGGTTATCAATTTCCGAGTTACCCTAAGCTCAAAGTAGCGGCTGCCTTTTATTATTCGCCGTCTGTGACCTTGAGTGATGATCTTGATTATATGACAGACTTTAGTGCGAAAATTAGTTATCAATTATTAAAAAAAGCGGATCTTTTTATCGGCTATCGTCAAATTGATTTACATGCCGACCATGGCAAAGCAGAAATTGACCAAGGTTTACATGCCGGGATGAAGTTTACTTTTTAAAAGACCCCGTTAATCAATTCAATATCAGCCTGTAATGTTCTCATTATGGGCTTTTTTATTTCAGCATGAGATCAAGAGTTGGCATTCGCTGTTAATTTAGCTAATAGACGAATGAAAAATCAAACGTCATATGTTTTACTTGATCTTAATAACTAGGTTAAGCTAACCTGTTTGATAGTATTTATTGAATGAGTCTATTACGTAAAATGAACCAAATTAATCCTAATTTTACCCATCAAGCGATATATATCGGGCAGGAAAAAACGCCGGTTTTTATTTTAGATGATTTTTTAGTCGATACGGCGCCAGCGATTAATTTTGCCATTGAACAACACTTTAGCGCCGAAGCAGTGCCGTTAGGTGAGGTTAAAAAAAGTGTTTTTCCTGGCGTTCGCGCTAACGTTGATGGTGATTATGGTAATACTTTAATTAGAGCAATCGCCTCGGTTTTTTATGGTTTTTATCAAGTGCCGCAGCAGTTAACATTAACGCCAGTGAGTGGTGATTATTCGTTAATGACAACCGCAGAGCAAGAGATGGATTTACTACAATGTATACCACATTTTGATACGGCGAATGTTTATCAGTTTGCAGTGCTGCATTATTTAAATGAAGGGGATTTTGGCGGTACAGGGTTTTATCGTCATATTCCTACGGGGTTTGAACGTGTAACACCAGAGCGTGTAGCTGAGTATTTAAAAGCGGCGCAGGAATACATTGATGTTCATGGCAACCCTGAGCAAAAATATTTTACCCATTCAACTCAGCATTTTGAATTATTAGAAACTGTTAGTTATAAACCTAACCGCGTTGTTATTTACCCATCGAATTTACTGCATTCAGCTTTTATTGAAAATCCGGCGCATGATATTAATAGTGATCCTAAAACTGGCCGGCTAACCGCGAATATTTTTATTGATTTTAGATAAGCTTTACCGCACCAATTAGCTTTCTGACTTGGTAAGACTTATCTAAATAATAGCGATAGTGTTTATACAGCCGGTTGTCGGTTAATTTATTGCGCGATATTGTCGTAGGTAGGAATATCGGTAATGGCAGAAAAATGGTCAATATAGGCACGTATTTTTGCCGGAATGACTAAACCTTTAATTAAGGTAATTGCTCTTAAACGGCCAAAAACATCAATGTCGTCAAGCGACAAACATTCATTAACACTGGTTTCACTGTGTAGCAGCGCTGCCAGCTTGATTAATTGCACTTCTAATTCTTTTTGATACACATCTGTTTTAGCCAAGGCTTCGGCAAATGGACCTATGTCTTTTTCTTTTTTATTGGTGAAATAATCACGACCCGCTTGTGTTTTAAATTCACCTAATGGCGAATTTACCCAGCGCGGATATAATAATTGGCGGAACAAAACACTGTTATTTGTTATCCACTCTTTTAATTCTGTCCGCTCGGCTGATGGCGCGAAAATAGGTGAGCCATCCAAGGCATCAAGGTATTTTACAATATCCATACTTTCGCCGGTAAACGTGCCATCTGCTTTTTCTAAAATAGGGCAGGCTTTAGTGCCGATCATTGAAATTGGCGTTGCTTCGTCAGCGTTATCTAATTCAATTAATTCTAACGGGATATTTTTCATTGCAAAAGGCATACGTGTACGAACACAGTAGGGGCAATGATCATAGACAAATAGTTTCATGTTTAGCTGAATGTTAAATAAATTTGTTGCCAAGAATACTCGGCTAGCGAATAAATGTCATTAGCTTATGGCATCAATGTCTTTATAATGCGCAGGTTTCTTTTAGTAACACTAAACCTATTAAATTCTCGCTGAGCTGAAAATAAATTTAATAGAATTGGTATCGAGTGCTTTGTTTATGTTTGATTTAAGTATGCTGCAATATATTTTAATTGCGCTGGTGTTTGTATGGAGTGGTTTTGTCCGCTCAGGTTTAGGTTTTGGTGGGGCGGTGTTATCGTTACCGTTTTTATTGCTGATTGATAATCAGCCGCTGGTGTATTTACCTTTAATTGCGGTGCATTTATTAATTTTTTCATCAGCAACTATTATGACTCGCTATTTTCGTCAAAAGCACATGGTCTATCACCAGGGTGAGCAAGCCAAAAAATCGATTGATTGGCCTTATTTAAAATACGCGTTCAGTATTATTATTATTCCGAAACTGATTGGTGTGTTTGGTTTATTGACCTTACCAACGACAGTGATGAGCGGCATTATTTTTGCCATTGTCTGCTGTTATTCAGTTAGTTATATCTTGAACAAGCCGTTTGTAAGTAATAAACCTTGGTTAGATGTGGTGTTTTTGATGTTAGGTGGTTACATCAGTGGAACCAGTTTAATTGGTGCGCCGTTGATTATTGCGGTAATGGCAAATCATGTAAATAAACATCAGTTACGTGACACGCTGTTTGTTTTATGGTTTGTCTTAGTGACCATTAAAATGTCGATGTTTGTGTATTTAGGTATCGATTTACAGCTAATTCACCACCTGTGGTTATTACCGGCAGCAGCGGTTGGGCATTTTATTGGCCTGCATTTTCATCAGCGTTTATTAGCCGGCGAACAAGCCACCTTTTATCGCTTATTGGGCTGTGTCTTAATGGTGATCAGCTGTATTGGTTTGTATCAACTGATCATAAGTTATTAAAGCGCAGTGCTGTTTGATGCTTATTTTATTTCAAAATAAGCATCAGTATTATCAATGGCTGCTTGCCAATCAGTCTGTAGTGGCCTGATATGAGTACGCAAAATATAATTTCCCTTGGCTGGCGGCGCTGACATTTTCACTATCATCTCTTCTACTCCCCGGCCAGCAGCGACATTGACAACGGCAGCTCCTAACCAAGGGCCATAGGCGCTATTAGAAACCGGCCCTCGTATTTCTGCATATAAAGTTCTATTTTCAGACGCTGAATAATTAACGATAAAAGTCATATCAGTGGCACTTAGCTGGGCTTTAATACGGGTCACTGAAATTTCATCTTTGCTATCGGTAGAAATGGGCGGTAAAGGCGTACCATTTGGATCGCCGATGATAATAAATTGCCCTAAATATAAGGCTGAATCTTTCGATATAGTCTTGGCGGTGACTGTCGTGGTATGAATGCCGGTATCATATTCAGGTGCGTAATACTGTTGGGCATAAGTATATTCAGCGTCATTTTTTTTGATGATTATTGCATGTTCAGCTTTGTCATCAGTGGCGACATTGATGATTATATCTGTTGCTTGAGGGATAACGGTAAAGCCTAAAATTCGACCATCCCAGTTGATAGTGAGTTTTTCACCCTCAGTTGCTGTGACAATTCCGCCTCTTAATATGTCATGAGTACGCTGGCGATCGCTGATATAAAAAGCATCGTTGGTAATATCTATCGCCTTCCAACCAGGGGTTGTTTGGGCATGATTGACTGGCTTTAATGACGCATTCGCGAAATGTTTAGGGGTTATAGGCGTCGGTAACACATGGCTGTCACCTTTAATATTTAGCATGGCAAGTAAAGAGCGAGCGACTACTTCTTTATAAAGTTCACTACCGGCATCGTTCGGGTGGATACCGTCTTGACTGAAAACGAGTTTCCCTTTTATCGGGACATCACTTTTAAAAATCAACTTGCCTGCTTTTTTTTGCTTAACCACTTCAACACCTAAGTCTATTGATGGAATACCATATTTATTAGCGAGCTTTTCCATGATCTGCCCAAACCAGTGCTGCTGATTATTTTCAAGGTCGACCAGCATCCACTGGGCAATGGTGTAGACAAAACAAATATCGGTTTGAGGATTATTCTCCCATATTTGCCTTACTAATCCTTCGATTGCTCTGGCTTCGAACCCCTTACCGGCATTGACGCGATATTCAATAAAGACTAAATCTGGATTATGAGGTAATAAATCGGTTTTAAAGCGTGCAGCAGCAAAGTCAGCGCCGGTGCCAGAAATGGCGGCATTGGTATGGGTAACATTGGCATTTGGATATTGCTGTTTTAACCAGCGAAAGGTTTTAGAACGCCAGCCTGGTTGTTCGGTTATGCTGCCGCCAATATAGCCGACATTAACGGTTTTGTTTGCTGCCAGTTTAGCAAAAAAATTTGGCAAGCCATCTCTTGTGCGTAATTCTTCGGGCACTTTAATGTTGTGCACTATTTTAGGGGCGGGCTCGCCTAGTCGAATAATACGAGTAGTTGATTTTTGTGTTTGCGTTGTTGAATAATCTTGACCGCAGCTACTGATAATTAAGATATTAGTCAATATAACTAGAGTAGAAATGCATGTTTTAAACGGTGTTTTAAACATAGAAAGGGGATTCCAAATATATTGTAAAAAAATCAGATGATTAAGTATAGATGAAAGGGCGGGCTTTTATATTTTATGGCGCTATTTTAAAGAGTTCAGCTGGGATCACTTTGCTATCCATCGCATTGTGAATTCCAGCCTAATCTCGTGGGAGTATAGCTTATGCCTGTTTATAAGCTAGCTGATATGCCATTTTTATTGGCCTATTCTTGCCAACGCTTTACTGGTGTTAAACACCTGTAAAACCTATTTTTAATAGCGGGTTTACGATTTAGTTTGTGACCAGCGGATGAGCTTTTCAACATGTGCGCCTGAGCTTATAATTAAATGACAAACTTCTAATAAACCTTGATGATGACAAGCCTCTAAAGCTTCGCCTTTTAATTGCATTAATTTTTCTTTATTAATTCCATACAAGCCATTCATACTTACGGGTTGCTCACCGCCTAAGTCAAGCTGCAGTGAAATAGGCTCAATCAAATCGTATTGATATAACTGTGCTAACACATCATTTGTTTTTTCCATACTCCCCATTAATTGACCAAAGATATGTTGAATACGGTCTAAATAAGGCGTTATTTCTCCCTGCTCATCAAATAAGGGTTCCCCCTTATTTTTTTGCACTAATGGGCTCGCGGTATCGATAGCAATGCGACCACCTGCGAAATCACCTTCTTCTGATAACATAGCCTGAAAAGGACGTCTTAATACGTCAAGCGGTAAATATCGTGCTTGCCATACGTTATTTTGAATATAAAGATTTTCACCTGATTCAATACCTAATAAGGCACTTAACATGAATTGGCCCGTATTCGGGTTTTTCGTGATAAACACCGGATATTCATGAATAAGCCTAATAAGTTCACCTACCATTACAGTGGCAGTATTCATTTGATTATGAGGGACATCAACCAATGTAGTATCAATTTTTATATCTTTATGGCGAGTAGGATCTAGTAATTCAATCGTGTTAGTTGTCATAGTTATCTCTTTATTTAAATCTTAGCAAGACCGTATTTATAAATTTTATTGAGTAAGTCTCGATTGGTTGGTAATGAAGACAATAATTGTCGTTCTCTATTCTCTTTTTGTGTCACATGCTCAGCAACATAGTTTTTAATATAGCTTTCAAGTGCAAATAATGGCTCAGTGCGGAACGGGCTACCATATAAAACAAATTGATAACTGGTTGCTTGAAACAGCTCGCCTGTGGCCTCAAAATCATGGCCATTAGGTATTTTATGTTGCCAAAGCGTTAATAATTCTTGTAAGCGTTTTGGAATAGTTTCAGATTTTTTATTATCTTGCCAGAATGGTGAGGTTCTATTACTTAACACATAATGGAGTTTAAGAAAGTCGATAGCCCGTTCCCAACGATAATGAAATTTTTCATTAAATCGTTGTGCCGATATGTGCATGACATCAGGTGTTAAAGGCAGCTGTTCAGCTATCATCATGGCTGACAGTTCAACTAATACCAGTGCTGACGCTTCTAAAGGCTCTAAAAATCCGGCCGACAAGCCAACGGCAACACAGTTTTTATGCCAAAATTTTTCCCGATATCCTGACTGGAAATTAATTTCGCGAATCGTTAAATTATCCGTATGACCACCGGTTGATTTTATGTAGTTTAATAAATCGTCTGTCGCTTTTGCTTTCGAGGTATGTTTGCTTGAAAATACATGACCAACCCCTCTACGCGTAGGTAAGCCGATATCCCAAATCCAACCCGCTTCTTGCGCTGTTGACTTAGTACATGAAGCAATTGGCGCATTATCATTAGCATATGGTACTTGTGTAGCAAGCGCCGTATCAGCAAACAAAATATCGTTCACCGGTTTTAGTTTTACACCAAGCGTTTGGCCAAGTAATAAAGATTTAAAGCCAGTACAGTCAATAAATAAGTCACCATTAATCTCATTTTTATTGTCTAAAACAAGCGAAGTAATATTTGCATCTTCATCTTGATTAACTTGATTTACTTCTGCCAAAACATGTTTTATCCCTAATTTTTGAACACAATGTTTTTGTAGAAAGGTTGAAAATAAGCCAGCATTTAAATGATAACCATAATTGGCTGATGAAGCATATTCTGCATCGGTGATCGATTTAGGTGCTAAGTTGTGCTGGCATATTTCATGTTGAACAGAAAAACACTTAGAAAATGCTGTTGAGCTTGAATTATCTTGAGATTGATTTTTCAGATCCGCTAGCCAGTATTCAGCAAAAACACCGTCAACTGAATGTTGAAGATCGTCAAACGGATGATAATAAAAGCCTTTACCTTGATCATTATCCCAACCAACAAATTTTGAACCTTGTTTAAAAGATACTTCACATTCTTTAATAAAGTCGTTTTCTGACACTCCCATACTTTTTAAGGTAGAGACCATCGTTGGCCAAGTGCCTTCACCAACACCAACGGTTGGAATATTAGGGGATTCACATAAGGTAATTTCAAGTTCGTTATTTTGAATTCTTGCTTGAAAACGTGAGGCCAAAATTCCAGCGGTGATCCAACCAGCACTTCCGCCACCGACGATAACGATGGATTTGATAATGTCGTTCATTCTGTCTCCGCTTAACGAATTCATATGTTATTAAGTCTATGATCTTATGATGAAATAAAAAACTATGAGTAATCAGATTAAAATTGAGAATATCACTGTAACTATATATTTAATACTAAATAAGCCGTAATGTTTTAATAACTTTCTGAAGTTTAGAAGAAATAATTTAGAAAATAAAATGGGGCTTTAAGCCCCATTTTAAAAGATTTACCTATTACCCGTTAAGGAATAGCATAAAGTCTTACATTATCAATATAAAATTGAGAATCAGCTTGAGGTAATGTCAAATTAAGCGTCATTGTCTCTTCACTCCAATCAACCTCAGCACTTCGGCTATTTTCTTCCGTTAGAATTGCGTCAATACGTTGTTTATTAGCCCCGGCCGCAGATTTTACTGTAGCTGTAGAACTTATCGATTCAGAACCATTTGACAGTGCAACCCAAACTTGAGAGTTATTAACGCTAGGGTTGATATGTTCAATATCAAACGATGCGACATATCTGCCTCCAGGTAAGATAGCACCTAAAGAAACAGGAATATTTACCTTCAAATTAGTAGCGCCTGTTGTATCAACATAAAGTTTATTATTTGCTTCAACAGTTTTTATTTCAGTAACACCACCACCTGAACTAACAATGGTTTCTGCCGCCTCAAATGTACCAGTTTCACTTAATAAGTTACGTTCAGCCACATCATAAGCACTAATTTTGACTAAACTGAAATCATCAATGTCATGCGCACCATTGCCATCATATTGTGTAAACCGCATACTCACGCTTTTACCAACAGAGCCTGATAAGTTACCAAACTCGCTACCATCGATAAGCCTAGCGTCTTCTTTCCAAACATCAACTCTATTATCTTCTAAACGCCCATGAGCACCAGCCCAATAACCCACACCTTCACCAAGAATGTTATTGAAAGGGTTGTCAGCATTTACACCTGTACTATTACGTAACCAATACGAAATAATGTATTTTTCATCTTTACCAAGTGAAGGAATAAATTGACCTGATGAAATACCATAATCACAGAATTTACCTTCCATTCTAAAACCATATGACCCCGTTCTAGCTGATGATTCTTGAATATTTTTAACAGGACAGTCCCAACTAAAATAATCTTGGGTCCAACCATCGGCATTGACATTATCAGTACCAACATAAGCAGGCGTTTCAAAGCCAACATTAGTGAAACCATTTCTTACTAATAGATTATTTTCAACACCGTTAACAGTAAGAGTTAATGTTCTAACACCGTCAGCCACATTACCATTTTCATCTTCCATTTTGAACGTAATGTTATAATCTTTAGATTGACCAGCAACCACCTCATTATTAAATGCGTGAGGATAAACCCATAACGTATTATCAACTAATGTTAAACCTGGCATTAGGCCATCAACACCATTCACTTGGAATGTATTAACCATCATGGCATCGCCTTCACGATCAATAACATTTTGTAATAAATCATAAGAGTATACTGCCTCGACATCTACTAATTTACCTTCAGTGTCAACTTCGCCATTTTGCTCGTTAATCGTTTCGCTTAAAAAATACGCTTGTGTTGACGGAGCACCTTCTACATCTAAAACTCCTAACACGTTTACTGTTAAGTTTCTTGTAATCGTAAATCGGTGATCATCAATATCGTAAGTATAATTAAAGGTAACCAATTCTCCGGCTGCAATTTGATCAGCTATCGATGGTATATCAAGGTTTAATTGATTATCAGTAATTGTAAAAGGTATTTCAAACGGATTGCCACTATCCGCAACAATATTAGAGGCGACTAAAGCTTCACCATCAGCATCACTTGCTCTCGTAAGAAGATTCACCATCCCTTGAGCATCTTTAGTAAAGTTAGCGACCAAGTCACCATCAGCTACTGGCTCAAAATCTTCACCAATAACATTAATTGTTGCTGTACGTTGTACACTGGCATCACCATCTGAAATGTCATAAGTAAATACAACGGTATGAGTATCACCAGTATCTAAAGAGTCAATTAAAGCAGAAGGACGTAATAATATAGTATTACCTTCTAATTCAAAGCCTGTTGTATCTTCCATATCAGCCGTTAAATTTTTAACCGATAAAAAATCACCATCAGCATCTGTAACACCTGTAGGGCCGTTAACAGTATTTGGCATTTTGCCTTCAGCCGTACCTAATAAATAAGCAAAACTAAGGGCATCTTTTTCATTGACAGTGACTTCGATATTACCTGCTACCACTGGTGCTGCATTTGATGTTTTTTCTTTTGGTGTGAACGAGTCATCATCACAACCAGTTAGCGCGGTTGCAATAGCGGCAACCAATAAAGATTTTTTTATAAATTTCATAGTAAATTACCATTTTATTTAATCAGGTGCATCGTTATCAAAAGTTATGCACCTGATTTAATTAATATTAAAAGTTAACGCGAACACCTAAACGATAGGTAGTACCTACTTTAAATTTAGTGTAAGTACGTGATTTGGTTACACCACCTTCTAAAGGATTACCTTCATCGTAAGGTTCATAGGTGTAACCTAAGTCATTATCCGCAGCAACGCGATCAACTGTTAAGATTCTACTGGTGAAATACGTTCTGAACGCGGCATCAGTTAAGTTAACGACCTGTAAGCTAATACTCACATTTTCGTTAAACTTATAGGTGGCAGCTAAATCAAGAGAGTCACGGCCTTCATTCCAAATACTACCGCTATTCCACTGTCTACCATTAAGGCCCGTGTTCCAATCTTTACCCACTAATGAATCGGAAGTACCACGATAACTTAAACGAATTTGATGACCATTTTGTTCCCAAAACGTTGTAAAGTTATAAGAATGTTCTGGTGTATCTGCTACCGGATATTCTGGTAACGCCAAGCCAGTAGTTTCCGATACTTGTGCATCATATTTACTGTCTTGGTAAGTGTAGTTTGCCGAAACACCTAAGCCACTTAATAAGCCTGGTAAGAAGTCGTAAGTTTGTGAATAACCAAGTTCTAAACCGGTAATTTTGGCACCTTCACCATTCACATATTTAGCTATATTGTACTCATCACAAAGTAATTCACGATCATCGCTTAACGTTGGCGCTAGTCCTTTGTTGAATGGGAAATCAGCTGTTCCTGATAAGCCTAAACATTGTGATAAATCACTGCCATCAAGGTAAAGTGTTTCAGTATCAACGGTTTCGTCATCTCTAAAGTCACGTACGTAGCTTCTGAACGATTCAGTATCAGCAAAGTTACTCATATCTTTTTGATACAAGGCCACACTTAACATAGAAGTAGGGTTAAAGTACCACTCTAAAGATAGATCTAAGTTTTTAGACTCTAATGGCTTTAATTTAGTATTAAACTGGGTGATTTTACTACCAACGTTTGAGTCTTCACCTGACCAATACGCACTTTGGTTTAAAGAAAAACCAGGGCGTAGATTATCAATTTCAGGACGAGTCATGGTTTTTGAAACAGCAAAGCGGCCAATAAACTCATCACTAAATGCATAGTTTAAATTTAGGCTTGGTAATACATTCGAATATTTATTACTACCTGATGCTGCAAATGACGATACACGATTACTCTTAACCGAATCAGCCATGTAGCCAACCGTATCATTAGCAGCAGGGGTTGAACCATCCCAAGTAAAAGGTGCTGACGTTAAGCTAGCATCACCAAATTCATCAAAATGAGTACCACTAATATCAGCATAACGCCACATGTTAGCCCAGCCTGGGCTGAATAAGTCTTCACCAGCTTGCGCATGACCGGCAGGGTATACAGCGGCATCTGGATCAGCGGAAACAATTTCAAACCAATCAGCATAATCTGGATCATGACATGGTCCAGCATCAGGAATTCGTGTCCAACCACTTGGATCTGGACCTGCTGAAGTATCCCAACCTAAGCCATCAACACGGCCGAATTTTTTGGCATAACCGTTATCACTTGGATCAGGGATAGGACATGCGTCTAAACTTTTGTTGCGTAACTCTTGTAATTTGGTATAGCTAAACTCACGAGCAAGGTTAGTGCCGGTATGGCTCCACCATTGTGCACCAGCAGAACCTTTTGCTTCAACTTCAGTTTCAACATAACGAACACCAATATCACCAGTTAACTTGCCGTCAAAAAACTCAAAATTAGCTTTTAAATAAAGAGCTTTAGTATCTAGTTCAGTAGAACGTGTTTCAGTGTCATTGACATCACGAACAACATTATCGTTACCGTGTATTAAATTAAGGGCACTTCGAATATCAATAGGGCTTAAACCCTGAGTGATATGATCTTGCGCAAAACCTAGGCTGTCCATAAAGTCATCAACACCTAAACCTTCAGGTCTAGCGATTTGGCTAGCACGAATACCTGAAATATCACCATTATCAATTACCGTTAATTGTCCTGTAACAGGATCTTCTAACACAATTGTTTGTGACGTTGAGGTAAATTGATAGTTTTGGTTATCAACAAATTTTTCACGTTGACTTAACTTAGCACCAAATTCAAACTTGGTAATAGGACCTAACTCAACAGACCAATCAAAATCAACTTGTGCATTATTAATAGTATCTTTAACTGCAATATCTTGCTGAGAAATAAAGCCTAGAGCAAAAGTGTCTAAGTCGGCAGGGTTAAAACCGGTCAATACATTGGTATTATCGTTCCACTGTGGTTGAGGATCACCGTTTTCATCAGTATAAGCAAAAATGTTTTCACCTAAATCAACAAAAGTGTCACCAGTAACAATTTTACACTGTCCAGACGTACAGTCGTAACCAGTAGGTAGAACATCTTGGCCAGCTCGAAATAATAATGGACCAGGTACTTGCTGAAAGTTTTGCATATTTGTGTAGGCATTATTTGGCCCACTTTGACTTTCACTGCGAGAATGGCCTAGCGATAAAGCAACTTGTAAATCATCGCTAATGTAATGATCAATTTTTAATGTGGTACTTAAGTTAGTTTCTTCGGTTTCATTATTTGAACGGCTAATATCACCGGCACCAAAACGACTAGTATCTTTTAAAACTGTATTTGTGTCAGTATCAATAACAAACCATTCTTCAAACGGGTCAGTAAATGTTGAAATGTAGTCATCAGTTTGATAGTTAGTAACATTTTTTTCGCCTTCAACTAACCCCGGGGTAATTGTATTACGGGTTTTAATTTCATCGAATGTTCTGTGACGATCTTGTTCACTATAAGTAAGATCATAGGTTATTTCTGTTGAATCGGTAGGTATCCATTGTAAACCAAGAGTTATACCAGCACGATCTGATGCATCTTGATTAAGTGAATACGAAGTATTGCCATGTTTAATACCGATAACATCACTGATCACATTACCGTCTTGATCTTTTGCTGCGCGGTAAGAGCTTGATTCAATAAAATCACCTACGCGGTATTGATCACGACGGGTGCTGTTTGAATCTTTATAAGCAGAAACGGCTAGACCTACTGTTTCGTCTAAAAATGTTTCAGTAAACGTGAATTGAACTTTGCTGTCGGTTTTATCAGCGAATTCATTATAACGACCTTGAACTTCAAGCGAACGAATGGGATCTTTGTCTGCTCGGTTTAAAGGTTTAATAGTAACTAAGTTAACACTACCACCTAATGAACCTTCATCATGATCGGCACTTGGCGTTTTAACAACCTCTAAACGAGACAATGCATCAGCAGAAAATGAACTTAAATCAACCGCTTGGCTAAAATCTGTCGTTGCTAATTGCTGGCCATTAAGGGTGATGTTATTTTGCTGTGAAGTGGCACCACGAATGGTGATTTGCGAACCTTCACCTTGATTTTGGACAATAGAAACACCAGTAATTCGGCCGAGTGCATCGGCGATGTTTTGGTCGGTGCTTTTACCTACGTCTTCTGCATTAATGGTATCAACTACGTTAGAAGAAAATCTTTTGTCGTTTAACGACTTTATTAAACTACCGCGTAAACCGGTAACTTCAATTACTTCAATTTCTTCGTTTTGTTTTTTATCTTTATTGTTATTTTGCACCGCATCTTGAGCATAGGTATTTGTACCTAAAACTGCAAAAACAGCCAAGCAAACAGTATTAAGTTTAAACTTCTTACTTGTGTTCACTATTATATCCCCTATAGATTATTTTATTTCATTCTAATAAATGGTCTGCAAAAATTAATTTTATTTAACCACTTATAACAATGTAGTCGCACAACTAGTACTTTGTCAATCTAATATTGTTAACAATGACCAAAAAACATTGGGCGAATGTGATAGGCGGATTACACTTATTGCGGTTGTTTTTATGATGTATAACAAGTTTAGAATGATAATACCTAGTTAATTTAGCCGCTTATAAATAAGCAGCTAAACTGACTTTTTTGAGATAAGTAACCATCACATCAGGTTAAGTAGTATTTATAAGGAAAATTTAGCTTATATCATTGAAAAAGTAACTGGGCTGAAAATTTCAGTTTTTATGGGGATAGCGGGTAATACTTATTTTGCAAACACTTAACCTCAAAGTCACATAGGCACGAAAAAATTAAGAGTGTGATTTAAAGTTCATTGACTCAATTAGGGGCTTTGTATTTGTTGACCTTATACGAGGGGGGAATGACTAGTAGGCTAAATTATCTTATAGATATTCGCTTACTTGAAATTTTTATAAGCTAGGCGAGCAAGGATGGTTTTTTGTCGTTTCATTGTGCATTTAGCGTTGTTTTTTTAGTTCCGTTTTTAAATTTTTAATAATATGCTTGAATCGAATGTCATGATAAACATTATTAAGTTAGTTGGGGGCATTTCGTAAATTATATAATTCCCAACCAGCTGGCGTGGCAATTTTATTAGACTCTTTATCTGTTTCTTTTAACCATTTTTTATCGTAATAACTAAGTTGTTTTTCTCGGTAATTATTACCATAGAAGAAAATTAATTTATATTATTTTGTACGAACTCCTGTATGGGTAGGTACATCATGATATATACGGTAAGTTCAATATCTGTAAAAATTGCTGTGCGCCAATTTTCATGTTCTTGACCATTAAGTGCTGACTGAAAGCTTCGATCATGCATATTATAGCAGAGGGGATTGAGCACTAAGTCTAATAAAAAAGAGGAAAAATCAGTATTGTTGATTAACAAATAAATTTTGAATGTTGATTGCGTTTATAACAAAGTTATAACTATTGATTGCTTGTTGCCAAACATCGATTTTTAACAAAAAAAGTTGGGTTTATATGAAAACTCATAAAAACCCAACTTTGTATGTAACGTTATATTATTTTAACGTTATTACTTTCCTGTTCTTGCCAACGCTTTACTGGTGTTAAACACTTGTAAAGCCGTAGTACTAACATAACCACCCGCATCAGGGAATGTGATACTGATGGTGTTGTCTTCTTGTAATGCTGAAAGCGCTACTGGAATTTCAATCACGCCAAAATAATTATCACGACCAGTATTTATATTGCCCGTTTCTTGATCGTAACCTCTAAAATCAACAGGTACTGTAACTTCTGTGGTATTTACCATCACTGTTGGTGTTAATGATTTATTATGGTCGCGGCCAATACCTAAACGTAATACAGCTTCACCGTTTGAACCGACGGTAACATCGTTGATATCAAAAGTAATTGAGGTATTCGCTGATATAGCTTGTTTAAAGTCGCCTGAATAGTATTTGGTTTCTTCGTTCGTTTGATCAATAGTAATATCGCTATTGTAAGTAACTTTAATGATCATCGTGCCTTCACCATCAACAGTTACTGCGTCAGGTAATGAAGAAGGGTTTGTTTCATCAATTGAAGATACCCAACCGTCGGTTTCTAAGTGTTTAATATTAACAGCGCTGATATTTGCGGTATCGATACCAAAAGCATTTAAGTTAACTTCAGCTTCATCAAACTCTAAGTTATTTAAAATAATATAAGCATCGTCACCGTCAACATAAGCATCTACCTGAATGTCTAAATCAGAAGACCAAGTATCAACACGCGTGCCGTTAACTTCTGACCATAAGTTATAAAATAATTCTAAATCAGAATATACCCATTGTGTTTCAGTATTAACGCCAGTACGTTCGAATTTTTGTACCATTAAACGAGGGCCGTAAGGAATTGATACACCATTTTGTGTTGTTCTGCCCCATTCAGCTTTAACCACGATAAATGGAATAGTTTTAGCGATGACATCAGGGCGTTCTAAAAAGCTCATCAGCATTTTGTTCGTGGCGCGCATGACTAATGTATCTTTTTTAGGTGTCCAGCCAACACTTCGTTCACAGTGACTTGCTGCGCCATATTCTGAAATAACGTAAGGTTTCATTTCACCCACAGCAATATGACTATAGTTTTCCATCATATCCATGGTCGCTTCCATGTTACTACCTGAGCGATATTTTTCTGTGTTGCCAAGACAAGGGAAGTCATATAAATGGATTGAATAAAAGTCCATTTCAGCGCCTGAGGTATCGATAAATAATTTATCGCGGTCTTCCCAGCGTTGGAAGTTGTCTTTGTCAAAATCAGGAAATGCTACCGTATAACCACCGACAGCAATATCATCATTTTCAGCAATTTTACGTATTTCAGCTTTGGTGGTGTTGTGAAACTCAAATACTTCTAACGGCGTCACATAATTGTCGTCACTTGGATTACGAACGGTGGTTAAGTCATATAATGGCTCGTTCATGATCTCGAAATATTTAGGTTTTACTTCCCATGCGTCAGCATCGTCATTTCTAAAGAACTTTGATAAATACTGGCCAAAATAATGACCTGTAGCTGTACCTAGCGGCTCTTCTGCGGTATCTGTTATTGAGAATGTCCAAGGTGTCGTATTATCAAGGCTACCTGTTGGGGTAATTGTGCTATGTGCGCCTGCTTCTGGCCAGTACGGATGTTGTTGTGCGCCTTGAATCATACTTTCAGCACGGGCTTGAATTTGAGGAAGTCTTGCGTCAGAATATTTTTTAGCGTTGCTATTTGCATACGTCCAACGAAAGTTACCACCAACCGTTGTTGCTGTTGCCTCGTCAATAAAGCCTGCTTTTGTCTGATCTTCTCTAACGTTACGAAGTGCCCAACTGATAGAGCCTGTTACTCTGCCAAAATAAACATCGTTATCGGTAACAAAATTGACCATTAAATCAGGATCTTCATTTGGTGCATTTTGCGTGTGACCATCGTTTTCCCCCCAGTCATTTTCTGAAGGTGATGAATGAATGGTGATAAACTTTTCACGATCAAATGTTTCGATTCCGCCGACACTATGTTTAGTATCAAAATTAATATCAACCTGAATACCTGTTGGCGTCGGTGTCGGAGTTGGCGTCGGTGTTGGCGTCGGTGTCGGAGTTGGCGTCGGTGTCGGCGTCGGTGTCGGTGTCGGAGTTGGTGTCGGAGTTGGCGTCGGCGTCGGTGTTGGAGTTGGCGTCGGTGTCGGCGTCGGAGTTGGCGTCGGAGTTGGAGTTGGCGTCGGCGTATCAGAGCCACCTCCACCTCCGCCACAACCGGCCATTCCTAAACTAAAACATGCTGCAACTACAACAGCCACGGCTGATTTTTTCATTAAAATTGTCATATCTACCTCTATTTATCTTTAACACACCGCTAGTTTTAATTGCCCCTCAAAACTTAATAAGTTTTGACTAGTTCTGTTGTGCTTAATTGTTAATTTATATGCTTTGTTATGATAAAAAATAATATGTTAAGTACTGCAGCTACAGTGCTGTACTTAACGTACTAAAGGGGGAATTATCATGAATTTTTTCCTCAAAGGCGTGCACATAGGGCCAGCCTTTAAATTGTTGATCTTTGCTTGGATCTGCATCCCATGGCCAAGACTCTAAAATGTAATGTTGATTTTGATGATTAACGCGAATTAAGCCGTAACCTTCACTTTTTAACTGGTTGTCAGCAATAAATTTTCCCCAACTTGTATTACTCTCATTAAACTCTTGATGGCTGAGTTTGGGGTTTGATACCGCTAAAACGCGCATTTTATTTCCGAAGGTATCAGTGAAATTCCCGGTGTTTGGGTCGTTATTAAGTTGATTGGGTAATTGATTATTACCTTCAAACCAGCGTTGCCAAAAAGCTGCGGCTGCTGGGCCAGCAAAAAACAATGGCCCGTCGTCAAAGTCGTTTATACCTTGCTTGGAAACCATACCTAAATGTTGATCGCCAGCTAAAATAAGCGCGTTGGCATTTTTAACTAATTGTACTGCTCGTGTGCGTCCATCAGGCGGATAACCATTGGCATCATAATCAAGCGCGGGTTTAAAGTTTGCTTTGGTTTGCGGCGAACCCCAAATTGAGGCGGTGATGCATATTTTAGGTAAGCCTTTATCCATATCAGCCCATGCGGCTAAAAAATCTTCTTGGCGTTTACCTAACAATTCACCACGAGTATGTTTAGGATCTACGCCATGTTTCGGTGGCGTTTTAAACTTACGATCTTCAATAACCGCAAAGCTTATGCCGCCATAAACAAACTTTCCGTAAGTGACTGGAATGCCATGTTCTATCGGCGTTGGGTCGTAAGCGTCAGGGTTATGGCCATGTTCAATGCGATAAACCATTTTGACTAAGTCTTTATCCCATTTATAACCGCCGTCTTGCTCTTTTGCCGTTCCTGAGTCTTTACCACCATGACCCCATAAATTACCTTGTAATACGTCATGATCGTCAGCCAAAATTATACAGGGTTTATTTCTTACCGAATCTCTAAATGCCCAATACCATAAATACCAACGATACAAAGTATCTAATTTAGCTTCAGGGGTGTGGCTGCCATAACGGGTTGGATAGGTTTCGTAATATTGATCACCACAAAACACATATAAATCGGGTTGATGTGAATCGCAGTTGTTTACTAACTGATTATGTGGAAATAATATATTTTCAGTGGTGTAACGCTTTAACGTGCGCTCTTGCGGAATTAAAGGTTTGTATACCGGCTGGTCTAAGCTTTTTGCGGTTGGAATAATACAAGAATATAATGCGATTTTAAGCTCTTTTGAATTACCTGGATCTTTAACTATTTGGCCATAAAACAGAGTTTCATGTTTTTGTTCAGGAAAGACAATTCGATAATCGTAAGTGTTTTTTGGATCCCAATCACTGATGCGAAACAAGGCAACAAAACCTGTTTCAATCTTGCTGGTTTGCCCATACTGCCAACTTTTTTCAGTTGTTTTTTTATATTCAAGTCGAGCTTTTGCATTGTCAGTTAAAGCAATCGGCATAAATTGCGCGCTTAGCTTTAATACGTTTTGATTAAGACTGTGTAAACAGCCCATCACTGGCCCTAATTCATGGGCTGAGTTGATGTCAAGTTTACCGCCACCTGATTTAATATCATCAAAGGAATAACGAGCGCCATCGCCTTGCTTATCAGGTGAAGATAGCAGCATAACGCCACCTTGTAATTCTGCCGCCGGTACATTAGTGCGAACAATAAAACCTAATTCTTGACCTGTTTCGCTGTCGATAGCGATTAGCCGAACATCAAAGTTACCATTGTTTATTGGGTCAATATGGCAATCTAAGTGAATTGCTTTATTTGCTAAAAGACTAATTGAAGCGGTGCCGCTACGGTCTATCTTTTCAAATGCTAACGATTTTTTCGCATCCGAAAAATCGCGAAAGCTTAATTCGCCGCTGTCATCAATGACCGCCATAAAGCCGCCATTTTCGCCACCAGCGCGTTGTGCTAAGGCTGCACCTCGGTAATCTAATTCACCTTTACCAACTCCAAATAAAAAACCACAAAACCCTTTTTTATTTGGTGTGAGCGATTGAATTGTGGCTGATAAGCGAGCGGGTAAGTGTTGGCTGTTTAAGCTTCGGGTCAGTAGTGAAACTGTGCGCATTTCAAAGTCTTTTTCAGCGCGTAAACATTCAATTTTCCCCTTATGCAGGCGCCAGTCTTGTAGGCGATTACCCCAAAATGATTTACCTAACCAATGGCGAGATGTATTGTTTGCTAGCATTTCAATCGGTAATACTGACGTTAAGTTTTCTCGACGGGCGGCTAATTTGGCGGCCATAGAAGGCAACATAGCAGTTGCTAAACTGGCTGTCGATAATTGAATAAAACGTCTTCTTTTCATCAGTGATCCGGTCAATAAACGGTTAGTTTGTTATCTGTATAGTAATTAACATACCAGATAGTTGTATTGTTAACAAAATAATATAAACAATTTTTGCGGTTTATTTCACCTGAAATAAGACTTTTTTAACAAAACCAGAGAGTTGAACATATTTCAACGTTATAATGATTTAGCTAACAAGGTATTTACCGATACTGCTATGAAAATAATCCACACGAATAAACTGTTATTGTGTGCAATTAATTAAGCGTATTAACGACAAGTACTATTTTATAATGGGTGGTTAAATTGAAATATTTACATGCAATGATCCGAGTTGTGGATATTGAAGCGTCTTTGGCATTTTATCAAAACTCGCTAGGACTTGAATTAATAAGAAAAATTGACGTCGAACAAGGGCGCTTTTCTTTATATTATCTGGCGACAGAGGCTGGCGAACCGGAAGTAGAATTAACTCATAATTGGGATGGCGGCGAATATCAATCAGGTAATGCTTTTGGTCATTTAGCCTTTGAGGTTGATGATATTTATGTGTCATGCCAACAGCTTGAAGATAATGGCGTTATTATATTAAGACCCCCACGTGATGGTTATATGGCCTTTATAAAAGATCCTAATGGTATTTCTATCGAGCTGTTACAAAAAGGGGACAAGCTGGCACCACACGATAAATGGTCAAAAATGGAAAATACCGGCAGCTGGTAACCGTAGCGATCAGTTAGCGTTAAAATAAACGCAGCTAGATTTGAATATTAACAGTGTTTATTTTTAGATGAAGTTTATGTTCTAGAACATACACAGTATGTTTATCGCCTAGTATCGGTTTGTTTGACGTTATTGCTGAATCAGCAAGGTAGCGTTAGATAATTTCTTACCACTACCAGCCAATATATTTTAACCAGCCTTTGACCGCGATTAATAAGTTTTCTTTCGGATAATAGCTGGTCGCGTAGCTTTTTAATTGCTGCTGGCGATACATGATTTTAAGCTCCTTATCGGTGAGTTGCGCTCTTAATTTTATACCTTGTTTGACCAGAGAATGGCCTTTATTGAGGTATAAGTCTAAGACCGGAATTTCACTGGTTGCCAGTGCTTCGGCAAATGCTTGGTCGGCCTCAGGGGTTTCACTGTAAGCACTTAACAAAATAATAGCATTAGGCTGGGCCATGCTTTCATCACTGAAAATATCAAATAACATGCTGGCGTGATTACCTTCTGATACTAGGATAAAAGTTCCTGGCATATCAGCAACTTTGTCAAATAGCGCGGTAATAATTAAGCTTAACTGTTTTTTGTGCTCGGCGAGCGTATTGCTATTTTGTTCTAACTGTTCTTTGGCGGTAAGCGCCTTTGATGGATAGTTTTCTGGCTTGTTCATTGCTTGTATTGTTAACGTTGCCCAGCCTAAGTCAGGCAATGCTGACATTAAACTCGCCATATTTTTAGAGCTAGCAATTGATTGTTGCCAATCAGGCAATAAGATAAAAACGCCTTTATTATTGGCGGTATTACTCGCATTAAATAAAGTCGCGAATTCTTGCGTACCGATTAACAGCGGCTCTGTTTTATTGAGGTAATGTTTAACATCATTTTGTGTTTGCTCGAATAAATCTGCGGGCGCTTTAATTATTTCAGCGCGATTAAAGCTTTTGGTGTTGGCTGAGCTGTTATCTTTATCTTTTGCGTCAGTAGTTTCTGTCGCGGGACTTTCTGTGGCTACGGGTTCACCAGCTTCTTCTTCGGCATAAGCGGCAATCGGGCAAGTTAGCAGTAATAAAAGGATAACGATTTTTTTCATACAAAATGTCACAGCTAAACCGCCAAAGGTAAATTTTTTTCTATCTTATCAATATTATCGGAGCTTTTTGGAAAATCTTTATTTATATGTTGTCGCGACGCGGTCGGTAAATTCACATTCGGCTACAAAGCTAAGGGTGGTTTTGCTGGTTGGTTGCGCAAAGGTAATTGATTGTGCGTGCAGTTCCAAGCGCTTACTTAATGCTAGCGCATCAGGGTGAGCATAGAGTCGGTCACCAATTATGGGGTGGCCAAGTGCTAACATATGCACGCGTAATTGATGAGAGCGGCCAGTAACTGGCTTTAATTCCACCAAGGTGGTTTGTGCTTCACGCGCTAATACGCGATATTGTGTTAACGCTTTTTTACCGTTTTCAAAATCAACTTTTTGCATAGGCCGATTTGGCCAGTCACAAATCAGTGGTAGGTTGACTTCGCCAGCTTCATCAGCAAGCTCGCCATAAACACGCGCGATATAGGTTTTTTGTATTTCGCGCTTTTCAAATTGCCGGCTTATTTCAACATGGGCAGGTTTGTTCAATGCCATAATTAATAAACCTGAGGTCGCCATATCCAAACGGTGTACAATAGTTGCCGTTGGAAATACCCGTTGAACTCTATTTTGCAGGCAATCTTGATGCTCAGGTAAACGGCCTGGAACCGATAATATGCCGCTATTTTTATTTAGCACCAGTAAGTCGTTATCTTGATAAATAATATCAAGATAAGGCGACATTGGCGGTTGGTAGATAAAGTCTGGATTAGCGGCCACAAGGTTTCCTAATGTTATTGGCTAGCAACAATTAATCGCACCGCTTCAAATTTAATTTGTGCGTGTTTGATGTAATGGCTAAGTTCAGTTTGTTGATTTTGAATAAAATCTAATTCTTCTTGGCGAACATTTGGATTGATTTTAGCGAGCGCAGATAACCGCTTAAATTCATCGTTCAGTGCCAATTGCATTTCAGTTTGAGCCTTTTCGCGAATCGCATCTACAGCCTCTTCGGCATGTTTTTCAGCATGAGCAACGAGTGGCGTAACCATACTTTTTAATGCTTTAACCAGTTGTAACGCTACTTGTTTTTTGACTGGCGACAGTTGTTTTTCAAGTATTGCTTCAGTCACTTGGGCAGCTAAGTTATTACCTGTTTTATCCACTAATACGCGAATAGGTGTTGTAGGTAAATAACGCGGCAATTGCAATTGTGACGGCGCAGTTGCTTCGACGGTAAATAAACATTCTAAGAAAAAAGTGCCCGCTGGAATCGCTGGGTTTTTCAATAAACCAATACTGGCATTGCCGGTTTCATCTGACAAAATTAAATCAATGGCGCCACGCACCATCGGGTGATCCCAAGTCAGCAATTGATAATTTTCATGACTTAACGCTGTTGCTCGGTCGAAAGTAATGGTGGTGCCTTCTTCCGGTAAACAAGGAAAGTTACTTGAAAGCATGTGCTCAGTTGGGTTTAAAGCAATTGAGTTGTCGGCTTTATCGTCTTGCTGAATACCAAAAACATCAAAAACACTGAACATAAATTGCGGTAATAAAATATCGTTATCTTGTTTGGCAATATCTGCCACTAAAGCTTCAGCTTTACCTTGGCCACTTGAATGTAACTCTAATAATTTATCGCGACCTGATTCTAAATCAGCTTTGATGGTTAAATGTTTTTCATGGCTTGACGCGATTAATTCATCGGCCTGTGCTGAGACCCATTTCGTTGATAAAATCAACGTTAGTAATTGCTCGCCAAAAGCTTCATAAACAGCGCGACCAGTCACACAAGTATGCTCAAAGGCATTGAGCGCATCGTTATACCATTTGAATAATAAAGCTTGTGCCGACTCTGCAAAATAAGGCACATGTAATTTAATAATATCTGTTTGGCCAATACGATCTAAACGGCCAATACGTTGCTCTAATAAATCAGGGTTTTTAGGTAAATCAAATAATACTAAGTGATGGGCAAACTGAAAGTTACGACCTTCAGAGCCAATTTCAGAGCATAATAATACCTGCGCTGAGTCTTCATCTTGCGCAAAATAAGCGGCGGCTCTATCGCGTTCAATAATTGACAAACCTTCATGGAAAACTGCAGCGCGCATACCTTCACGTGTTCTTAGCGCGGCTTCTAAATCAATGGCTGTTTGGGCATGGGCACAGATCACTAAGACCTTTTCGCCTTTTAGCGCTTTTAACGTTTCAACTAAATAATCAACTCGCGGGTCAATTTTATGCCAAGGCGTTTCATGATGGTTTAAGCCATACATAATTTCAGGCGTAAAAATGAGTTTACTTTGGGCTGAATTAAGTAAGGTTGGTAAGTCGCTTGATTGAATAAAATCAAGCAAGCAATCTTGATACGGTTCAGGCATTGCAAGTGGCGTAGCAATAAGCTGGCGACCAGGGAAACCTTTGATAGTGTTACGGCTATTACGAAATAGAATGCGGCCAGTGCCGTGACGATCTAATAACTGATGCAATAATTGGGTTCTAGTTGTTGCCCGTAAAGTGCTATCATCACCATTACATTGGCTGATCTCGGCCGAAATATCACTTTCTTTTAATAGTTCAGTTAAAATCTTGATATCTGAGCTGGTTAAATCTTGGCCGGCAACTAAATTATTGGCAGCGCTAGCAACGGCTTGGTAATTACTTTCTTCTTCAATAAACTTTTGATAATCATAAAAACGGTCTGAGTCTAATAATCTCAAACGAGCAAAATGACCTTCATGGCCTAGTTGGTCAGGTGTTGCCGTTAATAACAATACACCAGGGATTGTTTGCGCTAATTGCTCAATACATTGATATTCAATACTTGGGTTATTTGGCTGCCAGCTTAAGTGATGAGCTTCATCAACAACCATTAGGTCCCATTCTTCAGCAATAATATTGTCGTACCACTGTGGGTTTTGGCAAACAAAATTTAAATTCACTAATACCAATTGCTCAGTGCTGAATGGGTTTTCATCGCCGGCTTCAATGCAGCGGTCTTCGTCAAAAATGCTAAAAGCTAAATTAAACCGACGTAACATTTCCACCAGCCATTGATGCATTAATGGCTCTGGAACAATAATTAAAACTCGTTTAGCGCGACCAGAAACTAGCTGTTGGTGAATAATAAGGCCAGCTTCAATAGTTTTACCTAAACCTACTTCATCAGCCAACAACACTCGAGGTGCAAATCGTTTACCGACTTCTTCGGCAATATATAGCTGATGAGGAATTAAGCTCACACGAGCGCCGGTTAAACCAGAAAGCTCAGATTGCTGTTGTTCAAATTGATTACTTAAACAACTTTTTCTTAATTTAAACCAGTCTAAACGGTCAACTTGACCATTTAATAATCTGTCATGGGGTTTATTGAATTTAATAAAATGGTCAATCATCACTTCAATTAAAGAAGCGCTTTCGCCGGTATCAACCCGAGTACCGTGGTAAGTTAATATTTGTTTGTTGTCTTCAACAGACTCAACTTTTAACATCCAACCTTCATGGCTTGGAATAATATCGTCTTGATTAAAAACTACGCGTGTTAATGGCGCTTCGGCCTGTGCGTATTGTCGACTATCGCCTGTCGCCGTAAATACTATAGTAACAAAACGATGTTCTACGGAAGTTACCGTACCTAAACCTTGTTCTGATTCACTATCGCTAATCCAACGTTGACCGACTTGAAATGACATATAAACTTTCCTGACTTGTTCCAGAGTATGACTATTTAGCCGTTATACCACTAGGCAATACCGCTAAATAAAAGGGCAGCATTCTACAGCTTATAATAGCTAGGATCATCAACAATTTCTGAAGAATTGCTAATTAACTGATACTTGGAATAAATAGCAGATCTTGCCGTGAGAATGATTAAATTGTGATGGGCTAAAAAATGAAAATTTAAGGCGGCTTAACTGTTCAATAATGGCACAAAATATCCAGCTGTCAACATTCATAAAAGTGAAATATTTTCATCATAAAAAAAGTAAAAATTGTCCTTGCCAGTACTTTGCTATACTGTCAAAGTGGAAGACGAAAATGCAAGGACGTTGAGAGTTTACTTATTGTCTTTACTTATATTTTTTATATTCGATTAAGTGATAAGCAAGCTCCAATATCAACCGAAGATAACGACAAATTATCGCGTTGATATCAGCACATAAGCTTAGGTGCTATAACTCCGTGATTGTTGTTATTGATTAACAGCGAGAGCGCCTATGACCGAAAAAACAATTATCTATGTTTTAGACACTAATATTCTGCTTCACGAACCTTTTGCTTTCCTTTCTTTTAAAGAACACGACGTTGTCGTTCCCATGACAGTACTCGAAGAACTTGATTCGATTAAAGATCGCCAAAAAGATGTTAGCCGAGATGCCCGTGTTGCCATTAGAGCGCTTGAGGATATTTTAGCCAATGCCACACCAGAACAAGTGTTGGCCGGGGTGCCATTATCCGCAAGAAGCGGTACTAGTGAACAAGGCCCAAGCGGGTGTTTATCGATTATTAACGACTTTTCATTAGCGCCAAGTGCTGCCACTTTGTCTTTTAATGAAAATGATAATCGCATAATCAATGCCGCTATTTATATTCAAAACCATAATCGTTCGCAAAAAGTTGTGCTGGTCACTAAAGACATTAATATGCGCCTAAAAGCAAAAGGTGCTGGCATGTCGCATGTTGAAGACTACCGCACGGATCAGCTGATTGATGATGTGCAATTTTTGACCAAGGGCTACCATAAATTCGAAGGAGACTTTTGGCAGCAAGTAAAAAACTGCGAAAGTGAATCTGAGGGGCGAACTACCACCCATTATGTCAAAAAAGATATTTTACCAGCGACTTACGTGAATGAATATTTGATTGACGACGGTGAACATTTTGCTGCGAAAGTGGTGGGCTGGGATGAAGAGAAAGTTGCGCTTGAAGATCTTAGCCGCGAACGCTTAATGTCAAAAAATGCGTGGGGCATTAGTCCGAAAAACATTTATCAAGGCATGGCGATGGACGCGTTATTAGATCCGAATATTGATCTGGTTATTTTAACGGGGCCGGCGGGCTGTGGTAAAACCTTATTAGCATTAGCGTCAGCATTAGAGCAAGTTATTGAACGCGGCTTGTACGATAAAATAATTGTTACTCGTAGCACGCCTGAAATTGCTGAATCAATTGGCTTTTTACCCGGCACTGAAGAAGAAAAAATGGCGCCGTGGCTGGCCGCGATAACCGACTCGTTAGAAGTGCTACATAAACAAGATGAAAATATGAATGGCAGCTTAAATTACATTATGGAAAAAGCGAACATTCAGTTTAAGTCAGTTAACTTTATGCGTGGTCGCAGTATTCAAAATGCTTTTGTGCTGTTAGACGAATGTCAGAATTTAACGGCCTCACAATTAAAAACCATTATCACACGTTGTGGTGAAGGCACTAAATTGGTGTGCTCGGGGAATTTAGCGCAAATTGATAGTAATTATCTAACCGCTGTTACTTCGGGTTTAACCTATATTGTTGAGCGTTTTAAGGACTTTCCTGGTAGTTCGACGATTAATTTAAATGGCGTGGTACGAAGTCGCTTAGCGTCATTTGCGGAAGAAAACTTGTAGTTAATTGCGCTCAAATTAAAAGGAGCTAATTAGTAGCTCCTTTTTTTATGGTAAAAATGAGTTAAATTAAGTGTTTCAAGGTAAAATATGTTTTATAACCATAGTTTTAGTTTTTAACTTAACAGCGGCGCGATAACAATGACCAAAAATATTTGGTGGGGAGAAACACAACTTCCCGAAGGTAAGAATATTTTACTGAATGTCAGTGGCCTTGCGCTGACTGTAGAGCACAAACCCAAAGAATGGTGTTTGCATTTTGAATACAAAAAAATGCCTGATTCAGATGAAAATAAAATAGAGCAAACTATTCGTTCTTTTTTACCCAAAAGTGAAGCGCCGATAACCCGCTATATTGTTACTGAAGCGACCGAACAATTAGAAATTAAACCAACCTTGGCTGATCGAACTGTAGTTTGTCGGCCGGTATCTCCTATTACTTTAGTGCCAGGTGCCCATGTTACCTTGTATTTAAGTACCCCGATTTGGCTAACTTTAAATTTAATAGGCAAGAAAAAAACACTCTTGGCTGAAGTTGCGAGTCAGCGTTTATCCGATACTTGGTTTGGCGCTTCGACCCGAGAAGGCGATCTTTGTTATGCCAGCCAAACGAATGGCCGCTTAGATCTAAGTAAATTACCGCTACGTCAGCAGCGCGCGACAACGCCGTTAATTATTAAAAATGAAGCCGATAATAACTTAGTATTTGAACGTGTTGCTTTGCCGGTGCCGTCGTTATCGTTATTTTCGAATTCTAATGGTCAGTTATGGACTCAAACCGTTACATTAACCCGTGGCGATAACGGTGATTATGCGCAATTAAAATTAGGCGAACCACCTAATCATAGTGTATTAGTGAATGGCCCTCGTGCCAAATCGCAGCATGGGCAAATTATTCGCGCCTTTAGTGCTATTTTTAACTAAGCCAGAGAGAATATATATGAACGAAATGTGGTTACACCTCACTGAGCTACTTAGAATTGAGCTGGTTTTTAATATCGTTCGCGCTTCGGTGTTATTAATTATAGGTTTTGTCGCCGCTAAATTCCTTAGCCATTATAGTGTTACGATCACTGAAAAAGTGTTCACTAAACACGGCAGTTTATTGATCAAGCGCGGCATTTATTATCTGGTGTTTTTGCTGTTTATTTTTTCTGCCATGCTGGAATTAGGATTTAATCTTAATGTCTTACTAGGTGCTGCCAGTGTGTTAACGGTTGCTGTTGGTTTTGCTTCTCAAACATCAGCGTCTAATTTTATAAGCGGCATTTTTTTAATGGCCGAGCGTTCGTTTGTTATTGGTGATGTTATTAAAGTGGGTAACACTGTTGGCGAAGTTTTATCGATAGATTTATTGTCGGTAAAAATACGTACCTTTGATAATTTATTTGTTCGGCTGCCGAATGAGTCGTTAATTAAATCTGAATTAACCACCTTAACTAAGTTTCCAATCAGACGTTTAGATATGAAAATAGGCGTGGCCTATAAAGAAAATTTAAGCCAAGTGAAAGCTATTTTAGAGCAAGTCGCTTTTGATAACCCTTTGTGTTTAGAAGAGCCGAAACCGCTTTATATTTTCCAAGGATTTGAAGATTCATCATTATCGTTACAATTTTCTATTTGGGCGAAAAGAGAAAATTTCTTAGAATTAAAAAATAGCATGTATGAGCAAATTAAAAATGCATTTGATGAAGCCAATATCGAAATTCCTTTTCCGCATTTATCTATTTATACAGGAACTAAAACAGATGCTTTTCCGGTTAATATTAAAACTGAGGATCAAAATAAAGAACCTCAAAAGCATGAGCCTCAATCAAAAGTGCCTAAAGCAAAACAGCAGCCGAAAAATGTTGATTAATGTAGTGACTAAATCAATGAAGCAATCAATGTTCAATGCTGTGCCCAAGCCAATGACCTTTAGCCATAAATAATCGATTGAAATTAATGAAGTTACCTCTGTTTTTCTTATTGTTCTTCTTGTCTGTACCTCATCCGTGGGCAGCAAATCTTATTGTTGAATTAAACAAAGATTTACCTAGCGATATTAGCCGGAATATTCAGGGCTATTTAGGCGATTTACCTAATAATGACGCGGAACGAAGCTTATTTGTTTTTAACGCAAAAAAGAAAGTTAGCAAAGCGCTGCAAGCGTTTGGTTATTATCGCCCTGATATTACTATCAACTTAATTGATAATGAGTCTAATGTGCCATGGCGCTTAAATGTGCAGGTTACCTTAAATCAAGCGACCATTATCGAAACAAGCAGTATTATCATTTCTGGTGCTGGCCAGTTTGATGAGGTTTTTACCGACTTTCTCAAACAAGAATATTTTAAACAGGGTGAAATACTCAACCATGGAAAGTACGAGCAATTAAAAGTATCGCTGACCTCACTAGGCTTAAAACATGGCTATTTCGATGCTAAATTTATCGACACCCGTATTGCTATTCATCAAAGTTATCATAGCGCTAAAATTTTTCTCCATTACGACAGCGGCAAGCAGTTTCGTTTAGGTGAAGTTAACTTTAATAATATTGAATTAAACCCTGAATTATTAACGCAATTAACGCCGTTTAAAGTGGGTGAACCTTATCATGTTAAGCATTTACGCCAATTGCAAAACCAATTAGAGCAAACTCAATATTTTAGTAATATTGTTATCAACCCGAAAAATAATGAAAGTGTTGATGGTGTTATTCCAATTGATGTCAATATTGAAAAAGCTAAAAGCCATCGTTTTGATTTTGGTGTTGGTTATGCCACCGACACTGAATTACGACTTTCAGCGGGTTGGGAAACGCCATTAGTTAATCGCTATGGTCACAAGCAATCAACAAAAATAACCTATTCACAAATTAATCCGGTTGGTGAGTTTCATTATTCAATTCCGCTAAGCCATCCGTTAGACGATCTTTTACAATTTGAAGTACGTTTGGAAGATGATGTTTATGGCGATTTGAAAAGTAAATATTGGTCAACTCGTTTAAGCCGCGTGAAAAACAACCAAGGCTTTATTTCTGAATACTATTTACGGTATCTAAAAGAAGACTGGCAACGAGATTCCATAGACTATCAAATCGAATATTTTTTGCCTGGGCTGGCTTGGTCAAAAGTGACACGCGGCGGTGATCCTATTAATCCAACCAAAGGCTTTAGCCAATATTATAATATTGAATTTAGCCATAATTCACTTGGCGCAGAGACAAACTTATTTCGTCTGCACGCCAAGTGGAAATATATTACTACGGTCGATGAAAAACACCGCTTTGTTACCCGGGCAGAAATCGGCGCGCTAGAGCCAGACAGTGCCGGTTTTGAAAAGCTGGCGCCGTCGTTACGATTTTTTGCCGGTGGCGATCAAAGTATTCGTGGTTTCGCTTATCAGTCTATTGGCACCACCATTAATAGCACTGAAAGCACTGACATTCTCACCATTGGTGGTACTCGTCTTGCGGTTGCGAGTATTGAGTACCAATATCAATTTGCCGAAAAATGGCGTTCAGCGGTCTTTTTGGACGGTGGTAGTGCGTATAAAAAAAATGCCTTAAAAGCGGTATACAGTGTTGGCCCCGGCATTCATTATTTATCGCCAATTGGCGCAATACGATTTGAATTAGGTTACAGCTTAAGTAAAGACAACCCTTCTTGGCGGTTCCACTTTAATTTAGGAACTGAGTTATAAATGTTTGGTAAAATTAGTACATATATTTTAATGCTGTTAACTGTTTTGCTGTGTGTTATCGCATTAATGCTTTCGACGCCGTGGGGCTCTCAGCTAACCGTGATGTTGCTTAATAAAATCACGCCGCTTACTTTGGTTTACAAAGACGGGATTATTCTAGAAGACTTAACACTGGCACGTTTATCGATGAAACAGCCAGAGTTCAGTTTAGAAATTCGCGACGCTAATATTCAGTTAACGCCTCGTTGTATTTGGCAGCAAAAGCTGTGTATTAAAGCGCTTGATGTGCAATCATTAACCTTTACGCAGCATGCTGAAAAAACCAGCAGTACCACTGACATTAACAAACAAGCTGATAGCGAAGCCGAAAACAAAGCGGAAGCCTTCGCCTTTCCGTTTTATATCACCACTAAACATCTTTATATCAAACAAGCGAATATTGCGCTGGGTGAGATAGCAATTAATGGTCAGGAAATTAGCACAGGGCTAGTGTTGGATGAAGCTAATATCAGCTTAAAGAGCCCTAAAATATCAAGATTACAACTAGCGATTAATGGCGAAAGTGACTCTAAAACGTCTGCTAATGACAACGCTTGGCCATTGGCGGCATTGCCTAATATCAATTTACCTTTTACCTTGTCAATTGAACAAGCAGCGCTAAATAAATTTGTGCTCCAGCCACAAGATAAAACGGCTGAGCAGCAACTTAATAACAGCCAATTTAGTTTGTTTTGGCAAGCGAACGCGTTAAATATTAAGCATTTTACCACCAGCCATGCCGACTACGGCGTACTTACGCTACAAGGTAATGCTAACTTTATTGCGCCTTATCAACTTGAGCTCAGCTCATCAATGCAATTAAATAATATTGAGTCGTTAGCGCTTTTAAAAAATACTAAACAAAATATTCAGTTAAGCGGTGATCTAGCTAAGTTAGCGATTACGGCCAAGCTTGAAGGTGATACTAGCCTAAGCGTACAAGGAATGGTTGATTTAACAAAAGCTGAGTTGCCTTTTACTAGCGAATTACAAATAAAAAACATTCCGCAACTAAACACCTTATTAAGTGCAACCACGCCGGTGGTGGTGACAATAACCGCAGACGGTGATATTAATCGTCAGCAAATATCTGCCAGTGCCGATATTAGTGCTCACCATTATCATAATGCACAATTGAAGCTAAACGCCAGTCATCAGCAAGATAAGCTGACGGTTAAATCGCTGATATTTAAAGATGCTAAAACTGACAGCAGCTTAAATTTACAAGGGCATTTTTCTTATCGTGGTCAGCCCTCATGGCAGGTACAAGCAAGATCGGCCGGTTTCACACTGCCACAGTTAATAAAAGATGATCTCGCGCTTAATGGTCGTTTATCTGGCGACTTTAACGTTAACGGCGAAAACAATGAGTTAGCGATTAAAAGCTGGGCGATAAAAGTTAATGATGTCGCCTTTAGTGGCGATATTAATGGTAATGCGCTCACCGCTAATGGCAGCTTAGATCTTAATAGCCTGTGGCAATTGAAACCTAGCGTTTTAAGTGTGCGAATGGGCGAGTCAAAATTAGCAATCAATGGCTTTAGTGACGAACAGTGGCATGTTGCCGGTGTGATCAGCGTTCCTAAAGTTGAAGAATTATTAGCAGATAGTCGAGGTGAGCTTGCTTCAACCTTTATGATCACCGGCGAGCGAGCACAGCCGCAACTACAAATTAGCAGCCAGTTAAGCAATTTATATTGGCAAAATATCGCTAGCCCTAATTTACAAGTACAGGCCAATTATCAACCGTTGAAAAATCATGCCCTGAATTTAGCGATAACAGCGGAGAAAATTGATTATCAAGCAACTGAGTTATTAGACTTTAAAGCGAAAATTGTTGGTGATTATAACCAGCAACAAATAGACGCTAATTGGCTCGGCGATATTACCGGTAATATCTCGTTAAACGGTCAGTGGTTAGCGGAACTTAACAAGTGGCAAGCACAAGTTAATAAAGCCGTAATTGGCGTTAAAGACAAGCAATGGCAAGCGAACAAAGAATTTGCTCTCAGCTATTTAGTGACAAATAATAGCTTTGCTGTTGAAAAGCATTGCTGGCATGGAAAAAGCGTTAAGTTATGTGCAGCCAATGACATCACGATCACTGACAGCGGTAAAATAACGCTGTTCGCTGATATTAACTTAATAGACATTGGTGATATTTTTATTCCTGATGATATTCATGTTACGACCCAGTTAAATAATGAAATTACCGTGGCGTGGGCTCCGAATAAAGCGTTAAGCTGGGATGTAAAAACACAATTATCTGCCGGTGAAATAAAACTCCTCAAGCAAAAAGATTTGCAAGAGCAGCCTATCACTTTAAGCTGGCAAAAAGGCGAAGCGACATTTTATTTGAGTGAACAAATTCTGAGCTCGCATTTGCTATTATCGCCACAAAAAACTAATCAAGCTGCGATTTTAGATCTTAATACCAAGGTTGATTTTGCCAAGGCTGGCGAATTAACCGGTAAGATCAATGTTGATAATTTGAATCTGTTTTTCTTACAAGGTTACTTGTCTGAAATAAGCGAACTAAACGGTTTATTAAACGCCAATGTTACTATTGACGGCACGCTTACATCCCCTAACTTTTATGGCAAAGTCGGCATTACAGAAACCGCGATAAAAGCGATCCGCTCTACTAATAGTATTCATGATCTGGCCATTAATATTGAATTAATGGGCAAACAAGCGGAACTACTTGGCAAAGGATTTATCAATACTGACAGCGCCGAATTTACCGGTAACATTAATTGGCAAGAGCAGCTGTCGGCGCAATTAAATATTACTGCTGATCGTTTATCGCTTGCTCATCCACCGTTACTTAAAGCGGTAATTGCCCCGAGAATAAGCGGCCATTTTTATAATAACACCTTAAAAATAACCGGAGAAATTGATGTCAAAGAGGGCAGCTTAACGATTAATAAATTGCCCGAAGGTAGTGTTAGTTTAAGTGACGATATTATTATTGTGAACGATAGTGGTGAAGAGGTTAGTCCTACCACCCGTTTCGCGTTAGAAACCGATATTAAACTCAATATTGCCGATACCATTAAAATATCAGGTTATGACTTTAACGGTTTGTTGGGTGGAAAATTATTAGTTAAACAACAAGCCCATCAGGCGCTACAACTGTTTGGTAATTTAACCATTGTTGATGGTTTATACCGAGCGTATGGTCAGCGTTTAGCTGTTAATAACGGACGCATTTCATTTAACGGGCCAGTTGATAATCCGTCAATTGATCTTAAGGCTGTGCGTTATATTTCGAAAGAAAACATTACCGCTGGGATAGAAATTTATGGTCCAGCCAACAGCTTATCGGTTAATTTATTTTCGAAACCAACAAAGTCGAAAGCTGAGATATTATCTTATATATTACGAGGCCGCGGTATCGACACTAAAACCACTAATAATAACGGTTTAGGTGTGACTTTAGGGGCAACATTAGCGAGTGCGTCAGGTGTGGTTGAACAGCTAGAAAAACTACCACTGATCAATAATATTGAAATTGATGGCGATGAAAAATTTGCCTCAATTGCAGGTTATGTTGATGACAATATCTATTTAAAATACGGGGTTGGGGTCACAGAGCCGGTCAATGAATTAACCGTTCGATTTTATTTATTAAACCGATTATGGCTAGAAACCGTTTCCGGCATCGAGCGCTCAGCCGATCTCTATTTCTCTTTTGATGTTGATTAAGAGTTAAAGAAATAACAGAGCATTGTAGACACTAAATAAATTGAAATTAAGTTAATTTCAGGTAAGTTATCAGGAGTGAATAGGGCGTTCTATAGAATGCCTGAAGCTAAAAGCGTTATCGTCAAAGGATGTTTAATTCTTTGAATACAAAATGATTCGATAAATTACTTCTTGCCTGCCTTCATCAGAGAACCATTACTCATAAAATCAGCATTTTATATTGCCATATAACCCCTTTTCTATTAACCTCGCCCCGCCTTGATTAAATGCTTTTATTAACATTCTAGTTTTATTCGTGGTCTATACATAAACATATAAGGATTATTATGAAAAACGTACGTAACGTATTGCTGTCTCTTACTATTTTATTTTTAACTGGTTGCGCAACAGTGATTAGCGGCACTAATCAACCTGTTACTTTTGATAGCGTACCTCAAGGTGCTGCAATTCTTATCGATGGTGCTAGAGTAGGTGTTACGCCTTTAACTATCGTTTTAAAGAAAAGCGCAAAAAGTACAGTGATGATTAAAATGGACGGTTATCAAACGGTAACTCGTGACATTACTAAAAGTTTTGATGGTGTTGGTGTGCTAAATATTTTTTGGGATTTAAGTACGACAGATGCAATTACAGGCGCTTGGCAGAAATATGAACCAAACGCTTACTTCTTTGAGTTACAAGCTAAGAAAGATTAATCGAATTTGTTAAGATTTATCTTTGCTCTAGCTTTATCTATATCAAATATTCATATACTTAAAGCTAGAGATGTTCTTTGGGATACAGATCCTAAAATCTATAGTTTTATCGTTATGCATCATACTGAGATTAAACGTCAGGTTAATCTTGATAATTTTTCGTTGATAGCAGAAATTAAAAGTCAGCTTGAATGTGCCAAACAAGAAATAGCCAAAGACCAGGTGATTTTAATCAGCAATCAACAACTCACCCCTGCCATTTTTGCTATTAAGCTTGTCGATGTACTTTCCTGTTAAGCGTTCAGCTGTCCTAATATTATTTTTTTCCCCCCTTTCTTTTTTGGCTACGGCTAATAACTTATCCTCATCTAAAGATGTTGAAGATAAGTGTTTATATCCCGCTAAATATTTTAAAGAAACATTTCTAGAGCAAGGTTTAGCCGAAACTTTCAAAGATTGCCCTAGTCTTGCAACATTTATTAAACAATCAGCCTTTGATGAAGCGGTTATTGTGTTCGCAAATCCGACTTTATCAACGCCAATGTCATACTTTGGACATAACTTTTTAATTTTCCGTAAAAGTGAATCTTTAAACTTTAGTAAGGTTTATAGTTATTCAGCGGTTATTCCTGACGGAATACCTTTTATAAGTTTGGTTAATAAAGCGATATTTGGTGGGTTAACTGGACGATATTCTTTTGCAAACTTCTACGATGTGGCAAAAGAATACTTAGTAAAAGAGCAGAGAAGCCTAATACTTTATACTTTAAAATTATCTAAGGTTGAAAAGTCTTTATTACTTCTTAAGGCTTACGAGTTATATAGTTTAAATAGCTCATATAACTTTTTTAATAAAAACTGTACAACTGAGCTGCTTACTTTATTAGCTTCAATAAGTCCTCGTTTTTCAAATTTAGTAAATATTAACAGCTATTTACAGCCGTCAGAGTTGATAAATATACTACTAGAAAATAATTTGGTGGAATTAACACCACAAGTGTTACTACCAGACATCGAAATATTATACAAAAGTTATTACTCAAAAAAACAGTTAGAACGCAAAAGAATTGATAATTTCATTAAATTTAATGAAATCGATCACTACGGTTTATCAGACTCAAGTAAATATGATCTAAATTTAATTTCAAATATTAAGTTTAATTATGAAAATAAATCGCTTGCTAATTATCAAATAATAAAAAATATGCATTATATTAAACCTGAACATAAGCCTACTGCTGGTCATGATTTAATCGCAAGCTTACCCCCAAACGAAATAAGGTTGGGTTTTGAAACGGTTGAAAATAAAAGCTTCTTGAAAATCGGCTATAAACCTTCTTTTATTTCTAGGCAGAAAGTTAAGATAAATAATATTTATAGCGGCACATTAAATATATTAAACACCGAGCTAAGCATATTTGATGATGATGCTTTTATAAGTAAATTTGATTTAATCGAAATAGAATCATTTGCGACTAGCTTTAGTGTTATGGACTTTAATTCTTGGCGTATTTATATTGGCTCAGGAGACAAATCTAAGTTAAATGGCAATTTAAAATGGGGGCTAGATTTAGCTTATGGAAAAACTTGGGGAACAAAGGATTTTCAAGTATCTGTTTTACCTCAGTTATCGTATTCGTTCAATAATAATACCCTTGATTTAGCGTTGTTTAATGATCTTCTATGGCGCACTAATCACGGTAATATCAATTTAACTGTTATTACTAAAATAACCAGTGAAGATAAAAACGATGTTGTTGTCAGTTATCAAAGTAAACCGTTTTTAGCTAATTATTCTTTTACTGCTAAATACAGTGTTAAGCCTGAGATTTTTGATTTTAATATAAATTATCGTTTTTAATATAACTTAATAACACATTAATAAACCGCTAGTCTCTGCGAGCAACTAAATAGTGTTTATATTGATATTTACTTAGCCGGTTTAGCTGTTATTCAATCTCTTGTGTGACATACATGCCGTTTAGAATCGCTTGCTTTGAGTTAACTGAAATGGTGCCTAGCGGTATAACATCGCTACCGGTTGGCTCACCAAGTACGTAATTAACGCCGTCGATGGTGACGGTCATATCATTGACCTGTAAGCGGGTTTCAATACCAATTAACGCGTGACCATCAATAAAAACTAACATGATTTTTACCCGTGGCATTAGCGCTCGTAAAATCGTCGCGGTGAGCGTTACTTTACTGTCGCAGTCTCCTTGGTTTTCCCATAATAATTTAGCGGGTGGATTAAACCCCGCACCTGAAGATGTAATTCTTGATTCAAGTGTTGCATAAGGAACCGACTGAATAAAACCCAGCACATAATTGGTCGCGGTTCTGATATTTTTCAAGTCAACCTGTTCTAAAATTAATGGCTTAATGCTTTTAAAATCTTCGACTGAAAGCTCAACAATTTTTGGGTGATTAGGTTTGATACCAATAATGTTATCGGGTGTTGTAAAGGTGTGATAATAGGCTTTATCTAAATAGTCATTAGTCGCTTGTATTGTTAGCTCGTTAACTTTTTCCTGCGCTGCTTGTAGAGCATGTTCCGATTTAGCGGTAATTGATAAGTGGTAATTACCTTGCTGTTTCAGTAATTTTAACTGACTGTTTTTAACGGCATCTTTGCGCCATGCTAATAATACCCGCTTGTTGATAGAACGTTGAGCAATGTGAGCTTGGTAGCTTTTAAAGTTACGAAAACGGCTAAATAATAATGACTTTGATAATGGAAACGATAACTCGCGACTTATCTGTTGGTGATCTAACCATTGATAGCTAAATTGATAAGCGTCGCCCAGCTCTTTTTTCTTAAATGAGGTTTGCTTAGCCATTAAGCTTTTGCTTAATACGACTAAGAGCGCCATTAACATAAAACGTTTTAAGAACAACTTCACGTACAAATAATTCCTTTAATGATATTCAAATCTCAGTGCTAAGTTTAACGACTAGTTTTGTAAGCGCTTTAACTGCTCATTTTCAATATAGTTTATATCGGCTCAAATAGAAGATACTTGAAGCGGGACAATATTGCACGGTTCTGATTAAGCTTTACTTTTAACAATAGTTAATTATATTTAAACGTATGTTTGAATTTTGAGTTTTGGTGTGTTCAATGGCGGATTATCAAGTTCCATTAAAAGATATGGATTTTTTACTTTACGAGGTTTTTAACGTAACAAAGATTTGGCCGACGTTGCCAAATTTAGCTGAACACGTTGACCGAGAAACCACCGATGCTATTTTACAAGAATGTGCCAAATTAGTGGAGCAAGAAATTGCGCCAATTTCACGTCAAGGTGATGAAGTTGGCGTGAGTTTTAATAATGGCGAGGTTACTACGCCGCCTGGTTTTAAAGCCGCATTTCAACATTATGTTGAGGGCGGTTGGCCAGCGTTAGGTGGTGATGTTAATTATGGCGGCATGGGCATGCCAAAAATGGTAACGGCATTTCATGAAGAAATGTTATGTGGCGCCGATATTTCTTTTTCTCTTTATCCGGGGTTAACCGCAGGCGCAGCGTTAAGTATTGCTAAACATGGTAGTGAGGCATTAAAAGCGCGGTATTTAACGCGTTTATATGCCGGCGAGTGGACAGGTTCAATGTGTTTAACCGAAGCGCATGCTGGTACCGATTTAGGTTTAATTAAAACCAAAGCGATTGAGCAAAGTGATGGCAGTTATGAAATAACCGGCAGTAAAATGTTTATTACTGCCGGCGAGCATGACCTAGCAGAAAATATTATTCATTTAGTGTTGGCAAAATTACCCGATGCTCCAGCGGGTTCACGTGGTATTTCGATGTTCTTAGTACCCAAAATTAATGTTAATCAAGACGGCAGTTTAGCGGAAAAGAATAATGTTACCTGTGGTTCAATTGAACATAAAATGGGCATTCATGCCTCTTCAACCTGTGTTATGAATTTTGACCAAGCGAAAGGGTATTTAATTGGCGAGGTTAATAAAGGCCTAGCAGCGATGTTTACTATGATGAATTTTGAACGTGTTGGTGTCGGTATTCAAGGAATTGGCGCAGCCTCACGGTCATATCAAAACGCGTTAGAGTATGCAAAAGATCGCCAGCAAAGTCGGTCTTTAACCGGTGTTAAGTCACCGAATGAAACGGCAGACTCGATAATGGTCCATGGCGATGTGCGCCGTATGTTACTGAATATGAAAGCGCTGACTGAGGGCTCGCGTGCTTTGTCTTCATATATTGCCTTACAGCTTGATATTGCCACTTATGGTGAAGGGCAAACGCAAGAGCGAGCGCAATCATTAGTGGCTTTAATGACGCCTTTAGCAAAAGCGTTTTTTACTGATCTTGCTTTTGAGTCAACAGTGGCAGGGCAGCAAGTTTTTGGCGGCCATGGTTATATTCGGGAATGGGGGCAAGAACAGTTAGTGAGAGATTGCCGGATTGCGCAAATCTATGAAGGCACCAATGGCATTCAAGCTATGGATTTGATCGCAAGAAAAGTTTTTTCTTCGAAAGGGCAGTTAATGTCGGTATTTATTGAGGAAGTAAGTACTTACATAGAAAAGGAGCGAGCGGCTGAAAACCTTACTGAAATAAGCCCCTTGATTACTTTGCTAACCAGTGCGCTGCAATTATTAACAAAAACGACCGAGCAATTAATCACTCAAGCAGAGCAAGATGTTGATGTTTTAGGAACTGCCGCCAATGATTATTTACATTTGTTTGGTTATGTCGCCATGGCTTATATTTGGGCACGCATGGCAGAAACGGCATTACAACAGCCACAAGCAAAAGACGATTTTTATGCCGCTAAAATAAAAACTGCGCATTATTATTTCACTAAATTATTACCCCGAATTCATTCGCTGGCAGCGACCTCACTAATCGACTCAAAGGTGTTGTTTGATTTTGAACAAAAGCAATTTTAATCATTGCAACGTCACGTTTTTAATCGGGTATTTTATTTAAATATCCGGTTAACAGGGAAAGGCTTTTATGCTTCAAAGACTGAACAGTACAAGAGCTCTAAATTATAATTGTAAGTAAGTGTATTATAATGACTTCTTGGCTATATCAAGGCTTAATTTAGCGTTATTATGGTAGCCAAATATCTAATAGATAATATTCATTTATTAATGATTTGTAGGAGCCAATTAATGATTAAATACATTGCCCTAGCCTTAGCAATGGCTAGTTCTTCCGTCTTCGCCGCTTCAACCTTAGCAACTATGAATAATATTCCTGATCTCAATCAAGATAATAAAAAGGGCTTACATGGCCAAATTGGTCTCGGCGCTACTAATTTTCCAAGCTATTTTGGCGGCAGGCATTCAGAAAATAGCCTAGTGCCGTTAATTAATATCAGTTACAACGACCGTTTTTATTTGAAATTTAATCGTTTAGGCGCATGGATTTACCAGCCTCATAACGATTTTCGTGTCGGCGGTGTTATCACCACTCATAGCGGTATTAAACGCTCGGATGTTGCGAACGAGCGTAAGCCGCTATTAATAAAAGATCGCGATGATTCGATCATGGCGGGCATTAATGCTCAATATAAAAATGGCTTGTTTGTTATGGAAGCAGGGCTACTACAAGATATTTCTAATACTTCAGATGGCACTAAGCTTTTTATTAAAGCGGCTTACACGGTTATTGTTGCGCCTAATTATTCTTTAAGTTTAACCGCGGCGATTGAAGGTTTAGATCAAGACTTGGTTGATTATTATTATACGCCAGCAGGCAATACTTTTTACCAAGCTGACGCTACTTATAATATGATACTTGGCGTGTCGAGCAGTTATAAAATTAATGCTAAGTGGACAGCCATCGGCGCACTCTCAGTTACCACCATAGGTGATGAAATTACCGATAGTTTTATTACCGAAGATGACACTTACCAAGGTCTATTTTTGGGCGCGAGTTATTCGTTCTAATATTATTGCGCTGAAAACACCAGCCCAAAAAAGACCGCTTAGGTCTTTTTTTTTGCCAGTAGGTGATGTTAGTGATTTAAGCTCTTGCTGGTATTGTCAGTTATACTAAGTGAAATGAATTACTGGCTTGTTAGGTCATTTATACCGTATATGGCTAAATCGTATGTGGCTATATCGTTTAAGGCTATATCATTTAAGACTATGCCGTATACGGGGAAGGTCGATAATTTAACTAGCTAAACTCATCTAGTTCTATAATTAACTAACAGAAGCGGTGAAATTTAGTAACGTGCTTTTTGCGAAAGTTTAGTAGTATTGAACCTGTGGTGTTCTCGTTTGAAATTTAGGGGATTAAATGTTTTACCAATTAAAAATTAAAGCGATTGCCTTTTCCAGTCTCATTATTTTATTTGCCGTTGTTAGCACTAACGCTTTTGCGATCAAAGAAAGTTTGGCGGATAAAAAGGTCATATTAAGTTCGCCATCTTCACAGTCTGTTACCACAAGGTCTTTTAAAGGCAGAAATGTTGATGATCTCTATATGGTTATTCTGCAGGAGCAGCCTTTAGCGACAGCCAACTACAATATAAATGATACAGCTAAAAATTTATCAGCAAATAAACAATCATTTAGAAAAAATAAAACACGCCTCAATGTTCATTCGATTAATAGTCAGCGTTATATAAAACAACTAAAGAGCAACAGAAATAAGTTGCTTGAACAGTTTTCAGCGCGCTTAAAACAACCAGTAAAAAAAGTGCATGAATATAATTATGCCCTTAATGGTTTTACCACTCGTTTAACTGCGCAGCAAGTTGGCTTATTAAAACAAGATCACAATATTAAAAAAATAGTAAAAGTAGAAAAACGCAAACTGTTAACCGATAGTGGCCCGAGTTTTATTAATGCCCCGAATGTTTGGCAAGGGCTTGCAAGTCCACAATCGAGTTTTGGTGAGGGGGTGGTAGTGGCTATTTTTGACAGCGGAATAACACCATCTCATCCATCATTTGCTGAAATAGGCGGTGACGGATATGTTCATATTAATCCTTTAGGCAATGGTCAGTTTTTAGGTGAATGTGCTAAATCTGAATTTGCTCATTACTGTAATAATAAGCTGATTGGTATTTGGTCTCATCCTGAAATTACCGATGAATATACTCCGCTCGGAGACGATAAAGTAGGTATTGATCATGATGGCCACGGCACCCATGTTGCTGCTATTGCCGCCGGTAATATTTTAAAAAACGTGCCTGTATATAATGTCGTAGGTGAGCTCGGTGAACGCGGTTTTGATGAGATAAGTGGTGTTGCGCCTCATGCTAATATTGTTGCTTATCAAGTGTGTGCTGCTGACTTTGGGTGCTGGCCTGATTTAACCGCACTTGCGGTTGAGCATGCGATAGCCAATGGCGTTGATGTAATTAACTATTCTGTTGGAGGGGACAATACCGATCCGTGGAGTAGCATTGATGCTTTAGCCTTTCTTTCAGCGAGAGCCGCAGGTATTCATGTTGCTGTTTCTGCTGGCAATGACGGCCCAGAATTGGCAACCATATCATCACCTGCTAATTCACCTTGGTTAACATCTGTCGCCGCGGTTAATCATGGCCGCGATTATGACGGTGTCAGCATCAGCTTTAGTGGTGGCAATACCACTCTGTCATCGTTAACGGGGGCGGGGATCACCAGCCAAGTGTCTGGCCCAATAGTATTTGCGGGCGATTTTGGCGACGAAGATTGTTTAAACCCGTTTAGTGCCGGTACCTTTTCAGGAAAAATCGTGGTTTGTATTCGCAATACCATTGCTCGAGTTGAAAAAGGCAGTAATGTTTTAGCCGGTAATGCGATTGGTATGGTGTTAATTAATGATCCGAATAATGCCAGCACTGATAACATTGTTGCTGATCATCATGTTTTACCTGCTATTCACTTAAATAATAGTGACGGCCAACACCTGATGCAGTGGCTTGATTCAGGTAATAATCACCACGTAAATATTGCTGCCAGTGTGATGGTAAATAATGAATTATTGGCTGATGTCGTTGATGATTTCTCTGCCAGAGGTTTAGATTCAAATATTAAACAGTGGTTATTACCAGCGGTGGCCGCGCCTGGCGTTGAAATATACTCAGCCAATTCTAATTATCAACCTCATTATAATGAGGCGAAAAAAACGGAATCAGATTATATTTTTAAGGCAGGCACATCAATGGCAAGCCCTAGTGTCGCAGGTGCGTTAGCATTAATTCATGCTATCCATCCTGATTGGACTCCGGCACAAGCGCAATCAGCCTTAATGTTAACAGCTTCGTTTAGTGTTAAAAAAGTTCAAAATGAAGAAAATATCCCCGCCACTTTTTTAGATGCCGGCGCCGGTAGTATTCGCATTGATAATGCGATTCGTAGTGGTTTATTACTTGATGTTACAACGGCTGAATATGAGGATGCAGATACTCTTGAAAACGGTGTGCCAGCAACACTTAACTTACCGGCATTAGTGAATGAAAACTGTCAGCTTAGTTGCCAGTGGCAGCGGCGTTTTATTGCCACAGATAATGCGAGTTGGAGTAGCAGTTTTACTGCTATTTCCGACAATATTAACATAGCTATCACACCGGCTAATTTTGAACTGGAACAAGGCGAAGAAATTACCTTAACTTTTACTGCTGATATTACGTCAGGTTTTAGCGATGATTACGGCTTAGCGCGTGTGGTATTGACGCCGAATAACAACAATATTGCAGGTGCCACTTTACCTGTCGTTGCTTCTTTTATTCCCGGCAGTTTTCCCAGCGAGATAAATATTGTCGCGGATACTGATCAAGGCAGCATTCAAGTTAATGGCATAAAATCGATAGCTACTGACGATTTATTGGTACAAGTGCACTCGTTATCGCCGCTGAATCAGCAGACGGTTTTTATTCCTCGTGATGGTATTGATAATGCCGATTGGCCTAACAATGTGATTAATGATGCTAACTTTTATTATTCGCGCTCAATTACCATACCAAGTAATAGCAAATATTTGGCGGTCGAAATTACCCAAACAGACTCGCCTGATTTAGATTTATATATTGGCCGTGATAATAACGGCGATGGCCGGCCTAACGCTGCTGAAATGAATAGTCTTGCCTGTCAATCGGCGAGCATAACAGCATTGGAAATTTGCCAGATAGCTAATCCCGCGAGCGGCAACTATTTTATCGCCATACACAATTATGGTAATTCTGCAGCAAACAACAATATTACCGATGAAGTGCAATTTGAGTGGGCGGTAGTCACCCAAGGGAGTGAAAACCTTTCGGTAATTTATGATGAAGTAGCGGCGTCTAATGCTGATATTGATTTAACCTTAAATTGGTTTCCGCCGCTAGTGAAAGGCCAAGATTATTTAAGTGTCTTTGAAGTGGGAACCACTAAAACGAGCAAAGGTGATATTGGTATTATCCCTTTTAAGTTTTCTCGTAGTAATGCCTTAGGTAATGTCACACTAGATAAGAATAATATTGTTGCTGGTGACAACTTTAGTGTTAATTTTTCACTCGATGCGAATACCTCAACAACCGCAAAAAATTATCAAATTGTCCTCGCTTTACCTAAAGACTCAACTGTGGTTGAAGATATGCTTGCCGGTGTTGTCGCTGATAATAAAATAACGTGGCAAATTGTTCAGCCAGTAGCAAGTGAACCGTTTATTTTTACCGCTACTTTTTCGACTAGCGAAGAGTTACCGACCACTAACTTTAATGTTAATTACACCGTTGATTTTGAGGCCGAGTCTGTCCGTTATAATATCGGTACTTTAGCGATAAAAGCGGTAATAGCTGAACCTGTGGGCAACAACTCAACTGGCAATAATTCAAGCAATTCAAGTAGCTCTGGCGGAACTTTTGGACTTTTATTAATCGCGCTGTTTTATATTCGTTTTACCTGTTTTAAAGCCAAGTTAATTTAATCGCTGTCAGGATAGGTAAGTTTAAAAAAGCTAGTCTATACTCGCAATAGCGAACAAAATGTTAGCAAAGATTTTACGTAATAATGCCTAGTACCGATGAAATTAAATTTTAGTCATTAGGTCTTCTTATATAAGGAGTACATTATGATCAGACATTTTTTTATTAGCGAAAACTTAACTGAGCTTGTCGATATTGAACGTGAACTTGAGCAACAAGGCTTTTCTCAATCGCAAATACACTTACTCAGTGAGCAAGAAGCAGCAGTAACTGAGCACCAATTATCGCAAGTTGAATCAATTCTTAAAAAAGATATTGTTCACTCAACCGAAATTGGCGCTGTGGTTGGTGTGTTTGCCGCAGCATTAACCTTACTGATTGCTTTTATGTCGGGTTGGACACAGTCTTCAACGGGCTGGTTACCCTTTATTTTCTTAGCCATTATTGTGTTAGGTTTCTGTACTTGGGAAGGCGGTTTAATCGGTATTCAATCGAATAACATTCACTTTGAAAAATTTAAAGGAGTGTTACAAAAAGGTAAACATTTATTGTTTATTGATATTGAACCCCAACAAGAGCAGCAACTAGCGACAGTTGTTGGTGCTCACCCACATTTACTAGATGCCGGCACGGGTGAAGCAGCGCCAAGGTGGTTTGTAAAAAGCCAAGATTTGTTCAGACGCTTTGTTAAATCTATGCCTTAGTGATAGCTTGGTTATGGGGTAGTTAGGATATTATAGTGAGGTGATTGACAAAATAGGCCAAAAGTGAGCTTTTATCCTTTATCAATGAACCGCGTGATCCGTGCTAGTATGGATTGACAGCAAAAGCACCTTAGGGTGCTTTTTTATTATGTTATCCCGAGTTCAAGTTATGTTTATTGATTGTCTTAGGGTCTGTTGACCTTGGTATTATTTTGAGCTGTAGGCTGTTTTATTCATTAACAAAGCAGAATGAGTGTGGTTTAGTCCGTTAAATCTCGTTATTTCTGCCTTACCTAAGACAATTTCTCTCTCAGTTCAAATTATAAAAAAGATCAACAGACCTTAATATCTTACTACCAAGTTTTAATACTTATGGTTAAACTAGTGAAAAATTTTTTTAAGTATTATGTCATTGTCTTATTCATCAAGTTTTATGCTCGATAAAGCCCACTTTATCGAATGTTATGAACAAACTGCCAAGGTAAAAAAAGGGCTTAGTCCTTACAAAAAGTCGATTGCTTTGATCTTGCTCAGTATTTTTGCCGCTTATTTTGCTGCTCAGTATCCAACCTTATCTTTATTTATTTTGGGTTTAGGTGTTGTTGAAGCCTTAAGTGTCTATTTCGCCAAAACCTGGTGGGTTTGGCGGCAGTTATTATCACGTTCTGCTAATACCAAAGTGGAAATTACCATTGATGAGAAAGGTTTTGTCACGCGCTCGGTACAAATGAATTTAGAGCTAAGTTGGCCTGAAATTAGCCAATTAACTGAAACCTCGTCTGGCTTGATTCTTCATCATCAACAAGGGCGCAGTTATTTAAGTTTAAGTTGTTTACCGGCTGAGGCGATTACGTTTATTAAGCAAAAGGTCAAGCTCAGCTGAGCGCTAGTGAAAAGACAAGCTAAATTATGACAACAGCGTTAAACCCTATGCGGTTATCAAATCCAAGGTTTTTAATTATCTTTATTGGCACTTGGCTAATGATGTTAACTTTTGCGCCAATGGCATTAGCTAATATGTTGGAATATATGGTGTTTTGCTTTCTTGGCATGGCAGGCGCGACTTTTGCCAATGCCACCGGTGCTGGTGGCGGCGTTATTTTTATTCCTTTTTTCAATCAATTAGAGTTTACTGAGCAGCAAGCTATTGGCACCAGTATCGCCATTCAATGTTTTGGTATGACTTCTGGCGCCTTGACCTGGTGGTTTCATTATCGCCAACAAAAAACAGATCTAATTTTATGGCAAGGCTTTAAACGCATTATTGCCATCACTAGTGTTACTTCGATATTAGGGATCTGGTTTGTTTATGGCAAAAATTTACAAGCCGGTACCTCTTTATCACACTCTTTTAGCTGGTTCTCACTCATTTTGGGCGCTGCAATTATTGTTATGGTGGTTTGGGTTAAGCCGCAACGTGAACGGAGCAAAATATTAGTTGTTGATTGGTTAGCGTTTTTACTGATTGGTTTTTCTGGCGGCGTAGTCACCGCATGGCTTTCGGTTGGTGTTGGTGAGCTGTTGGCCATTTATTTAATTATCAGACGTTTTGATGTCACTATGGCGGTCGCTGCAGCGGTGGTTGTTTCTGCGGTCACCGTTTGGTCAGCGATTTGGCAGCATACCTTAGTAGAATTTAATGTTTATTGGCAAGTGGTTTTATTTGCTGGTCCGGGCGCTATTTTAGGTGGCGTGATAGCGAAAACATTAGTGACTCATTTGTCAGCTCGGCGCTTAAAAGTATTCTTTGCTTTTTGGTTGGTGGTAACTGGAAGTCTCGGTATTTTTGGCTGATTTATCGCCGTTATTTTTTATAAGCTAAACTCGTGTAAATTTAAATGAGAATTATTCGCAAAAACCTTGACAGTTTATTGCAACTTATTTACGCTGCACGGCAACTATCTATTTTCATTTTTGTGATCTATTCACTCAAAGGGCTATTATGTTTAAAAAATTAATTTCCTTATTGGTTTTAGTACCTTTATTTGCTCAAGCGGCAGATGAAGTGAATGTTTATTCTTATCGTCAACCGTTTCTTGTTGAGCCAATGTTTAATGAGTTTACTAACAAAACGGGCATTAAAGTTAATGTGGTTTTTGCTAAAAAAGGCATGGCAGAGCGCTTAGCAAGGGAAGGTGAATATAGCCCAGCTGATATTTTATTAACCACTGATATTAGCCGCATGGTTGAATTACAAGATAAAAAATTGGTGCAAGCGGTTGACTCTGCCACATTAAAATCGGCTGTTCCTGCCAATCTCCGTGCTGAAGATGACACTTGGTTTGCTTTAACTACCCGTGTTAGAAATATTTATGCCTCGAAAAGATTGGGTAATGTCGAGCTTAGCTATGAAGATTTAGCTGACCCTAAATTTGCCGGTAAAATTTGTACTCGTAGCGGTAAACATCCTTACAATGTTGCCCTGGTGTCATCAATGATTGCGCATCATGGGGAAGCTGAAACCTTAACCTGGTTACAAGCGGTTAAGAAAAACTTAGCCCGTAAACCACAAGGCAGCGATCGCGGACAAGTACAAGCGATCCATCAAAAGCTGTGTGATGTATCTTTAGGTAATAGCTACTACTTTGGCAATATGTTGAAAGATGAAAACCAAAAAGTATGGGCTGATGCCGTTAATATTGTTTTTCCAAACCAAGATGGTCGCGGCGCACACATTAATATCTCAGGAGTTGCCATGGCAAAGTATGCTCCGAACAAAGCGAATGCTTTAGCGTTAATGGAGTTCTTAGTATCTGAAAAAGCTCAGCATATGTATGCTGAAGTGAATATGGAATATCCAGTTCGTAAAGGCGTTAAGGTTTCTGACTTAGTTGGCTCTTGGGGCACATTTAAAGCAGACGACTTATCATTGGCAACGATCGCAAAAAATCAAAAAATCGCTTTATCATTGTTGGATAAAGCCAAATTTGATCTGTGATCAAAAAGCTATCTCACTTTTCTAAACCGGCATTAATCTGGCTAATTGCATTAGCTTTATTAATACCGGTTGTCGTGATGTTGTTGGCGGGCATCTCTGCGCCAACTTCCTTATTTAGCCATCTGTGGCAAACTGTTTTACCTGATTATTTATTTAATACCGTCGCCCTTGGGCTGCTAGTGGTTGTATTATCGCTATGCTTCGGTATTCCTAGTGCTTTATTTGTTAGTTACTTCCCTCTTTATGGTAAACAAGCATTACGCTGGTTATTGTTATTACCCTTAGCCATGCCTGCGTATTTAGTCGCTTATTTATATACCGATTTATTTGATTACGCCGGTCCGATACAAAGAGCCTTGCGCTTATGGTTTGAGTGGCAATCACCGAGTGATTATTGGTTTTTTGATATTCGCACCTTAACTGGCGCGGGTGTTGTGATCGCGTTAGTTTTATATCCTTATGTTTATATGCTGGCGAGAACGGCTTTTGAGCAACAAGACCAACAGCTATTACGCGCGGGTCGAACCTTAGGTTTATCGCCAAAACAAACCCTGTTAAAAATTGCCTTGCCGCTTGCGCGTCCGGCTATTGCCGTGGCCGCGAGTTTGGTCTTGATGGAAACCTTAGCTGATTTTGCCACTGTGCAATACTTTGCTGTTAATACCTTAACCACTGCGGTCTATGATACTTGGTTAGGTTATGGTGATTTAGCCGCCGCGAATGCATTAGCGAGTATTTTATTATTCTTCGTTTTTGTGGTCGTGGTGTTAGAGCAAAAAAGTCGCCAAGGTATGCAGCATCAATCTAATAACCCTAATCAACAAAAAAATGAAATTCCGCTCGCGTGGTGGAGTAAAACATTAGCCTCTGGCTTTTGTTGGCTGTTAGTTTTTGCCGGTTTTTTACTGCCGTTGGCGTTATTAATTGATATGGCGATAGTCTATAGCTCTGCTGAGCAAATAACGGCGTTATTAGACAATGCGAGTAATAGCATAGTATTAAGTCTTTATGCCGCGACCATAACGCTGATATTTGCGTTGTTGTTTAGTTTTTATCAACGCTTTAATGACAATAAGTTAGCTAGCTGGCCACTGCGTTTATCGGGGTTAGGTTATGCTATTCCAGGTACTGTCCTTGCTATGGCGATGATGGCGACCTTTTCGCCACTTGATCATTGGATAAATGACCTTGCTAAAGCATTCGGTTATCAGCCGCCAGGTTTAATCTTATCAGGCACTATCTTTGCGATCATATTTGCTTTTGTTGTTCGCTTTGCCGCCATAGCCAATGGCACGATTACGGCCGGTTTAAAACAAATACCGGTGAGCTTAGATAAAGCCGCCGCAAGTTTAGGCGTAACGCGTAGTAAAACGTTATGGCAAGTTCATCGCAAGCTTTTGCAATCGTCAATGTTTGTCGCTTGGTTGTTGGTGTTTGTTGAAGCAATGAAAGAATTACCTGCGGTGTTGTTATTACGTCCGTTTAATTATGAAACCCTCAGTACACAGGTATATCAATTAATTTCTGATGAAATGTTAGAGCATGGTGCCTTGGGGGCCATTTTAATTGTATTATTCGGTTTAATACCGATTATTTGGCTCAATCGTGAAAAGGTTAATGCGTGAATTCAATTATCTCGTTAAATAATATAGCTGTTTGTTTAGACGATAAAAATATCTTATCGGATATTAGCTTTTCGCTGGCTGAAGGTGAAATTTTAGGATTAGTTGGCCCCAGTGGCTGTGGTAAAACGACCTTGTTAAATACCATTGCTGGTTTTATTAAACCGGCATTTGGTGATATCCAGGTTTATGATCTGCCAACTATTAATAAACAGCACTTTATTGAGCCTGAACATCGACACATTGGCGTTATTTTTCAAGATTATGCTTTGTTTCCGCATTTAACTGTGGCTGAAAATATTGCCTTTGGTATTCAAAAGTTAGCCAAAGTAGAACAACAAGAACGGGTTGAGCATTTGTTAACGCTGTTAAAAATAGATGCTTTTGCCCCGCGCTACCCCCATCAGCTTTCCGGTGGTCAACAGCAACGGGTTGCTATTGCTCGTGCGTTAGCGCCGCAAACTAAATTATTATTACTTGATGAGCCGTTTTCGAATATTGATGCGCGACTACGCAATGAATTAATGTTGGAATTACGTATTCTTTTAAAACAATTAGCCATGACCGCTATTTTTGTTACGCATAATAAAGATGAAGTATTTACCTTTGCCGATAAAGTCGCAGTTTTAAACCAAGGTAAAATTTTACAGCTGGGCACACCTTCACAAGTTTGTCAGTTACCGAATAGTTGGCAAGTTGCTGATTTTCTCCAGCTTGGCAGTTGGATCCCGGTAACCTGTGATCATGGCCGGTTAATTTCCTTGTTAGGAGACTTACCAAGCCAGCCTTATAACTTTGCTAAAGCGACTTTATTAATAAAACCACAAAACCTTGAACTTTCGAAAACGGGCGAAATAAATTGTGAGATTAACCACATTAATATCACTGAGCACGGTTATCATTATATTGTTTCAAGTTTAGTGAAAGACTCAGTGTTAAGTTTTCAACAATTAAGCTTCTATAGCCAAGTACTTTTTGCGATTGGAGAACAAGTTTCGCTCACCATTAAATCACATACCTGTATCTTATTTGAACGGTAAGCTTGATAAACAGGGCTTGTTAGCAACATCGATGTTTTTCTGCACCAATATCCCCATTAATTAATCATTAGATAACCCAAAATAGCAAAATTTATTAATTAATTATTAATTTTTGGGCTCGAGATCCACAAACTCCCACAAATTCATCAACTTCCTCGATCCCCTTATTTTTCTTGGTGATCACGAATGATAAAATCAACAATCTTTGCTTGACAGAAGTTTGTAAAACTCACTAAACTGTATCAATGTGGAAAAAAGTGGGGAATAGTGGATCTAAGTAGATCTACGGCTAAAAAAACAATATGTTCAGAGGCACCAGCGCTATTACGCTCGACACAAAAAACCGAATCACGGTACCAACAAGGTATCGCGAGGAGCTTTTTGCTGATTGCCAAGGAAAAATGGTTTGCACAGTCGATATTCAACACAAGTGTTTATTACTTTACCCATTACCAGAATGGGAAGAAATTGAACTGAAATTATGTGGTTTATCTAGTACTAATCCACAAGAAAGAATGTTTCAACAGATATTGTTAGGTAATGCGTCTGATTGCGACATGGATAAAAATGGCCGTTTATTAATAAATGGCCCGCTGCGTCAACATGCATTGTTAGAGAAAAACGTGATGTTGGTTGGTCAGTTGAAAAAATTCGAAATTTGGAGCGAGTCATTATGGCAAGCGCAAATGGAACAAGGCATCAGCCAAATTCAGTCAGGTGAACTTGAGTTAACTGACCGATTACTTGACTTATCACTGTAACGATAATTATGACAACAGAATTTTCACACATTTCCGTATTGCTTGATGAAGCAATCGACGGTTTAGCGATCAAAGAAGATGGTACTTATATCGATTGTACGTTTGGTCGAGGTGGTCATTCAGGCTTAATTTTATCTAAGTTGGGTGAGCAAGGTCGTCTGATCGCGATTGACCGTGATCCAAGCGCCATTAAAGCCGCTGAAAAATACAGTAACGATACGCGTTTTAATATCGTTCACCAAGGTTTTTCTGAGCTTGCTGACATTGCCGAGCAACAAGGCGTGACCGGTAAAGTTGATGGTGTGTTATTAGATTTAGGGGTTTCTTCACCGCAATTAGATGACGCCGAACGTGGTTTCAGTTTTATGAAAGACGGTCCACTCGATATGCGTATGGATACCACTCGTGGTCAAACGGCGGCACAGTGGATTGCCAAAGCGGATGTTGAAGATATTACTTGGGTGTTAAGAACCTTTGGTGAAGAAAAACATGCGTGGCGCATTGCGAATGCGATTGTTGATGCTCGCGAAGAAGAAGAGATCACGCGTACTGGCCAATTAGCAAAAATTATTAAAACAGCGGCGCCGCAGCGGGAAATTAAAAAGCATCCAGCGACTCGTAGTTTTCAAGCGATACGTATTTATATCAATAGTGAATTAGAGCAAATTGAAAATGTTTTAGCTGCCTCACTTAAGGTGTTAGCGGCAACAGGGCGATTAGTAGTGATCAGTTTTCATTCATTAGAAGATCGCCTAGTAAAACAGTTTATGAAAAAGCAATCTCAAGGAAGACAAGTGCCAAGAGGGATGCCGATAAGCGAAGCTGAATTACAAAAAGGTAAAAAGCTGCAGTTAGTTGGCCGTAAGGCTAAACCTAGCAGAGCAGAGGTTGACAGTAATGTGCGTTCGAGAAGTTCGGTATTGCGCATTGCAGAGCGATTGGCTGATTAAGCGTGTCATCGACCAAGGTGATATTAGCGTTCGATATTTTACAAGATATCAAGCGTCATTTAGTGAGTTATATTTTACTTTTTTTGATGGTGGTATCGGCTTTTTCAGTGATTTATTTCACTCATATGAACAGGCAAACCACGAGTGAATTAGAAGTGTTATTAACTCAACGAGATGAGTTAGATATTGAGTGGCGTAATTTATTGCTTGAGCAAAATAGTTTATCTGAGCATAGCGTTATTGAAAGTAAAGCAGCAAAACAACTTAATATGAAACGGCCAAGTGCTGATTCGGAAATAATAATAAGACTAGAATGACGACAAAAGTTGCGAAAAAGCAAGTAAAACAGCAAAAGCAAATATCGGTTGCCTGGCGTTTTTACGTTGTGGTCGGCTTAATATTGCTTGTTTACTGCGCTTTGATTGCTCGTAGTGCTTATATTCAAGTCATTGAACCGGATATGCTGCAAAGACAAGCAGATAACCGCGTTATTCGAAATACCACCAGCTTAACTCAGCGCGGCGCTATTGTTGACCGTAATGGTCGTGACTTAGCGGTCAGTGTACCGGTTGAAACCGTTTGGGCTGATCCTAAAATAGTGATGGAAAATAATGGCTTGGCAATGGTTGAACATTGGCAGGCGATGGCCGATGTTTTATCACAAGACGTTAACACCCTGACCAACCGTATTGTTAAAAACCCGTCAAAACGCTTTGTTTATGTGGAACGCCAAGTTTCGCCAGCGATGGCAAATTATATTAAAGGCCTAAAAATTCCGGGTATTCATTTACGTAAAGAATCAAAGCGTTTTTATCCAGCCGGCGAAATTAGCGCCCATGTGGTTGGTTTTACCAATGTCGATGATAAAGGCATTGAAGGCATTGAAAGTGTTTATGATGACGTTTTAACAGGAACGGCCGGCGCGAAGAAATTTATTAAAGATGCGAAAGGCAGAAAAGTTGAAATTCTGTCAGAAGAAAAAGCAACCTTACCTGGAACCATCGAACTTTCAATTGATCAGCGCATTCAGGCGCTCGCTTATAAAGAATTAAAGGGCGCGGTTGACGCATTTAAAGCGACATCAGGTTCAGTGGTTGTGACCAATGTTCATACCGGTGAAATATTAGCCATGGTGAATAGTCCGTCTTATAACCCGAATAATTTATCGAATACCGCACTTCATCGTTTGAGAAATAGAGCGATTACCGATGCTTATGAACCGGGCTCAACGATGAAGCCTTTGGCAATGTTAGCGGCATTAGAATTTGGCAGCGCCAAACATGACACGATTATTAATACACATCCGGGCTGGATGCGGCTCGGTGGTCGGCGGGTCAGTGACCCGCGTAATCGCGGCGAATTAAGCCTGCAAGATATTTTAGTCAAGTCTTCAAATATGGGTACCACAAAGTTAGCTTTGTCGGTACCCAAAGAGTTTTTATTAGACAAGTTTTTTGAAGCGGGTTTTGGCGCAGAAACCGGTACCAATTTAATGGGGGAAAGCAGCGGCATTATGCACGACAGAAACCGCTGGTCACAATTTGAATTAGCAACGTTATCTTTTGGTTATGGCCTAAATGTCACTCCGCTGCAGTTGGCGCGTTTGTATTCTACGTTCGCTAATGGCGGCGTTCGGCTGCCATTAACCATATTGAAAACGGCGCAAGCACCAGAAGGTGAAAGAGTCTTTAGTGCATCAGAAACAAATTATATTGTTTCTTTATTAGAAGGCGTAGTTGTTGGTGATAAACGCGGTAATGGCGCGCCAAAAGCTCGGGTTTCTGGCTATCGTGTTGGCGGTAAAACCGGGACCTCGCGTAAAGCCGTGCGCGGTGGTTATGGTAATGATTATGTTGGTTTATTTGCTGGTATTGCGCCGATCAGTAAGCCTGAAATTGCCGTTGTTGTGGTGATTAACGAACCCGGTGGTGATTTTTATCATGGCGGTGATGTCGCCGCGCCGGTATTTTCAAAAGTGATGAGAGGTGCTTTACATATTTTAAATATTGCCCCCGATGATTTGACCCATACCACGACAGTGAAACGCGAAACTAAAGGAGATGATAATGTTTAAATCAGCTCCAAAAAATAATTTTTCTATCGCGCAAGCGTTAGCGGCTTTTGATATTGCTATTGAAGCCGTTGCTTGTGGTGAAATGACCAACGACAGCCGCAAAATTAAATCCGGTGATATTTTTTGCGCCGTGATTGGTGATGCCCTTGATGGTCGTCAATATATCGATAAAGCGATAGAGCAAGGTGCCGCCCTGGTTATCGCACAGTGTCAGCATATTCAGCAGCACGGTAAGCTTTTGCTGAAAAAAGGTATTGTTATTGTCCAGTTTTATGAACTGGATAAAAATTTATTTACCTTAGCTGAACAATATTACCAGTTGCCACAAAAAAGCTTAACAGTGGTAGGCATTACCGGTACGAACGGCAAAACCAGTATCGCGTTAATGGTGGCCAAGTTATTAGAAACTTGCCAGCAAAAAGCAGCGGTGATAGGCACTTTAGGTGCAGGCCAGCTAGCAAATTTATTGCCATTAGCAAACACCACGCCAGCAGCAACCGAAGTGATGAGCTTATTAAATGGCTTTAAAGCGAAAAAAATTGCTGTTGTGACAATGGAAGTCTCATCACATGCATTAGTGCAAAAACGGGTATTGCCGGAATTATTTGATATTGCTTTGTTTAATAATCTATCGCGTGATCATCTTGATTATCACCAAACGATGGAAAATTATGCCGCGGCTAAATTCAGTTTATTTAACAGCGAAAAACCGCAGCAGATAATTGTTAATGGCGATGACGAATATGCCCAGCAGTGGTTGGCGGCATTAACCGCTGAAAAAAGAAATGCTGTTGTTATTTATGGTAAAGCACCAAAAACGCTTGAGCTTTATAACCGCCATAGCGCTTATGTCTTTGCACAAAACTTAACTCATCATGGTGTTGGTATTACTTTTGAAGTTGTGACCGCACAGGGCAAAGCGTTGATTGAAAGTCCGTTATTAGGTGACTTTAACGTAGAAAACTTATTAGCCGCAATGGCGATATTACTATCGTTATCGGTGCCGCTTGCTGATATTCAACAAGCGATAAAATCTTTAACGCCAGCCATCGGCAGAATGGAAGCATTTACCGGAACAGGGAAAGTCCTTTCTGTTGTTGATTATGCACATACGCCAGATGGTTTAAAAAATGCTTTATTAGCGGTTAAGCAACATTGCCAAGGGGAACTTTGGGTGGTGTTTGGCTGTGGTGGCGATCGAGATAAAGGTAAACGTGCAGAAATGGGCGCAATTGCTGAGCAATTGGCTGAACATGTAATAGTGACAAATGACAATCCAAGAACTGAGCCGGCTGAAATGATCGCCAGTGATATTTTATCGGGCTGTCAGCAATTAGAACGTATCACTATTATTTTAAATCGCCAACAAGCTGCATGTTCGGCATTAGCACATGCAAAACCTAACGATGCTATTTTATTTGCCGGTAAAGGCCATGAAGAATATATCATTATAGGCGCTGATAAAATTCCATATAACGAACGCGCTTTAGTTAAAGCGCATTATCAAAAGGCAGTATTATGATCCCACTCTTATTATCTGATATTGCCAACATTACCCAAGGCAAATTAATCGGTGTTGATGCCACGATAACGAATATCAGTACAGATAGTCGTACGCTGGCAAAAGATGATGTTTTTCTTGCTTTAAAAGGCGATACGTTTGATGGCCATAAATTTAGCCAACAGGCTGAAAAGGCATTGTGTAAAGCTTTGATCGTCGAACAACAACAAGTTGTTTCGATTGCACAAGTCGTGGTTAAAGATTCGTTAAAGGCGCTGGGACAAATCGGCGCTTATGTCAAAGCGCAAGTAGCGCCAAAAACTGTGGGTATTACGGGTAGTAGCGGAAAAACAACAGTTAAAGAAATGACCGCAGCAATTCTATCGCGCTTAGGCAATGTTTTAGCCACTAAAGGCAATTTCAATAATGATATTGGCGTACCATTAACCTTATTAAGATTAACACCTGAGCATGATTATGCAGTGATAGAAATGGGCGCTAATCATATTGGCGAAATTTCTTATACCAGTAACCTAGTCAAACCTGACGTTGCCGTGATCAATAATATTGCCGCCGCGCATTTAGAAGGTTTTGGTGATTTATGTGGAGTTGCTCGGGCAAAAGGTGAAATTTTTGAAGGGCTGAGTGAAAACGGCATTGCGCTTTACAACAAAGATTGTAAATACGCCAATAAATGGCAGTGGCGCTTAGTGGATAAAAACGTGCGTCAGTTTTCCTGTTTAAATACTTCAGACTGTTATAGCTCTGATGTGGTGTTGAATGAAGATGGCTGTGCCAGTTTTAAATTGAACACTTATCATGGTAATACCTTTATTGAGCTCACCGTACCGGGTAAACATAATGTTTGTAATGCGGTTGCGGCAGCAGCTATTGCATTAGAGTTTGGCGCATCACTTGATGATATTCGCTTAGGTTTAGCGCAAATGAAACCTGTGCAAGGGCGCATGAACCTGCACCATGTTGATGATAAATTTAAAGTCATTGACGACACTTATAATGCCAATGTTGAATCAATTAAAGCAGCGATTGAATTATTAGCCAGCTTCCCTGGTCGACGTGTTTTAGTGTTGGGCGATATGGCGGAATTAGGCGCAGAAGCGAGAAGTTATCACCAAGAAGTGGGTGAATTTGCCAAAGCTTTAGGCATCGATGATTTATTAACATTAGGTGTACTTAGCCAAGCGACTTCTGATGCATTTGCTCAAAACAATCAACACTTTAGTGATAAAACTAAGTTAGTCGAAAACTTAACAACAATTTTAGCTGATGAAGCAAAACAAATTTCTGTTTTAGTGAAAGGCTCAAGAAGTTCAAAAATGGAATTAGTAGTGCAAGATATTTTAACGTGGCGAGCAAGCCTAACTCAACAGGAACTTGTCTAATGTTACTTTGGTTAAGTGAATATTTAACGCAGTATTACAGCTTTTTTAATGTCTTTTCGTATCTAACGTTTAGAGCGATTATTTCAACCTTAACTGCGTTAGTGATTTCGTTATATTTTGGGCCGAAATTAATCGCGGCATTACAGCGTATGCAAATCGGCCAAACTATCCGCGATGACGGCCCGCAAAGTCATTTATCAAAATCAGGCACGCCAACGATGGGCGGCTTGTTAATTTTAGCGGCCATTATTGCCAGTGTATTGTTATGGGCTGACTTAACTAATCGTTACGTTTTAGTTGTGCTGTTTGTGGTGATTAGCTTTGGTGTTATTGGCTTTGTTGATGATTATCGCAAAGTTATTCGCAAAGACTCAAATGGCCTAATTGCTCGTTGGAAATATTTTTGGCAAACGGTTGCGGGCTTTTGTACTGCCTTCTTTTTGTATTATACCGCGCAAGCGCCAACGGAAACGGCACTATTAATCCCGTTTATGAAAGACGTCATGCCGCAGCTCGGTGTCTTATATATTTTATTAACCTATTTCGTGATTGTTGGTACCAGTAACTCAGTGAACTTAACTGACGGTTTAGATGGTTTAGCGATAGTGCCAACCATTATGGTCGCCGGCGCTTTTGCTTTATTTGCTTATGTTACCGGTAACGTTAATTTTTCAGATTATCTACATTTACCGCATATTCCTATGGTCAGTGAGTTAGTGGTGGTTTGTACTGCTATTGTTGGCGCCGGTTTAGGGTTTTTATGGTTTAACACCTACCCAGCACAAGTGTTTATGGGCGATGTTGGCTCATTAGCGTTAGGCGCTGCTTTAGGGGTGATTGCCGTATTAGTGAGACAAGAAATTGTATTATTTATTATGGGCGGGGTTTTTGTGATGGAAACCGTGTCGGTAATTTTACAAGTTGGTTCGTATAAATTACGAGGCCAACGAATTTTTAGAATGGCACCGATTCATCATCATTATGAATTAAAAGGTTGGCCAGAGCCGCGAGTAATTGTGCGCTTTTGGATCATGTCATTTATTTTAGTGTTAATTGGTTTAGCAACCTTAAAACTGCGTTAAGAGCAAAAACAACTATGTTGAATTTATCGTTTTTAGATAATAAAGAAATTGTCGTATTAGGAGCCGGTATTACCGGGCTTTCTTGTGCGCGCTTTTTATCTAAACACGGCATTAAATTTTCACTTAACGACAGTCGTAAAAATATTATTGATAGCCATGAATTTAATCAGCAATTCGCCGGTAATTATTTATCTTTAGGTCACTGGGATAAAGCACTGATTAATTCAGCTGATATTGTTTTGGCCAGCCCTGGCATAGATTTAAATAACCCAGAAATTGCCGGCTGTTTAAATGACGAAGGTGAAGTTTTTGGTGATGTTGAACTTTATTGCCGTTTAACACAGGTGCCAACCATTGCTGTAACTGGCTCTAATGGAAAATCGACGGTAGTGTCTCTGTTAGCCTTTTTAGGCGAGCGTTTAGGATATAACACCCAATTAGGTGGCAATATTGGTATTCCGGTCTTGGATACTATTGAGCAGCGCCCTGACTTTTTAATTTTAGAATTATCAAGTTTTCAGTTAGAAACTATGACTAATATGCAGGCAAGAAGCGCATGTGTATTAAATGTCTGTGATGATCATTTAGATCGACACGCGACCATTGATAATTATCAGAAGATCAAACAAGAAATTTATCGTCAAACTGATATTGCTGTGATTAATCGCGATGACAGTAGAACGGCATTACCTGAAATCTTAACATTTAAAACACAATACAGTTTTGGTTTAGAACAGCCGCTTAATGCGACAGCAGAAGTTTTTGGCTTACAAGAACTCGACGGCCAGCAATGGTTAATCTCGGGTCAGCAGGCCTTAATTGCCGTGGCAGAGTTACCGCTTGCTGGCATACACAATGCCTTAAACTGCTTGGCTGCATTAGCCTTAGGAAAAGCAGCAGGTTGGTCGTTAACTGACATGGTTAAGGCGTTGCCTGATTTTGTTGGCCTTGAACATCGCTGCCAACCGGTCGCAACTAACGACGGCATTCGTTGGATTAATGACTCGAAAGCGACCAATGTTGGCGCAACCATAGCTGCGATTAACGGCTTTGCTAGTAATAAAAGTCAGCAGCAAGATCTTTATTTAATTGCTGGCGGTGATGGCAAAGGTGCTGACTTTAGTGAATTAGCCCCAGCGATTAAACAGCACGTATTCCATACGGTGACATTAGGAAAAGATGGCGGACAAATAGCGGCATTAACTTCTGCTTCATCAACTGTTAGCACACTCGCTGACGCGGTTAACTTAGTTAAAAGCCAAGCGAAAAGCGGTGATATTGTTTTATTGTCTCCTGCTTGTGCCAGTATCGATATGTTTAAAAATTATATCGAACGCGGTTTAGCCTTTATTGATGCCGTACAGGGAGAGCAAACATGTTAACCATGTTACAGCAACTTCCGTTACTGAAATTTTCAGCATTGAGTGCAACACCGAAATACAGCAATGCCGGTGTCACCTTTGATCGCGGGTTTGTGATGATCGCGGTCGCTTTATACGTTATCGGTTTGATCATGGTGGCAAGCTCTTCAATGCCAGTTGCTGAACGTTTGTTTAATAATCCTTTTCACTTTGTGGTTCGCCACATGGTTTATATCGTTTTAAGTTTACTTATTGGCGGTCTTGCTTTGCAAGTGCCAATGAGTTGGTGGCATAAATACAGTGGTTATTTGTTGCTATTTGCTTTGGTCTTGTTAATGGCGGTGTTAGTGATTGGCCGGTCGGTCAATGGTTCGCAGCGCTGGATAGTCTTAGGGCCTATTACCATTCAAGCGGCAGAGCCAGCAAAACTATTTTTCTTCTGTTATTTATCGGCTTATTTAGTTAGACGCCGTGAAGAAGTCATGGAGAATTTAAAAGGTTTTATCAAACCACTGGCGGTCTTTGGTTTATTGGCGTTATTTTTGTTGATGCAACCAGATTTGGGTACTGTCATTGTGATGTTTGTCACGACCTTTGGCTTATTGTTTTTAGCGGGCGCTAAGCTTTGGCAATTTATCGCGATGACGGCAGTAGGATTAGGGGCTATCACTATGTTAGCCATTTTTGAACCGTATCGTTTACGCCGTATCACTAGCTTTTTAGACCCATGGCAAGACCCGTTTGGTAGCGGTTATCAATTAACTCAATCGTTAATGGCTTATGGCCGTGGTGAATTTTTTGGCCAAGGTTTGGGTAACAGCATTCAAAAATTAGAATATTTACCAGAAGCACATACTGACTTTGTCATGGCGGTATTAGCCGAAGAGTTTGGCTTTTTAGGTGTTGCGACTGTGTTGGTATTAAGTGGGGTCTTGGTTTTTAAAGCGTTAATGTTAGGACGCCAAGCCATCGCGAAAGAAAAGTATTTTGAAGGCTTTTTTGCCTACAGTATTGGCATTTGGTTGAGTTTTCAAACGGCGGTTAATATCGGCGCTAGCGCGGGTATTGTGCCAACTAAAGGCTTAACTATGCCGTTAATAAGCTACGGTGGTAGCTCAATGATCATCATGACTCTTGCGGTTGTTGTACTGATCCGCATTGATCATGAATTACGTTTACAAAGTTTACAGGCGACAACAAAATCGTTAAAGAAAAAAAAGAAAGGGCGAATTGATGAGTAAGCGCCCAACATTATTAGTGATGGCCGGTGGCACTGGCGGACATATTTTTCCGGGTATTGCGGTAGCTGAATATTTGCAAGCTCAAGGCTGGGATATTCATTGGTTAGGCACGGCAAAACGAATGGAAGCAAGCTTAGTTCCGCAACATGGCTTTGAAATTTCATTTATTAATATTGCCGGTATTCGCAATAAAAGTTTTGCGACCTTGCTAAAAACGCCATTTAAATTATTGCAGTCAGTGGTGCAATCAATGCGGGTTATTCGACGAGTAAACCCTGATGTGGTTTTAGGTATGGGCGGTTATGCCAGCGCACCTGGTGGCGTTGCGGCTTGGTTGTTAGGTAAACCACTAATTTTACATGAACAAAATGCGGTTGCTGGTATGAGTAATCGCTATTTAGCGCGATTAGCATCAAGTGTGTTAAGTGCTTTTCCGAACGCGTTTAAAAAAGGCATTAAAGCAAAAGTTGTTGGCAACCCGATCCGTAAAGCCATTACCGAAGTTGCTGCTAACCATGCTGCTTTACTTGACAGTGAAAATGCCGCTGTAAATAGCGAAACAACGCCGACCAGAAAAGTATTAGTGGTTGGCGGAAGCTTAGGCGCGCAAATTTTAAATGAGTTAGTACCTTCGGCGATTAATCAGCTCAAAGGGCTAAATTTTGAAGTTTGGCATCAAACTGGCCAAGACAAATTAAAGCAAGTAATTGAAAGTTATGAAAATACTCAATTAGATGAATCTTGCTACAAAATAACTGAATTTATTGATGATATGGCAGCAGCATATCAATGGGCTGACGTGGTTATTTGCCGCGCGGGTGCATTAACGGTATCTGAATTAGCGATTGCCGGAAAACCAGCGATTTTTATTCCGCTCCCGCATGCTGTTGATGATCATCAAACCAAAAATGCTAAATACTTGGTTGATAAAGGGGCAGCAAAATTATTGCCACAACAACATGCAACCAGTATGCAAATAGCACAATTATTAAATAGTGTTTTTGCCACCGAAAAAGTAGTGCAAGCAATGTCAAAGGCGGCATCTGATGCTGCTTATCGCGATGCAACGGAGCAAGTGGCTAAAGCCTGTCTTGAACAAGTGAAATAAATGACTAAGAGCAATCAAAATATGAATAATACCGCGCCAATTAAAATCCCAGAAATGAGACGTGTTGAACGTATTCATTTTGTTGGTATTGGCGGTGCCGGTATGGGCGGTATTGCAGAAGTATTATTGAATGAAGGTTATCAAATATCAGGCTCTGATATTGGCAACAACCAAGTGGTAAAACGCTTAACGGGTTTAGGCGCAGATATTACTATTGGTCATGCAAAAGAAAACGTTGAAGGTGCGAGTGTTATTGTGGTTTCAACCGCTATTAGCCAAGACAATCCAGAATTAATTGCTGCGCAAGAAAATCGTATCCCTGTAGTGCGCCGCGCAGAAATGTTAGCGGAGCTAATGCGTTTTCGCCATGGTATTGCGATTGCGGGCACTCATGGAAAAACCACCACGACAAGTTTAACGGCGAGTATTTTTGCTGAAGCGAAGCTTGATCCAACATTTGTGATTGGCGGCTTATTAAATAGCGCCGGTACTAATGCCAGACTTGGCACCAGTCGTTATTTAATTGCTGAAGCTGATGAAAGTGATGCGTCATTTTTACACTTACAGCCGATGGTCGCTGTGGTCACTAATATCGACGAAGACCATATGGAAACCTATCAAGGTGACTTTGAAAAATTAAAAGACACCTACGTTGAATTTTTACATAATTTGCCGTTTTATGGTTTGGCTGTGGTTTGTATTGATAACCCAGTAGTGCGTGAAATTTTACCGCGTATTGGTCGTCAGGTGATTACTTATGGTTTTGCCGAAGATGCTGATGTTAAAGCGTCTGATTTTAGTCAGGTGCAAGGAGCAACGAGTTTTACGGTTACCCGTAAAGATAAAGAAGATTTACGCTTAACGGTTAATTTACCGGGCCAACATAATGTCTTAAATGCGTTGGCAAGTATTGCTGTGGCAACTGATGAAGGCGTTAGTGATAGCGCAATTTGTAACGCCTTAAACGAGTTCCAAGGTATTGGACGACGTTTTGAGCAGCTAGCCACCTTATCAACAGAGCAAGGTGAAATGGTTTTGGTTGATGACTATGGTCATCACCCTGAAGAAGTTGACGTGACGATTAGTGCAATGCGAGCTGGTTGGCCAGAAAAACGCTTAGTGATGATTTTTCAACCGCATCGTTATAGCCGAACACGCGACTTATACGAAGATTTTGTTGAAGTTTTATCAAAAGTTGATTGCTTATTTTTACTTGACGTTTATGCTGCTGGCGAAACGGTAATTACCGGTGCCGATAGCAAGAGTTTAGCGCGTAGTATTCGTCAGCGCGGTCAAGTTGAACCTATTTATGTTAACGACCCAGAACAATTGGCAGAATTGGTAAAAAACCAATTACAAGATGGCGATATGGTGATCACACAAGGCGCAGGTAATATTGGCGCAATAGCAAAAAGTTTAGCTAGCAGCACGTTATTAGGTTGCAAAGCTGATAATGGAGCGGCTCGTGATGATTAACCTAGCTGAAAAAGTTGCCGTTTTATATGGCGGAACTTCACAAGAGCGTGAAGTGTCACTAAATTCAGGTCAGGCAGTTGCTAAGGGGTTAGCGGCCGCAGGTTTTACCGATATTGAGTTAATTGATACTAAAGGTTTTGAATTAAGCGAATTAAATAAATTAGCGGTTAAACGTGTTTTTATTGCTTTACATGGTAAAGGCGGTGAAGACGGTACGTTACAAGGCGCCTTGGAATTTTTACACCTTCCTTATACCGGCTCAGGTGTTTTAGGCTCAGCTTTGGCAATGGACAAAGTCCGCTGCAAACAAATTTGGCGCAGTTTAGGTTACCCAACGGCAGATTTTGCTGTGGTACATAAAGACGAGTTTGAACCAGCATTATCCGCTGATATTTTAGCCGCACTTGGCGGCAAAGCTATGGTTAAACCTGCTTCAGAAGGTTCGAGTATTGGCATGTCGATTGCCAAATCAGCTGATGAATTAAGCAAGGCATTAATTACCGCTTTTGATTATGACGAGCAAGTATTAGTTGAAGCTTGGATTGATGGCAAAGAATATACCGTTGCTATTTTAGGTAACGAAGCATTACCGGCGATCCATATGGAAACGCCAAACGAGTTTTATGATTATCAAGCTAAATATCAATCTACTAGCACTCAATATCATTGTCCGTGCGGTTTAGATACCGCAGCTGAAGAAAAGTTACAAACATTAGCGGTGAAAGCATTTAAGGCGGTTAACGCAAGTGGTTGGGGCCGTGTTGATTTTATGTTGAATGAGCAGGGTGATTGGCAGTTATTAGAAGTAAATACTGTGCCTGGTATGACAGAAACATCATTGGTCCCTAAAGCGGCGAAGGTTGCTGGTTATAGTTTTAGCGACTTAGTGAAAAAAATTATTAGTTTATCGGATATTAGAAAATAAGATGAGCAATTCAGCTAAGTTATCACAGCAACAAGTTCACTGGTCATTTTGGCTAGGAGTGAGCTTTTTTGTTTTGGTAATTGTTGGCTTAATTTCTTTTAGCTGGTTTGTGAGCATACGCGTGGGCGCAGATGAATCTTCGCCAGTGACAAGTTTAGTGATTTCTGGCGATATGCCGTACACGCAAGTGGTCGAGATTGAACACGCGATTGAAGCGATTAATTTAAGTAATTTTTTCAATGTTGATGTCAACGAAGTGCATCACGTAGTTAAAACACTACCTTGGGTTTATTCTGTTGCGGTGCGAAAACAGTGGCCGAATGAATTAAAAATTCATGTTGTCGATCAGAAGCCTGTTGCGATTTGGAATGGCGATTTTTTAATTAATGACAGTGGTGTGGCATTTCAAGCGGATCAAAGCCGTTTATTTAGTCAGTTACCTGCATTTTTTGGCCCTGAAGGTAGTGAAATTACTGCGCTAGACAACTATCGCAATTTAAACAAATTATTACAGTTTAGCCAATTAGCCATTGATGAACTTGTGCTCTCTGAGCGCTTTGCTTGGCAATTAACGTTAACCGATGGTGTGACGTTAAATTTGGGGCGAGAAAATAGAATTGAACGGGTCCAACGTTTTATGGACGTTTATCCAAAGATTATCGAAAACAAAAAAGCGGATCAGCAGGTTAGTTATGTTGATTTACGTTACGACACTGGTTTGGCAGTTGGCTGGAAAGCATTAGCACCAACGGCTGATAACAAAAAGAATATTGAGAAAAGAGCTTAATTGCATGGCAAAAGTGAATGAAAGAAACCTAGTAGTAGGATTAGACATCGGAACCTCAAAAATTTCCGTTGCTGTGGGTGAGATCACGCCTGACAATAAATTAAGCATTGTCGGTGTTGGCAATCAACCTTCACGTGGTATGGATAAAGGCGGCGTGAATGATTTGAATTTAGTTATTCAGTCAATTCAACGAGCCATTAACGAAGCGGAATTGATGGCAGATTGCCATATTAGCTCAGTCTATTTAGGTATTTCAGGTAAACATATTAGTTGTCAAAATGAAAATGGCATGGTGCCAATTAATGACAAAGAAGTTATTCAAGAAGATGTGGATAATGTTATTCATACCGCCCGTTCAGTGCCTATTTCAGCAGAGCGCAGAATGCTGCATGTATTGCCGCAGGAATACACCATTGATTGTCAAGAAGGGATTAAAAGCCCAATTGGCATGTCAGGGGTACGGATGGAAGCAAAAGTTCATATCGTTACTTGTGCTAACGATATGGCAAAAAATTTAGTTAAATGTGTCGAACGCTGTGATTTAACTGCCGATCAGTTGATTTTCTCGGCGTTAGCCTCAAGTTATTCAGTATTAACTGATGATGAAAAAGAGCTCGGTATTTGTGTCGTTGATATTGGCGCAGGGACTATGGACATTGCCGTGTTTACTGGTGGCGCATTACGTCATACTGCGGTAATTCCGGTTGCTGGTAATCAAGTTACTAGTGATATAGCGAAAATATTTAGAACACCACTTAGCCACGCGGAAGAAATCAAAGTGCAATATGCTTGTGCGCTGCGTCAAATGGTCAGTATGGAAGAAAATATTGAAGTGCCAAGTGTTGGCGGTCGTCCAGCTCGTTCAATGTCACGTCATACATTAGCGGAAGTGGTCGAGCCTAGATACCAAGAATTGTTCGAATTAATTCAAGAAGAACTGCGGGAAAGCGGTTTGGAAGATCAAATTGCTGCTGGTTATGTCTTAACCGGCGGTACGGCAAAAATGGAAGGTGTGGTTGAATTTGCTGAAGAAGTTTTTCAAATGCCAGTCCGTATTGCTCAGCCAAGCGATGTGCAAGGACTGAAAGAATATGTCAATGATCCTGCCTATGCCACTGTTGTAGGTTTGCTGCATTATGGTTTACAAGCCACCGAGCAAGACTCAAAAGATAGCAAGAATAATGACGGCGGGTCTTTATTGGCACGTCTTTCAGCTTGGTTTAAAGGCGAGTTTTAAAACCACTTAATAATATAAGTGGTTGGTTAGTGTTAAAAGTAAATGTATATATTTAGTGTAATTTGTTTTTTTGGTGGAACAAAAAACGTTTAAAACGGAGAGAGTAAAATGTTTGAATTGATGGAAGATCATAACGAAGAAGCGATTATCAAAGTCATTGGTGTTGGTGGTGGCGGTGGTAACGCAGTTGAGCACATGGTTTGTCAAACCATTGAAGGTGTTGAATTTATTACAGCGAATACTGATTCTCAGGCGCTACGTAATTCTTCAGCCAATGTAACTTTGCAATTAGGTTGTAACGTTACTAAAGGTTTAGGAGCCGGTGCTAACCCAGAAATTGGCCGTAAAAGTGCAGAAGAAGATCGTGAAACGATCAGGCAAACACTTGAAGGTGCCGATATGGTGTTTATTGCTGCTGGTATGGGCGGTGGTACAGGTACCGGCGCTGCGCCAGTCGTTGCTGAAGTTGCACGTGAAATGGGCATATTAACGGTTGCGGTAGTCACTAAACCGTTTCCATTTGAAGGTAAAAAACGTATGAACTACGCCGATCAAGGCATAGAGTTTTTATCTAAAAATGTGGATTCATTAATCACTATCCCGAACGAGAAGTTATTAAAAGTATTAGGTCCAGGTACTAGTTTACTTGACGCTTTTAAAGCGGCGAATAATGTTTTATTAGGCGCAGTACAAGGTATAGCGGAATTAATTACGCGTCCTGGTTTAATTAACGTCGATTTTGCCGATGTTAGAACCGTAATGTCTGAAATGGGAACGGCAATGATGGGGTCTGGTATAGCATCAGGTGTTGATCGTGCTGAAGAAGCAGCGGAAGCCGCTATCTCAAGTCCATTATTAGAAGATGTTGACCTAGCGGGGGCGCGCGGTATTTTAGTTAATATCACTGCCGGTATGGATATTAGCATTGACGAATTTGAAACGGTTGGTAATGCGGTAAAAGCTTTTGCTTCTGAAAATGCTACCGTAGTTGTTGGTGCTGTCATTGACCCAGAGATGACTGACGAGCTTAGAGTTACGGTAGTTGCAACTGGTATTGGTGCTGAGCGTAAGCCTGACATTACTTTAGTAACACCGGCGCCAATGCAAGAACAGCATGTGGTTGGTGGCGATTACATTCCGTCAGCACAGCCAGAAGTTGCGTCGGTAACTGCCTCTATGCCTGAAGCTAATGCTCAGTCGCAAACTGCGCCAAGAACAACATCAGCAGCAGACTTAGATAATTATTTAGATATTCCTGCGTTTTTAAGAAAACAAGCAGACTAATTAAATAATAAATCGCATAGTTAAATAGTTGAGTTTTTGATAAAGCGAAGGTTTTTTGCTATATTACGTGCCCGTATAAACGGGCGTATAGTATTATTGACTCTGAAAAGCTTGGAAAATTATTGAAAAGCTTAGAAAAAGGCTAAACATGATTAAACAATGTACCATCAAAGATAGTGTCACGGCTCTAGGTGTTGGCTTACATAAAGGCGAAAAAGTACGACTTACTCTCCGTCCTGCGCCAGCCAATACCGGAATAATTTTCCGCCGTGTTGACCTTGATCCTGTTGTTGATATTCCAGCGACACCTGAAGCTGTGGGTGAAACAACATTATGTACATGTTTGGTTAATGAACAAGGTGTTCAAGTATCCACCGTTGAACACCTGCTAGCTGCTGTTTCTAGCTTAGGTATTGATAATTTAATTGTTGAAATAGACTCGCCAGAAATTCCAATTATGGATGGCAGTGCGTTACCGTTTGTATATTTATTACAATCTGTTGGCATTGTTGAGTCAAATACAGCTAAGCGCTTTATCAAAATAACTAAACCTATTCGTATCGAAGAAGGTGATAAGTGGGCAGAACTTCTACCTTATGAAGGTTTTAGGGTTAATTTCGCAATTGAATTTAACCATCCTGTGATTTCAAATACCGGCCAAAGTATCAGTATGGAATTATCTAGCTGTTCTTTTATTAAAGAGATCAGCAGAGCCCGTACTTTTGGTTTTATGAAAGATATCGAGTTTTTGCGTTCACACAACCTTGCGTTAGGTGGCAGCTTAGAAAATGCGATAGTACTTGACGATTATCGTATGTTAAATAGCAACGATTTGCGTTATGACGATGAATTTGTGAAGCATAAAATATTAGACGCTATCGGCGACTTATATATGTGTGGTCATAGTATTTTAGGGGAATTAAATGCCTTTAAATCAGGCCATGCACTGAATAACTTATTACTTAGAGAAGTTTTCAAGCAAACAGATGCTTGGGAATGGGTTACTTATGAAGATGAAAGTAAAGCGCCTATTCTTTATCGTGAAAACAGCCCGTCTATGGTTTAGCTGAATAGCGACACCACTTTTCTAGCTTTAATTTGTTAAGCAGCTAGCTGTTTCGCTGCTTAACTAAATTAGCTAAACTTTCTAATTTTCTCTTCAAGCTTTCCGGAGCTGACTTCGCGACTTCCCTTAATTGCTTTGCTGTTTTTTCAGAAATGAACTGGGTTTTTTCTGGCGGTACTTCGGTATTGAAATTACGATGAGTGAAAGGATGTATTTTAATTTCAATATTATTTATTACACCATCTGTTTGCCGTTGTAATTCTCGTGTAATATTATTTCGTTCAAATTGAAATCTTTGGCTCCAAGCCGCCGTTTTTACTTCAATAACGAGTGTTTGTGCCGATATATTACCTACTTTCCAAGCTTCAACTGGCAGATCAGGGCAAATTTGTCGTACAATGTCTGAGATTAATGACAAAGAGTTGGTTTTTGATTTTATTTGTGCCAAAGTGCCCGACGATGTTTTGAATAGTAAAGACATGTCGATTGGTTGTTTATTTTTTTTGGCCATTTAAATAAATATTAAAAAGAAGATGAAAGATTACTTATGAGTTTAACACTACTGTACCGCGGAAAGAATGTAAGATTTAGCATGCGCTTAAATAAGTTGCATTGGCTCTCTGCGTTAGTGGCTTTTGCTTTAGTGTCTGGCTTTGTTTTACACTTAGTTTTCTCTTCTAATGCTATTCCGGCAGGACAACAACTAGCCGCGCCTATCATTTCCTTAAGCGCTGCCGGTGATGCCGACAATAATCCCCAGGTTACTGCGCTAACAATGAAGCTGGCTGAATTGCAAAGCCAAGTTTTACGTCTTAATGCCTTAGGTGAGCGTTTAGCAAATGATGCTAATATTCCTGAAAACGAATTCAATTTTCAACATTTACCCCCTAGCGGTGGTCCGATGATGTCATCAACCGGTTTAGATGAAAAAAGCGTTGATGAGCTGCTGTTTGAGTTATCTGAATTAAATCTTCAACTTGAACATGAAGAAAAACAGCTTAAAATGCTTGAATCTTTACTCTTGGGTCACCATATCGTAGATACAAGTTATCTATCAGGGCGACCTATAGGTAAAGGTGGCTGGTTATCTTCTTATTACGGAACTCGTAAAGACCCATTTAATGGTCGCCCGGCAATGCATAAAGGCGTTGATTTTGCGGGTAAAGAAGGTGCTAATGTGATCGCAACGGGTTCAGGTGTTGTCAGTTGGGCGAGTGATCGCTATGGCTATGGTCAGTTAGTTGAAATTAATCATGGTGATGGCTTTAAAACTCGCTATGGCCATAATAAATCAATATTGGTCGCTGTTGGTGATGTAGTTACTAAAGGTCAGCCAATTGCATTAATGGGTAGTACAGGGCGCTCTACTGGTCCTCATGTTCATTATGAAATATTGCGCAACAACCAACAGATCAACCCAATTAAATATGTTTATCGCAAAGCGAAATAGTTAAATAATTCATAAATTAATGACTTATCGCTTTAATAGATAAATAAAAGTAAAGAAAGTTTGTGTGGTCGGCGGTTGTCGGTCATTTTTTTTAAAACGGAAGTTCCCCTCCAAAACACGGTTATAACAAGATGTTCGTAAAGTTATTAACAAAAGTATTTGGTAGTCGTAATGATCGACTTATCAAAAAGATGCGCAAAGAAGTAGATAAAATAAATGCGTTAGAACCTGTCAACGAAGCCTTAAGCGACGAAGAACTCAAAGCGAAAACCATAGAATTCAAGGAACGCCTTACTGCCGGTGAAACTCTTGATGATATTTTACCTGAAGCTTTTTCTATTGTTAGAGAAGCCAGTAAACGTGTATTTGGAATGCGCCATTTTGACATGCAAATGGTCGGCGGCATGGTACTTAACCAAGGTAAAATTGCTGAAATGCGAACCGGTGAAGGTAAAACATTAACTGCCACCTTACCCGCTTATTTAAACGCGTTAACCGGTAATGGTGTACATATAGTAACCGTTAATGATTATTTGGCTAAACGTGATGCTGACTGGGCTCGTCCGTTATTTGAATTTTTAGGTTTAACGGTAGGTTGTAACATTCCTGGCATGGCCGGCGATGACAAACAACAAGCTTACGCCAGCGATGTTACTTACGGAACTAACAATGAATTTGGTTTTGATTATTTACGTGACAACATGGCCTTCTCACCACAAGACCGTGTACAACGTCCGTTAAATTTTGCGATTGTCGATGAGGTTGACTCAATTTTAATTGATGAAGCTCGTACCCCGTTAGTGATTTCTGGTGCTGCTGAAGATAGCTCTGAAGCATATAAACTGATTAATGCCATCGTCCCGACTTTAACCATGCAAAGTGAAGAAGATAAAGACGAAGATACGGGCCAATCAGCAGATTTTGTGGAAGGTGATTTCACCATTGATGAAAAAGCAAAACAAATATATTTAACTGAACGCGGCCAGATCCAAGTAGAAACAATTTTACAAGAAAACGGTATGATAAGTGATGGTCAATCACTTTTTGCGGCAAGCAACATTGGTTTGTTACATCATATTATGGCGGCCTTACGCGCGCACAAGTTATACCAAAAAGATGTTGATTACATCATCAAAGATAACGAAGTGGTTATCATTGATGAGCATACTGGCCGTACTATGGATGGTCGACGTTGGGGCGAAGGTTTACACCAAGCGATAGAAGCTAAAGAAGGTGTAAATATTCAAAACGAAAATCAAACGCTAGCGTCTATTACCTTTCAGAACTTTTTCCGTATCTATAACAAACTTTCAGGTATGACAGGTACAGCTGATACTGAAGCGTTTGAGTTTAGCCATATCTATGGTTTAGAAACGGTAATTATTCCAACTAACCAACCGATGATTCGTGATGATCGCGCCGATCTTATCTATTTAACCGGTGAAGAGAAATACGAAGCAATTTTAGAAGATATTAAAGATTGTGTTGAACGCGGTCAGCCAGTGTTAGTAGGTACCATCAGTATCGAAAATTCTGAGTTTTTAGCCTCGGTATTACGTAAAGAAAAAATTAAACACAAAGTCCTAAATGCTAAGTTTCATGCCCAAGAAGCTGAAATTGTTGCTGATGCCGGTAAAGAAGGCGCGGTAACTATCGCTACGAATATGGCCGGCCGTGGTACTGATATTGTGCTTGGTGGTAATTTAGGAGCGATGATTGAAGCCTTAAATAACCCGACAGCAGAGCAAATTGAACAAGTGAAAGCTGATTGGCAAGTTCAACATGATAGAGTATTAGAGCTTGGTGGTTTGCACATTGTCGCGACTGAGCGTCATGAATCACGTCGTATAGATAACCAATTACGTGGTCGTTCTGGTCGTCAAGGTGATGCTGGTTCTACGCGTTTCTATCTGTCGATGGAAGATGGCTTAATGCGTATCTTTGCTTCTGAACGTATTGCGAACATGATGCGTAAATTAGGCATGGAACGCGGTGAAGCAATTGAACATCCGTGGGTAACTCGTAGTATTGAAAATGCGCAACGTAAAGTTGAAGGCAGAAACTTTGATATTCGTAAGCAGTTATTAGAATTTGATGATGTTTCAAATGATCAACGTAAAGTTATCTACGAACAGCGTAATGAATTAATGGACTCAGGTGACATTTCTGATGTTATCGCTTCAATTCGTCATGATGTTGTCAATGGCATTATTAGCCAGCATATTCCACCGCAATCGTTAGAAGAAATGTGGGATGTTTCAGGCTTGGAAGAAAGATTCAAAGGTGAATTAGGCTTAGAGTTACCACTAGAAAAATGGTTGTCTGAAGATGATAAACTACATGAAGAAACCTTAATTGAAAAAATAGTGGCAGCGGTTGAGCAAGCTTATCAAGACAAAGAAGTGCAAGTTGGCGCGGATGTATTACGTCATTTTGAAAAAGCTGTGATGTTACAAAGTTTAGATTCACACTGGAAAGAACACTTAGCGGCGATGGATCATTTACGCCAAGGTATTCATTTACGTGGTTACGCGCAAAAGAATCCTAAGCAAGAATATAAACGCGAGTCTTTCGAGCTATTCTCTGAAATGTTAGAAACGCTTAAATATGACGTTATTGGTATTTTATCAAAAGTACAAATTCGTGAGCAATCTGACGTGGAAGCGGTTGAAGAACAACATCGTAAAGCTGAAGAGCAGCCAAAATCATATAACCATGCTGATTCATTAGATTTAAGCAAACCGAAATCAGTAGAGTTTACTGATGCCCGTGTTGGTCGTAATGAAGTTTGTCCATGTGGTTCAGGTAAGAAATACAAACAGTGTCACGGTAAGCTTTCTTAAGCTTAGTGCATGACGCAAGTCATTGAATACTGTTTATTATTAAAGGGGATTTATCCCCTTTTTTCATGTTGAAAATTTAGTGTAGGAATAACAATGAAACAAGTACATGTTGCTGTTGGGGTAATTATTAATGGCGATGATATTTTTCTTACTCGTCGCCACCAAGAAGCCCATCAAGGCGGAAAATGGGAATTCCCTGGTGGTAAGGTGGAAAAGGAAGAATCAGTTGCCCAGGCGCTTTATAGAGAGCTTAAAGAAGAGATTAATATCGAAGTGTTATCGGCACAACCGCTAATAACCATTGAACATGATTACGGTGATAAGCAGGTCAAACTGGACGTTTTTATCGTTGATAATTATTTAAATGAACCGCAAGCGCAAGAAGGGCAACAGCAGGCGTGGTTTAATATTAGTGAATTAGCCGGCTTAGATTTTCCTAAAGCGAACGTGGAAATAGTCGAGAAATTATTAGCTATATATCGCTAGAATCTTAAAGCTGGAAGGCTTAAACGAGGTTGCTAGAAGCTAAAATCTTAAGTGTTTCTAGCATTAACACCTAACATTAATATCTAGCATCTAGCATCTAGCTTTTAACTTTTAGCATAAAGTGCCTATTCCGGCTCTACAAAGAATTTATTGTGCTGTAAAAATTCGTCTTCTAACGCATCTAACATTTCTTCGGTAATTTCTTGCTCGCCTTGAATTGGCTGAGTTATTTTGTGATTTTCTTCCGCCCAATCGCCTAAATCAATCAGCTTACAGCGCTCACTACAAAAAGGTCGGTGTAAACTTTCTGGTTGCCAAATTACCTGAGTTTTACAGGTGGGACAATTTACTTTTACGGTCATGCTTAAATTCCAGTACTGGCCTGATTAATGGTATCAGTTAATTATAACAAGATAGCGTGTGTGGTAGTCAATCCTTTATCCATGAGTCTCATTAGATTGAGACAGATGGATAAAGTTAAATCACCTGAACACAGGTTAAATAGCTAACGTTATAAGATTATTGAGAAAATGAGTGGTATCGAATACCTAAAGCTTTAAGGCTATAAACGCATCAACAACGAGATAATTCAAAGCTAGTGTTGTGGTTTGCAAATTTACGGCCCTTATCTTCACACGGGTGCATAAAACGAATGGAATAGCGAAAGCGGTTACCACTAACGGTTGGATAATAGTTAGCATTTTGCGGTAGCTTTATTCTCAATAATAATAAGCCTTCACCATTGTCTTGGTAAAAACCACTGTCGGTAGTGATTTTTTCAAAGTCACTACGCTGGCGAATAAATTTCAAAACCAAAGCAACAGACTGATTAATAAGTTCTAATGACTGCAACCAAGTTGTCATATCGTTGGCGGTTAACCTTGGCTCTTGATGTAACCAGAAGTTCAACTGCGGTAGATCAAAACTAGAACTGCCACCTTGAATAGCAAAACGCTGCTTCAGTGAATTTAAAAATATATCATCTTTAAATTGGAAACTACGTGGGTTAGCTGCTTTTAGCTGGCAAATTAGCGAAACTGCTTGCTGCAGGTTTTCATCTAATGCGCTGCTATTGATTTCAGGAGATTGTGACCAAAGCACTAGATTTTGTTCAAGTTTTTCAAGATCTTTGATTAAGTCACCACGCACATCATTACGATCTAAGGTATCAATAATGGTAAATAAAGTGGTGAAAAAAACTTGGTGTTGATCAAGGATTAACTGAGCTTCACAGTTAGCTACTTGTGCGAATAACTGCTCAAGTTTTAGATAATTTCTGATCCGTTCATTTAACGGGTGCTCGTATAAAATACTCACCATAACAACACTTTGATTCGATAATTCTCTATATTAACGAGATAACTTTCAAATGGCGAATATTTCTTGTAAGAGAAGTGTTAGCAATTATATCGAGAGCGCTAAATACTCTTGATGTAAGGTTAATACTTGTTGCTGAACTTGTGCCAGAGATTGCTTTTGATTGTCTATTACATCATCGGCTTGTGCCAAACGGTCTGCTCTTGATATTTGACTGTTAATAATGTTTTTAACCAGGGCGGCATTGTTATTGTCTCTGGTCATAGTGCGAGTAATTTGAGTTTGCTCGTCAACATCAATAACCAGTACTCGGTTAACTAAATAATTGAGCTTGTTTTCTAATAATAAAGGCGCGGCTAAAATACAGTATTGGCTAGTAGCGGTTGCTAACTGATTCGTTATTGTTACTCTGATCAAAGGGTGAAGTAAGTTATTTAACCACGTCTTTTCAGCATCGTCTTGAAAAATAATGGTTCTGAGCTTAGTGCGATTTAAATGACCTTCTGCACTTACTATGACATCACCAAAATGTTGTTGAATTTTAGATAATGCAGGAGTGCCTGGTGCTACTACTTCTCTTGCGACAATATCGGCATCAATTACCTCAATACCTAAAGCAATAAACATATTGGCAACAGTGGTTTTACCGCTACCGATACCGCCGGTTAAACCAATAATATAATCAGACATAATTTAAGTTTTTAGCATAGTTAAAAGCTTGAGCTTGGTGAACGCCTAAAGCTGCTAGCTCAGGCGTGTTGAAATTATACTAAGCGGGCAAGATACCACTGCCAAATACCATCACCCCATAATAAACAGATCCAACCGGCAATAGCGAGATAAGGACCAAATGGGATTGCTTGTTCGCGCTGATGACCTTTAAATACCATTAAACTAATGCCGATAATCGCGCCAACCGCAGAGGCCATTAAAATTAATAAAGGTAATAGCTGCCAACCAAACCAAGCGCCAAAAAGTGCGACCAGTTTAAAATCCCCATGTCCCATACCTTCTTTGCCGGTGATAAGTTTAAACAGCCAAAAGATACTAAATAAACTCATATAACCGGCGACAGCGCCAATAATAGCCCCTTGACTGGTGGTAAATACTTCACCTAAATTAATTAATAAACCTAACCACATTAAGGGTAAAGCTATTTGATCAGGTAATAACATATGATCAAAATCTATCATAGTTAAGGCAATAAGGCCCCAGGTGAGAATTAACACCCAAAAAGTTTCGCTGCTAACGCCAAAATGATAGGCGACAACAAGACTCAATAGCCCTGTTGTTAGCTCGACTAGAGGGTAGCGAGCAGATATTTTATTGCTACAGCTGCTGCACTTTCCACGTAATACCAACCAACTAAGTAGTGGAATATTTTCGTAAAATCGAATTTTATGTTGGCAATTAGGGCAAGTAGATGCAGGAATTGATAAGGTTAAAGGACTGAATTCTTTAGCTGGAATATCTTTTACTTCATCGTCAAGAAACTCACGACACTCTTCATACCAGCCTTGTTCTAACATTTTAGGAAAACGGAAAATAACAACATTTAAAAAGCTGCCAATCGCTAATGAAACAAGTAAAACGGTGAGATAAAAAACAACGGGTGACGCTTCAAATACTTGAGTCATGTTAGTCATTAAATTAGTAAACACAAAAATGCCTTTTATTAACTGATGTTAAGTCGGAAAAATAGCAGCGAATTAAGTTTAAATCGCTGCTTAGTTAATTAAACAATATTACCTATTTGGAATATAGGTAAGTACATGGCAATAATTAAGCCGCCAATAATAACACCTAATACCGACATAATTAATGGCTCTAATAAAGTTGTTAGGTTGTCAACGGCATTATCGACTTCTTCTTCGTAAACAGTAGCAACCTTTGCCAACATATCATCGACCGAGCCAGACTCTTCGCCAATAGCGACCATTTGAATGACCATATCAGGAAAAATATTTACATTGCGCATTGCTAGGTTCATCTGCATACCGGAAGATACTTCCGAGCGAATTTCTAAAATTGCATATCGAAATACCGCATTACCAGAAGCGCCAGCGGCAGATTCTAAAGCATCGATTAACGGCACACCGGCAGCAAAGGTTGTTGATAAAGTTCGAGCATATCGTGCGACCGCTGCTTTTTTTAATACATCACCGACTATTGGTAATTTGAGTATTTTAGCGTCTAAACTATCACGGAATTTTTGTGACTTTAAATGGGCTTGTTTAAATAAATAGCCGAACAGAAACATTCCAGCTAACCCGATATACCAATAAGCTTGCATAAACTCAGATAAACCAATGACCATTAAGGTAAATGCGGGTAACTCAGCACCGAAATTAGCAAAAATTTCTTGGAAGGTCGGCACAACAAAAATTAACAAGATGGAAGTCACAATAAAAGCAATAACTAATACAGAAATAGGGTAGGTCATCGCTTTTTTGATTTTTGCTTTTAGTGACTCTGCTTTTTCTTTATAAGTGGCAATACGGCCGTATATACCTTCTAACGCGCCAGACTGCTCGCCAGAGCTAACAAGGTCGCAATATAAATCATCAAAAAACTTAGGATGTTCACGTAAACATTCAGACAATGGGATGCCTGATTGTAATTTAACACCAATGTTACCCAGTAGTTTCTGAATATTTTGATTACTGTTGCCTTTACCAATCATTTCAATGGTTTGTACTAACGGGACACCAGCACCTAACATAGTGGCGATTTGGCGAGTGATAACGCAGATATCGGCAGGGGTAATTTTTTTACTGCCTCCACCTAAACCAAAAAGCGGTTGCGCTTTTTTCTTAATGCGACCTGGTGTTATCCCTTGTTTGCGAAGCTGAGTTTTTAATTCTTGAATATTTGGAGCAGATAAATCACCGGTAATTTTTTTACCTTTTCTGTTCACTCCTTGCCAGCTAAAAACATCTAACGGCTTTACTTTTTCTGCTTTCTTTTTATTTATCGCCATTTGTTACCTGCACTTTTAATCGAGTATTAAACGTATGTTTTACGAGGTGGTTACGCGGTTAACTTCTTCTAAACTCGTGACACCTTGTAGCGCTTTAATCAGCCCTGATTGGCGTAAATTATTAAAACCTTCTTTTTGGCATTGCGTTGCAATATCAAGCGAGTTGCCGCCTGCCATAATAATATTGGCGGTCGCTTCTGATATTTTTATCACTTCATAAATACCGACTCGGCCTTTATAACCGCCAGTACAGTGATCGCAACCAACAGGTTTAAATAATTTAATATTAGCCAATTGCTCGCTGGTAAACCCTTGCTTATTTAATTCTTCTGGTGGTATATGTTCTTCTTCTTTACATTGCATACATAAGCGCCTAGCTAACCGCTGGGCAATAATAATACTAACTGAACTCGCGACGTTATAAGACGGTACACCCATATTTAATAAACGGGTTAGGGTTTCAGCTGCGGAGTTAGTATGTAGCGTTGATAATACTAAGTGACCAGTTTGCGCAGCTTTGATTGCAATTTCAGCAGTTTCTAAGTCGCGAATTTCACCGACCATTACAATATCGGGATCTTGGCGTAAAAACGAACGTAGTGCATTAGGAAAAGTTAAGCCAGCCCTCACGTTTATTTGTACCTGATTAATACCTTCTAAATTTATCTCTACTGGATCTTCTGCCGTTGAAATATTGCGTTCTTCAGTATTAAGAATATTTAACCCAGTATATAAAGAAACGGTTTTACCTGATCCTGTTGGCCCTGTAACTAAAATCATGCCTTGCGGCTGGGCAAGGGCTGCCATATATATTTCTTTTTGCGCTTTATCGTACCCCAACATATCAATGCCTAACATAGCGCTAGAGGAGTCGAGAATACGCATTACAATTTTCTCCCCCCACATTGTCGGTAAGGTACTGACACGAAAGTCGATAGATTTTTTCTTTGATAATGCCAGTTTTATCCGGCCATCTTGCGGTACTCGGCGCTCGGCAATATCAAGCTTTGACATTACTTTTAAGCGCGCCGCCATTCTTGAAGCAAGTGCGACCGGAGGTTTGGCAATTTCGGTTAATATACCATCGACGCGAAAGCGAATACGGTAGGACTTTTCATATGGTTCAAAATGTAAATCTGATGCGCCCTTTTTAATTGCATCTAATAATATTTTATTGATGTAAACAACAATGGGGGCGTCTTCTTGATCGCCGCCGACTTGATCATCTGCTTGTTTATCTTCTTGGACATCAATACCGGCTAATTCTTCGGTATCCATATCAGAAATATCAAGCGCGTCGCTATCTTCTTCTAAAACTTTTTCGATACAGGTTTGTAGACTTTGATCATCAGTTAAAATAAGTTCAGTTGTGTAGCCGGTATTAAATTGAATTTCTTCTAAGGCATCTAAATTGGTAGGGTCTGAACCGGCAACAAATAATACTTTACCGCGTAAAAATAATGGTAGGGTATTGTGTTTACGAATAAGCTTTTCATTTTTTACGCCATCAGGGATAAGCTGTAAATCAAAGCTTTTAAGATCAAAAACAGGGTAACCAAAAGAGTTGGATAGGCTTTTGGCAATGCTAACCGAATTAACATGTTTGTCTTCAACGAGGTATTTAACAAAGCTTTTTTTTTGTTTAATAAAACCTGAGCTAATTTCGTCAACGAGATCTGCTGAAATTAACTGATCTTTAGTTAATGCTGATAATAGACTCGATTGTTGGTGAAGTCCTTTCATAAAACCTGTTATATTTTAATATAAACTTATTTTTGAGTGTAACCTACTTTCTCTATAAAAACATAGTCTTTCAGACATAAAAAAAGCCTCTAAAGAGGCTTTAATTGATAAATTATTACTTAACTACGGAGTCGCAGTACAACCTTTAAATACTGTTTTATTGGTAGTACATCCCCAAACAAGTTCACCAGTTGTAGTATCACCAGTTAACGTTACTGTTGCTGTACCACTTGTTGCGGTTAAAACAGCAGGTGCAGTGCCGTCTACAGCGAAAGCTTCATCAGCGGCAAGTTGCTGGCCACGTAAAGAGCCTAATGCCGCGGCACCGTCAGCTTTTTCTACGTATGCAGTGTATTGTGGAATTGCTACCGCAGCCAAAATACCGATAATCGCTACAACGATCATTAATTCAATTAAGGTAAAACCTTTCGCTTTTTTCATTGATTTCATTTGAGTATTAAGTGTTTTCATAATTTTATATATCCATTACTTATTACGGGGGCTGTTTGTATACTGATACAAAAAACCAGATATGTAAAATTTTTTGACAAAAAAAATGAAAAAAAATGAAATTTTTTCTGATTTGTTAATAAAGTGCTAATTTATTGAATGTTTTTATAACCTTACCGCAACATTTATGACGTTATTAAGCGATTCTGGTGTCATTTATGTTAATGTTTTTGACAATGCAATTAGCAGCAGTGGTTATTTATTATTCGAATAACGCGCTTTAAGCAAAGCGCATAGATAAATCGATAGCTGAAACATGCTTAGTTAAGGCGCCAACAGAAATAAAATCAACACCGGCTTTGGTATAGGTTTTTATAAATTCTAATGTCATGTTGCCAGATACTTCCAATTTTGCTTTACCGCGGGTTAACTTCACCGCTGCTTCAATCATGCTTGGGGTAAAGTTATCTAACATAATTATGTCAGCGCCCGCATTCACGGCTTCGCTTAATTCCGCTAGTGATTCAACTTCTACTTCGACAGTTTTGCTCGGGTGATTTAACTTCGCGGTTGCCACTGCCGGTGTGATACCGCCACAAGCATTGATATGATTTTCTTTAATTAAAAAAGCGTCAAATAAACCAATACGGTGATTTACGCCGCCGCCACAGGTGATTGCGTATTTTTGTGCGCTTCTTAAACCTGGAATCGTTTTTCGCGTATCAAGTAATTTGGTATTAGTGTCTGCAAGCTCTTTAACGTAAGTATTGGCAAGCGTTGCTGTGCTTGAAAGGGTTTGTAAAAAATTTAATGCTGCGCGTTCGCCAGTTAATAATAAACGGGCGTTCCCGTTTAACTCAAATAAGGTGCTATTAGCTTTAACCGTTTCGCCATCATTAACAAACCAAGTGATCTTGGTGGTTAAACCACTCGCTTGGTCAAGCTGCTTAAATACTTCATTTACCCAAGCAACGCCACAAATCACACAATCTTCACGCGTAATCACTGTAGCCGACGCGACTGAATCGGCAGGAATTAAAGCGGCGGTGATATCATTATTTGGCTCGATAGCCGTATCTAATGTGATACCTAAATCTTCGGCTAAGGCAAATTTTACCGAGGTGATGATGTCTTGTTGCAAAGCTGTTTGTGGCATGGAAAATTCTCAAATGCGGTTATGGTAAATGTTGTAATAAAGTCAACGTTTTACCTTGCTGTCGAAACTCTATTTGTTTTAGGGCACTCATTCCAAGTAATATTTCATTCGATCTAAAACCTGGATTTATATGTGCTGGCACATTATATAGGATTATTTCACCAATTCTAAGTTTAGAAACGCTAGTTTGAAAAACTTTTACGCTGCCATTAGCGGTTTGTACTTGATAACTTCGGCCTTTTTTTAATCGTAACCCTTCTGCAATATGTTGTGGAATAGAAACGCTGGTGGCGCCGGTATCTAATAGAAAACTAACTGCCTGGTTGTTTATCTCACCTGGGGTTAAATAATGGCCGTGCGGGTTCTGTTTTAAAATAACTTTTGCGTAGTCGTTTGATTTCGATGTTTCAAATTCATGGTTGGGTTGCCATTTATTTGTTAAAAATTCATCAAAGGCAAATGCTACGGCGGCTAAAAATATTAACCAAGCGAGCCAACTGAAATAGCGGGCGAGATTGTTAGAAGAAGTTTCTTGCGTCATAATAAGTTTAATAATTCTCGATAATATAGCTACTTATATAGTATGAGTTCTTTTCAAATAAACAATGGTTGGCTACAAAATGTTGAACATCAACAGTCGCCGCACTATTCAAACCGGCCAGAAAGCAGCAATATAAATTTGTTAGTCATCCATAATATTTCTTTACCGCCCGGCAAATTTGGTGGCGATCACATCACAAATTTATTTTTAGGAAGGTTAGACCCCTGCTTAGATCCTTTTTTTGCAGAAATTGCTGAATTAAAAGTGTCTGCGCATTGTTTAATAAAACGCGACGGCAGCGTTATTCAGTATGTCTCATTTAACGATATGGCATGGCATGCTGGGGTTTCTACTTATCAGGGCAAAGCTAAATGTAATGACTTTTCTATCGGGATTGAACTTGAAGGAACTGATACTACAGCTTATACCGAATCACAATATGCGCAGTTGTCTGAACTTACTAACTGTTTATTAAAGACTTACCCCGAAATAAAAGATAATATTACTGGCCATTGTGATATTGCCCCTGATCGAAAAACAGATCCTGGGCCGGCTTTTAATTGGCATTTTTATAAAAGTTTAATTATTAAAGAGTAGGCTATAATATTAGCCGCGGTTGCAGCAATAATCGGCTGGACTTTTATTAAAGATTATCAATAACTTTCATCTAACGTAAACAAGGGTTATCCATGAGTTTATTAAGTTTGCTATTTGCTTTGGCAATCGAAAGAAGTATGCCGTCGAAAGTGTGGCAATTTTCTTTTTATTTTCGAGAATATTTAAGATTAGCGAAACAAAGCAAGTTGATTAAAACTCCGCTTGATAATATTGGCAGCAGCGTAATTTTTATTTTGTTGCCGGTTTTAATTACTTTCTTAGCGGTTATGTTTGTTGATGGTTCAATTTTTCAATTAGCTTTGTCATGTGTTGTGTTGTTGGTTTGTATTGGCTGTCATTTTACGCGTAATATCTATAAAGCGTATTTACAAGCCGCTTTTCGCGGCGAAATGACCACCTGTGATTTACATTACCAACAATTAATTCAAGATAAAAACTTACCAGATATAGGCTTAGGGCAAGCGTTAATTTGGTTAAACTTCCGTTATTACATTGTCTTAATGATAACTTTTGTTTGTTTTGGTTTACCGGCCGTTGTTTTCTATCGGGTATTATTAGCTGTGGTAAATTACCAAGCTGCGGCAGAAGAAGAAATAGATCATGAAGTACAAAACAAAATGGCTAAATTGCTATTTTGGTTAGAATGGCCAATTGTCAGAATTGTCTCGTTTTGTTATATGTTAGTTGGGAACTTTTCAAAAGCGTTACCAACTTGGTTAGAAAGCTGTTTTGATTTTACTGAACAGCCGTATCATGTGTTAAGTTCGGTTGCACAGCAGTCAGAAGACTTTCAGCTTGATGACGAAGACTGTACCGCTGAGCCGTGTTTATTAGTGCGTTTAGCTAAACGCGCATTATTATTGTTATTAGCGATTATCGCGGTATTAACTATCACAGGTATTATTAATTAAACTTCACCAGCCTTGCTAAAAATTACCAAGCTGGCATTAAAATGATAACCATGTTGTTACTTTACTGTCAGCTATATTTGCACCTAAAATTAATGGTAAGACCATTTTTAAAAACTGCCTTTTCCCTTTCTTATTTATCGTTATAAACGGTCAGTATTTCGATTATTTTCGCTGAAAATTTTACACCAGCAGATCTTTTTGTTACCGTGGAGTGTCTAAAAAACACAAAGGTAAGACCAATTTACCAATTATGATTGTGAGATTGCAATCAATAGTTTCATCATTGATATTAGCTTTGTGGTTTTTTCGTCGAGTTTTACTTAACCCATTGGCAGGAAATTTGTGAATAAAGCCGTTAAACAGCCTAAGTTATCTGACATTATTCTTGCTCAATTAGAAGAGTTAATAGTAGAAGGTGATTTACAAGCGGGCGAGCAATTGCCACCGGAACGAGAGCTTGCCAAGCAATTTGAAGTTTCTCGACCATCGCTGCGCGAGGCAATTCAGAAACTAGAAGCGAAAGGGTTAGTAGTAAGAAAACAAGGCGGTGGTACTTTTGTTTGTGACAATTTATTAAGTGGTTTATCTGATCCTCTATTTGATCTTATTTCTAAGAAAAATAATAGTCAGTTAGATTTATTAGAGTTTCGTTTAGGTGTTGAAGGTATGGCGGCATATTATGCGGCCACACGTGGTACACCAGATGATTTACGTTGTATTCAAGCAGCCTATGACAACATAGAAGTTGCACAACTTGAAAATAGCGCACGTAGAGAAGCACAAGCAGTATTTGATTTTTATATGGCAATTTGTCAAGCGTCACATAATGCGGTTATTTTGCATATTGTCCGTAGTATGGCGAGTTTGTTAATTGATAACTTAGAGCAGAACATTTCAGTATTGGCAAAAATTCCTGATGTGTTCGACAAAATGCGCAGTTATCGTAAGCGGTTAATGAATGCCATTTTAAGTGGTAAACCGCAAAAAGCGTGGAGTGAAAGCCATAATCACTTAACCTTTATTGAAGAAGTATTAGTTCAAAAAAAGCAAGAGCAAAGCAGTATGCAGCGCTCACTGCAAAGAATGCCGCGAGTCAGGTGATTTTTTATCACTTTTCCTGCGCTAGATTATTTACGATTATAGAAAAGCGACTATCTTTAGTTACTTCTAAATAATTATTCAGAAATTTTATATAACAACATTGGAGACTAAGTAAATATTATGTCTGAGCTCCCTAAAATCGATATTGATTCAGCTGAAACACAAGAATGGTTAGAATCATTGGAAGCAGTTTTGGAAAACGAAGGTCCAGAACGTGCACATTTCCTATTAGAGAAGTTAATTGATCAAGCCCGTAGAAGTGGTACACATTTACCATTTGATGCGAAAACAGCCTATGTAAATACTATCCCGACGTCACAAGAGCCGAAAATGCCTGGTGACCAAACAATTGAAGCACGTATTCGTGCGGCCATTCGTTGGAATGCCTTGATGATTGTATTACGAGCGTCTAAAAAAGATTTAGAGCTTGGTGGTCACATTGGTAGTTTTGCTTCATCAGCAATGTTGTACGATGTAGGTTTTAACCATTTTTTTAAAGCGCCAACAGCTGAAAATGGTGGTGACTTTATTTTCTCACAAGGTCATATCTCTCCTGGTATTTATTCACGTTCATTCGTTGAAGGTGCATTAACAGAAGAGCAATTAGACAACTTCCGTCAAGAGTGTGATGGTAACGGTTTATCTTCATACCCACACCCACACTTAATGAAAGACTACTGGCAGTTCCCAACCGTTTCTATGGGCTTAGGTCCATTACAAGCTATCTATACTGCTCGTTTCTTAAAGTATTTAACAGATCGCGGTATTAAAGATTGTTCAAGCCAACGTGTTTATTGTTACTTAGGTGACGGTGAAACGGATGAGCCAGAATCATTAGGTGCGATTGGTTTAGCATCGCGTGAAGGTTTAGATAACTTATGTTTTGTTATCAACTGTAACTTACAACGTCTTGATGGCCCTGTTCGTGGTAACGGTAAAATCATTCAAGAACTTGAAGGCACATTCCGCGGCGCAGGCTGGGAAGTATGTAAAGTTATTTGGGGTTCTTACTGGGATGCACTTATTGCCCGTGATACGTCAGGTAAACTTTTACAGTTAATGAGCGAAACTGTTGATGGTGAATACCAAAACTGTAAAGCTAAAGGTGGTAAATACACCCGTGAAAACTTCTTCAACAAGTATCCTGAAACAGCAGCTTTAGTTGCGAATATGTCTGATGAAGACATCTACCGCTTAAACCGTGGTGGTCATGATCCAGTGAAAGTTTTTGCTGCTTACCAAAAAGCGATGGACACTAAAGGTCGTCCAACGGTAATTCTTGCTAAAACGGTTAAAGGTTTTGGTTTAGGTGCTTCTGGTGAAGCCTTAAACATTGCGCATAACGTTAAGAAAATGGACGTTGACTCAATCAAGCAATTCCGTGACCGTTTTAATATTCCTGTTGCTGATGCTGATATTCCAGGCTTACCTTACTTTAAATTTGCTGAAGACTCAGTTGAATATAAGTATATGAAAGAGCGTCGTGAAGCATTAGGTGGTTCATTACCACAACGTCGTCAGCAAGCTGAAGAACAACTAGAAATGCCGGCATTATCAGTTTTTGATGCGATTTTAAAAGGTTCTGGTGATCGTGAAGTTTCATCAACCATGACGTTTGTTCGTGTGTTAAATGCCTTATTAAAAGATAAGAAGATCGGTAAGCGTATCGTTCCTATTATTCCTGACGAAGCACGTACTTTTGGTATGGAAGGTTTATTCCGCCAAGTAGGTATTTATGCTAGCGAAGGCCAAAAATACATTCCTCAAGATGCGGATCAAGTTGCTTATTATCGTGAAGATAAAAAAGGCCAAGTATTACAAGAAGGTATTAACGAATTAGGTGCAATGGCGTCATGGGTTGCTTCTGGTACGTCTTATTCAACTTGTAATGCGACAACGATTCCATTTTACATTTACTACTCAATGTTTGGTTTCCAACGTGTTGGTGATTTAGCATGGGCAGCTGGCGACAGCCAAGCACGTGGTTTCTTATTAGGTGCTACAGCCGGTCGTACAACACTTAATGGTGAAGGTTTACAACATCAAGATGGTCATTCACACGTTCAAGCGAATTTAATTCCTAACTGTGTTACTTATGATCCAACTTACGGTTATGAAGTGGCGGTTATTGTACAAGACGGTTTACGTCGTATGTACGGTGAAAACGAAAACGTTTTCTACTACTTAACCTTAATGAACGAAAACTACCAACACCCGGCTATGCCTGAAGGTGATGACGTAGCGGCTGATATCATTAAAGGTATTTACAAGTTAGAGCGTGTTGAAGCCTCAGGAAAAGGTAAGAGCAAAGCTAAATCAAACGTTCAGTTAATGGGTTCAGGTACTATCTTAAATGAAGTACGTAAAGCAGCTCAAATTTTAAGTGAAGACTACAACGTATCAAGCGATGTTTACTCAGTTACCTCATTTAATGAGCTAGCACGTGAAGGTCAAGAAGTTGTACGTTGGAACATGCTTAACCCTGAAGCGGAATCAAAAACTGCTCATATCGGCACTGTAATTACTAAAGACGCAGGTCCAGCAATTGCTGCAACTGATTACGTTAAAGGTTATTCAGACCAAGTTCGTGCCTTTATCGATACTGACTACCGTTGTTTAGGTACTGATGGTTTTGGCCGCAGTGATAGCCGTGCAAACTTACGTACTCATTTTGAAGTAAACGCAGCTTACGTTGTTGTTGCCTCATTATATGAATTAGCGAAACGCGGTGAAGTTGAAAAGAGTGTTGTTACTGAAGCGATTAAACGCTTTAACATCAATACTGAAAAACTTAACCCACTTTACGCTTAATTAGTGGCTAGATAAGGATAAAAAATATGTCTGATATTCAAAAAATTCTAGTACCTGATGTTGGTGGTGATGAAGTTGAAGTCATTGAAATTTGTTTTGCCGTTGGTGATTCATTAGAAGCTGATGAAGGTATTATTACCGTTGAAACTGATAAAGCGTCAATGGATATACCAGCGCCATTTGCAGGTAAGCTTACAAGCTTATCGGTAAATGTTGGCGATAAAATTAAAGAAGGCGATGTTATTGGTGAACTTCAAGCAGCAGGTGCGCAAGCACCGGCTGTTGAAGCAGCGCCAGTTGCAGCAACACCTGCTCCTGCAGCACCTGTTGCTGCCGCGGCATCTACTCCAGCGCCTGCAGCTTCTGCAAGTGAGATAATTGAAGTAGCCGTACCTGATATTGGTGAAGATGGCGAAGTTGAAGTTATTGATGTACTTGTTGCTGTTGGTGATGTGATTGAGCAAGAAGACGGCTTAATTACGCTTGAAACTGATAAAGCTACGATGGATGTACCATCAACGCATGCTGGTACCGTTAAAGAAATTTATATTTCAAACGGCGATAAAGTTAAACAAGGTTCACTTGTTATTAAACTTGAAATTGCCGGTAGCGCACCTGTAGCCGATGCACCAGTAGCTGAAGCGGCGCCTGTTGCAGCAGCACCGGAAGCGGCTCCTGTTTCAGCACCAGTTGCTGCGGCACCAGCGGTCAGTGAAATTATTGAAGTCGCCGTACCTGATATTGGTGAAGACGGTGAAGTTGATGTTATCGACGTATTAGTATCAATTGGTGATGTTATTGAAGCTGAAGACGGCTTAATTACCCTTGAAACTGATAAAGCGACAATGGATGTACCATCAACACATGCCGGTACTGTTAAAGAAGTTTATATTGCTAACGGTGATAAAGTTAAGCAAGGCACAGTGGTTATTAAGCTTGAAACTAAAGCAAGTGTATCAGCCGCTCCTGCGCCAGTAGCAGCTCCTGTTTCTGCGCCAAGTGCAGCACCTGTGGCAGCTCCAGCTAAAGCAGCGCCAGTTCCTGCAACGCCGAGCGACTTTAAATCAACAGGTCTTATTTTTGCTTCACCATCAATTCGCCGTTTAGCACGTGAATTTGGTGTTGATTTAACGCTTGTTAAAGGTACTGGTCGTAAAGGTCGTATCTTAAAAGAAGACGTTCAAGCTTATGTTAAAACCGCATTAGCCGCGCCAAAAGCAGCAGCTGGTGGTTCAGCAATTGTGGGTGACAACGTATTACAAATAGTACCAGTTAAGCCAGTTGACCATAGTAAGTTTGGAGAAGTTGAAGATAAAGCGTTAGGTCGCATTCAGAAGATTTCTGGACCATTCTTGCATCGTAACTGGGTAACAATCCCACACGTTACGCAATTTGATGAAGCTGATATCACAGATGTTGAAGACTTCCGCAAAGAGCAAAATGCTTACCATGCTAAAAAACAAACTGGCTTAAAAATTACGCCACTTGTTTTTGTCATGAAAGCAGTAGCACGCGCGTTAGAAAAGTTCCCTAATATGAACTCTTCGTTGTCTGAAGATGGCGCTAGCTTGATCCTTAAGAAGTTCATCAATATTGGTATTGCAGTAGCAACACCTGGTGGCTTAGTTGTTCCAGTTATTAAAGACGTGAACAAAAAAGGCATTGAAGAGCTTTCACAAGAATTAATTGTTATTTCTAAGAAAGCACGTGACGGCAAGCTTAAAGCGGCTGACATGTCAGGCGGTACATTTACTATCTCTAGCTTAGGTGGTATTGGTGGTACGGCATTTACGCCGATCGTTAATGCGCCTGAAGTAGGTATATTAGGTGTTTCTAAATCAGAAATGAAACCTAAGTGGAACGGTAAAGAATTTGTCCCACGCTTAATGGTGCCATTATGTTTATCTTACGATCATCGTGTTATTGATGGTGCTGAAGGTGCTGGGTTCTCAACAGAGATAGCGGCAAACTTAACTGATTTACGTCGATTAGTACTTTAGTAAAAAAGCGGTAATACTATGGTGTTACCGCTTTTACTTTTAGACTAGCTAATGAGTAAAAATTAGTCATAGCTAATTAACAACAAGAATTTATTCACAGCCTGTTTCAAATAAACCGGTTGTTACAAATAGGATAATTTGAGGTTCATATGAGCGATATAAAAACTCAAGTAGTAGTGTTAGGTGCCGGCCCTGGTGGTTATTCAGCAGCGTTCCGTGCAGCAGATTTAGGTTTAGACGTAGTATTAGTTGAAAGCCGCGAAACGCTTGGTGGTGTATGTTTAAACGTGGGTTGTATCCCATCAAAAGCATTACTTCACGTTGCTAAAGTAATTGACGATGCCGAAGCAATGGCTTCTCACGGTGTTACTTTTGGTAAGCCACAAATTGATTTAGATAAAATTCGCGATTGGAAAGAAAGCGTAATTGGTCAATTAACGGGTGGTTTAGGCGGTATGGCTAAAGCACGTAAAGTAACAACGGTTTACGGTTTTGGTAAATTTACGTCTGACAAAACCATTGAAGTTGCTGGTAACGACGGTAAAACTACGACTATCACTTTTGACAATGCTATTATTGCAGCGGGTTCATCTGTTGTTGATTTACCTTTTATCCCAACTGAAGATCCTCGTGTTATCGACTCAACTGGCGCGTTAGAACTTAAAGACGTACCAGAAGAAATGTTAGTACTTGGTGGCGGTATTATCGGCTTAGAAATGGGTACAGTTTACAATGCGCTAGGCTCTAACGTTTCTGTTGTTGAATTTGCTGACCAATTAGTACCAGCTGCTGACGCTGATATTGTTAAAGTTTACACTAACTACAACAAGAAAAAATTCAACATTATGTTGTCGACTAAAGTTGTTGCAGTTGATGCTAAAGATGACGGTTTATACGTTACTTTTGAAGGTAAAAATGCCCCAGAAGGTCAAGTACGTTACGACAAGATCTTAGTTGCGGTTGGTCGTAAACCAAACGGTAAATTAATTGACGCTGAAAAAGCTGGCGTAGTTGTTGATGAGCGTGGTTTCATTAACGTGTCTAACGAATTACGTACTAACGTTAACCACATCTTCGCTATTGGCGATGTTGTTGGCCAACCTATGCTTGCTCATAAAGCGGTACACGAAGCGCATTGTGCTGCTGAAGTTATCTCTGGTAAGAAACACGTATTCGATCCTCGTTGTATTCCTTCAATTGCTTATACTGATCCTGAAATGGCTTGGGTTGGTCTTACTGAACGTGAAGCGAAAGAAGAAGGTTTGAACATTGAAGTTGCCAACTTCCCTTGGGCTGCTTCTGGCCGTGCTATTGCTTCTGCACGTACTGAAGGTAAAACTAAGATGATCTTTGAAAAAGAAACAGGTCGTGTTCTTGGTGGTGCTATTGTTGGTATCAATGCTGGTGAAATGCTTGGTGAAGTTTGTTTAGCGGTTGAGATGGGCGCTGATGCTGAAGATTTAGCATTAACGATTCATGCTCACCCTACGTTAAACGAATCAATTGGTTTAGCAGCAGAAATCTTTGAAGGTTCAATCACTGATTTACCCAATGCTAAAGCAGTAAAGAAAAAGAAATAGTCAGAAAACTAAACGCTTCTATTTAAGCGTTACTATTTCATAAAAAAGCCGCTCAAACTTTTAGTTTAGGCGGCTTTTTTGTCTTTAACGCTGCTGAATATTTAGTTAGGGATTTAGCTGTTATTAGTATGGTTAGTTGTCAGCAGGAGAGGGGGCTTTAATAACAAGTATGTTTACAATTATTCAACAAAATAGAAAACTCATCACAGCTTCTATCTAATGCTGATTCTGGTAAATATAAATGATAACCAAAGGCTTTTTTCAACAGACAAACCTGATGAAGAAAAGCGGCGGTGGGACCGGTAATTTCACGCTGCTGATGTTTATAAGAGCTAAAGTTGATGGCGACATCTTCGATCTCTAGTAGCTGATGCTGCACAGCAAAGTGAATGAGCGGGCGATGTTCGTGTATTAAGCGGCTTGCTAGCCGAGGTGATATATTATCTATCAGGTTGTTTAGGTTACTTAACCTAATGCCGATATAAGGCAGAATTTGTTTATCAATGCCAACCGTTTCACTGACTTGAGTTATAGCCGCAATATCTGACCAAGGTATTTGCCAAGCGCCATATTTATGTTGATATTTTAACGTTTTTTTTGAAATATAAAAGCTAACATCAGGCTCTAATATTTTGATAATACCGATAAAACATGTAATTAAGTTGACGGTAATTAAAAACATTAGCACTAACTTTGCTTGCAGCCAAAAGTGCTCTGCGATTATTAGTGAAATAAACAGACTGATAATACCTATTAATAGTATCGAATAAGCGTTACGTTTGGTTTGGGCTTTTATCTTGATCAAGTTAAGTATCGTATAGTTTATTAATTTTTTTGTAAATAATAGTGTGAAAGTAAGATGTTATTAAATAATCTTTCTATAATTAAAGCTAAATATAAACGTTAATGGGGTGAATTGTCTTGTATAAAAAATTAAAACAGCTCAAATATGCGTTATGTGTTTTTAGCGTAATAGGTGTACTCGGCTGCTCATCTAACTCTGATTATAATAATGGTGAGCCACAGTGGGACTTTGACCATAACCTGCAATTTAGTGAAACCTTAATCAGTGAAAATAATTATCACATTGAGATAGTGCCAAACGATAGAACCAATTTTAGTAAATTGGCAACGTTTTTGATGCGTCGTTCGCTGCGGTTATGTCAAAGTTATGGCTTTAAAATTGAGGTGTTAAAAGGTGTTGAAAGTTACGATCATAATCGCTCTTTTCCTAATATGATCATGGCAAAGTTAGCCGCGAATGTTGAGTGTCCGACAGTTGACTCAAGTGCAAAGTAATCTTATTAGATTAACTGCTAATTAGCATACCACAGGGTAATAGTGCCCATCGATTAAATATAAGCTAAGGTTTGAAAGGGTATCAGTGGTTAGTCGCCACTGAATATTCTTAACATTACTCAAAGTATTTCCTCCCCAAAAATCAAACCTGCTTGATAAATTAGGCTGATATTTTTTATTAAACGGGTGTTGAAAAACACGCGGTAAAATCAGTTTATAATGATAAAAAATAAGTATAAAAAAAGGGTTACATATTTTGTCTTTAAGCTTTGTTTCGCTTAATCAAAATATGTAACCCTTAGGTATTATTTTATTTTTCTACTGCTTTATACTATGGCAGTTGTTTTAATCGCGTGCCCGCCTAGTTATTTTTAACTAGGCGTATCTTGCAAAGGTTTAGACCATTTTAACCGGTACAGTTTGTCCAACGAACTTAGTGCTCATTTCTTCTGTCGGTGGAGCGAATCGAGTTAAATCGATACCTTCTACAGCGGCTTTGTATTCTTCAATTGTCGGGAAACGACCAAGTACTGATGAAAGCACAACTAAAGGTGTCGAACCTAATAATGATTCACCTTTTTTCTCGGCAGTATCTGCTACCACACGACCTTGGAAAAGACGAGTAGAGGTTGCGATAACCGTATCACCTGGTTCAGCTTTCTCTTGGTTACCCATACATAAGTTACAACCTGGGCGTTCAAGATACATGATGTTTTCGTACTTAGTACGAGCAGCGCCTTTAGGGTTTGCATCATCAAATTCAAAACCAGAGTACTTACGTAAAATATCCCAATCGCCTTCCGCTTTAAGCTCATCAACAATGTTGTATGTTGGTGGCGCTACAACTAATGGCGCTTTAAATTCAACCTTGCCGTTTTGTTTTTCAATGTTACGTAACATTTGAGCGATAATTTGCATATCACCTTTGTGAACCATACAAGAGCCAACAAAGGCTAAATCTACAGGCTTACCATTGTAGAATGATACAGGGCGAATAACGTCATGTGTGTAACGCTTAGAAGCATCATCGTTGTTAACATCAGGATCCGCAATCATTGGCTGATCGATAACATCTAAGTCAATCACAACTTCAGCGTAGTATTTAGCGTTGTCATCAGGTGCTAATGCAGGGTTAGTTCCTGATTCAACTTCTTCAATGCGTTTGTCAGCTAATGCAATTAAACCGTTAAGCGTGCCGGCTGCGTTTTCCATACCTTTATCAATCATGATTTGGATACGGCTCTTAGCAAGCTCAATTGATTGAATTAACGTTTCATTGTTTGAAATACAGATTGAAGCTTTTGCTTTCATTTCTGCCGACCAATCAGTGAAAGTAAATGCTTGGTCTGCTAATAAAGTACCAATATGTACTTCAATTACACGGCCTTGGAAGACGTTTTCGCCGCCAAATTGTTTAAGCATTTGGGCTTGCGTTGCATGTACCACATCACGGAAATCCATGTGACCTTGCATAGCGCCTTTAAATGTTACTTTTACTGACTCTGGAATAGGCATCGCCGATTCACCGGTAGCAAGAGCGACGGCAACAGTACCTGAGTCGGCACCAAATGCTACACCTTTAGACATACGCGTATGAGAGTCACCACCAATGATGATAGCTCTGTCATCAACAGTAATATCATTTAGCACCTTATGAATTACATCAGTCATAGCGTGGTAAACCCCTTTAGGGTCACGCGCAGTAATTAGACCGAACTTGTTCATAAAGCTCATTAATTTAGGGATGTTTGCTTTAGCCTTGCTGTCCCATACTGATGCTGTGTGACAACCAGATTGGTATGCACCGTCAACTAATGGTGAAATAGTAGAAGCAGCCATTGCTTCTAGCTCTTGGCATGTCATCGGGCCGGTAGTGTCTTGAGAACCAACAATGTTAACTCTAACACGAACATCTGAACCCGCGTGCAGATCGGTTTCAGAAAGAACACCAACGGCATTTCTGTTGAATATTTTCTCAACAGCCGTTAAGCCTTGACCATCATGAGATATTTCTTTAGAAGCAGCAAAAACCAGTTTAGTTGCTACACCTAGAGTTTCAGAAGCAAAAGTTTGTAATTTTTTACCAAATACAACCGCGTAAGAACCGCCGGCTTTCATAAATTCTACTTTTTGCGGAGTAAAGGCTGACGAAATATCTGCTAGCTCTTTATCACCGTTTAATAGCTTCTTCGCTTTGGTATCAATTGTTAATACAGTACCGGTAGCAACAGAGTATGCTTCTTCTAAAACAGCATCGCCATTCTCGTCAACAACCGTATTACCGTTTGCATCTACTTTCTTAACCCAGTTTTTAAGATCAAGACCAATACCACCTGTTACATCAACGGTAGTTAAGAAGATTGGAGAAATACCATTTGTACCGGCAACAACAGGTGCAATATTAATAAATGGCACGTATGGACTTGCTTGTTTACCGGCCCAAAGTGCAACGTTATTCACACCAGACATACGTGAAGAACCAACACCCATAGTACCTTTTTCAGCAATAAGCATTACTTTTGCGTTAGGGTGCTTGGCTTGTAGTGCTTGAATTTCGGCTTGAGCTTCTGGCGTGATCATGCATTTACCGTGTAACTCACGGTCTGCACGTGAATGTGCTTGGTTACCCGGAGAAAGTAAATCAGTAGAAATGTCGCCTTCACCAGCAATATAAGTCACTACTTCAATTTTTTCTTCGATATCTGGTAATTTAGTAAAGAATTCAGCGTTAGCGTAGCTTTCTAAAATATCTTTCGCAATGGCGTTGCCTGCTTTGTAAGCCGCTTCAAGACGAGCTGTATCAGCATCGTATAAAAATACTTGAGTTTTTAATACCGCAGTAGCTGGCGTTGATAATGCAACGTCATCACTTAATGCTAGATCAAGTAGTACGCCGATAGAAGCGCCACCTTTCATGTGTGATAGCAATTCGTAGGCAAACTCAGGAGTGATTTCTGCTACGGCTTCTTCACCTAAGATGATTTTTTTCAAAAATGCCGCTTTTTCACCAGCAGCACTGGTAGTGCCTGGTAAGGTGTTATAGATGAAAAAATTAAGAGAATCAGTACGATATTCATTCTCTTGATCTTTAATTTGCTCGATGATTTCAGCTAGTAACTCAGCACTATCAATAGGCTTAGGCGCTAAACCTAGCTCTTTTTTACGACTTTCAATTTCTGCTATATATTCTAAATACAGGCTCATTCGATACTCTCTCTCTAGCTGTAACAAGCTAATTATTATGCTAATAATATGCTAATTAGCAGGGGCAAATTTTGTGCTTAGTTTACCTGATTTTCTCACTACTACGAATCATTTGATTAAATAAGCATTATTCATATTCGTTATAGATTATGAAAAAGTAATTATAGCGGCTGTATTAAATTGCTTGTAGCTATTTTCATGCTAATTGTTAGTGATTAATTTACTTGGTCGTCAGTCATAATTATTAAAAGCTATGTGGTTGTCTGTTTTGTTGCCTTTTTATTTGAGAAATATATGCCAGTAAGCTTAGCTAATATTAGTTTAATCCCTGCCATTTAAACTTGCTCACTTGTCTTCTGAGGAGCTAGTTATTGTAGTAGGTAACTAAAATTAAAGGTTTTATTTGATAAACCACCATGACTAATGTTGTTTAAAATATTTCTTTTTCAATGAACCTAACATTTATATAGTTTTTATTACAAACTTGTACATCAATTAATTGTTGACAATATAGGCCTTCCAGTCTTAAATTGATAAGTAAGATTTATTTCGTAGTTCAATTTAATTTAAATCGCACACAATCAATAAAATAAAAATAAGTATATGAGGGGAAATCATGAAAAATAATAATTTCAAACTTAATTCCATTTCTATGGCAATACTTGTTGCTGCTAGCACAAGTGCATATGCTGCAGAAACAGCAAAGAGTGCTGATACTCAAGATATCGAAGTAATTCAAGTTACCGGTATGTTAAGTTCATTAAATAAATCAGCGGCAATTAAACGTGACGCATCAGGTGTTGTTGATGCTATTTCAGCCGAAGATATTGGTAAATTCCCTGATACTAACTTAGCGGAATCATTACAACGTATTACTGGTGTGTCAATCGATCGTGCCAATAATGAAGGTAATAAAGTCACGGTTCGTGGTTTTGGTCCAAGCTTTAACTTAGTGACGTTAAATGGTAGACAAATGCCAAATTCTTCAGCTTTAGCATCTGAAGGCATCTCGCGTAGTTTTAATTTTAAAGAAATAGGGGCTGAAACAGTTTCCGCTGTTGAAGTACATAAAACTGGCCGTGCTGATATTAGCTCGGGTGGCATTGGTGCCACGATTGATATTCAAACAGCTAAACCATTTAACTTCGATGGTTTTAAAGCTATGGGTAGTGTAAAAGCAGTTGTTGATACCAGTGTTGATAAAGGTGACACAGCGACACCAGAAATCTCAGGCATGATCAGTAATACCTTTGTTGACGACACTGTTGGTGTACTAGTGGCGCTATCTCATGCCGAGCGTGACAGCCATACCGATCGTATCGGGACCTCGGGTAATTGGGGCACGGGTTATCCAAATCAGCTAAATATTGATAAAAGCGCTGTTGATACCACTAAAAACCCAGATCGCAATACTTGGGGCGTACCTACGGTTGATTTAGATGCGCTAGACACTGAGCGTGAACGTCAAAATGCGCAAGTGGTCGTGCAGTGGGCACCCAACGATAGTGTCATTGCCAGCGTTGATTATGTTATGTCGCGCTTAGATGAAAAAAGTACCATGAACCGCACTAGCTTTTGGTTCGACAATATTCAAAGTGGTAAAGCTGATGTCAACGGAACAATTATCAACCCTGGCCGAGTCGAAGACGAATTAAATTTCTGGGCTTGGGAATATGCCTATAAAACCGAAAATGACTCAGTTGGTGTGAATCTACAATGGGAAGCATCAGAAAGCTTAACGTTTGAATTCGACGCCCATAGCTCAACTTCTCATGCTAACCCAGGTGCATTACCCGCTGAACGTTTAGCTAATCTTAAAAACCCTTTTGGTGCCGCTGCTCCGGTAACGATTGGCGCTGACTTTTCTGGTGATATTCCATCGGTTTCTTATGATGATTCAGCCCTAGCCGGCGGTGCTTTTAATAAAGCGAATATTGAGGGGGACTTATATCAAGAACGCGGTTATGAAATTGAAAATAATATTAAGCAAGTTCAAATTGATGGTCGTTGGGAAAATACCGGTAGCGGTGATTTAACAGCGATTAACTTTGGTATTGCTAACACTGTTTATGAAGTTGATACCAATAATATTTATAGCGCTAACTTTGCATTAGGTGGTGATGCTCTTGATTTAAGCAGCTTAGATTTAACGTTTGTCCCTGGTGATATTGGTTTTGAAAAACGTTCGCAATTTAGTGCTGCGCAATTTATGGATCTTGTGCATGCGCAAGGTAAATATAATACGGCATCTGAAAGTAAAAATGGTATCGAAGAAGACACAAATGCCATTTATGTGTCATTTGATTTTTCATCAGAATTCAACAACATGCCATTTAATGCCAATTTAGGTTTAAGACATGAAACGACAGATGTAACTTCGTATTCGTTAGCTAAACCAACCATTGGTTTTAATTGGATAACACCGTTACAAATGGGAAAAATATTAGCTGATGAAGAAGTTTCTGAAGTTTTAGGTGGTAAATATAGCCATTACCTACCCAGTATGAATTTAAGTTTAGAAGTACACAAAGATATTATTGCCCGTTTTTCATATAGTAATACTATCGCGCGTAGTAATATTGACGCTATGTTTCCTTCAACAAGCTTAAATAGCCATCAAAGTACGCCTGGGCCATATCGTGCGTCACAGGGGAACCCAAGCTTATTACCATTTGAAGCAACAAATTTAGATTTATCACTTGAGTACTACTACGGTGAAGGTAGTTACGTTTCTTTAGGGCACTTCCGTAAAGCCGTAGATAACTTTATCGCGACGGTAAAAGAAGACTCTGCGTTGTATTACCAAGATGCTAATGGCAACGATATGCCGTTGACTAACCCAAGTGTTAATCCTCGTGGTGATTGTCCAGAAGGAACAGAAGCAGCGCCTGTTTCGGCATGTACATCACAACCAACGGATCCGGTCATTATGTGGGAATTATCACGCCCGCAAAATATCGACTCAACAGAAGTACATGGCTGGGAATTTAACGTTCAGCATATGTTCTCTGACACAGGTTTTGGCGCAATTGCTAACTATACCGTGGTAAATGCCGCTGATAAATATAATCCATCTAGCTTAGAAAATGATTTTGCTTTATCAGGTTTAAGTGATTCGGCTAACTTAGTTGGTTTTTATGAAAAAGATGCGTTTGCATTTCGTGTTGCTTATAACTGGCGTGATGAGTTCTTATTGAGCGGCGGTGATTCACCTAAGTTTACTGAGGCATATTCACAAATCGATATTTCAGCAAGTTATGATGTAAATGAATCGGTATCAGTCTTTGTTGAAGGAATTAACGTCACCGAAGAAGATACACGTCGCCATGGCCGCTTTTCTAATCAAATCATTGATTTTGAACAATACGGTGCACGTTATAACATTGGTGTAAGAGCGAAATTTTAATAATTCGTAAATTTTAATTAAACATTATAAGGTAACCAATAGTATTGGTTACCTTTTTTCGTTTAAACAGCGAAGTCAAAATTTTTAGAGGGGTTGTATGTCAAAACCTATACAAGCGATTGTAATCGTTGGTGGCGGTACCGCTGGTTGGCTGACCGCGGGAACACTGGCGGCAAAATTAAAGGCTGAAAACAAAGGCGGCTTTTCAATTACCTTAGTTGAGTCACCTAACATTCCAACCGTCGGTGTTGGTGAAGGTACTTGGCCGACGATGCGCAGAACCTTAAAAACAATGGGCATAAGAGAAACCGACTTTATTCGTGAATGTAATGTCTCTTTTAAACAAGGGGCTAAATTTGCCAAATGGGTAAGTGGCGAGGAAGATGATTTTTATTATCATCCGCTGGTATTACCGCAAGATTTTGATCACAGTAATTTAGCCTTACATTGGCAACAAAATCATCATGATAAGTCTTTTTCAGCAAGTGTTTGTCCGCAAGAAGCGATATGTGAGCAAGGTTTAGCGCCAAAAATGATCACCACGGCAGAATACGCGGCACAAGCAAATTATGCTTATCACCTAGATGCCGGTTGTTTTTCTGAATTTTTAAAAAATCACTGTGTTAATAAGCTCAATGTAAAACATGTTTTAGCAGAAGTTACCCAAGTGAACTCGGCAGAAAATGGCGATATCGCCTCGGTTTCAATCTCAACACAGGGTGAAATTTCCGGTGATTTATTTATTGACTGTAGTGGTTTTAAATCACTCTTGTTGGGTGAACATTTACAAGTGCCGTTTGTTTCTTGTAAAGACGTGTTATTTATCGACACTGCATTAGCGGTACATGTTCCTTACGAGCATAAAAATAGTCCTATCGCTTCACATACTATTTCAACTGCGCAAAGTGCAGGTTGGATATGGGACATAGGTTTATCGACCAGACGCGGTGTCGGTCATGTTTATTCTAGTAGGCACACCACAGAAGAAAAAGCGGTTGCAGAGCTAAAAGCCTATTTAAAACCAACGGTTGAAAATGTTAATGATTTAGCCATTAGAAAAATTCCGATAAACCCCGGTCATCGAGAAAAGTTTTGGGAGAAAAACTGTGTTGCCATTGGTTTATCAGCAGGTTTTTTAGAGCCGCTAGAAGCCTCAGCATTATTGTTAGTTGAAATTTCAGCGCAAATGATTGCCGATCAACTGCCGGCTACTCGTCAAGCGATGGACGTTGTCTCAAAACGCTTTAATAAAACGTTTCTTTATCGCTGGCAACGAATCATCGACTTTTTAAAGCTGCACTATATGCTGAGTAGAAGAACCGACAACCAGTTTTGGCTTGATAATCGCGATCCAAAAACAATTCCGGAAAGCCTTCAAGAGTTATTAACTTTGTGGCAATATCAACCGCCATGGCATAGTGATTTTGAACATCTGGCCGAGGTTTTTCCTGCGGCGAGTTATCAATATGTGCTTTACGGAATGGGCTTTAAAACTCAAGAAAACCATTTGGGTTTATCAGAGTTAAGTAAAAAAACAGCACAACAAAATTTTCAGAAAAATAACATGCAAACGCAACAATTTTTGTCGACCTTGCCAACCAATCGAGATTTAATTAATAAAATTCATCAATATGGATTACAAAAAGTTTAAGGAACTAATGTGCAAAACCAAATAATGTTAAATAAAGAGCAGCACAAAAATACAAAGATTATCACTACCCGCGGCGCAGAATATGGTGACAATATTCATTGTATTCCTGTTTTAGCGGATGAACTAAGAAGCTTAGTTTTAGAGTTTCCAGTGTGTTTATTAAAAGAACCTACTACTGGGCAATTTGCTTTACATGCCTTAATGGGCTTGGAAGCGGGTGAAAACTTGTTTTTAGAGGGTAATCAATGGTTAGCAAATTATATTCCTGCTCACCTTGCGCGTCAGCCGTTTATGGTTGCTATTTCAGGTGAAGAAGGGGATAAACCAACACCTCAAAATACTATGCTAACCATTAATATGGACAGCAAACGCGTACAAGAAACAGAAGGTGAAGCTATTTTTAATAGCGACGGCAGTGCGACTGACTATTTAAGTGGCATTAGTAACTTGTTAGTAAAAATGGTGCCGAGTATGTTGGCAACCGAAGCTTTTGTTGCGGCATTAGCTGAGCATGACTTGATTGAAGGTATTGAAATCAATGTGACATTAGCGGGTGGTAAAAAGAAAAATTTTAGTGGTTTATATACCATTAATGAACAAAAATTTGCTGAACTGTCACCAGAAACTATTCAAGAATTTAATAACAAAGGTTTTTTACAAGCGTGTTATTTAACTATTGCTTCAATGGGGAATGTTCAAAAGTTACTTAAATTAAAAAATAAAGCCGATAGCTAGTTTGCGTAAAAGTAACTAACTTCGTTAAGTAAGGTTGTAAAGCAGCGCGCTTTGCAATCTTACTTATTAATCCAGCGACTAAAAAATACAGCTACAGCTAGTAGTTTGCCTTTTTGCTGTTTTTCTTCATGTGAATTCTAAAAGCTTTATCAAAATCACTTTCTCCGCATTTAAAATATTGCACTGTGGTTATGCCTTCGATACCGACATTCGATAAATCTTGTTTGATAGAACAACTGCCATCGTTGTTTTTTACAATAGCCATATCAATTGAATAAGCGGTCGTGTTTGCCGTTAAAACCTCATCGTTTGAAACGTTTTTAGTTGAGTGGGGAACAAGTGTCGGTGAGGGGTTAAACACACTTTGCACCGAATTTTTATTCTGCCGCTTGTCTTGATAGTGTTGTTGATAGCCTTGTTGCTTTATTTCAGCTTGTAGTTGGGCAAGATGCTGCCAAGGTGAAAGGATCTTGCTGGCGCTGACAAGATCTTCAGTCATGTCTTTTTCAGTAAGTAAAGCATCAGTCGAAGTGTTGATATTATTGGGTTGGTCGCTATCGCTTGGGTTCTGGTTTTTATAACCGTGCGGCAACACTGAAATGTGCTGGTTAACTGGCTTTAGCTGTTCAAAGTTAACTTTTTCTGGTGTTGGTATTAATTTATCAGGTTTATTATTTTGATTAATATTTTTTAATGACGGCGGTTTAGCGACATATAAATAACTTTTTATTGGCTCATTCGCTAACTCAGGCTGGATTAATAAACTTGGCGTGATGGCGGTTTTAGCAATCATTAATATTATTAATAAATGCAGTGCTATCGCCAAATAAAAACTTTTAAACTTTTGCTGCTTGAACTTGATTATTCGACCGAAAAAATCCATTTAATGAAATAACATCAATGTTTTACCATGTTATTTAAAGACTACCATTTGGGGTAATAGTTCCCGTATAATCCAGCGCGCAAATTTAGCAAAATAATGTCATCAACACACAGGTGAAATACTACAGTTTTGCTACACTAATAGTAATAAGAGCAAGTGTTGTTTAGCTGCATTTAACCGACTTATTGTTATTGCTGAGACAACAAAAAACCTTAGGACTTATTATGGAATATCAATATCGTTTAGACCCAGCTACTGGCAATGCCCGTGCTTTATTTTCATTTGAACATGAAATCATTGGCCCTTGGCTAGAAGTGGAAATTGGTGATGATATCGAGAAGTTGACTCAAGTCCTGACCGCATTAGACGAGGTCAGCCATGGGGTTATGAAGGAAAAAATCATTTCCGGTCGAGAATACTCTGTCATTATTGAACGTGAAGATATATCGGTTAGAGCGAATGTTAGTATTAATGGCAGCTTAAATGGTCAAGAAGGTTTACCTGAGGGGTTAGCTGAGCAAGGGTTGGCATTAGATGATGATGAAGTCACTATGTGTGGTCTTGAAGACTTTCGAGAAATGTTGTTATCGTGGACAAAATTTTTAAGCAAATAAATCGTCTTTATTATTTGTTTTCTCGACTCAACCAGTAAATTGAATAAACTGTTATTAGAGATATATTTTTAGTTAGCCAACATTTCACTGACATCTTCAACGATGTCTTTATATTCATCTTCATCAATATTTAATACCGTGAAGATCGATTCAAACAGCGGCGGCCAGTCTGGGTGATCAGTAAAATATTTGATTTGATGAATAATATTTTCAGCCATCTTTAAAATCGCAAACTCACTTTGAATAACTGAATTATCTATTCGAGTTAAAAAACTACGGTCATGATGACTTAAAATCAGCTGGCAAATATCTTTTGGCAGACGCCATGACGATGCGACATAATAACCGATAGTGGCGTGATTAACCTGGTAGATACGTTCTTCTATTTCAGGCAATGTTTTACTGGGCGTTTTTTCAGCTAGAGTTAAAACATCAGCATAATTATCATACTTTAACGTCAAGACCGGAATGCCGCAGTCGTGAAATAAACCTATGCTGAATAATTTTTCTGCACTACTTTGTGCGCGGATGTGTTTGCCGATAAAGACCATGGCATTGGCGATATTGGCAGCATCGTGCCAAAATTTATCAAAAACTTGCTCGTTGCCTTTACTAAACTCGCGTTTTAATAAAATGCTGGTAACTAATGAGTAGATGCCCTGTAAGCCAATATAATTAACCGACTTTTTAATATCAGAAATGGTACGTGCTAAACCGTAAAGGGGAGAGTTGATGGTTTTGATAATAGTCGCAGACATAGCGACATCTTTTGTAATAGCGTTAGCAATATCCGTTAAACTGGGCTCGTTATCCGCCATAAGTTCTTGCAATTTCAGCAATAACTCCGGTCGCGCGGGAATGGCAAAACCTTTGCTGATATCCGCTAATACTTTGTCATCAACATTTAGCATATTGTTATCATATTATTTGAACATGTCATAATAAGGCAAAAAGTTAAATTTTATCGTACTTATTTTTGTTCGTCCTGTAAATCTAAGGTCACTATTAAATAATGGCATTTCAATAAATTATTACAAGTTTTATATAATTTATAACATCTTAGGCTAGCAGCTTTCCTGAAAAATAGTACACTAATACGAGTATTAGAATGTGAGTAGCAATGAATGAGTAATTTTAAACAGGTCGCCGTTGTTGGTGGTACCCATGGCAATGAATTTAGCGGTATTTATTTATTAAAAAAATGGCAGGAAGCGCCTGACTTGGTTGCTCGTGAAAGCTTTGCAACAGAAATGGTATTTGCGAACCCGAAAGCCTTTGGCGAAAATAAACGCTATATCGATTGTGATTTAAATCGTCAATTTACCGCGAATAAATTAGCGGATAATGACTTAGCTAATTACGAGCAAAGCCGCGCTAAAGCGATTAATTCTCAGCTTGGTCCCAAAGGCAATTCACGTACTGATTTTATTATCGATTTGCACAACACCACTAGTAATATGGGACCGACGTTAATTTTAATTCAGTCTGATGACTTTAATAAAAAATTAGGCGCTTATGTTTTACAGCAAATGCCTGAAGCAATTGTGATCTTTGAAGATCAAAAGCCAGTTGAACAGCATTATTTTCTTTGCTCTATCGCACCACATGGGGTGATCATTGAAATTGGTCCGCAGCCGCAATCAGTGATCCGCCAAGATGTTTTGGATCAAATGGATGAGATGACCAAACATGTTTTAGATTTTATCGATTTGTCTAATAAAGGTAAAATCCCAAACTTACCAAGTGAATATGAAGCGTTTTATTGGGTAGAAAGTATTAAGTTACCAGAAAACGAGCAGGGTGAACGCATTGGTATGGTACATAAAAATGTGCAAGATAATGACTTCAAAGCGCTTAAAAAAGGCGACCCAATATTTACCCTTTTTGATGGTAGTGAAATTACCTATCAAGGGGATTACACCGCTTATCCGCACTTTATCAATGAAGCTGCCTATTACGATAATAACTTAGCGATGTCGTTAGGTAAAAAACGAATAGTGAAGTTGTAATTGTTAGCGCATTACGTTTTACATGAACATTAAGTTTTTGCGCTAAAATTTAACAAGCAAAACCCTAAAGTAATAGCCTGTTATTACACTAAAAATAACTTACTAACCTGACTCGGTTTAATGGGGGGTGTAACAGTTTGATTTATAAAAAATAATTTAAATAATCTGCGTATTTATTTTTTTTCACCTAGTTTATCTTAGACTCGATGATGAAATTTAAGTGGATATCAAGGCGTTTTTTCGCACTAATAGCTGGCTAATTAGTAGGAAAACCACGTTTTTTTTATTCCCGATAAAAACCAAGTACCATTATCCATGCAGGCAACGCAGATAGGCGCTAAAATAGCATTATTGAGTAAAATAGCTTAAACCGAATTCAGGTTTCTAGCCACTTATCAAGCGGTGGCTGTTTTTTTACTTGGGTAGCTTTTACGTTTTCTTTTCGCTTTAAATGGCATTTTAGGCAAATGTTGAAAATTTTGCTGTTGTGACTGAGCTATCATATCGGTAATCGTTTCAGTCAGTGGCTGCATAAAATTTTGATAAGACATCGTTTTATTACAAATATTATTTAACATCGCCTCCCAATTAGCCGTCATATCGGGCAAACTCGCTTGCTCAGGCAAGGCTTTAATTAAGGCTTTACCAATATCTGTTGCCTGAATTTGTTTACCTGTACGCTTCAAATAGCTACGTTTAAATAATAATTCAATAATGCCTGCTCGTGTCGCTTCTGTTCCTAAGCCATCTGTTTCTTTGAGAATTTTTTTAATCTCAGGGCTTTTAACAAACCGCGCGATGCCTGTTAATGCCGCTAATAAAGTTGCGTCTGTAAAGGCTTTTGGTGGCTGGGTGGTTTTGGCTAATAATTCCCCTTTTTCACAGTGTAAACTATCCCCTTTTTTTAGCTTAGGTAAGCTCTTGTCATTATGGTCGAACTGTTTTTCTTTCGCGGCCGCCGTCGATTGAAAAAGCGCCTTCCAGCCTTGCTCTTGTTCGGTTTTTGCTCGGGCGATAAAAGTACCGCCGGCGATCAACAAGCTAATTTCTTGCTGCTGAAATAAATTAGCCGGAAAAAACTGCGCTAAATATTGACGGGAAATTAATGAATATACATTTTTCTCAAAGGGATTGAGGTTACTTTTGTTCGGAGATTTTTCCGTTGGAATAATGGCATGATGAGCCGTTATTTTACTATTATTCCACGCTTTACTTTTTAAACGATGATCTGCTTGTTGGGCAAGTTTCGCTAAAGGTAAGTCACTCTTGGCAATATTATCAATCAGGGTTTTAGCTTGTTTAAAATGATCAACTGGCAAGTAGCGACAATCAGAGCGCGGGTAAGTAATTAATTTATGTTTTTCATAGAGTGCTTGGCAAACATCTAAGACCAATTTGGCATTCATTGAAAACTGTTTAGCGGCATCAATTTGCAATGACGATAAACTATAAGGCAGCGGTGCAGGCTGTTTTTTGTCTTGATATAAAGCTTTTTCAACTAATGCGGGTTGCTGCTTAATACGGGCAATTACATTTTCCGCTAAGGCTTTATTTAACACATGGCCATGTTCATCCATATAAGGCGCACAGGCTTCACTGGGTTGCCATTTAGCACTAAAGCTTTGTGGTTGCTGTTTGGCTGGGGTGTCAGCAACAGTAATATGAGCTAATACTTCAAAATAGTCTGTTGGTTGAAAGTGGCTGATTTCTTCATCACGTTTAACCACTAAAGCAAGAATTGGTGTTTGCACTCGGCCAACAGATAACACGCCATTAAACCCTGCTTTTTGGCCTTGTAAGGTATAAGCGCGAGTAATATTAATACCATAAAGCCAATCTGCTCGAGAGCGTGCCAGTGCCGAGATGGAAAGCGGCATAAAATCTTGATTGTTTTTTAATTGTGTTAATGATTTTTTAACGGCTGATAAATTCAAATCGCTGATCAGTAAGCGTTTTATATTAGCTTTTTTCGTTTGGCTGACTTTTAAATAATCAATGACTTCGTCAACTAATAATTGACCTTCACGATCTGGATCGCCGGCATGAATTATTTCACTGGCTTTTTTTACCAAGGTTCGCAGTATCGTAATTTGGCTGCGGGTTTGATATTTAGGTTTAAGCTGCCAAGTTTTAGGAATGATAGGTAAGTGTTCGAGCCGCCATCGTTTAAATTCAGGCTGATAATGTTCAGGGTTTGCTTGCTCAAGAATATGGCCAATACACCAACTGACTAAGTCACCATTACTGGCCTCAATATAACCTTTGTGGCTTTTTAAGGGTTTAGGTAATGCTTCAGCAATGGCTTTGCCGAGGCTAGGTTTTTCAGCAATATAAAGCTTCAAATTGACTTCCAAGCAAAAACGAATAAACACTAATAGGGATAATAGTACAAAACTGTTTTTATATACAGTGTTTGTTGTGCTTTGTTTTTGCTTTTATTAACGAGCAGCTTTTAGCCATAATCGTTTGCTGTAATTATTAAGACGTTTCTTTATTTATTTAATTGATTTTTGGGGCTTTTTCTTGAGCGCTCTATTTTCTATATGCGCGCTGAGAAATACTAAAAAACGAAATAATGATTTAAGTTTTAAATGCAGATCTGTCGCTGGCGTCGTGGCGTTTAATTTTTGCAGTGACTTGATTTTAGTGTAAGCATTAGCAATTAAATACTGGCTGTCTTTACCTATGTAACCTGAATTCGGTTTAAGCTATCTTACTCAATAATGCTATTTTAGCGCCTATCAGCGTTGCCTGCATGGATGCAGGTACTTGGTTTTTATCGGGAATAAAAAAACCGTGTTTTTCCTACTAATAGATAATTGGACTCCCCCACATCCGAAAATGTGGGTAATATAAAAGTTCTCACA